>DATGGK010000192.1:0-1616 GCA_035308565.1 Planctomycetota bacterium | reverse complement strand
TGACGAAAAGC
Organism: Planctomycetota bacterium; assembly: GCA_035308565.1. GTDB lineage: Bacteria > Planctomycetota > SZUA-567 > H5-PLA8 > H5-PLA8 > JANXLS01. Next base: position 1,605 of record DATGGK010000192.1, on the reverse strand, counting down.
GCTGGCGCATATAGACTGGAGTGAATGGCAACGAGCTCCAGCGGCGCGTCAGTCGGCACGCTGCCCATTTCCTACCGCCATCTTGTCGCGTTGCTGCTCTGCGGGCTTGCTCTGCGGCTGTATTTCATCGCCCATTTTCCTTTTTACTCTGGCGACACAAAATTCTACGAAGAGCTGGCGCGCAATTGGCTCGACCACGGCGTCTACGGCCTGTTCGTCAACGGGCAATTGATGTCGGTCGATCAGCGAATGCCAGCGTATCCCGCATTTCTCGCCGCGATCTATTCGATTTTTGGCCGCACTCGGATCGCGGTGATGCTCGCGCAAGCGGCCATCGATCTGGTTACCTGCGTCCTTGCCGCTCTGATCGCTTCGCGAATTGTTCCGCCGGCGAAAAAATCGCTCGCTGCAACAATTGCACTGTGGCTCGCCGCGCTGTGTCCCTTCACCGCGAGCTACACCGCGGCGATCGTCTCCGAAACTCTCGCTGCGTTCTTCACCACGCTTGCGCTGTTGACACTGGTCTGGGTCTTCACAGACAGCAACTTCGCTCCGCCGGTCGCGCGCACGCTCGATGCGCTCGATGCACCCTCTGTTCAAAAACAAACCGTGGTGCGATTTGCCGGCAAGTTCGCGCTCGCCGGTTTTGTTGCTGGAATCGGAACACTGGTGCGGCCCGAAACGCCGCTCGTGCTGGCAGCGGCGGCGGTTGTGATCTGCATCCGCTGGCGACGCGTGGCGGACTGGCCGAAGGTCGCACTCGCTGGCACATGGATGGCCGTCGGCCTGCTCATGGCGCTCACGCCGTGGGCGGCGCGAAACGCGCGAACTCTGGGCCGTATCGAGTTTCTTGCGCCGCGCTATGCCCAAGCCGCGGGTGATTTCATACCGTGGGGCTTTCACGCGTGGACTCGCACTTGGATGATGCGCAACCGCGACGCGTACAGCGTGACATGGGCGCTCGGAAAGAAACCGATTCCGATGGACGCGATACCTGACGCTGCGTTCGACTCCGCGGCGGAACGGGTTCGTGTTGCGGATCTTCTCGCGAGTTACAACGACGACTTGAAAATGACGCCCTCGCTCGATCGCAAGTTCGAAGCACTGGCGCGCGAGCGTGCTGCTGCGCATCCGATTCGCATTTTTGCGTTGATCCCAATCGAGCGCGCGTTCGCGACCTGGTTCACGCCGCGCGTCGACGTGCTGCGCTATTCGGGGAAGCTTTGGCCTGTGGGCGATCAGTGGCGCGCGAACCCGAAGGAATTCGACGCTGCTGCGATTTTTGCGTTCCTGAATTTTGTGTACATCGGCCTCGCAGGGGTTGGCGCGTGGCGCTACCGGTCCAATCCGGGATGCGCCGTCCTCGTTCTTTATCTCGTGATTCGCACGGCGATGCTCACGCAGTTGCCAACCATCGAGCCGCGCTACGTGGTGGTATGTTTTCCAGCGATCGCTGCGCTTGGCGCATTAGCCTTCGTGAAATCGCAGCAGCGTAATCCGCGGGCTGCGCGAGAAGATTCCTTCGCGGCGAGTGCCGCCTATGTTCGCTAATGGGTCAGGCGACAAAGCGGTAGCCCACGCCGCGCACCGTCAAAAGATGACGCA
>DATGGK010000191.1:0-42939 GCA_035308565.1 Planctomycetota bacterium | reverse complement strand
ATGAATCTGAAAGCGCGCGCGGCGCGGAGGCTCAGGCATGTCTCACGCTCCCTTCCGCGCCGCGCGGCGGCGGATTGGCCATTCACAGAGGAACCAGAGTGTGAAAATGATGAGCAGGCTGACAGCGCAATCTACGATGACCTTAATATTGTAGTCCTCTCTCCCATATGGAAAGAATACCGTCGATATCCGCCGATAGGGGGAGTCAGTAACGTCGTGCCATTTACCTCCGGATACGAAAACACGGGATGCGGTTTCTACGCATTCAACAGGCCATCCATACCGTCGAACTCGAAAATAGGACGGGACCTTTCCTCTTTCGGCGTAGACTTCTTGCGCAATCTCAATCGTGACTGACTCGCCGTAGCCTTCTCCGTCATAAGTTACCAGCTCATACCTCGGATGAAGGTTCACGAACAACAACCCGCCCGCGACAAACATCAGCACAATGGCCGTCGAGAGATGAATCTGAAAGCGCCAGCGGCGCGGAGGCTCAGCCATGTCTCACGCTCCCTTCCGCGCGGCTGGCCGCGAGCATCGAGAGCGTCAGCACAACAAAGGCGCAGCGCGCCACGGCAACTTTGCGCATGATCACGAGCCTCCGGAAAGTAGTCACTGTATATCCACTATCGCAAAAGAGCGCAAGGAACGGAGCGGCGTCGAACCTCACTTGCATCCCCCGCGCCTTTTGCGTATACACCACCTGTCCGCACTCCGCCGAGGCGCGCGAGCCATGCCATCCACGCTCTCCGTCGATCCAAACGCGCGCCCTCTCCCGCTGCTTCACTCCGTCCGCGAAATCTCGCTGGCCCGCGCCCCCGCCGCACACGCCGTCCACTTCCCCGCCGACATGCGCGCGCTCTTTGCGCTCTTCGACCATTCCGACGACGTCCAATTCTGGATCAAAGACGCGCACGGCAGCTACCGCTGGATCAACCGCGGCTTCCTGCTCAATTATTCCATGGAAAGCCCCGCGCAAGTGCTCGGCAAAACCGACTTCGAACTCTCCCCGCCCTACATCGCCTCCAAATTCCGCATGGACGACGACCGCGTCCTCGCAGGCGTTCCCGTGACCAGCCGCATCGAACTCGTCGGCCGCTTCGACCACACCGCCGTCTGGTGCGTCACCGACAAAGTCGCGCTGCGCGACACGCGCGGCCAAGTCTACGCCACCGCGGGCATCTGCTCGCCGATCAAAGGCCGCGACCTCGCCCCGTCGGTCGATGACGTCGCGCTCGGCAAAGTCATCGTGCTCTTTCACGAACGCTACGCCGAACGCTGGCACAACGACGACCTCGCCAAACTCTCGAATTTGTCCCTGCGCGCTTTCGAACGCCGTTTCTTAAAAACCATCGGCATGCCCGCGCAAGTCTACCTGAGGCGCGTGCGCGTCCGCGAAGCCACGCGCGAACTGGTCTTCTCCAAACGCACCCTCGCCGAAATCGCCGTCGCCTGCGGCTTCGCCGACCAAAGCCACTTCACCCGCGAATTCCGCCGCGAAACGAAGATGACGCCGGCGGCGTACCGGAAGCTTTACGCGAGCGCGACGTAACACGATGCTCGAATTGCACGAGGACATCATCCGAATCGTGCGTTTGTGTTATTGGCCCATTCGATCCATTTTGCCGCTCCTGTACCAAAAGTTGCCGCGTGCCTTCTAGCTGAAAATTCCAAAAACCGCGACAAGCTTGGACGATTTGCGACTCTCATCGCCTCCCACGCCAGTCAGGAGCAGCCCATGCGCATCCGCCTCCTTCTCACCCTTGCGGCAATCGTCCTCTTCCAACATCCTTTCGCCCGCGCCGCTAACAGCACCAGCACTTGGAACGGAAACGCCACTCCCGACACCAACTGGATGACGCCCGGCAACTGGCTCGCGGGGACAATCCCCAACGCCAACGACCTGCTCATCTTCGACGGCGCCAACGTGACCTCGACGAACAATTTTCCCGCGGGCACAAAATTCAACGGACTGACCTTCAACGCTACAGCGAGCGGTTTCACTCTCTCCGGCAACAGTGTGTTGTTTTCGAGCGTGCTCGACAACGCTGGTGGGAATACGGTCGGCGGCAGTTTCGTTAGCAACTCGCCCAACCCGCAAGCCATCGGCTTTCCGTACACATTCGACATTGGCAAACACACCTTCACGACAACAGGCGGAGGCGCGTTGAATTTCAGCGGCGCGCTGACCCGCAACACGGGCATGACCGCGGTCTTCACCACCACCAGCGGGGCGATTAATTTTACCGGATCAGGATTGGCGAACGACGCCAGCGGAATTATTGGCGCGTGGGCCACAATGGGAAACGATTGGGTGGCGCTCGACGGCAGCAACAATATCGTGGCCTACACCGGATACATCCCCATCGCCACTGGCGCGATTGCCAGCAACGCCAACAGCAACATCCGCTACATCAACGACACCGGAAACATCACCGCAGCGAATGGGACGTTGGTCAACACGATTCTCGCCACAGTAACCGGTGCCAGCCGCACGTTGACAGTGACCACATTAATGAAGCTCGGACCGCACGGCGGCATTTACCGCACCGGCGCATCGACAGGCAACGATACGTTCACTGTTACCGGCGGCACTATTACTGCAAGCGGCGGAGGAGAATTGACTTTTTCAGACGCGACAACGACGGCGGGAAATTTCCTTGCCACAAATAACAACTTGACCATTACCTCCATTGTTGCCAACGACGGCGCAAACCCCGTCAGCGTCAGCATCATGGGCTACGTCGTCCACAGTTCGGCCAACACCTACTCCGGCGGCACCCTTATTAATCAGGGACGCATTCAAGCGTCCAATGGCGCCGCGTTCGGCACGGGCACCGTCACGGTATTTCCTGGCGCGGAAGCATTTCTCAACAACGCCGGTCCATTTACCAATAACTTCATCATTTCCGGAGTGGGATCGACGGAGAACAATGGCGGGATTACTGGCCCAGGTGCAATGCGCTTAAACTCAAACTGCACAGTTTCAGGCCTCATCACCATGACCGGTAACACCCGCATAACAACCTCCAGCGCCACTCCTACGATCACCGGGCGAATTACCGGAACCGGGCGGCTTGAAATCGCCACGTTCGCGAATGCCAACGAGAATCTCATCCTCTCCAACACTGGAACGCCCAATGATTGGACTGGCGGCTTGTTGGTCAGCAGCTTGGCCACTACTCGGCAAGTGTTTTTAAAATTGGGCGCGAACAATCAAATTCCCGACGGCCCTGGCTTTGGCGATGTCACCATAAACGGCGTGGATGTGGCTCGCTTCGACCTCAACGGTTTCAGCGAAACCATCAACGGCCTCAACGCCGCCGCCAGCGCCAACAATCAGGTCTCCAATTTCGGGACCGCTCCATCGACCCTGACTTTCGGCAATAACAATGCTAACGGCAACTACGCCGGCGTGATCTCCGACACCCAAACAGCGAACAACCTGTCTCTGGTCAAAATCGGCAGCGGCACGCAAATTCTCAATCTCTCAGTTCCCACCGGCAACAACCCCTTCACAGGCTCACTCACCGTCAACGGCGGCACCCTCGCCGTCTTGAGCCCCATCGCCTCCACCGCCGCCACCACCGTCGCCAACGGCGCCACACTCCAAATCAGCAACGGCGGCTCGCTCGGCGGCGCAGGCACCTCCGGCAATCTCTCAGCGACCACCGCCATCACCGACAACGGCACATTGGTCTTCGCGCACAACGATTCGATCACCATCGGCAACGCCATCACCGGCACCGGCGGCGTCACGCAGCTCGGCACCGGCATGCTCACCCTCACCGGTTCCAACAGTTACAGCGGCACGACCAGCATCAACGCCGGCATCTTGAGCATTGCCGCGAGCAACAACATCGGCGACGCTTCAGCGACCAACACAATTTCCATTGCCAACGCCACGCTTCAATCCACCGCCAACACACTCGACCTCGGCGCGAATCGTTCCGTCGCGCTGGGCACCGGCGGCGCGACCTTCGACGTCGCCACCGGCAACACGCTTACCATCTCCGGCCCGCTCACCGGCTCAACCAATCTGAGCAAAATCAATCCCGGCACGCTCGCGCTCGCCGGTGCCAGTCCCTCCTACTCCGGCACAATCCTCGTCACCGCGGGCACACTCGCGGCAAACGCCTCCATGCCCGCCGCCGCCGTCACTCTCTTCTCCGGCACGACCCTCACCGGCACTGGCCCCACCGGCCCGATGACCGTCAACGCCAACGCCACGCTCGCCCCAGGCACGACCGGCGCCGGTACACTCAGCACCGCTGCCTTCTCCATCACCAACGGCATGCTCAATTTCGATCTGGGCGACGCGAGCGTTCCCGCCTCCAACGATTTGATCGCCGTCACCGGCGATCTCGCCCTCAATGGCGGCACCGTCAACGTCAACGGCCTCTCCGGATTCGGCGGCCCCACCTACACGCTCTTCACGTACACAGGCAATCTCACCAGCCAGAACTTAAGCGTCGGGACGATGCCGATCGGCTACGTCGGCACGCTCGATTTCAGCACCGCTCACGCCGTCAAACTCAACGTGGTGCTGAATGTCGCCACGCGCACCTGGACCGCCGGCGGCGCAGACACCAAATGGAGCACCGTCGCCAATTGGGACACCGGCGTCCCGCAAGCCGGCGACGCCGTCGTCATCGGCAACGCCGGCTCGGCCGTGAATGTCGATGTGCCCGTGGACATCACCATCCTGACCATCAATCGACCCGTGGACGTAACGATCAGCGGCGCCGGCCCGCTCGGCATCCGCGGCGGCGGCATCACCGTCACCGGCTCCAACAACCACACGATCAGTTGTCCGGTTGTTCTCGAAGCCAACCAATCCTGGATTTTAGCGACAGGCACGCTCACGGTCAGCGGCTTGATTTCCACAACCAATAATTCATCGTTGTCCAAAGGCGGCCCGGGAACGTTGCTCTTGACCAACGCCGCCAATTCGTTCGGCGGAACCGGCAAGACCATCACCGTCAGCGGCGGAACGCTCAGCGTCGACACCGATTCCGAATTGGGCAACAGCGCCAACAGCGTCACGCTCAACGGCGGCGGGTTTCAAGCCACTGCCAGCGTGAACAGCGCGCGCCAATTCAACCTCGGACAAAACAACGGTTCCTTCGACGTCACCACCAACTTCACGCTCACGCTTTCCAACGGCATCGGCGGCACCGGCGCGTTGACCAAAACCAATACGGGAACGTTGCTCGTGAGCGGCCTCAACAATTACAACGGCACCACCACCGTCTCCGCCGGCTTCCTGCAAATCGGCAGCGGCGGCACCTCCGGCACGCTGGGCGCCGGCAACGTCACCAACAACGGCATCCTGATCTTCAATCGCACCGACGCGCTCTCCGTTCCTAACGTGATCAGCGGCAGCGGCTCGCTCATTCAGCAAGGCGCCGGCACGACGACGCTCTCCGGAACCAACAGCTACAGCGGCTCAACCGGCATCGCCGGCGGAATTCTGAGCATCAATTCGAACACCTGTCTCGGCGACGCCTCCGCGACCAACACCATTTCGCTGCTCAACGGCGGCGTGCTGCAATTCACCGGCGCGAGCGCCGATTTGGGCGGCAACCGCGCGGTCACGCTCGGAACAGGCGGCGGTGGCTTCGATGTCGCCGGCGCCAGCGTCCTCACCGTCTCCGGCGCTATCAGCGGCAATTCCACGCTGACCAAATCGAACACCGGCACCGTGATCCTCACCAACATCAACACCAACTCCGGCCCCGTCGCGATCAACGGCGGAATCTTAAGCATCTCCGCATCGTCCGGTCTGGGCGACGGCTCCGCCACGAACGTACTCTCGCTTGCCGGCGGCACGCTGCAAAACACCGGCGCGTCGGTCGATCTCACGCCCGCGCGCACCGTCACGCTCGGAACCGGCGGCGGCGGCTTCGATGTCACCGGCGCCAACGTTCTCACCGTCTCCGGCGTAATCAGCGGCAGCGGCACGCTCACCAAGACCAACACCGGCACGCTGATCTTGAGCGCCACGAACACCAACTCCGGCCCCGTGGCGATCAACGGCGGAATCGTGAGCATCGCCTCGAGCAGCAACCTCGGCGACGGCTCCGCAACCAATACCATCATCATGGGCGGCGGCACACTGATGAGCACTGCGGCCACGTTGGACCTGACGCCCGCCCGCACCATCGCCCTGAACGCCGGAGGCGGATTCATCGACGTGCCGGGCGGCAACGTTCTCACCATTTCCGGCGTCATCAGCGGCACCGGCGGCCTGACCAAACTCGATGCCGGCACTCTGATTCTCTCCGCCGCCAACACCTACGGCGGAGCAACAATCATCGACAACGGAACGCTCACCTACACCGTGGACAATTTCGGCGTGAAAGCCCTCGTCTTCGGCGCAACACAAGGCAGCCCCAACGTCGGATCGCTCGACCTCTCCACCGCCAACCTCACCGCGACCAGTCTGCTCGCGCAAAACAACGCCGCCGGCAACAACACCATCACCATCGGCAACAGCGAAACGCTGACCGTCAACGGTACGCTGCTCATCGGCGGCCAAGCCGCCACCGCCACGGTCCTGACCGTCACCACGAATCTGACCATATCAGGAAGCACACCGGGAGCCGGCACGTTCGTCTGCGCCGCCGCAACGCCCACGACATTCCAAGTCAGCAACGGCACCAACGGCGGCAACGGCAGCAGCGCCACGTTGGACATGACCAACCTCGGCACGTTCTCCGCAACCGTCACCAACATGCAGATCGGCGACCAAACCGTTGGCGCCGCCGGCAACCGCGGCACCGGCACGCTCACCCTCGCCGCAACCAACACCATTAACGCCTCCGGCACTTTGACGTTGGGCATGGGCAACGCCAACGCCGGCGCCGGCACGCTCAATCTCGGCCAAACCAACACGCTCAACATTGACACGGTTTTGCTTGGCGACGAGAAAAGCGTCGGCACCATCCGCTTCCGCGCCGGTCTGACCAATCCCACCGTCGTCCTGCGCGGCGCCGGCGGCGGCAACAACCGCGTCACCACCGCCACCATCGGCTCCATGCGCGAAGGCGGCACGCCCAGCGGCGCGAATTTGATGGACTTCACCGCCGGTACCGGCAACGGCAGCGTGGACGCTAGAATTGCCACGTTGAACGTCGGCAAGAGCACTTCCACTAATGGCGCAACGGTCGGCGGCACGCTGAGTTTCAGCGCGGGCACCATCGACGCCACAACCGTGATTCTCGGCACGACCTCGAGCACCGGACCCGCCACGGGCACAGTCAATGTCAGCGGCACCGCGAACTTGGTGATGGGCACCGCCGCGATCGCCACCAACACCATCACCGGCGGCACAACTACGGGAGCCACCGGGACGTTCAATCTCTCCGGAACTGCCACGGTTGCTTCCGGCCCGATAACGCTTGCCACGCAAGTAGGCACGACGCCGGCTACGGGCACGCTCAACATCAATGGCGGCACGATGACGTTGAGCGGCTCGATCACTGCCGGCACCGGAACCAGTTCGCTCGCCTTAAATAACGGCACGCTCGACATGGGCGGCAACACCATCGGCACCGCGGCCAACCCAATCGGCACGCTCACCTTCGCCGCCGGCACGCTCAAAAATGTGCTCGACATCAACGGCGGCGCCGCCATCGCGAAAACCACCACCGGCACGCTATTCCTCGAAGGCATCAACTCTTTCGGCGGCGCGTTCACCATCTCCGCCGGCGCCGTCCAAGTCGGCACCGGCGGCACCACCGGCACGCTCGGCACCGGCAACGTCACCACCAACGGCGCCCTCATCTTCAGCCGCAGCAACACGCTCAATGTCAACAACATCATCGACGGCACCGGCACCGTAGCCCAATTCGGCAGCGGCAATGTCACGCTCACCGGCGTCAACCCCTACTCCGGAAATACATTCGTCAACGCCGGCACGATGACCATCAATGGCTCGGCTTCCAACAGTCCGCTGATTACCGTTGGTGCCGGCGCCACGCTCGCCGGAAGCGGCACCGCCGGCCCGGTCATGGTCACTGGCGGCACGCTTTCCGGCACCTTGACCACAGGCACCGTTTCGCTCGATAGCGTTTCGTTCGCGACTCCCGGCGGAACGGGTACGGTCGGCACTCTTCACACCGGATCGTTTTCGCTCTTTTCAGGCATCTTGAATTACGACTTGAGCATGCCCGCCAGCAGCGACCTGATCGCCGTCACCGGCGACGCCGATCTGACCGGCACGCTGAACATCACCAGCTCGAATTTCCCCAGCGGCACCTACACAATTTTGACCTACACGGGAAATCTGCTCAACCAAAACCTCACCGTCGGCACGCTGCCGTCCGGCGCCTCGGCCACACTCGATTTCACCGCCACCGGCGTGGTCAAGCTCAACGTCACCGCGCCGCAATTCCGCACGTGGACCGCCCTGGGCGCCAATACGCTCTGGAGCAACCCCGCCAATTGGGACGGCGGCGTGACCATCCCCGCGGCCGGCGATTCCGTCAAAGTCGTCACCGCCGGTACTACCATCACCGTGGATGTCGCCACCGACATCTCCTCGCTGAATATCACGCGCGACACCGACGTCAGCCTCACCGGTTCCGGTCCCGGCACGCTCGGCATTCGCAGTTCCGGCGTGCTCATCACCGGCCTCTCGAATGTCACTGTCAGTGCGCCCGTCGTTTTGAATGCCAATCAAACCTGGGCCACTGGCAGCGGCACGCTCGCCGTCAGCGGCAACATCTCCGGCAATTTTGCCCTGACCACAGGCGGCACGGCGACCTTCACGGGAACCAACACGTACGGCGCAACCACCATCAATTCCGGCACGTTGCAAATCGGCACCGGCAGTGCGACAGGCACGCTCGGCAGCGGCGCCGTCACCGACAACGGCACGCTGAAGTTCAATCTCAGCGCGAACGTGACCGTCGCCAACGCGATCGGCGGAACCGGCGGCGTGCAGCAACTCGGCTCTGGTACGCTGACCTTAAGCGGCGCGAACAGTTACGCCGGCGCGACGACCGTCCTCTCCTGCGTGTTGCAATTGGGCAGCGCCACCGCGCTGGGCGACATCAGCGGCGCAACCACCGTGCTCGACGGCGCGGCGCTGGATCTCAACGGACAAACCGTCGGCGCGGAGACACTCAACGTCTCGGGCAGCGGCATCGCCGGCGGCGGCGTGATCTTCAACAGCAGCGCCACAACGGCCAGCCTGAGCGGCGCGGTCAATCTCAACGCCGATTCCACAATCTCCACCGGCACCGTCGGCGTGACGCTCGGCGGCGCGATTTCAGGCAACAGCGCGCTGACCAAAATCGGCGCGGGCACGCTGACCTTAAGCGGCAACAACCAATACGCCGGCGCAACGACCGTCGGCGCCGGAATACTGCGCGCCGGAAATGCCAACGCATTGGGAACGACCGCCGGCATCACGACCATCTCCGCCGGCGCCGCGCTGGATTTGAACGGCCAGGCCCTCGGCGCCGAAACACTCAACATTTCCGGTACCGGCGTCGCCAACAGCGGCGCGATCTTCAACAGCAGCGCCAACCCCGCCAGCGCGGCCGGCAACATCAGCTTCGTCGCCGACTCCACGGTCATCGCCTCCTCAGGCAGCATCGCGCTCAACGGCGTCATCAGCGGCACGACTGCCAATCTCACCAAAGACGGCGCGGGCATGTTGATCCTGACCGGCACCAATACCTATGCCGGCAACACCACCATCGTCGCTGGAACCATTCGCATCGGCACCGCCACCGGCAACTCGCCGCTCGGCGCCATTCCCGGCGGCTCGGTCACGATCGTCTCCGGCGCGACGCTGGACGTCGGCGGCTACACCGCCGCGAACGTCGCCACGCCCTTTGGCGCGAAACAGTTCTTCGTTGCCGGAACCGGCGTCGGCGGTTTGGGCGCGATCGTCAACAACTCCGCCAACAATCAGCAGAATCTCTTTCAGCAAGTGCGGCTCACCGCGGACACGGCCTTCGGCGGGACGGGCCGCTGGGATTTGCGCGGCGGCGCGCCGCAGTTGGACCTCGCCGGCTTCACGCTCACCAAAGTTGGCAACGCGCAGTTGAGCCTCGTCGGTACGACCGTCACCGACGGAAACATCGTGACCAATCAGGGCACCACGTCCATCGAAGCCGGTTCGGTCGTGACCGGCAACGGCACGCTCACCTGGAACGACGGCACGATCTTTCAACTCTACCAGGCCATCACCATGACGCGCCCGATCGTCTTCAACGGCAACGTCACCTGGAACAACGACAACACCGCCGCCGTGACCGTCGGCAGCCCCATCACGCTGCAAGGCGAATTGACGTTCGGCGAAGCCAATGCCAACGGCGTCGATTCCCTGACGCTCACCGGCAACCTCACCGAAGCCGGCGGCACGCATTCCATTACCGTTAACCGCAACGGCACCGGCGCCAACACGATCACGCTGGCCGGAACCAACGTCTACAGCGGCGTAACCACGATCAACGCCGGCACGACTTTGCAAATCGGCAACGCCGGTACATCCGGAACCCTCGGCAGCGGCAGCGTCAACGACGCCGGCTCGCTCGTCTTCAACCGCACCGACGCCATCGTCGTCGCCAATGTCATCAGCGGCGCAGGCGTCGTTACCATGCAGGGCACGGGCACCGTCACGCTCACGGGAACGAGCACCTACACCGGCGCGACAACTATCTCCGCCGGCGCGCTGCGCCTCGGAAACAACGGCACCACCGGAAGCTTGAGCGCCGCCACCACGATCGCCGACAACGCCAGCTTGATTTTCAGCCGCACCGATGCGCTCACTTTCAGCAACACAATTTCGGGCAGCGGTTCCGTACAACAAACCGGCACCGGCACGACCACGTTGAGCGGAAACGTTTCCCACACCGGCGGCACTTTCGTAACCGCCGGCGCGCTCACGATTCCCCTCGGCACGTCGCTTCCAAGCATCGCTAACGTCAACAACGGAGCCGTGCTCAACCTGCTCGGTTCAAGCGGCGCCGTCAGCGTCAACGGCTCCCTGGCCAGCAGCCCCGCCACCTCGGGCAGCCGCGTCCGCGGCAAAGGCACCGCCGGGGCCCTCGCCGCCAGCGATGCCAGCAACGGCAACGCCGTGGTCTGGCCGGGCACGGCGCAAGTTACCAGCGCGCTGATCGCGAATGAAACGCTCGCCTGCTCAAGCTGCACGCTCTCCAACGGCGGCAAGCTCGTCACGATTTTGAAGCACAACGGCGGCAACCCGCTCGGCCAAAAATTGATCACCACTGGAACCACCGCGCCGACGCTCAGCTTGGATTCGACCAGCACGCTCTCGATCGCCACCGACGGCGCGTTCGGCGATTCCTTCATCGTCGTGGACACCGGTATTACGACCGCCGGAATCACCTTCTCGTTTGCGAACATCAACGCCGGGCCGAACCTGGTTCAAGGCGTCGATTACGACTTGATCTACCGCGACACGGTCAACAGCGTTGACATCGTAAACCCGCCCGCCGGCTCGGTGCTCGTCGATGCGCTATCCAACCCGCACGCCGTAAATCAACTCGTCGTGAAATTCAAGAGCACCGGCGTCACACCCGTCCGCATTTCCTCGTTTAATGCAATCGCCGACGGAACCGGCGTCCTGCTCGAATGGAAAGCCGCCTCCGAATTCCAAAACCTCGGCTTCAATCTCTACCGCCGCCCTGCGGAGCCACGCACGTCAGTAAGCGGCCAACCAGAACCGCGACCGCAAGGAAGCGGCTGGACGCGCATCAACCCCGCCCTCATCCCCGGACGAATCACTCAGGCCGAACCGAAAACCTATCGCCTCTACGATTGGCCCGATCCAGGCATATACGAGTACAAACTCGATAGCGTGAGCCTCAATGGCAACATCGAAACATTCCCCCAATTCGCCGGCCCGCTCAGCGTCGAACCACACGCGCAAACAATTGTCTCCGCATTCGGCATAAACGCCGCACTCTCCAGCCTGTCCGATCTCGCATCGATGGAACGCGCGAAATCATTCATGCCAGAGCCGCGCACATCGGCAAGCGGCCAGCCAGAGCCGCGCACGTCAGCAAGCGCCAGCCACTCGCTCAATTCCTTCGCGCAGCGAAGCGCCGCCGTTCTCCCTTCTCCCCTTGGGGGAGAGGGGCCGGGGGTGACGGGTGCGGCTGTCCGCGCCATCCCGCCCGCCAACAGCATTGATCTCGCCACGAGCCGCGACCGCATTACGAGCCGCGACCGCAAGGGAGCGGGCACGTCCGCAACAACCGAACCCACCGCCGGCATCCGCTGGTTCACCGCCACGCGCCCCAGCAGCGGCGCCTTCACCGCCGCGAAAATCGTCTACGACACCCCCGACGTGCTGGCCATTCCGCGCGCCAGCCTGCCCGCCGGATTCGACGCCGCCCACGTCGCCATTCAGCGCGAAGGCCGCAACCTCACCGCGCTCGCGCTCACGCCCACCGCGCTGATCGTCTACGGCCAAGGCTATCAGGACGACTACACCAGCAAAGACGCGCTCTTCCTGCGCGCCACGACTTCGCCGACACAGTCCGGTTCCATCGCAAACGCCACCGGTCTTTTCGCCAGCGCTCAAGCCGCCTCCAACATAACGCCTGCCTTCGTCACCACCAGCTACCACGACATCTATTTCGATTACAATTACCGCCCCTACACCTTCCCGCCGTGGTTCTCATCGCAATACCTGACCGACGGCACCGACCAAATCTTCTCGATCAACACGCTCAACGCCATCGATTCAACCGCGTCGCTTACCGTCAATCTATGGAGCCTCTCGCAATCGGAATCCGGCGTCTCGCCCGACCACGCGCTCATAGCCGTGCTCAACGGCCAATCGCTCGGCCAAGCGCAATGGACCGGCGGCGGCAAAATGATCAGCCTCACATTCTCGATTCCCTCCGGCGCGCTCGCGGGCGGAACGAATCAAATCGAACTGATCACTCCCGCATTGCACGGCATCGATTCGCAGATTTCGTTCCTGCATTCGATGAACGTCAGCTACACGCGCGCGCTCGACGCGTCCGCGCCGCTTACAGTTATGAACGTAACGATCACGTCGCAGCTCTTCGAAGCCGCGAACCTTCCCAGCGCCGACGTGTGGGTCGTCGATGCGCGCTTCCCCGACCGCGCCGCGCTCGTGCCGTACGAAACCCAGGCCCAAGCCGACGGAACCTTCCGCATCCGCTTCGTTGCCGCATCCGGCGGCACCGGCAATTTCCTCGTCGTCCCGGTGGGCCAGGAGAATGCGCCGCTCTCGATAACCAAGAGCCAGGTGAAGCCCGCCGCCGCGTTCAAATACCTCGCGGTCGGGCCGGATCAATTCTCCGCCGGCGTGCAGCCGCTTTTGCTTCATCATTCTAAAGAAGGCCTGCGCGCTGCATTCGTTTCGCAAGAACAACTCTTCGATTACTACAACTACGGCCGCTACGGCCCCACAGGCATCCAAAACGCCGTGCGTGCCGCGCGCCCGAAATACGTGCTGCTCGTCGGTCGCACGCATACCGATTACCTCGACTACTCCGGCGCGCACGTCGATCCGCTCTGCCCCGCGTTCCTGGTCTCGACGACCTTCTTCGCGCAAACAACCTCCGATTCGCTCTACGGCGATCTGGGGCGCGGTTACCCCGAAGTGTCCGTCGGCCGCCTGCCCGTGAACGGTCCCACC
Organism: Planctomycetota bacterium; assembly: GCA_035308565.1. Taxonomy (GTDB): domain Bacteria; phylum Planctomycetota; class SZUA-567; order H5-PLA8; family H5-PLA8; genus JANXLS01. Next base: position 29,279 of record DATGGK010000191.1, on the reverse strand, counting down.
GACTTGGCGAACGCCGTCCACAACGTACTTTCCAACGCGGGTCTTCCCATCTCGAACGCCCGCGTGCACACGGTCGCCGATCTCGCCGATCCGGCAGTCGGCGATTTCGCCGCGCTCTCTGACGCCGTCGCCGCACAGAATCCGGACTTATCCTGGCAGCGCAATTATCTCGGAATCACCAATGCAACGCCGCCGGAATCCACGTTGGCATTCACCGCCGCCGCCAACGGCGGCGCGGACCTGCTCATGTTCACCGGCCACGGCAGTTCCGTGCATCTCGGCAACACCACGCCGCCGATTCTCGACCAGACTTCCGTCCAATCATGGACCGGCCACTCCGTATTGATTCAAGTCACGTGCAATGGAAATTGGATGGCTCAAGACGTCGCGGGATTCCGCAGCATCGCGATCCAAGCGCTGACCCAGCCGCAAGGCGGCATCGCCGCCTCAATCGGCACTTCGACCTACATGAATCCTCAAATCGGCGCGCAGTTCGCCGCGCAATTCATTTCAACTGTTAATTCCGGCGGTTCGCATTTCCGCTGGGGCGATGCGCTGATGCGCGCGCAGCAATGGGCGCTGCAACAAACCGGCAACCCGTATTTCGCCGACTTGGGCCGCACCGAACAAATCTTCGGCGACCCCGCGATGCCAGTTTACGCCGCGCAGAAATAACTCCGTGGGTGCAGGCGTCCCGCCCGCACGGTCCCACGAAGCGCGCTGCTGTTCAGGCTGACCAGCCCACTTCACGTGCGCCGCCCAAACAGCAACGCCAGGACGATGATAAGCAGTATTAGGCCCCCGCCGGATGGATAGTAACCCCAGTCGTGGCTGTAAGGCCACACCGGAGCCGCTCCCAGCAGCAACAGCAGCAGTACAACGATCAGCAGCACGCGAACCATAACTCCTCCCCTTTCTTTCCCGTTTGCCGGAACGCACGCTCAGTGCCGTTCCGGTTTGAGTTCAACTTTGATCCACCCCGGCTGCCGCGTATCGAAGGCCGCGTACGCTTCAAGCGCGCCCATCAGCGGCTCGTGATGCGTCAGCACTTTGAGCGGATCGACCGTGCCCTTGCGCACCAATTCAATCAACGCCGGCAGGTACTTTCGGTGATTGCAATTTCCCATCTGCACGGAGAGATTTTTTTCCATCGCCATGCCGATCGGGAAATTCGATTTCTCCGCGTACACGCCAATGATCGCCAGCGTCCCCGCTTTGGCCAGCGCCTCGACGGCCCAGCGCAGCGCCTGCGACGGCGCATCGCCGGGAATCCACACATTGCCGTGCGGGTTGCTCTTCGCCACGATCTTGCGCTGCTCCTCCGCGAATTCTTCTTTCTCCTCGCTGCTCGGAGCCGCCGGCCCCGACTTGGCCATCATCGCGTCCACGCCAACCGCGTCAATCGCGCGGTCCACGCCGATGCCTTCGGTCAAATCCTGAATCACTTCGGCCGGATCTTCCTTGTTGAAATCGATTACTTCCGCCTGCTGGTTGCGCGCCATCGCCAGCCGCGACGGAATGCAATCCACCGCAAACACGCGCGACGCGCCCATGAGCTTGGCGCTGATGATCGCAAACTGCCCGACAGGCCCGCAGCCAAACACAGCGACGGTGTTGCCGTCTCTGATCTTGGCCAGCTTCGCGCCGAAATAACCGGTCGGAAAAATGTCTGACAGGCAGATCGCTTGATCGTCGAAGATTTCATCGGGCAGCGCCATCGGCCCGACGTGCGCGAATGGAATGCGCGCGAACTCGGCCTGTAGTCCATCGAACGGACCCGACGACTTCGGCCCGCCAAAAAACGCCGTGCCGGCTTGCGGCCCGTTTGGATTGGCCTCGTCGCATTGCGCGAAGTAGCCGGCGCGGCAATACACACAATTCCCGCAGGCGATCGTCGAAGGGATCACTACCCGCTGGCCCGGACGCAGATTCTTGACGTCCTTGCCCGCTTCTTCGATTACGCCCACGGCCTCGTGCCCCAGAATCGTTCCCGCTTTCATCCCGCCGAGCGTCCCGCGGATCATGTGCAAATCGGTCCCGCAGATCGCGCTCGACGTGATGCGCAGAATCGCGTCGGTCGAACTTTTCAGTTTCGGCTCCGGGACATCGTCCAATCGGATGTCGCCGACGCCGTGGAAGACGATTGCTTTCATGGTAAGCGCTCCAAAATTAAATCTTCGCGCCCCTTATTTCTTCATCGCCGCCTCGGCATTGTGTACCTTGCATTCCTGCTCCGCCTGCTCGCGCGAGTAGCCGTAGCGCTCCTGCAGCTTTCCTACGAGTTTGTCGTAGTTGCCTTCGATGGTTTCGATGTCATCGTCTGTAAGCTTGCCCCACCACTGTTTGAAGCGACCCTGCATTTGTTTCCATTTGCCTGCGGCGATGTCCTTGTTCATGATCTTTTCTCCAATTTCCTGACCTCGCATTTTGCTTTGCCGCAAAGAACGGGCCTGACGGCGCGAAACTTCCTTTCTTCTTGCGCAAGTTAAGGACGGTTGATCGGCTCATTAGAGGATGCCGCCAAGACTTGGGCAGCCATGCGCCGTTGAGTCGTCCGGCGATTGCGCAAGTTGAACAAGCAAGATCTTTCTATTGGGCCTCAACTTTGCTTCCGCCACTCACGAAAGGAACTGTTCTCATGCTGCGAAAACTCTTTTACACGGCGGACAATTCGGCGCTGGCCGTCGTCCGCGTCATGCTCGGCATCGTCTTCGTCGCCCACGGTTCACAGAAAATGCTCGGCTGGTTCGGCGGCAACGGTTTTCACGCCACCCTGGGTTTCTTCACGCATCAGATGGGAATTCCCGAGCCCTTGGCCTTCCTGGCGATTGCCGCTGAATTCTTCGGCGGCCTCGGCCTGATCGTCGGCCTGCTTTCGCGCATCGCCGCGTTTGGAATCCTCACCAACATGCTCGTCGCAATCCTGATGGTCCACAGGCACTTCGGTTTCTTCATGAATTGGTTCGGAAACCAGCAAGGCGAAGGCTTTGAATACCACCTGCTCGCCATCGCGATGGCCTTCGCGATCGTGCTAAAGGGCGCCGGAGCTTTCTCGCTGGATCGCGCGATCACACTGATGATCAGCCGCCCAAAATTCGTGCGCGAAACCGGCGTGCCGATCCACCCCACCGAGCGCCATGTTTAAGCGTGCCAGATTTGTGGGCGAGGCCGAACAAATGAGCAAAGACATTACTGCGTTGAAACCATTCTGCGACAAGGACACACTCAACGTCGTCATCGAAACACCGCAGGGCAGCCGCGGCAAATACAGATACAACGAGAAGTCGGGACTCTTCGAGTTGTCCAAAATCATGCCCGCGGGTATGGAATTTCCCTATGATTTTGGCTTCATCCCCGGCACGCGCGGCGAAGACGGCGACCCGCTGGATGTACTCGTCTTTTTGGATATCATCGTCCCCACCGGCTGCCTGCTGCGCTGCCGCCCGATTGGCGTGATCGAAGCCGAGCAGACGGACAAAAATAAAAAGCCGGTTCGCAACGACCGCTTGGTGGCAGTGCCCATCGAACATCACGGCAACTCTCACAGCGACGTGAAATCGCTAAAGGAAATCAGTGCGGAACTGTTAAAGGAACTGGAACAGTTCTTCATCAATTATAATTCGATTCGCAACGTCAAATTCAAGCTGCTTGGCTGCCGCGGCCCGAAAACCGCGCTCAAACTGGTCGCCAAGTCTTCGAAAAAATAGCATCAATCGTCGTCGTCAACAATAACGCGCCGCCGCCGATGCCGCTCGGCGCCGCCCAGCACTCCAAAATCGAGCAGCGCCGCGACGATCAGCATCACGACGGCGAAATTCGTAAGCCCGCCATTATGCATGGCGAATGCGTACACGAGCGTCGTGAACGGCAGAAACAGAAATCCAATCAGCGGCCATAACACCGTCGCAAAAACGCCGTCGAGGTATCCGACCAGCCAGAGGTACACGAGCGCCGTGCGTGGGCCGAAGAAGGCGAGTAAAAGAACGAGGCAGCACACGGTTTGAACGCGCTCCTGACTTATCCGGCGTGATGCAGCACGGCAAAAGTCTCGATCATCTTTTTGTTGAACGACGGCAGATCGCTCGGCTTCCGGCTGGTGACCAGCCCGTTGTCGGCGACCACTTCGCGGTCCACCCATTTTGCGCCGGCGTTCTTCAAATCGGTTTGAAGGCTCGGCCAGCTCGTCATCGTTTTTCCACGCACCGCATCGGCTTCAATCAGCGTCCACGGACCGTGGCAAATCGCGGCGATCGGTTTTCCGGCTCTCACGAACGACTTCACGAATTTCACCGCGTCCGGATTCATGCGCAGCGCATCGGGATTCATCACGCCGCCCGGCAAGACGAGCGCGTCGTACTCGTCGGAATCCGCTGCGTTCAGCGGCACATCGACGGCAAATTCGTCCCCCTTCTTGTCGTGCTGCGCCGCGCACACTTTTTCGCCCGCCGGAGAAACAAGGTCCGTGGCCGCACCGGCGCTTTCGAGCGCCTGCCGCGGCTCCGTCATTTCAACTTGTTCGAATCCATCTGCAACCAAAATGGCGATTTTCTTCCCATGAAGTTCCTGGCTCATGTTCCACGTCTCCCATCGATTTGTATCCACGACTACGAACCGGATTCCGTGGCAAGACCTATGCCGAAGCCGCTGCGCGTTGATTCGCAAGCGAACGATTCACCCTCAGCCGAAAACCGGTTCGGTTCGCCGAAGTGTCGTCGAATCTTGTGAGCGAGAGCGGCGTTCGCCGCCCGCGCGAAGCTTAAATCGTCTTGCTCGAATTCGCGGCCGGGTGATTGCTCGGGCTGTTGGCCGGATGGATCCGCTTGTGGCGCCGCTTGACTTTGGCGCGGCCCATTCCTTTTTTCATGGGCGGATCGCTCATCTCGCCGCTCAACGGCCCGTCCGCGGACGACTCGGACTTTTCGAATTCGCTGGGTTCCTCGCCCGACGCGTCGAAGCCCCGCCCCACGCCTTCCGTCGAAGTTTCGCCACCCACGGCATCGTAACGCTCTTCGTTTTCCGTTTCCTGCGCCTCACGCATCTGTTCGCTGCCGACTTGAGGCGGATGGGCGAGGCTCTCTTTCGTTTTTCGCATGACTCTTACCCTCTGCTCGACAGAAGAGGAGACGCAAAATGCAGTCCGATTCGCAGAAGATTAGCTGTGGAAAACAAATGTTGCAAAACGGATTCCCGGCACGGCTTTATTCAAGCGCCTCGCGCCCCAACGTCACCAACGCGCAGGGTTCGATCGGATGAGCGCTCCAATAGTCTGCGACATCCTTCACTTTGACCGTGTCGATTTTCTCGATCACTTCCGCGACCGGAACAATGCGATTCTGAAAATAAACGTCGTCGAGCAATTCGCGCGCGCGCACACTCGTGCTCTCTTGATCCATCAGCAAATGAGCTTTGAAACCAATCTTCGCGCGTTCGACTTCTTCCTCCGTCACGTCCGTCGGCAGCCGGCGCAATTCAGCGCGAAGAACTTCCAGCGTCTCTGTGGCGCGCTTCGCCGTCGTCCCAGCGTAGGCGTAGCAAACACCCAAGCCGCGCAACGACGACGCCTGCGCGCCGACCGAATAAACCAGCGCGCGCTTTTCGCGCACTTCGGTGAATAAGCGCCCGCTCATCCCGCCGGAAAGCACGCCGATGCCGGCCTGCGCCGCGAAATAATCGGGATGATTGCGCGGCACGCTTGGAAACGCCATCGCGATCTGCGTCTGTTCGCTGTCCTTGTGGACATGCTTCGAAACATTCTGCGCCGGAGGCGCGGGCGGCGGCGGCGACGCGGGGAGCGTGCCGTTGTGCGCGAAAAGTTTTTCAATCTCCTTGATCATCGCATCCGCTTCGAATTTGCCCGCCGCGGACACAATCGTTCCGGCCGGAACGAAGCGCGCCCGCCAGAACGCGCGGAAATCGTCCCGCGAAATTCCGCCAATCAATTCCTCGCGCCCCAATTCGGAATGGCCCCACATTTCGCCAAAGTAAAGCTCTTTGAGGATAACGAACACTTTTGAAAGCGGCTCGTCTTCGAGGTGCTTGATTTCCTGCACCGATTGAATCTTCGCGGTCTCGCATTCTTTCGCGGGAAACGACGGCTCGCTCAAAATTTCGCGCAGCAGCGCGAGCGCTTTGGCTTGATGCTCGGGAAGAAAGCGCAGACTCACACTGGTGCTCTCGATCCCCGTGGTTTCGCCGTGACGGATGCCGTAATAATCGAACGCGTCGGAGAGCTGCCGCGCGGTGTGTCGGCGCGTGCCCTTGACCAGCGTTTCGGTGACCAGATTCGCGAGGCCGAGTTTGCTGGCGGGATCGTCCTTCGCGCCCGCCGGAATGCGCAGCGCGACCGCGACGCCCTGGCTGCGCTCGATCCGTTCGCCGACAAAGCGGATGCCGCTCGGAAGTGTGATGTCGGTGACTAATTCAGCATTCAATGTTCAAGATTCCAGATTCCAGATTCCAGATTCAAGAAGAGTCAGTATACGAATCCCGAAATTGCGCGCAATGCCCCTTAACCGCCGCGCATGGACTTCGCGCCTTTGGGCACGAAATAATCGTCGGAGCCGCGCAAAGCTTCGTCGGTTTTGACCCCGAAATCGTAATAAAATATCTCGTCCCCCGGCGCGGAAATCATAAAAGTCAGCCTCCCGGTGACGCCGTATTGCGAAGGGACGGCCATGAGCGCGTAGCCATGCGCCAGACGGCCGTTGGCATCGATGAAATTACGGGCGCCGCCGGCGACATCTTTGTTCTGCGATGTAAAGAGGCGGAAGCGATAGCCGTGATAGGTTGTGGCGTTCAGCGACGGAAGCCCGCGCACCTGCGCCCACGCCGGATCGCCCAGTTCGTCGAACGCCGCGGCGTAGCGCTTTTCCCGCGCAAAGAATTCACGCTGTAACACCGCATAACGGCGCAGCGCATCGATGGTGGCGTTCTGATTATCTTCAATCACTTTATTGTGATAGTAAATCACGCCTAGCGGAGTAAGCAGCCCGCACAGAAGAAGCAGCAGCAGAGCCGGTAAGATCCAGCGATGCTTCGGATTAGGCGGCGGATCGCCGGGAAGAGTAATGGGCATAACGGGCTGTCCAAAGTCCAAGGACCAAAGTCGAAGGTCTTCGAAGCTCGATGACCTTGGACTTTGGACCTTGGACCTTGGACCGATGTCTACTTGCTCCGAATTTTTTCCTTCAGTTTCACCCACGCCTTTTGCGATTCGAAGGCTTCGAGTTCTTCGGGCTTCGTGGGCGGTTTGGTGGCGTTAATTTTGTCGAGCTCGGCCTTCACGTCATCGGCTTTGATTTCTTCCGCCGCAATGGATTCGGGCGTGAGCACGGTAACTTTGTTGTGATTGACCTGCAAGAATCCGCCGCGAATCGCCAGCCGCCGCACTTTGCCATCGGCGGCATTGACGCGTAATTCGCCGCTGCCCAGCAGCGCCAGCATCGGCGCGTGGCCGGACAGCACGCCGACTTCGCCGTCAAAAGCGGGCGCGACCACCGCGCTGGCGTCGGCGTCAAGCACCGCGCGCGCCGGCGTGATGACAGTAAGGTGAAGGGGTTTGCCAATCAGAGTTTCAGTCGCCATTATGTTGCGTAATTCCTTCGTGGTTTTCAACAAATGATACGGTCCCCGCGGCGCTTTTACAAGCGAGTTGGGCCTATTGGGCCCATAGGCCTTATAAGGCCTGTCAAACGCCCCAGTCGCGTGCCCTATCTTAGTTCCACGTGCCGAAAGCAATCGATGGTATGGTCGTTGACCATGCCAGCCGCTTGCATGAAGGCGTAGCAAATTGTCGGTCCGACAAACGTGAAGCCGCGCGCGATCAGGTCTTTGCTCATTGCTTCGGCTTCAGGCGTGCGCGCGGGAATCTCTTTGAGCGAGCGGCGTTTGTTTTGAATTGTTTTGCCCTCGGTAAATTGCCAGATGTACGAATCGAAACTGCCGGATTTTTCCCGCACGGCGAGAAAGGCTTTTGCATTGCGGATCGCGCCGGCGATTTTCAATTTGTTGCGGATGATGCCATCGTTCTTCAACAGCGCGGCGACTTTCTTTGCGCCGTAGCGCGCGACTTTCTCTGGATCGAAATTGTCGAACGCGGCGCGGTAGTTCTCGCGCTTGTACAGCACTGTTTTCCAGCTTAAGCCTGCCTGCGCGCCGTCCAGCACGATGTATTCGAAAAGCTTGCGGTCGTCATGAACTGGCACGCCCCATTCCGTATCGTGATACGCGGCCATCAGCGGATCGGAGAGCGTCCAGCCGCAGCGCTTGAGATCCAATGGCGGCGAAACAACGTTTGATTTTTTGCTCACGCGGATTTCTCTTAAAATTTGAAGCGTCACCATAATGCGAAGATGCGTTGGCGCAAATTGAAATTGACGCGGCCCTGTTCGCCCATGCGCCAAAGCGGCGCAATGAAATCGCCCCGCCCGCATGGTACACTACCGCCCATGATCAAAGCCCGCCGCGTCGTCAAACGCTTCGAAGCCGCAGGCAACGGCTCCGCCGCCGTGCAGGCCCTCAACGGCGTGGACCTCGACGTCGCCGACGGCGAAGCCGTCGCGCTGATGGGCGCCAGCGGCTCCGGCAAAAGCACCCTGCTTCATCTGCTCGGCGGATTGGACGCGCCAACCTCCGGCAGCATCGAAGTGGGCGGCTTGAATCTCGAAAAACTCAACGACACCGAACTCTCCCGCTTCCGCCGCGAGCGTCTCGGCTTCGTCTTCCAATTCTTTCACCTGCTGCCGACGTTAAGCGTCCTCGAAAATGTGCTGCTCCAAGGCCGCCTCGCCGGCATGCCCGAATCCGCGCTGCACGCGCGCGCGCACGAACTGCTCGGCCGCGTCGGCCTCTCCGCGCGCAAATCCGACAAGCCCGACGTGCTCAGCGGCGGCGAACGCCAGCGCATCGCGCTCGCCCGCGCGCTCGTCACGCGCCCCGCGCTCGTGCTCGCCGACGAACCCACCGGCAACCTCGACAGCGCCAGCAGCGCCGAAGTGCTGAAGCTGCTCAGCGAACTGGTGCGCGAAAACAAATCCACCCTCGTCCTCGCCACCCATTCCGCCGAAGCCGCCGCCATCGCCGGCCGGATCGTGCGGCTCAAAGATGGCACGGTTCAAGTGTGAGAGTATTCCCTCTACTCTCACACTCTCACACTCTCATACTTAAAACAACATCCCTTCCCCCTCCATCTCCTTCGCACGCTCCAAACACGCCGCCCCCTCATGCTGCGCCGAATTCACAAAATCCCCCACCGCCGTCGCCACCATCTCCTCGGACGGATACGCCGTCAGCAATTCCAAAAGCGCGTCCGTGTCCTCGTTCTTCTTGTCAAGCCACGCGCCATAATCGCCGCGCCGCAAAATCACCGGCATCCGCTCGTGGATCGGCCGCATCAAGTCGTTGGCCTCCGTCGTCACGATCGCGCACGTCTCCAGCAGCTCCCCATTCGGCCCGTGCCATTCGTCGAAAATCCCCGCGAACGCAAACAGCTTTTCGCGCCGCAGCCGAATGTGAAACGCCTGCTTGCGCCTGCCGCTGCGCTGCCATTCGTAAAATCCGTCCGCCGGAACAAGGCAGCGCCGCCGTTTGAACGCCGTTCGAAACGCCGGCTTCTCCGCCAGCGTCTCCGCCCGCGCGTTGATCAGTTTCGCGCCCAGCCGCGGGTCTTTGCTCCACGACGGCACCAAGCCCCACGAAAAAAAAGCGACGCGCCGCTTCTGTGCCGCTTTTTCCCCGTCCAGCACCGCCACGTCGCGCACGGCCAGCACCGGCTGCGTCGGCGCGATGTTGTACCGCGCCGAGTACAGCGGGAAATCGTCATCGAGTTGAAAGAACTCGCGCAGTTCGTCATAAGTGGTGGCGAGTGTGTAGCGTCCGCACATGCGTGTAGCGCCCTCATTCCCGCATTGTCGCCGCGCGCGAGTTCGTCAGGCGGGAATGGAATTAGCGTTTGCGCGCAGCGGCACGAAATTAATCTCCACCCGTCTGTTCAGGGCTTTCGCAATTCGGTTTAACATCATCATCGAATGGCCATCGTAGTCGCCATCTTCCAATCGGCAAATCACCGAAGCCGTGGTGCCAATCTTTTTTGCCAATTCGCGTTGAGTCAGCCCGGCTCTTTGGCGCAGTTCATATATTTTCCGGCCGATGGCATCCTCTGCTTTGATCTTTTCGTACTCCGCGATTAGTTCCGGTTTGCCACGAAGGTACCTGTTGTAGAGTATTTCCATGGCGTCTGTTGTTCGCCTCGGCTTTTTGCTTTTCATGTGAGCCACTCCGAGCGCAAGTTAGCAAATTTGCGAACAGAAATCAACGCCGTTATCGCTTGCGCAAATTCCACCTCTTGCGCGATGTCGTCAAATGAGATAACCTGCTATCATGAGAACTGCAAGTGTCGCGGATCTCCGCAACGACTTCCGTCGAGTGGCGGCATGGCTGACTCAGGGCGAGGAAGTTGAAATTCGCCGCCGAGGCAAACCGTTCGCCCGTTTGACACCCCTTGCTAAGCAGAGCGGCGCACCGGCAAATATCGATTTCGCGGCACAGTTGCGCGCGATCTGGGGCAGTCGTGTCTTTTCCGCTAATGAATTCAAACTGATGCGCGATTTCGAACGGGAAGGCGAAGAAGGATGAGCGAGTTTGCCGACACGTCCTACGTTTGCGCGCTGTATGTTCCGCTCGTGCATTCCCCAAAGGCTATTGCGTGACAGAGTCGCCAACAAGCAGCCGTAGTCATCACAGGTCTGGTTATTTACGAGTTTCGCCAGTCGGTGCGCCTGCAAATTTTTCGGCATCGCAGCGACAAATCCACGGGATTTTCGCAGCGTACGGGCGAAGCGGCCTTGGCGCAGTTTCAGTCTAATCTTGCCGCAGGGGCATTCACCGTCGTTCCAGTCGATTGGGCCGATGTGCTGGATCGCGCGGAGCGAATTTCGTCGGCGCACACCGCTCCCAGCGGGTACCGCGCGATGGATCTGCTCCATGTGGCAAGCGCGCAGCACTTGAGCGTGAAACGGTTTCTGACTTTCGATCTTCGCCAACGCGCCTTGGCTTTGGCGCTCGGATTCGAAACTGCGCCTTAAGCCATTCGATTCGCAGCATTATCAAGGGAGTGAAAGGCGACTATCCCCCCGCCCGCATCCCCGCTCCCCCCCGCGCCCCCACCGTGCTCCCGCCCGCAGCCGCCGGCGCCGTCAAACTCGGCTCCGCCTCGATCGGCACGGCGGCGATCACGCCCGGGTCGTAGTCGCCGGTGCGGTGGAAGACCAGCGCTTCGTCTCCCGCCATCTTCTCCGCTTCGGCTTTGGCCACCGTGTCCTTTTTCTCGTCGGCTCGCATTCGCGCCGAGGCTTTGGCGTTGGGCACGGCTTCGATCGTGCTCTTCGCCGGCACTTCGCCGCGCAAAATCGCTTCGCTCAGCGGGTCTTCGATGAACTTCTCCACCGCTCTGCGCAGCGGCCGCGCGCCCATGTCGAGGTTGGTCCCTTTCTCGATCAGGAAATTCAGCGCGTCGTCGGTGATCGTCAGCGCGATTTCTTTCTCTTTCAAGCGCTTCGAGACCTGCGCGATTTCCAAATGCACGATCTTCGCCACGTCGTCCTTCGTGAGGTGATGGAACACAATCACTTCGTCCAACCGCGCGATGAATTCCGGCCTGAATTCCTCCTCCATTTTCTGGACCAGCTTGCGCTTGAGTTCCTCATGATTGTGCTCTTCGGTCTTGCGGCCAAAGCCGATCGAGCCGGAATCCTTGATCAGCTTCGCGCCGATATTGCTGGTCATGATCAGCACCGTGTTGCGGAAATCCACGCTGCGGCCGTAGCTGTCCGTGAGCTTCCCGTCTTCCATGATCTGCAACAGAATGTTGAAGATTTCCGGATGCGCTTTTTCAATTTCGTCCAGCAGCACCACTGAGTATGGCCGGCGCCGGATTTTCTCGGTGAGCTGCCCGCCTTCTTCGTAGCCGACGTAACCGGGCGGCGCGCCAACCAAGCGCGAGACCGCGTGCTTTTCCATGTATTCGGACATGTCGATCTGAATCAGCGCGTCCTGATCGCCGAACATGAACTCCGCCAGCGCTTTCGCCAGCAGCGTTTTTCCAACGCCCGTCGGTCCAAGGAACACGAACGAACCAATCGGCCGCCGCGGATCTTTCAAACCCGCGCGGCTGCGGCGAACGGCTTTCGAGAGCGTCTGCACCGCTTCGTGCTGGCTGATCACGCGCTTGTGCAGGGATTCTTCCATCTTCAGCAGCCGCTCGGTCTCCTCACCCTGCATTTTGCGCAGCGGAATGCCGGTCATCTTGCTGATCACTTCGCGCACGACTTCTTCGTCCACCGTCCCGACCGCTTCGCTCGACGTTTCCTTCCATTCCTTCTGAATCTTCTTCATCTGGTTGCGCAGCACTTCGGCTTTGTCGCGGTAATCCGCGGCAGTTTCGAAATCCTGCCCGGCGACGGCCTGTTCCTTCTCCATTTCAAGCTCGGCGACCTGCCGTTCGATGTCCTTCAAATCCGGGGGGCGCGTCATCTTGCTGAGGCGCACGCGCGAGCCGGATTCGTCGATCACGTCGATGGCCTTGTCCGGCAGGAAGCGCCCGGTGATATATCGGTCGCTGAGCTTCACGGCCTCGATCAGCGCCGTGTCGGTGATGGTCACGCGGTGATGCGCTTCGTATTTGTCGCGCAATCCTTTGAGGATCGCGATGGCTTCTTCCTGCGACGGCGGATTGACGATCACGCTCTGGAAGCGCCGCGCCAGCGCCGAGTCTTTTTCAATGTACTTGCGGTATTCGTCGAGCGTCGTCGCGCCGATGCACTGCACTTCGCCGCGCGCGAGCGCCGGCTTGAGCACGTTGCTGGCGTCGATGCTGCCTTCCGCGCCGCCCGCGCCGACGAGCGTGTGCAATTCGTCCACAAACAGAATCACGTTCTTCGAGCGCCGCACTTCGTTCATCACCGCTTTGATGCGCTCTTCGAATTGTCCGCGGTATTTCGTGCCGGCGACCATCATCGCCAGATCGAGCACCACGACGCGTTTCCCGCGCAGCAGCTCCGGCACTTCGCCATCGACGACCATTTGCGCGAAACCTTCGACGATGGCCGTCTTGCCCACGCCCGCTTCGCCCAGCAGCACCGGATTGTTCTTGGTTCTGCGCGCGAGAATCTGCAGCACGCGTTCGATTTCATTCTTGCGCCCGATCACCGGATCGAGTTTGCCCTCGCGCGCCAATTCAGTGAGGTCGCGGCCAAAGCTGTCGAGCGCGGGCGTTTTGCTGTCCTGCTTTTGTTGCGCTTGCGCGCCGGTGCTGGTGCCGCCGCCTTCGGCATGCCCGTGAGCCGCGCCCTCTTTGCCCTGCTGCGTCTCCGCGCCGAGGAACTCCATCACTTCGCTGCGCACGTCGTCGAGCTTCAACCCGAGATTCATCAGCACCTGCGCCGCAAGGCCTTCCTGCTCGCGCAGAAGGCCGAGCAGCAGATGCTCCGTCCCAACATAGTTGTGATCCAGCGCGCGCGCTTCGTCGATCGCGAACTCCAGCACCTTCTTCGCGCGCGGCGTAAATGGCAATTGCCCGATCGTCACCACGTCCGGCGCGGGCTTGACCAGCTTCTCGACTTCGAGGCGGACTTTTTCCAGATCGACATCGAGATTCTCGAGCACGTTTGCGGCGACGCCCGAACCTTCCTTGACCAGCCCCAGCAAAATGTGCTCGGTGCCGATGTAATCGTGGTTGAAGCGCTCCGCTTCCTGGCGGGCGAAGCTCATGACTTTGCGGGCGCGGTCGGTGAATCGGTCAAACATGTTCAATCCTCAGAGAAGCCGGCGTCAAGGGGTTTATCTTATAATCATTCCCGTGCTCCAGCATAGCACAGTTTCGAGCACGAACGAAGATTTATCGGCGTCAAAACGCCACCTATGAGTGCACATTCACGCCGAAATGACTCGCTTTATTGTCCAGCGCAGCGACAATCGAACACAAAGGCGCGAAATGCGTGCCAACGCGCGCGCGGTGTACACCCTTCTATCAGGAAGAAATTGCACCGCGTCATTCGCTTTCTCAATTCCTCTCATCAGGAGGCGCATTATGTTCGGCAGAGACACTTCGAATTGCAAAGTCTGCGCATTCTGCGCGCAGAACTCCGACATTCCTCTCCGCGCCGCGCTGGCGGCCACGTTCATCGCACACGGGTACACCAAATACTTTGTGTTCGGCCTGGACAAGTTCGCGGGGATGCTTGGAAGCCTGGGTGTGCCGCTGCCGGGCGTGAATGCGTGGCTCTCCTTCCTTGCGGAATTTGCCGGCGGCATTTTGCTGATCCTGGGCCTGGGCACGCGCGTGGCCGCGTTCGGCCATATCGTGGTCATGCTCGTGGCGATTTTTACGGTGCACATGCATCAGGGATTCATGATGCACGTCGAATCCGGCGGCGCGCAGCCGTCGGTGGGCGGCTGGGAATGGCAGCTCGCGCTGCTGTGCATGGCGCTGGCGCTGCTGATGCGCGGCGCGGGGCCGCTCTCGCTCGACAAAACGCTGCTGAAAAACTGCTGCGCAAAGAAAGAGTGACGCGTGGATTCGTCCCCCTTGTTTCTCTCCCTGTTCATCTCGACGATCGGCTTCGGCTATTTTATGTATGGCCGCAAAGCGCAGGAGTATTCGTTCCTGTTTGCCGGCGTGATAATGATGTTCTTCAGTTATTTTGTGAACTCGTTCTGGCTCTCGCTGGCGATTGGGATTGTGCTGGCGGTGGCACCGTTCTTTGTGCGATGAGTTGCAATCGAATGAGTGACAGGCCCGAAAAATCCGCACGCCATAAGCGCTCGCGGTTTTCGTTGCTGAAAAACTGCCGCGCGCTACGCTGGTCCGATTTGGTGGATCTCCATTTAAAGGGGGGGATATGGCAACGGATCGCGACGCGACTTATCTTTCAATAATTATTGAACCCATCAAGGTCTGTGCGAATTATAAACCAAAACTCGGCCAGGGTGCCGGCGTCGGTCTATCATTGGATGAATTTCAGACGCTTTATCGTTCGGACCCGTTTTATTCGTGGTTCGGTTTGGACAATCCGCTGATGTATGCGGCTCATAAAGCCGCAGGCGGAATGACGAGCATCTATCGGCAGATCGGCATCGGATGCGAACGCCTGATTCGCACTATTTTACAGGACGAAATTGGCCTGAATCCAGAGGAAGTCTCGTGGTCGTATCAAGTCCCGCGCTCGGGAAACAAAGTTCGCACGCTTTCGCTTGATTGCCGGATTCCGCTGGAAAGTGTAAAAGAAGCTGCGAAGCGCGAGCAAGTTCGCGATTGGATTTTGAAATCGGCCGCCGCGCTTCAGGTCAAACGGCCGATAGCAAAATCGCTGCAAGGTGTCGTTTTTGAGGTGCGGCAAGGTTACAAGAGCAAAGACTCGAAGCGACAGAACGCAGATCTTGCCAATGCCGCCACAGCGTATACGCAGGCCTACTTGCCGTGCGCCATGATACTATCGTCGCAAATTGATTCTGACATCGTCATTCGATATAAATCGGAAAAATGGGCAATCTTAACCGGGACACTCGCCGGGAATTCGTTAACATCGACGTATCGCTTCATGCAGGAAATCGTTGGCTATGATCTGGCTGGATTTTTCGGGCGGCACAAAGAAGCGCTCAATCGGGAAGTGGCCGTGGTGCTGCAAGCGTTGCTGAATGCAAACTGAGGAGTTGAAGAATGCTTGATGTTGCAAACGTATCGAATCAGCGCGCGGAGCTAACCTTTAAGTTTAACAAAGGCGAAGGACGGCACGGATGGCTTCGCTTGACCCCCGCGTACTCGGTAAAGATAGTTCATGACATTTTATCGGCGACAACTGGAAAACTGAATGTCTTCGACCCTTTCTCCGGAACGGCAACCACGACATTATCCGCGGCGATTCTCGGGCATAATGCCGTTTCCGTGGACATAAATCCGTTCCTGGTCTGGTTTGGACAAGCAAAGCTGGCGTCCTATAGCAGATCTACGCTGGATGCTTGCCGCGAAATCGGTGCAAAGATTGAGAAATTAGCCAATAACCCATTGGCGCCTTGCTCGGCGGCTCCCGAAATACACAATATTGAGCGCTGGTGGAAACAAGACGTTCTTGGTTACCTGCTTCGGCTCCGCTCACAAATTGAAAGTGAGACTGAAGCACGCTCGCCGGAGCGCGATTTGTTGGATATTGCATTCTGTCGCACGATGATCTTGCTTTCCAACGCCGCGTTCAACCATCAGTCCATGTCGTTCAAAGACGATGTGCACGACGCCCCTTTGTTTGCGGCAAAGGGCGATGAGTTCGATCATTTCTCGCGAGAACTGGCGACTGTTCTGAACTCTTCGGCGGAAAGTCCTAGCGGTATAGGAAGAGTTATTTTGGGAGATTCGCGCCACGCAGACAAGTCCCTGACCGAGAAATTCGACTTGCTTATCACGTCGCCTCCATATCCGAACAGAATGTCCTACGTTCGCGAGTTGCGGCCTTATATGTACTGGCTCGGGTTCTTGAGCGAGGCGCGTGAAGCTGGGGAATTGGACTGGCGTGCGATTGGCGGGACATGGGGCATTGCGACAAGCCGCGTGGCCGAATGGCGGCGCTCGGATGACACGTATCTACCAGGCTTTCTTAATGACCAATTGGCTCGCATCGAGCGAGCCAGTGCAACATCCGGGAAAGTGCTTTCGCGGTACGTCGGAAAGTACTTTGAAGACATGTGGCATCACATAAAATCCGCGTCCCGAATAATGCGCTCAAATGGCAAGGTTCACTATATCGTCGGAAACTCAAAGTTTTACGATGTCATTGTAGACGTCGAAAGAATCTTTGCGGCAATGCTCGAAAAAAGTGGCTTTTCAAACGTTCACACGCGAAAAATTCGCAAGCGAAACTCGAAGAAAGAGCTTTACGAGTTTGATGTGTCGGCCAACGCTCCAGCGAAGTAATGCCTGTGCAAGCTCCTCGGCCGCACCTTTCCTTTCCCGCATTCCCCTGTATCATCGCCCCAAAGATTCAACGTATCGCGAGATTCCTGCATGCCCGCCCTCCCCGGTAAATCCACCCGCACCGTCCTGCTCGTCGAGGACCATGAAACCACGCGCGTCACGCTGGCCGGCGTGATCGAGCGCGAAGGCTCGAAGGTCACCGCGGTTGCGTCCGCGGGCGCCGCGCGCGAAAAAATTCGCGAGGAGGAATTCGACCTGGTCATCACCGATCTGCGCCTGCCCGACGGCGACGGCATGGAACTGCTCGACGAAACCCGGCGCCTCTCCGGCGGCACGCCCGTGATTCTCGTCACCGGCCACGGCAGCGAAGAGACCGCCGTGCAGGCGATGAAAAAAGGCGCGTTCAATTACCTCTCGAAACCGATCGACCTCAACCGCCTGCGCGCCGAAATGGAAAGCGCGCTGCGCTGGCGCAAAGCGCAGCTTGAAAACGCCGAACTCCAGCAGGAACTGCTCACGCGCCGCCGCGGCGACAGCGAACTGGTCGGCGTCTCGCCGGCCATTCAGCGCATCCGCGAAAAAGTCAAACAGATCGGCCCGACCCACGCCACCGTGCTGCTCACCGGCGAATCCGGCGTGGGCAAGGAAGTCGTCGCCGGCGCGCTGCAAGCCGCCAGCGACCGCGCGGGGAAACCGTTCGTCAAAGTCAACGTCGCCGCGCTGCCCAGGGAACTGCTCGAAAGCGAACTTTTCGGCCACGAGCGCGGCGCGTTCACCAACGCCGTGCGCATGAGAAAAGGCCGCTTCGAACTCGCCGACGGCGGCACGCTCTTCCTCGACGAATTCGCCGAATGCCCGCCCGAAACGCAGTTGAAACTGCTGCGCGTGCTGCAGGAGCAGGAGTTCGAGCGCGTCGGCGGCACCGAAACCATCCGCGTCGACGTGCGCCTGATCTGCGCGACGAACCGCGACCTCAAGGCCGAAATGCAGGCCGGCCGCTTCCGCCAGGATTTGTACTTCCGCGTCAACGTGATCCAGATTCCCGTCCCGCCGCTGCGCGAGCGGCGTGAGGACATCGAAGTGCTCGCCGCCTATTTCCTCAAGGAATTCAACGCGCGCAACGACAAGATCAAAACGCTCACGCCGCGCGTCCTCGAGCTGCTCAAGCGCTACGACTGGCCCGGCAACGTGCGCGAATTGCGCAACGCCATCGAACACGCGCACCTGCTCTCGCCCGGCGCCGAACTCGAACCCGAAGCGCTGCCCGAAGACATCCTCCAGCGCACCGGCCTTCCGCTCCCCGGCGCGTCCAGCGGACCCAGCGCTCAAGAACCGCGACCGCAAGGGAGCGGCCCACCCGAAGACACCGTCGCCCTACCACTCTCGCTGAAAATGGACGAAGTCGAAAAACGCTTCATCCTCGCCGTCTACGACAAAGCCAAAGGCAACAAAACGCAGGCCGCGAAGCTGCTGGGCATCGGGCTAAAGACGCTGTATCGGAAATTGAAGAGCTATGGGATGCTGGGGGAGGACGAGGGCGAGAACGAAGGCGAACAAGAGTGAAAAGCACTCAGGACTCAGGACTCTCCCCTACTTCATCGTCGTCAACGTCGTCAACGACCGCGCCGGCAGTTCAATCTCAATCACACCGTTCACCGGCGCCATCGGCGAAAGCTGCTGCATCAGCGAGCCGCGCGTGGTCTGGACCGCATTCAGCGCTTTGATCTCCGGCGGAATGCCCGTGATGCGGGCTTTGCGCGGCCAGACGGCGTTGCTCAGATTCAGCGTGTAGTCGAACGCGCCATTTTCGCCGGCTTTGCGAAAGGCGCTGAGCATCACGTGCTCTTTGCCCCCGCTGATTGTGAGGGCTTCGCTGCCGGGCGGAATGAACGTCAGCCAGTGTTTTTGCAGCGCGAAGCGTTCGGTTTCGGCGGTTTTGGCGTTGGATTTCGCCGACGGGTCGGGTTGCATGAGCGAATAATCCGCCGTGTACTCCCAATACAAAATCGCCTGCGGGCGCGCGTAAGCGAACAATTCCTGATACTGCGTCATCTCGCGCACGGCGTTGTCGAAGCTGCGGTACGAACCGTCCACCCAGGCGCTCGAATCCACGCCGGCTTCGGCGACGATCAGCGGCAGTTTCAAGCGCTCGGCCAGATCGCCCCAAGCCGTGTACTCCGCCGCCGTGCCCGTGTTCCACGCGTGAAACGCGACGGCGCCGGCGTACTTCATCGCCTCCGGATCGTCGAGCGCAGGCTGAATGAAACTGCGCGGCACGCGCGGGTTGCTCACGTCGCCCAGCAGGCATTTGGTTTTCAAGCCGAGCTTTTCAAACTGCGCGCCCGCGCGCTTGATCAAATCGCGGTGTTCTTCCGGCGACATTTTGATCTTCGCGCCGCAGTCGGTTTCGTTGAACGAAAAATAATCCGCCTCAGCCTGAAACTCCGTCTTCGCGTGCAGCAAATACGCGCCGATGCTCTCGATCATCTCCGGCCAAACTTCCGGCTTGATGCCCGTGTACTTCACCGTGCGATTACCTTCCTTCACTTCGATCGGCTGGCACATCCAATCGGGCGCCTGCCAGATTGAAGCGATGAACGGAATCTTTTTCTGAGCAAGCTGGCGCATCAGTTCGAATTCGCGCGGCACTTTCCCCGCATTCGGCGTCGGCGGCGCGCCGCGCCGCGGCTGCCATTGTTGCAGCGAAATCTCCGTGCGCGCGAATTGCGGCTTGAGCTGCGCAAGCGTCGCGTCTTTCTCCGGCGAGTCGATGCTGAAACAATAATTCCCGCCAAGGCCGCGCACGCTGTAACGCGGCTTCGACGCGTCGAGCGCAAATTCGGCGACCGATTGGTCCGGCGTCCCTGCCGCGCGCAATGTCACGCTGAATTTCGTGCTCTCGCCCTTCAGTAGCGTGCCTTGAAACATGTGAATCAGCACCGAAAAATACGGTCCCCATTTGCGGCCGTCTTGAATCGTCACGTTGGTGGCTTCGCCAAATTGCGCGAGAAACAAAATCGACTTGTCCGGATTGAACAAGCGCACCGTCTCCAGTTTTCCGCTGCTGAGGATGTGATTTTGCGGCAGTTCCGCGGGAAGATCGCCGTAGCTCGAATCTTTGCCTTCGGTCCGGTAAGAACCTTTCGCGAACAGCGACGCCGGCACGTCGATCCAGAAGACCAACGCTTCCATGTCGCTGTCTTTGAGCGCGCTGGTTTTGAAATCGAAGGTCAGCCCTGTGGCTTCCTGCGTGACCGTTTGAACGACTTCGACGTCGATGTTTTCGCCGTCGCCGATTCGGCCGCCCCAATTCTTTTTGCCATCCTTTTCAGCGAACTCGACTTTCTTTTTTTGAAATTCAAAAATCTTCGACCAATTCTTCGACGCGATTTTGACTTGCGCGTGCAAATCCATCCAACCGGGGCCGAGTTCCATGCGCTCAAGCCGGCCCTGAGCGTCGAAATGATTTTCAAAAGCGAACGCAGAATTCAACACAAAAACGAGCGGCAGGACAAGTCGATAAGTGTTCATTGGGCTCCAATACACGGTGCACTACCATTAGTTACACCGCTAACAGGAGCTTGGGGTCATGCCGGCTACTGCGCTTTCACCTTCGCCGAAATCGGAACCAGATGCATGTTCTGCACGGTGGTCTGACCTTTTCGGCGCATTGGCGCCGGCGTTTCCAATTCCGCGCCGTCATTGACATATGCAGGCGGGCCGCCTGCACCACAATTTGAGTTCGGCAGATATAGCACCTGACCAATGAAAATCCGGTCCGGATTCAGCCCCGGATTGGCCGAGACAATGCGATCGATCGTGCGCGGTCCGTTGTACCCGTAACGATCCATCGCGATTTCGGAGAGCGTTTCACCCGCCTCCACGCGATGCGCAGAAACCCCTCCGCTTGGCCGCGGCGTCTTTTGTTTCAGAATCGGCGAGTTGCGGTCGTCGGCATAATCTTCGGAGACGCGCGGCTGCACGGGTACCGCTCCCTTGCGGTCGCGGTTCGCATCGCGCGCATCGCGTTCGCGCGCAAGATCGCGTTCGCGGCCGATGTCGCGCGGCGTTTTGTCGCGCCAGTCGTCGCCCGAATAATCCGGCGGCGTATCCTTCGGGCGCGCCGGGCCTTTCCGCGCTTCCAACTGCGGCGCGTCGGAACGGTCAATCGTTCGCGGCGGAGTGTAACTCGGCGGCGTGTAACTCGGCGGCGTGTAGCGCGGCGGCTCCGGCGCGACGGGCGCGGGCGCGGTGTACACCGGCGGCAGCGTATACTGCTCCGGAGGCTTGGTTGTGTTCCCGCCGACCGGCGGGTTTTGCATGTTCGGTCAGGTCGCGCACGCGGCCGCGTAACACTTTGTCCAGAGCAGGCTGCACGCAATCGCCGCCAGCAGTGCGGCGCGCAAAGAATTCCATTTCATCGTCGAACCCCTCCCAACAACTCGCGCAAAGTCCGGCGCGAGTCATTACTCTTCGTCGGAATTATACCATAAGTCGTTTACTGAATTCAACTTATAAATAATTATCGGACGGAAAAGACGAGATAGGAGTTAGGAGATAGGAGATAGTAGGACAGCGCGCTGGTGGTGAATGATTTCTCCTAACTCCTATCTCCTAACTCCTATCTCCTGATTTTTAATTTCTCCCGTCCTAATTCTGCGAAGGCTCGCTACAATACGTCATTCGTTCGTTACCTTCGTGGAGAGACGCTCACTTGCCAGGCGAAACCACGCGCGCCAACATGCTCCGCTCGGATGCCGAGTTGGTGGAGTCCGTTTCGCTGGGGCTCCACGAGCGCTACAACGAACTCGTGCGGCGCTACAAGAGCCTCGTCACCACTTATTGTTTCAGCCGCGTGAACCAGCGCGAAACGGCTGAAGATTTGGCGCAGGAAGTTTTTGTGCGCGGTTTTCAGGCATTAACCAACCTCAAAAAACCGTCTGCTTTCTCAGGGTGGTTGCTGTCGATCGCTCACAACGTGTGCATCGATCACTTGCGAAACAAGTCCCGCACCGTGCCGTTGGAAGTGCACAGTGAAAAGGACAGCCAGGGCGAGATCATCCTGGAGAACACCAAGGTTCGCAGCGCCGCGGACAGTCTCGCCGGAGAGGAGACACGCGGCCGGATATTGCACGCGATCGACACGCTTGGAGAAGAATATCGCGTGACATTGATTTTCCGACACGTGAACGGAATGAGCTGCGAAGAAATCGCCGACGCGCTGGGCGTGTCGCTGGGGACGGTAACCAGCCGCTTGAGCCGGGCGCATAAACTGTTGCGCGAAAAGCTGGCGAAGCTCAACGAGCCGGAGGGATGACTGGTCCAAGGTCCAAGGTCTAAACGTCGAAGGACCTTGGACCTCGGACCTTGAACTTTAGACTTTAGACTTTGGACCTTGGACGTGAGTCATGGAACAGGAACTCGAAACTCAGATCGACGATTACCTCGACGGCCGCATGGACGGCCCCGAGCGGCAGCGTTTTGAACGCCGCATGGAAACCGACCCGGAGATTCGTCAGAAGGTGTACTCCGCCACGCGCTCGCTGGAAATGATTCAGGACGCGCTGGGCTGGGCCACGCCCGGCGAGGAATTCGATTCGAAAGTCACCAGCCGCATTCAGGAAATCACCAGCGGCGCCTTGCAACCCGTGACCGACGCCAGCGAACGCAGCCTCACGCACGACGACCCCGAAGCGCGGCTGCTCACGGACCCCGCCGCTGACCGCGAAAAGTGGCGGCTGGTCATAATTGCCGTCATCACCGCGCTGATCTTTGTGGCGGTGGTATGCGCGGTGGTTCATTTTTTGATACATGGGAAGTGAGCGGCCGGCAATCAGGAGACTTTTCCCATGCAACGCGTACTTGTGACTTTCTCTGCCCTTATCGCTTGTCTGACCATCCGCGCCGAGAGCGTCAATTTCGACGACACCAAAGCAGGTGAACTCCCGAAAGGCTGGGTTGCGGGCGTTACTGGCGATGGCAAGACCAAGTGGACCGTCGAAGCCGACGCCAGCGCACCGAGCAAACCGAACGTGCTCAAACAATCCGGCGAAGGCAAGTATCCCTATTGCGTCAAAAAGGATGTGTCGATCAAAGACGGTTTCGTCGAAACCAAGTTCAAGCCCGTCTCCGGCAAGGAAGACCAGGCAGGCGGACTGATTTGGCGCTTCAAGGACGGCGACAACTATTACATCGCGCGCGCCAACGCGCTCGAAGACAACGTGACGATCTATCACACCGTCGCAGGCAAACGCGTCGCATTCAAGAATGTCGAGACCAAAGTCTCATCCGGCGAATGGCACACGCTGCGCGTCGATTTCAAAGCCGCGCATTTCACGGTTTCGTTCGATGGCAAAGCAGTCATCGAAGCCGACGATTCGACGTTCAGCGATTCCGGCGCGGTGGGAGTGTGGACGAAGGCCGATAGCGTGACGCTGTTCGACGATTTTCAGCACGGCGAAGCGAAGTAACTACTCCGAAATCACCCACGTGCTATCCGGATCGTATGTCGGCTCGTGTGCCGTGTTCCCCGGCCCGCGATCGTTCTGGTAGATCGCACCCTCCGCGCTCAGAAGAAAAGCGTTCCGGCCTGTCCCGTCGTATTGATCCGGAACTGCGCTGATTCCGTAGCCCAACGTCATGCGCCCGTTGCCGTCGATGTAACTGAACGCGCCGCCAGACGCGGTCGCGCCCTGAGCCGTCAGGATTTTGAAGACGTACCCAGCTTTCGCAGTCGCCGTCGTCTGTGGATCGCCTTCGGCGTTGGCCAGCCCACGATCGACCAGCACAATGTCTTCGAGGCCGGCGGCGTTCTCAAACAAGCTGTTGTCGCCCTTGATGTGCTGGGCGAATTCGAGCACGCCGTCGTGGTTGTAGTCGGTGCGGCGATATATATTCTGGGCGGTCGCGACGGCGTGACACGACGCGATCGCCGCCGTCTCATTCGCCGCTTCGCGCGACCGAATCTGGTTCGGCAGCGCAATCGCCGTGATCACCGCGACGATTACGAGAACAATCATCAACTCGATGAGTGTAAAGCCCTTGCGGAACATAGCGTCTCTCCCCATAGCCAAACATTAGTGCGGTTAACGTCCGATCCGTCAGCATCTCTAAAACTTCCCACCGTTGACATTTCACGTCATAGCGTGATGACGCGGACTAAGCCTTTGCAAATCATTTTCCAATTTCATTGAAAAAAGTGCTGTAGACCAACGCTCAACTACAAGCTGCCGCTATAATTCCGATAATACGCGCGCAAGCTGCTCAGGCTGGTTGCGCGAGCCGACAAGCTTCATGATCGCGCGGATCGTCATCGTGTCTTCCCAGCAGTTTTCAATGCAGCTTTGTATCTCCAAAAGCATGTCCGCCTGCCGCTGCGTGATAGGAGCGGCGGCACTCCTGCCGCCGCGTGTCCTCCCAGAAACTTCGGCGGCAGGAGTGCCGCCGCTCCTCAGAAGCGCGCGTTCAATCGCCTCTTCCAACTTCTCCAGCCCCAAACCGTTCCGCGCGCTCAGTGAGACCGGCTTGACGCCCGCCAAAAACTCCAAGCCTTCCGCCGATTCATCCAAGCCCAGGTCGCTTTTGTTCAAAACCAACAGCGACGGACCCAACTTCTTGCACGCCGCAATCAGTTCCACATCGCGATCCACCGGAGCCTTCGACCCATCCAGCACCACGATCCGCAGCGACGCGCTTTCCAGTGCCGTCCGCGCGCGGCGCTGTCCTTCGCGTTCAATTTCGCCATTTCGGGAACCGGCACCGCCGGTTTTTCGCTCGTCGCCGCTCAATCCGGCCGTGTCGGAAATCGTCACATCTAGGCCTAAAATAGCCAAACGCGTATCCAAACGATCCCGCGTTGTACCAGGAGTGTCACTGACGATGTGTTTATCGGACCGTGCCAGCAAATTTGCGAGCGTCGATTTGCCCGCGTTCACCGGCCCGGCCAACACGGCGTGATGCGCGCTCAATACCGCTCGCGCCACCGGCCAGCCGGAAAGCGCCGCGCGTGCCGCGTCCAGTGTTACCGCGCGCCAAGCACCGTCGCGTTGGCGCATGCCCATCGCCGCACCGAAGCCCAGCTTTTCCCAGCGCGCTTGGAAATCCAAGTAGCCCAGCAACAATTCCGCCTGCCGCGGCGTCACCGCGCGGCCCAGCCGAAGCTGCGCCTCCATCGCCACCAGCGAAAGCTTGTGATTCTCGTGTGCGCGCGCGGCAAGGTCCGCGTGTGTCCCGCGCTGAAAGCCCGCTTTTGTCAGCGCTTGCTCAACTGCCGCCGCCGAACCCATCCCGCCATGGCACGAAAGCTCAATCTGCTCCATGCCCGTCACTGTGTAATGCGATTCCAGAACCGCGACAACCACTTCATCGATAACTTGCCCGCTCGAATCGGTGACGCGCGCGAATTGAAGCGCGCCGTGTTCAGCCAAACGCAGCGGCTTTCGTGAAATCAAAATCGGCTGCAGCTTCGACGCCAATCCCCACCCGTCGAGCACAAACGTCGCAATCCCGCCGGTCCCCAGCGCCGTCGCGCGCACAAATAACGCCGGCGGCGCCGCAGATGCGGCAGTTTTGTGAACGTGGCGGCTCGGCATGGCCATCGTTATAAATCGTTGCTTGCTGAACGCGAATTCAAGATTCAATCCAGTAACCCAACAACTTGAAGCAGCCGAGCCGATGCGTGCAACGAAGTCGAGCCATTGCCGGAGTTGCTGAAGTCACCGGATGATTAGTGCAAGTCCACAACGTCCTGGCCGGATCGGGCCCGGCAGGAAAGCCCGGCTGTATTTGCAACCGGATTTATGAAACAGCTTGGTGTGGGAAGAGTTAATATCCCCAGCCGGTTTAGCGCGTTTCCACAACCCATTTCTAAAGCCGAAGTGGTGCTTGCTTTATGACCTTCGACTAAGTAAAAGCAAGTCTACGGCACCAATTCCCCCTCTGGTGCCGGTTGACCGACAACATTATTCAACAACGTTAAGGTTCGGGTAGCGCTCTTTGAAAAAGCGCCCCTTATATCGGCGGCAAAGATAATCTATGACGTAGGGCTCAGGATGCCGCTCCAGCAAAAACGCCGCGCGCATCGATTCGTCGCCGTGCGCTTTAATCAATCGAAGAATAAAATCCGGACTGAGGTTTTGGTCCTGCATCACGCCGACGAGCATTTCCGCCCCTTCGCTGGTCATGTTTTTACCTTTTTTATTTAATGCCGACTTTACCAGATCGAATTGAGGCAAGATTTCGACGCCTTCCTGTGGATTAAAATAAACCCCGATGCCGCTCTGGCTATCCAAGATTGGCATCGGAATGTTGAGAGCCGGTTTTGAATCCTTCAAGCCGTGTCGCGCCATAACGCGGAGACGTTCACCTTCGGGCAGCGCCGCAAACCGCTCCCGTCCGTCTGCCTGCCAGTCGGCGGCCATTGAAAGACCATCAGGATACTCCTTGAGATCGTTCCCGTGACGCCGTTCAAAAGCTTCGCGCTGAATGCGGAGGGACTCACGCGCTTTGTCTCGTCGATCGGGGCAGTAGCGGTAAGCGATAGCACTTGAATGCTTGAGAAACGTGCCGCGCAGACTGTTGTCCTCACTCTCAGGCAGCGGCCCAAAGTCTTGTTGCAGTCCAGACCAATACCACTCTCCGCCCCACGGAACGAGCGCGCCAAAGACGACGCATCCTTCTTTGAATGGGTTACCGGGCGCATCCATTCGAACCGCGTAATCCTGTGAGTTGATCAGATTCTGAACATGAATTGTCTTCTCGCCAGATTTCTGCACGCGGTAAAACGCGAAATGCCGCTGGCTCCATGACCGGAGGTCAACCCGGAGCGAATCGTGAATGTCAAGAGTTCCGGCCAGGAAATCGACTGGCGCCAGTCCCGACCATTCCGTGCATTCCTGACAAATGAAGTCGTCGGTCAAGCCGATGTCGCTTTGGTCCTTTCCTTCGCGCTCTACATAAGCCCGGAACATGTCACGGCACAAATAGGAATGCGTCCCCAGCCAGACGAGCTTTCGTTTGGCGTCCCATCCACGCGGCGTTGAAGAGCCCAAGAATTTCTGAACGCCGGACTCATTTGGCAACCCCGCAAACGCCTTCCTTAGAAAATCCGCCGAATCGTCCGCAATCCGAATGAGGTCCACATGATCCGGGGAAAGCAGAAGTCCCTCGACAAGTTGCGGAAGAATGACGTAAAGCACGTGCCGGATTCGCGACGCAAGGTCCGGTTTTAATTCCGGCTCGACAGGTGGACGAACGATCAGCGGCAATGGCGTTCGGAAATTCGCCCTATTCTCTATTTCCAATGAATTCCACAAGCCCATCCCACAATGCAAATCTTCCATGTGCTCAACCAGAACCCACGATAATTCGCCCCGCGTCAGTTTCGAAAGTTTGAGTGTCGGCCTGTCCAAGCGCGACATGACTTTTCGCAGCCGTTCTGTGAACGCAGCCTGGATAGCGGGAAGATGCCGGTCGAGCGGACCTTCAGTCGGAAGAAATCGATTCCTGGAAATGGACAATGCTCCTTCAATGGTTGAAAAAGTTGAACTCCTATATCAGTTCGAAGAAACTCTCTTTCCCAAGGTGTTTCACAAATTTCTTGATCTGCGCGGCCATCGGCGCGGTGTCGCCGATCGGGAACCAGTCGTCGATGCCGCCCAGAAAGCACCAGCGATCCACTTCAAACTGGCGCGGCTGTTCGCTGACAAGCCTAAAGCGCATCATTTTCGAATATCGCGCATTGCGTCCTAGCCGGTCCGTTGCGTCCGCCACGCGACGCGATGAAAGCGGCACCATGTCGTCGAGAAATCCGCGAATGTCGTCCGGTGACATATCCGAGAGATGGACGATCAAGGCATCCTTCACGACCTCAACGACAAAATGCGTCAATCCGGCCTGCGTGCGAATCGCGTTTTCAAGCGCCAGCCGCTCGAATTCGATAATTCGCGTGGGCTGTTTCTTGCGCAACACAACCGCACCCGTATCCGGCAATTCATACGCCTCATATCCTTCGGGAATCGAAGCCGCCGATTCGCCTTTCGGTTTTGTCGTGAAATAAAAATGCGGCCGACCCCTGGCGGTCTTCCCGGCCATCAGATGGTAAGTCTGCCCTCGTCGGTTGACGTGTGTGTACGCCACGTGTAATTGCTCCGGGACGTGCTTAGAGTAAGCGCCGGTGCACAAGCATCGTGGGGCGTGCCGGGGATTTCAATTCAAATTCGCATTCGCATCCTTGCCGCCAATCACCGGTTTGTGTCCTCTCCAGCAACGCGGGAGCCTTTGGCAACGCCGTTTTTGGTTGTGACGTTGAACGTGACGGTGCCGTTCATAAACGAAATCGCGTTGCCGCCCGCATCCACGCCCGTGATGGACAGCGGCGTTGCAATCGTTTGATTTCCCGAGTTCAAGTCAATTCCGAAAAGCTCTATCAAATTCAATCCGTGCGCTTGCAACAGCAACGTGCCCTTTGCTAATTTAGCTTCCACGAACGGCGGCTCTGCTTTTGACATCCCGATGTGAACGGGAAACACCGCACTGTTGATCGCCAAAGTCAACGCCGTCAGCGACGGCATTCGGGCCTTTGAAAAACTCGACACCTGGAGCTTGGTCGAAAAGCAACTCTTGATTTCCTTGCCTCGTGTGACAGTGAACGAAATATTTCCGGACGGCGGCTGGGGTGCCGTTGCCCCATTTCCTCCGGTAATGTCCAGTGTCCATGTTCCAGTATCGTGCGCGGGCATCGGTGCGACGTATGCGCTTCCGGCCACGGGGCCGTGAATGTTCAATTGTCCGCCTGCCGCTTGAAGCGCCGGGATTCCCGTATCCCACTTGAAGTAGACGCCGGTATCGACATAGAACCAATGGAGCGTACCGGTCACGGAACCGTCTTTTACGGATAAAGTGCTTTCAACGAACGGACGACCATCGCCAGTTCCACTGACCGCCCCCGTTGAATCGACCGCAAAATCCAACGCGTAAACAGTCGTTCCGGCTGCGTCTGTCAGCGACCCAGACCAGTGTCCTTGCAGATCAGCCTGTGTGACCGCGGCAAGCGCGGGCACGGACACAGCCAGGAAACAAGCAAGAATGGGAGTAAGGCGATGCAGGCACATAAAATGCTCCCAGAGTCCATCCAAATGGTGCGAAAATCGGCGCGTTTCGTTTACTCCTTGGCAGGGCGATGTAGGCGTCATGGTTTGACTTTCGAAGACTGGCGCAGGATGGCGCCGTCGCTTGAAAATTGAGCCTTGGCGAGATCCTTCGCGTTTTCAAAATGGAGTTCATAGATCAGGTGCCGCTCATTCCAGCGCTCTACGCTCTGAGT
>DATGGK010000190.1:0-3379 GCA_035308565.1 Planctomycetota bacterium | reverse complement strand
AATGACGACGAGCGCACGCTCTACGAAGAGCGCGTCGCCGTCATGGTGGACGGCGGGGTCGTCGTCGAGACGGCCGAGGCCGAGGCGGTTTGGGACACACTCAAAGCCTCGACGTTCGCACGCTGGGCCGCGGGTCAACGCGCGCGCGAGTTAACTCGACTTGAAAATGGCCCCGGAACAATGAGGGTACGTGAGAACTAGCGAATAAGTTGCATCAACAGCAGCACTACAGCGCTGGTGACGACCGAGATAATGACCGCAAGAAAAACCGCGCTCAAAATGCGGTCGGCAACAGTGCGCTTGCTGCTGTCCGGCTTTCTTAACCGGGCTTCCGCGTCTTCAAGAGTCCCGTCCTTATCATAAATGAATTCGGCTTTGTTCCACTTTCCCTTGCCATCGGTATATTCTCCGCACTTTGGACATCGCATGACACCCGCGTATATCCACGCACCGCAATATGAACAGCGTTCTAAATTTTCCATGTTCATGAAGACAGCGGAGAAAACGTTTGTTGGCGCCAGTCGATAGCGAGATGCCGTTGGCCTACTCTGTCAGCAGATAGCATCTGCCACATTTTTCATCGGGAACCGCTACCACGAATTCCGATTGGACTCCTTCATTCTCTGGTCGGCAGCGTACCAACCAGTCCTTCGAATGTTCCAGAGTTTCGCCAGGTGCGCTTATCGAGGAAATGAAAATTGTGTGCTTAGTCCGTTCGCAGGCGAAATGGAGCGCTTTAATCGCAGCTTCTTGTCGAGTCACTTTGGATTTCTCCCTATCACGAAAGCCTCTTGGTGCGTTATCGGGATTTCGTCGGCCATTGCTCCTATGGGAACGTAACGGAGTCAATCATCACATCCGCTTCTCAGCGGACGATAGGTTACGTTTTCGGCTCCGTCAAGCGCCAGATTCAAGACCACACTCAATCCGGCTCCCGCAGGTGAACCGTATTCGGTTTGAATCCAAACCGAGCGTAAAACCGCATCGCTGCATCGTTGCCATGAGCGACCACGATCAGCTTCGATTTTGCGCCGCGCTCCGTGAGCCACGCCAGCGCGCGCCGCATCAACTCCGACCCAACGCCCTGTCCGCGTATTTCCGCTTCCACAAAAAGCGAATCGATTTCGCCGTCCAGTTTGGCGCTGAGCGTCGTGACACAGTATGCGACGCGGGTTTGATCCGAAGTGCGCGTCACCAGATCAATCTTCAAGCAGCCGCCCGCCGCAATTTCACGCCATTCGCGCAGCCGGTCGTCGAACGAACGGCGAGAGCGCCGCTGCGCAAAGTCGGGAGCCAGGTCGATATGATGGGCGTTCAATTTGACCCACAGCGGCCGGATCATTTCCAAGCGATCAAGGCCGATTTCTTCAAAAGTGAACGTGTCGCTCGGTGCCATAGAGTGTCCTGTCCGTTTGCCTGCGATTATTTCCTATTCAACAGCTTCGCGGTGCTTCACGAAGCCGACAATGAGCAGCACCACAGCGAGCACCCCACCCATTGCGGCCGATGCGTGGCATAGATTCACGACCAGTTCCTGCCACGGCGCGGCGCCCGCGGCTCCGGCCTGTTTGGCCGCAAGGGGCAAGATCTGGTTGGCGCCCCACCAAGCATTGGCCACTTCGGACAGCGCCATGAGCCAGATCAACCACGCCGACACCACCATTACCCAGACCGACTTGCGCCCGACGCTGTGGGGCAGCTTGAGCAGCAGGATACCCATCAGGACGAGCAACATGCCGTTCGTTTCAAACTGGAGGTGCGCGCTCAATGCGAGCCGGGGATACGGAGTCAGGGGCACGAAAATGCCCCACACCAGCCCGGCCAGAATGAGGGCGAGGCCATGAATCAGGATCTGTTTACCACCGGATTGGATATTCATCATGGTTCTCGATCGAGAAATCGGTGTTGTTGTTTCCTTCATCAAGGAATCAACTCCAGCACTTCAATTTCGTCCGCTACCGATACAGTGAATTTCTGCGGATTTTCGACGCCTTTCGCCGCATTGCCGTTTTTCAAATCAAGTACCGATGCCTTCACCAAATGCGTGCCGATTGAAATTGTGAGTTCACGCGGCGCGACGTTCAACGGCGCCTTTGATTGCGGATCGTATGACCGTTCTTCGAGCCACAACAGCAGATAGAATCGACCGTCTCGTTTTTGCAGCAAAGTTCTTTCCAGCGTCTTGGGCGCATTTGCGACGTTAATCGCGAGTTCGCCTGTCACGAAGCTTTCGCCGGGATCTTTCAACGCGGCGATGAGGTTTTTCAATGCGACAAAAGCAGGCTTGGGAGTCCCGTCGTTGCGGACCAGCCCGAAATGCTTCTCCATATCGGTCATCTCTCGATCGGGTTTGAGATCCAGAAATTCATACAGATAAACACGCTTGAATCCCAGATTGAAATAGTGCAGCAACAGGCGCGGCACATATTTCGCGGCGACATCTTCTGGCACGCCTGGATGGCCCTTGGCGTTCAGAAAATTGTGATAGCCCGTCTCGGTTGCAACGATCGGTTTGGTGCCGCAGACTTTGCGCTCCTCTTCAATGGCTTTTGTCAGCGGAATGCCCCAACCGCCGCTGAGCGGATTCAAACCACCGGGATAGCTGTGCATGTTGCCGAAGTCGATCTGAGCCTGCATGTCTCCCAACTCGCCCGGCGAGTTGCGCGTGTTCGCCATGCCCGAAACCAGCACCGGCAACTGCGCCGTCGTTGGATCGGCTTTGATTGCCTTGTACAGCGCAGTATTTTGCGCCCGTGCGAGCGGAATCCAATCTTTCGGTCCTGCGTGCTTCTTGCCGTCCGGCTCGTTTTCTCCCTCCACGATTTCAACGGATTTGGGAACTTCCTTACAGATCGCCACGGCTTCTTCGGCCGTCAGCAAAAGATCGAAATGGATGCCGGACTCGGCCAGATCGGTGAGTTTCTTCAGCACGTCCTTGCGGTTCGCACGCAGACCGTCGCGCACGTGCCGGACTCCGAGTTCCACTAGGCGCGGCTTCAGAATCTCGTCGTATTTGTGGTAAACGGTGTCGCTGTAACCCAGGTGAATATTAACGCCAATTGCGTCAACAAACGAATCGGCAGCCCGCGCCTGTTCCGGAACGGGCACGTCTTCCCCGGCAAGAATTGAGACGAAGAATATCAATGCCGCGGAAAGTAAAAAGTTTTTACAATTTTGCATTCGAGACCTCATGTGCCGAGGAGAGACCGGGTTCTAAACGTAAACCCCGCTGGAGTGATAGGCGTCATGGTTTGACTTTCGAAGACTGGCGCAGGATGGCGCCGTCGCTTGAAAATTGAGCCTTGGCGAGATCCTTCGCGTTTTCAAAATGGAGTTCATAGATCAGGTGCCGCTCATTCCAGCGCTCTACGCTCTGAGT
>DATGGK010000189.1:0-1867 GCA_035308565.1 Planctomycetota bacterium | reverse complement strand
CGAATCCAGTTTTCATTTTGCGACTGAATTACCAACTGCGTGCGATCGCGGCGACGATCCGACCGAGCGCATCCACATCGCGCGTGTCGACCACTTCAGCAGGTGAATGCGAATAGCGCAGCGGCCAGCCCAGCGCGACGTCGATCGAGCCGTAGCGAACGAATGCGGAGCCGTCGTTGCCTCCGCCCGTGACTCCGAATTGCGCGGGAATCTGATTGTCTCGAGCGAGCTTCATAACTTTTTCGACGAATGTGCGCGGGACGATATTCGAATTGTCCACAGCGCGCACCACGAAGCCTTTGCCGATTTGGGCGTCGCCAAATCGTTTCGATTCGAGCGGCGAATCAGCGCTGACGAAAGTGTCGATGGCGAAGACGAAATCCGGTGCACGTCCCTGCAATGCCAGGCTTCTAGCCAGCGCGCCCGCGCCCACCAGTCCGAGCTCCTCACCCGTCGAGAAAACGAACGTTATATCGCGGTCTTTCACCGGATTGCCCAAGGCCCAGAGCGCCGCGACCAACGCGGTGTCTCCCACACGGTCGTCGAAACTGCGGCCATTGGCTCGCGTGCCAAGAAGCGGCCGGTACGCTTTCGGAATGGTGATCGAATCGCCGACGCGAATGCCGAGTTTCTCCACTTCTTCTGGAGTTCGCGCGCCTACGTCCACACGATACGACTTAGGGCCGGAATCGGTGGGCCACTGAAATTTCGCCGTGTCCCAATTTTCGGGTAGCTCCATTACTGCTTCGCGCTCTCCGCTGCCGGTGTGGACAAGAGCCGGGTGCCCTGAAAAATAGCTTTGAACTCCTCCGCCTTTCCACACCACTTCGAGGCGCCCATCGGAGCCGATGGATTTCACTTCGAAGCCGATCTCGTCCATGTGCGCGACGACAAGCAGGCGAGGCGCCTTCGATCCCGCGGGCGCAATTCCAACCCGCACGATCAGATTTCCGGCAGCATCGGTTTCAGCCGCCGCCCAGGCCGGAAGCAGCGGCCGGATCGTGTCACGAACACGTTCTTCGTGGTTGCTCACGCCATAGGCTTCCGTTAAATGTTGCAAGACTTCGGTGACAGAAGAAGCATTTGCGCCACTCTTCGACTGGTGTTCGGCAGCGGCTGCGGAATTCTGGTCGAGCTTGAAAGATGATTTGCCGGAGGCCTGCGTGTAGTCCGCCAGGAGTTTCACGAGGTTATCGAAGTCGGCTGCATTGATGGTTTCGGCAGGCGTGTCGGCCCATGCTGTAGCGGCGCCGATATGAGCGGACTTGGGCGGCATTTGTGGCGCCGGAAGATAGCTTGGCGGGATGACGGGCGCCGAATAGTCGGGCGCGAATGGAATTTTGCCCGCGTCGGCGAGCTGTTTTAATTCGGCTGCGAAGCCGTTGGGCGGCGCGTTGGATTCTTCTCCTGCAAATAGCACGCCGCTACCCGGTTCCTTGCGTGGAGCGCGACGCAGATTTTCCGCGCCGGTAATCGGGCCGCCGGCAAAAAGGCGCCCGACATAAATCATTTCGTCGAACTGCGTTGTAGTGAGGATGCGCTGCAATCCGCGCGCGCCGGTGCGTTGCTGCACGACGAAGGCGATCGTTAGCGTGCCCTTCAGTTTTTCCGGGTCGATGCGTGCGAGCAGCTCAAGGAGCGCCGCCGCGCCAAATCGGTCTCCCACTGCGGCGCCGGCAAATTCCGCGTCGCCAAGATTGGAGAGGTTGCGATTAATAGCAATCGGACTCAAGACATCGACGCCCGCTTTGCGGACTTCGTCGGAGGAGAACGCTCCGATGTCGATATACATTTCGTCCAGGTCATTTGATTTCGGCGGGTTCGCGCGGCCGGGCGCAAGATGCACAGACAAACCGGCAACCACGCC
>DATGGK010000188.1:0-62042 GCA_035308565.1 Planctomycetota bacterium | reverse complement strand
CAGGACCGCCAACGGCAAGACACAGTCGATCCGGCGGCGCGACGTGGATACCATCATCAAAGACAAACCCAAGGAAGCCGTCGCTGAAACGCCGGCGACGCCCGCGCCCGAAAGCACCACGCCGCCCGCCACCGAAGCGGCGAAAGCGCCGGGCGCGGTAAAACCGGCCAACGATAAGCTCATCAAAGAACCCGAACCGCGCAGCGAAACGCCCAAAGCCGATTTGGCCGGCCGACCGCCGTTCAAAGCCGGCACGCCTCCGCCCACCACGCCCGGCCCCGATTTCACCAAGAGCGATACGGCCGCTGCCGGCGAACCGCCGATGTCCGGCTTCCCCGAACATGCCAAGCGCATGAGCAAGCGCAAGGAAGCGCTGCTCGCCGACGCGCTCAACACCATCAAGAGCGCTCCGAACGCCGCCGACGACAACGTGCGCGCCTCCGCGATGGCCGACATCCAGGCGCTCGGCCCGGAAGTCATGCCCTACCTGTGGGCCGGTGTGCAAAACGAAGACACCGCCACGCGCATCTCCAGCATGCGCCTCATCGGCGCCATGAGCGGCCGCAACTGCGTCAAGCGCGTGATCGAAACATTCTACATGACCATGCCCGAAGCCAGCGCCGCCGCCACGTGGAACGTGCCATTTATTGAGGCGATCAAAACCACGCTCACCGCCATCACCGGCCAGGCCTTCATTACGACCGAAGCGCGGCGCGTGGGCGTGCAAGATGGATTGAAAAAATACGTCGAGTGGTACAAAGCGAATTACGAGAAACTGCCCAAGCAGATTGGCGAACCGGATTTGGACGTCACCGATCCGGCCTATGCGACGAAGCTCAAGGAACTGCGCGAATTGAAACTGACCAAGCGCGAATGGCCCGCGCCCACTGGGACGCTGCCGGTCGATCAAGTCGCCGGCCCCAACAAAAACAGCCCCGATAAAGGCCCGGCGCCAATTACGAAATTCGACGAACGCCCCGCTGACACAAAATTCGGCCAGTCGATCCCCACGGTCTCGCGCGACGACTCGCTCAAGCGCCCCGGCCTGGACCCCGACCAGGCGCCCACGCGCACCGACTCGCTCAAACGCAACGTGGACAAGCTCAACCAAGACGCGCAAAACCAAAACAACAACAGCCGCGACCCGTCGCTGCCGGCGTCAGACCCGTCGATCAAGAAAGTCGATCCGCTGGCAAGACCGCAGGATTTGCGGAAGAATCAGGATCAGTAGGGCGCATCTCCGGCGCGCCATATAGGCCCTCCTATAGGGCCTATATGGCCCATAAGGCTTATCCGAAACGCTACTATTTCTGAAAGATCGGCAAATACCGATACGGCAGCGCCAGAATCATTGTCGCAATGGCCGTCCGGTAGGTGCTTCCCACGTCATCCCCACGCCACGACCCGTCGCCGTTCTGCTGCGTCAGCAACCGATCTCGGATCGCCGGATAATACTTCGACCAGCTTTCCCCGCCGATCTGGAACATGGCCTGAGCGCCGTAGAAATTCGTATAAAAATCGTGATACCCGATGGTGTGGCGCGGGTCGAGATTGCGCTTGAGGTACTCGATGCACTTCTTCGCGTGCTCGTCGTTGTAGCGCCCGGCCATCAGGAAACACGCCACGCCCGCCGCCGACAGCGCCACCGACGACGTCTGCCCGCTTTGGATCGAATAACGAATCCCGCCGTCGCCGTTCTGGCATTTCACGAGGTAATTCACCGAATCGTTGAGCAGTTTCGCCGGCACGTCGATCCCCGCGTTGCGGCAGCTCCGCAGCGCCTGCACTTGCGTGACCGTCACCGAGCCTTCGTCCGCGCCTGAATTCGGGGAGTAATACCATCCGCCGTTCATCGACTGCGACTGCCCAGTCTTCTTCACACCCTGCGTCAGCACCGTCTTGATGCGCTGCCCCATTTCGCCGCTCGGGTCCATGCCGTACATCTCCGCGAGAAACGTCATCGCGAACCCATGCCCGTACATCGTCTGCCCTTCGGTATCCGACGTGATCAGTCCGTCTTTCTGAGCGTGCTTGAGACAATATTCCGCCGCGCGCACGACATTCGACCCAAAGCGCCCCCGTCCCGGCAAATTCCCCGCCGACAGCAGCGCCAGCCCGCTCAAGCCCGTCATCACCATCTTGTACTGCCCGCTGCTGCCTTCGCTGCCCCACGAGCCGTCATGCCCCTGATTCTTGGCGAGCCACGCGCAGCCTTTTTCGATGGACTCATCGACTTTGGGCGTGAGTTCGACGATGTTGTCCTGCGGCGGGCCGTCCTCGACGGCGCAGAGAGCAGTCGCGCAAAGACATGAGAGAACAGGAAGAATAAAGAGGCGAGGCATGAGGAGGGTCTCCAAATAGAGCGCACATATTATAACGTGCGGGTGCGCGTCCACAGGCACTTTTTTACTACAGATTCCCAAGCGCGATGTGCGGCTCAAGGCGGCACATCGCCAAAATAGTTGAGGAAAGATTGGCGCGCGTCTCGCGTTTTCTTGGAAAATTGATGGATATTCGACGGCCTTTGGGCTAGAAAAATGTTTTCGGAGCGCAACCGTTAATGCATACAACCCTGGGCAATGCACCACTCAATATCAGGAAGAGCATAGGCGAACAGAAAGCCACAGGCGCGCATTTTACCCCGGCGGGGCTTGCGGGCGTGTTGGCGCGGCGGCTATGGGCGGAATGCGAGAACATGCAAGGAAAGGATTGTCTTCGAATATTGGACCCCGCGTGCGGTGACGGCGAATTACTTGAAGCGATTTATCGCATGGCACCGGAGAGGACTAAAAGCACAATCACGCTCGTTGGGGTTGATTCTAACCGGGAATCGATTGATGGCGCGAGATCGCGCCTGATGTCCCGCGGGGTGAAGACAGAATTTATCGAAGGCAATTTCCTCGACTTGATCGCAGGTGAGCAAAGCAACTCATTGTTTGAGGATGAAGTCGCTTTGCCAAGTGCGCTGGCGTCGAAGGCTGACATTGTTATTGCCAATCCACCATATGTTCGGACTCAAATCCTTGGCGCGAATAAAGCGCAGGAACTTGCCAAGGTGTTTGAGTTGAACGGCCGCGTGGATTTATATCATGCCTTCGTTGCTGCGATGACACGACAAGTCAAACCGCACGGACTGCTGGGAGTTATTACGTCGAACCGATTCTTATCCACGAAAGGCGGTGCATCGCTTCGCGAATTGCTCGACCGCGAATATGAGCTCGTGGAAATTATGGACTTGGGTGACACCAAACTGTTTGACGCAGCGGTGCTTCCAGCCATTGTTATAGGAAGAAAAAGGGGAGCGGGATTCCGCCGGAATATAAAATCCAAATTCTTGAAAATCTACGAATGTGCGGAGCCGAGTCGGCTTGACGCGATTGAAAAACATTCTATTTACGATCTATTGGAGTCACCGCAAGACGGACGCTTTTTCGCCGAAGGCAAATCGTACGATGTGACCGTAGGTATGTTGCCTTCGCTCGCATGTTCGTCGGCGCCATGGGTAATGCAGTCCGTGAAGGAAGAATCATGGGTTGCTGCCGTCGAGCGGTCGGCGCGATTTAGGGTTGCGGACATTGCGCGAGTGAGAGTAGGGATAAAGACAACCGCCGACAACGTATTTATTCGAGACGATTGGGAGGAATTGAAGAAGGAGATTGAGCCCGAACCGGAGTTGTTGAAGCCACTTGTTTCGAGCGGAGATGTATACCGATGGAGGCGGGCAAACACGCCCGATGATCGACTCAGGCGCATTCTTTACACACACGAGATGATCGGTGAAAAGCGGCGGGTTATCGATTTGAAGAAATATCCACGCGCTGCCCGATATCTCGAAAGCCACCGCAAACAGCTTCATGGCCGAGCGTATGTTATTGACGCGGGGCGGGCTTGGTACGAAATATGGGTGCCGCAAAATCCCGCGGCGTGGAAATTGCCGAAGATCATATTTCCCGACATTAGCCCATCAGCGAAATTCATGTATGACGGCGAAAGGAGCCTTGTCGATGGCAACTGTTATTGGATAACGATGGACGCCGGTGCAAATCCTGAGTTATTATATCTGATACTCGCGGTCGCTAATTCGAAATTGATGGCGCAGTATCACGACTTGTGTTTTCAGAACAAGCTGTACGCCGGCCGCAAGCGATTCTTGACGCAATATGTGGAGCGTTACCCGCTGCCGGATCCGACATCACTTGCAGCATTGAAACTGATTGCATTGTCCAAATCGCTTTGTTCGGAGGCATT
This sequence comes from Planctomycetota bacterium, assembly GCA_035308565.1. GTDB lineage: Bacteria > Planctomycetota > SZUA-567 > H5-PLA8 > H5-PLA8 > JANXLS01. The sequence goes on along the minus strand of DATGGK010000188.1, from coordinate 57,794 downwards.
TGTATTGGATGAAGAATGCGAATTGGAGTCGCTCGTGGCGGAATCATTTTCGGTCAATCCGGTTATGGCCAACGTGGATTGAATACGACTTTCCCGTCATAGGCGTCAAAGAATTTCATCGGAATCGTTCGCTGCGATTTGAAGCTGCTGGCGGCGACAAAGGTAAAATAGCTGCCCAAATATGCTCCGGGGGATAGCACTACTCCCGCGATGCAATTCTTTGCATCGTTCGTTAACGCGATCAGATATCGCATCGACTCGGTCGTAAATGGGGCGCATGTCGGGATTGTTTCCTCGAATTGGGGACTGTGCATTCCCAAGTCAATTGTCGGCGAATCCTGAAGTTTAACTTCGAGCGCTTGATGGCGAATGTCCGGATAACCGCCTGCAAGAAATTCTTGTTTAGGATACCCGAGCATACTTGCGACGGTGGATTCCAAGAGCTGCCCTTTCGTTCTGGTTGCGCCGGATTCAATTCTCAAACCGATTAAAGAATCCGCAAGCAGGTTGCGCAAGGATTCGAGCGAAAGTAATTCTCCCTTTGTGGGAGCACTGGCAATGCGGCTGGTAGCGAGATCGGCATTACTAGAAATCAAGTCTTTTATCGCAGGAAGATCGGAATGGAATATTAGCGGAGGCGACGCGCTGAGAATGCGCTCTCTCGCTTTCGGCGGTATGATCAACTGCTGTTTTTTCGTCGGTTTTCCAAATGGACCGAAACGATCGACGATATAGTCGGGCGTCAAAATGAAAACCGATCGAATGCGCTGCATCACAGTATCGACACGAACCAAAACAAAACGAACATCGCTGGCGAGCAAATGACTACCGTCGCCAAATTCGATTTGAACGGACGGCGACGCCGGATTTCGGTTCCATACCTGCAGGTTGTACAGGTCGCCGGACGTGACGATGTAAGTGTCAATAAATTCGAGGCGAATCCTTGGTACGCCTTTTGATTTTGGCGGCACGATTTTGAAACCATCGATAGCGCACGGAAGCGGCAGGGCATTGGGGTCGTCGGCCAGCGTATTTGCAATTAGTTTTCTAACGTTTGAGCCGTCAGTGCGCGTTTTGAAGGTCAGCGGAAATTCCACTCCAATCAAGCTTCTGAATCGCGCAACTAACTTTTCAGGCAACGTGAGCGCTAACTTCGATTCAGGAGGGATTTTAAGAATTTCCAGCACAAGTTGGTCTCTTCGGACTCGTGGGCGACGAATTTGGGTCCAAAGTGTTATCGGCGCGAATACAGCATAATTTAGCTGTAATGAGAGATTATGCGCCCATCCTCCCTCAACTTGCCCATAATATCGGGGAACGAATCTCGGGGGACGTGCGCGAAACTATTTTGAAATTCTCGGCCCTTCCCACCGTCGCCAGCAAGGATCAGAGCGCTGGTCCTTGAATTCATCCCCTATTTGAACTTCGGCAGCCGCTCGCGCGTAATCACGTTCGGCGCTAAATAAAGGGCGCGAATCTGGTCGTCTGAATTGCCTTTGAACGTGAGTTCGGCCCAGCTCATGAAGAAACACCAGCGCGGCTGCGCTTCCAGAATTTTGGGCATGGGCAGCTTCTGACATTCGCCGATGGCTATCGGTTTGTCGCCGGCAATCGGCAATATGTAATCGTACCAGCTTTGATTGTAGCCGTCGGCGTAAACGTCGAAGGCGAAGATGTCCCAATATTTCGCGCCGGGATTATATTCCTGAAAATCGCGGCTCATGTCCTGCATGTCCCAAACCCAAATCAGATTGGTGAGACCTTTGACATTGACCAAATAATCGTGCGTGAGCCGGTAGAGTTTCGCCGTGCCGTCGGGACCTTTGCGCCCGCCCCACCAGAATTTACCCTGGTTCATCTCATGCAAGGGGCGGAACAAGACCTGCACGCCATGCGTCTTCAAATGCTCCAGATAAACCGCGTAGCCATCGAGGCGCGACTTCCAGACCTTGTTCAGCGCGCCGCCGTCGCTGATTAAATCCTTCCATTGTTCGTCGCTTAAGTGGCTCATCACGCCGCCGTTCCATGGGCACACTTCCAGCTGGTTGGGCGGAGCGACGTGGGCCATCAATTGAACGATAGCCCCGTTCTCCCATTGTTTCTGGCATTCGCGAATCAGGGTCCAGCGATTCTTCACGTCGTCGGCGCTGAACAGAAAATCGCCGCTCCAGAGGCCGGGCTGGCGGCCGACCAGCGCGGCCATGCGCTCGGTCTGCATAGCCGGCTTGCTGTTGGGTTCGCGGTTGTGGATGCCGGCGACGGTGAACTTGCCGCTGATGCGCTGTAGATAAGCGAGCACAGAGGTGCTCTCGGCGGGATTGCTTTCGGCGGAGCGAATTTCATGGGTTAAGGCGCTCAATAAGAGGGCGAGCATTGAGAATGCGAGCTTCATTTTTATTAGAAACTCCGGGTAGATGAAGCGGTCTTTCACGCTATTGCTCTACACCCAACAAATAAAAAACGCCCCGTTTGATCGGGGCGTTTTTGCATCACATTTATTTTTTGGTCGTCCCCGCGTCTCCTCACTACTCCGGTATAATCTCAATACCATCGATCATCGGTTCTTTCTGATCCGATTTGATGAAATTGATTTCGAGCTTTCCGCCGGTAACGTTCACGTGAAGTTCCTTCACCAGCGCTTTGTTGAAACCGCCGGCTTCCTTGAAGACGTCCAGATTGTTGATCTTCTGGCCCATCGCGTCGATGCTGAAGACGCGGTCGCCGGGTTTTTTGACTTCGTCGAGATTCTCGGCGAAATGCAGCTTGAGCAGGTACTTTCCGTTCGCGAGCGGCCAACTGAACTTTTCCATGTTCGTGTGTTCGCTGCTGTACAATTCCGGATTGTCCGTTCCGGCGATCTTGACTTTGCCGTAATCCAGCATCGCGCCTTCGGAAAATCCCGCATCGGCCAGCCATTCGTTGCCGGCCTTGTCCTTCCAATTCGCCGGCGATCCAGCTTTGATGCGGATGATCCTTGCCACCGGCTGGACTTCCTTCACACCCACACGCGGTTCGATCGGCTTGACCTGCGGCCGCGATTCGACCGGCTTGACTTCGACTTGCTTGGCATCGACGCTGAGCGGCGGCACCAAGTCTTTGGGCATTTCCGACGCCGCGGTTTCGTCGCCGGCGCAGCAATGCTTCTTGTGATGACAGCAGCAGCCGGCGAGCCCCACGACGGCGCTCAACGCGAGGACTAAATACACTTTCTTGTGCGAAAAAATGGACCTCATGACGTTAACCCCCTTCCACCTGCGCCAAATCGGGCGCCCGATGAACCCCCACAGTTCGAATTCATTATCGGACCGCCCGCGCGGGCACTTCACACATTTTCGGACGATGGGGTTAGGCGGGATTCACGCAGAGGCGCAGAGGCGCAAAGAAACGGAATTGGAACAACGAATCGCGCGAATTTTCCAGTAAACTCAACTTTACCTCGATTGAGAATGCCTTTCTATTTGGTTGCGGCCTCCGGCCCCGCTAAGCCTTCGCGTGAGAAAGAAACGAATCTCACTTCTTCCCGAAGAACACGCGCTCAAATTCCGGAATGATCACGGCCTTGCAGGCCTCCGGCGTTGGATGCACGCCATCGGGGACCATGCCGTCGAAGCGTTTTGAGTTGCGGTCCTGGATCGATTTCCAATGGACATAGTGGTCGATCAGCAGCAGCTTTCGCTCGGCGGCGATGTCGCGGTAGATTTGATAATAGTCGGGAAGCTGCCCGCCGCGCTTCGCGCCGTTTTCGCCGGCGACGGAGTTCATGGTCATCAGAATGACTTCGCAGTCCGGCAGCGCTTTTTTGATCGCGTCGATCATCGCGTTCACATTTTTGCGGCAGTCTTCCTTGGAGAGTTTGAAGCGCTGCACCGCGTCATTGATCCCGAATTCGATCAACGCCACGTCGGGCTTCGCGGCGATCACGCGCGATTCGACATTTTGTACGCCCCACGTGGAATTCATTCCCGATTGAGCGCCGTTGAAAATCGAAAGCAACCCCGGATATTTCTCATTGAACTTCTCGCGCAGCTGATTGACCCACGCGCCGCCGGCGGTGAGGCTGGTGCCGTAGACGACCATTTGCTGCTTTTTGCCGGCATCCAACTTTTTGATAAAGCCGGCCGCAAGCTCCTCGCCGCTCAGCGCAGTTGCGGACAACGAGCACATTGACAGGACGAACAGGATACGCACGCTTTACCTCCCATTTGTGCGAAGGGCATTCGCACTTTCGACACGTTTTGCCACAAAATAAAACCACTTTCACCCGCAATAGATCGTCCTATTTCTGAAGGCACGCGGCTTGCTCCCGTCTTTGTTTGTGAACGCCGGCGTAGCGCGCCGATTTTTCTGTTGCATTTAGGAATCGTGGCCGATATAGAGCTTACCATGAACGTGTGGACTTCAAAATGCCTCTTGGCGCTCGCGCTGCTGCAAGGGTTCATCCCGGCGGACCAGTGCGTGTTGAAGCTCGCGGGAATTTGTTGCTGCGATACGGCTGCGGTCGTTCCGGCGCGTTCATGCTGCCACGCCCAAGTTGATAACGCGCGAGATAATCGCTGCAATCATCTTCCTACAAACGACGGCAACCGAAAGCCGTGCTGCGCGTATACGCCGGCGCATAATTTGAACGCGGTCGCGCCGGAGACGCCGGTTGCGGACGCGTACAGCGATTGCATTGCGAATGCGTCGCTGACGGCGCTCGAACCAATGAGCGCTCAAACGTCAAACGTGTCGATTGCTCCCGCAGCGTGCATGTCGCCGCGCGGCACTGACACGCCGCTGTTCGTTCACGTCCACTCGTTCCTCCTCTAAATTCCCAGCCTAACGCATTGTCTGCCTATTGAGCGCATTCACACGCTCCGCAGATCATTGTTGGCGATTTTACACACTGGGATTTCAGAGCCGCGCACGTCAGTAAGCCGCAAATTTCGATGAGGACTCTTCGATGGGAACACAGAATCTGGATTTGAGCGTGCTTTCCAGCGCGCGCCGGCCGGGCGTACAAGCCGCGGTGCCGCTGCCGAAGCGGCGCTGGAAAACGCGCGTGCTGCTGCCTGGCGCAATTCTGCTCTGCTTCGCGGCCGTCTTCGGCTATGCGCTGCGCGAAACGATCCTTCCCGCCACGCGCGTAAAGACCGTGCCGGTCGTCGTGAAAATGGCGGCGGGCGGAAACGCCGAAGGCGTTGTGGCGCAGGCGTCGGGATGGGTCGAGCCGGACCCGTTCCCGATTTATGTCGCCGGTCTTTCGGACGGCATTGTGAAAGAGGTGAACGTGCTGGAAGGCCAGCGCGTGAAAGCCGGCGACGTGGTCGTGCGTTTGATCGACGACGACGCGAAGCTGGAACTCGACTATGCCGAAGCCGAATTGCATCATCACGAACACGACGTGTGTGAATACAAAACCAACGTCAAGTCGGCGCAGGCGGAGTGGGATCATCCGACGGAGCGCACGCGCGCGGTAAAAGTCGCCGAGGCGATGCTGGCGCAAAGCAGGGGTGATCTTCTCGCGCATCACGCCGAATTGGTCGTCGAGAAATCGAAACTTGCGGAACTCGAAGACCAACTACAGCGCGAAACGCCGCTGGCGGCAATCAAAGCGGTCTCTGAATTCCAAAAGGTTCAAACTGAATTAAAGGTTCAGACCCAGAAGGCCATGATTGCGCTTCTCGAGGCCAAGCAGCCGCCGCTGGAGGCGAAAATACAACAGCAGGAAGCGGAACTGGCGGCGGCGCAGGAAGGCCTTGCGCTGCGCATTCCAGAAGCGCGCTTGCTCGAAGAGAACATCGCCAAACTCGCCGCGGAACTGCACACGGTTGAGACCATCCGGGTGAAACGCGATCAGGCGAAGCTGCGCCTGTCGCGCATGGAAGTGCGTTCGCCGGCGGACGGCATCGTGATGGAGCGCATGGTCGAGCCGGGCGCGAAGCTTTACGTCAACATGCAGGAAAAGAATTCGGCGCAGGCGTTGAAGCTCTACAATCCCGCGAAATTGCAGGTGCGCGTGGACGTGCCGCTGGTCGATGCGGCGAAAGTCGGCGTCGGGCAGAAAGCGCGCATCGTGGTTGAAGTGCTGCGCGACGTCACCTTCGAGGGCGTGGTCACGCGCGTGCTGCATGAAGCCGATATTCAGAAGAATACGCTGCAGGTGAAAGTGGCGATCAACAGTCCGCGCGAGGAACTGCGCCCGGAGATGCTGGCGCGCGTGCAATTCATCGCGCTCGAAAAAACCGACGGCAAGGAGAAGGAGCCGAGCCAGCGAATTTTCGCGCGCGAGAATTTGATCAAGAACGGCGGCGGGCATGTTTTCACGTGGATCGTGGACAAAGGAAAGCGGATGGCTGTTCATCGGCCGGTCACGCTGGGAACGCTCAAGCAGGATGGATGGGTTGAAGTGAAGGAAGGCTTGCAGCCGGGCGACTCGTTGATCGACGGCGACACGTCGCATTTGACCGATGGACAGCGGGTGAGAATCGAAGAAGAGGAAGCACCGGCGGCGAAAGACGAGCACGCGCATTGAGTATGTAGAACGGAGCTCCCGCTCCGTTCAATTTCAGAATTCATCTGAACGGAGCAAAAGACATGTCGTACATCGAATGCAAAAAATTGACACGCGCGTTCCACAAAGGCGACGCGGTCATCACACCGCTCAAGGACCTTGATCTTCAGATTGAGGAAGGCTCGTTCCTCGCGCTAATGGGGCCGTCGGGCAGCGGCAAGACCACGCTGCTCAATTTGATCGCGGGCATCGACACGGCGACGTCGGGAAGTTTGACGATCGGCGGCATCGAGTTGACCGAGATGCCGCGCTCAAAATTGGCGTCGTGGCGCGCGGAGAATATCGGCTATATTTTTCAGCTCTACAATCTTGTGCCGGTGCTCACCGCGTATGAGAATGTGGAACTGCCGCTGCTGCTGCATAGCTTCAGCCGCAAGGAACGGCACGCGAAAGTTTCGCTGGCGCTGGAACTGGTCGGCCTTGCCGACCGTCACGATCATTATCCCCGGCAATTGAGCGGCGGCCAGGAGCAGCGCGTGGCGATTGCGCGCGCGATCGTGGCCGACCCGCGCATTATTGTCGCGGACGAACCGACCGGTGATTTGGATGCGTCCGCCGCTGCCGCGACAATGGCGATGCTCAAGCGGCTGAACGTCGAATTCAACAAAACGATGATCATGGTGACGCACGACCCGAAGACCGCGGCGTTTGCGCAGAAGACGCTGCATCTGGAAAAGGGCCGATTGTTGGAAAGCGCGGAATTGGAAGTGGAACGCGCGCGGCACGCGGAGGCGCATGTGGCCTGAGTGCGTGGGTGGCTCATTGAAGGTTCGTTTAGAGGAATTGAATCATGGTATCGCTGAAATTCGTCCCCTTCGCCGTAAAACAAATCCTGCGCCGCCGCGCGCGCACGCTGCTGACGATCGCCGGCGTGGCGACGGCGATGTTTTTGTTCTGCGCAATTCAGTCAATGCAGCAGGGCATGAAAGACGCCGCTGAAGCCAACGCCGCCGAGACGACGCTGATTGTCTACCGCGAAAATCGGTTCTGCCCGTTCACAAGCAAATTGCCGGAACGCTACGAAGGCCGCATCGCCGCGATTCAGGGAGTGAAAAGCGTGCTCCCCATGAAAATCGTGGTGAGCAATTGCCGCGCGAGTTTGGACGTAATCACCTTCCGCGGCGTGCCGCCGGAGAAATTGAGCGCGCAACTGTCCTCACAATTCCGCGTGATTTCCGGATCTATTGCCGATTGGAACCGGCGCAGCGACGCGGCGCTCATCGGCGAAACGATGGCCATACGGCGCGGTTTGAAAGTCGGTGACCGCTTCGACGCCAACGGCGTGGTGACGTACATCGCGGCGATTGTCGATTCGGACGAAGCGCAGGACAAAAACACGGCGTACGTCCATCTTGAATTTTTGCAGCGCGGCTCGGCGATCAAATCGCTGGGCATCGTGACCGAATTCATTGTGAAAATAAACGACCCGAAGGACCTCGAATCCGTCGCACAAAAAATCGACGCCGAATTCGCGCACGACACCGAACCCACGCAAACGCGCTCGGAGAAGGCGTTCGTTGCCCGTGCCGCCGGCGATCTGCTTGAACTGATCGGCTTTACGCGCTGGCTCGGATTAGGCTGCGTCGTCGCGGTGCTGGCGCTGGTTGCGAACACGGTGGTGATGTCGGTGCAGGATCGCGTGCGCGAACACGCAGTCTTGCAGACGCTGGGTTTCAAAGGGAATTTGATCGCGCGTTTGATCGTCCTTGAAGGGGCGATCGTGAGTTTCGCGGGCGGCCTCGTCGGCGCGGGACTGGCTGTGCTGGCACTGCGGTGGGGCGGCCTGTCTCTCTCGACAGAAGGCGTGAACATTAATTTCTCGGCCAGCCCGCGGATTTTGATCACGGGCTTGGCGGTGTCGCTGGCGTTGGGAATTGTCGCGGGGCTGGTGCCGGCATGGCAGGCGTCGCGAAGGGATATTGTCGAAGGGTTTAGAGCGGTGTGAAGAACGTGGAACATGGAATGTGGAATGTAGAATGCGGAATAAGAAATTCCACATTCCGAATTCTACATTCCACATTCAGAAATGAGCAAGCGATGAAGCTGATACCGTGGGACTACGCCGTTCGAAATTTGGGGCGGAACAAAATTCGCCTTGTGATGAGCATTGGCGGGGCGGCGCTGGTGGCGCTGCTGGTGCTGGGCGCGGCGGCGTTCGTGAGCGGGATGCAGAAGAGCATGCATCTAAGCGGCGTGTCGAAAAACGTGCTGCTCATCGGCGCGGGAAGCGAAGAAAGTTTGGAACGCAGCGAGATCGGCAATGGCGTGGCGAGCATTGCCGCGGCGAGCATCGAGGGTTTGAAGACGCAACTGGGCGTGCCGTACGTGTCGCCGGAAGTGCAGATGGCAACGATCGTGAAACTCGACAAGGACGGCGCGGAATCGGCGCTGTCGCTGTTTCGCGGCGTAACGCCGACGGCGTTCCTGGTTCATCCGCAAGTGCGCATCACCGAGGGGCGCGCGCCGGGCACGAACGAAATCCTGGTCGGACGCCTGGCCGCCGCGCGCATGGGCATCGCGGATTCGAAACTTGCGATTGGAAAATCAATTTGGTTCGAAGGCCATCCTTGGCTGATCTCTGGACGATTCGAAGCGCCGAACACGGTGATGGAGGCGGAACTGTGGACGCCGCTGAAAGATTTGCAAATCGCCGCGCGGCGCGACAACGTTTCGACGGTTGTCGTGACGCTGGACGAGGGCGAGATCGACGACGTGCGCGCGTTTTGTGCGCAGCGGCTGGATTTGGAATTGGTTGCCGTGCCGGAAAGCGAGTACTATTCGAAGCTCGCGACATTTTACAAACCGGTGCAGGGCATCGTGTGGATCACAGCGTTTTTGATTGCGCTGGGCGGATTGTTCGGCGGGTTGAACACGATGTACGCCGCGTTCGCGGCGCGCACGCGCGAGCTGGGCATGCTGCAAGTGCTCGGCTACGGGCGTGTGGCGCTGATAGTGAATTTGATGCAGGAATCGCTGATCGTGGCGACCGCCGGCGGGCTGCTTGCCGTGGGCATCGGTTTTTTGTTTCTCGACGGATTAGCGGTGCGCATCACGATGGGCGCGTTCGGATTGTCGGTGGATGCCGGCGTGATTCTCGCGGCATTGGGTGCTGCGCTGGCGCTCGGAGTGGTTGGCGCGCTGCCGCCGGCGTGGCAATGCATGCGCATGCCGATCGCGGAAGCGTTGAAGAAGTAGGTAGTAGGGCAGCTTTTTAACGGGAGAAATGAACGATGAATCAGATCAAATGCGGGTTAGCGCTTTTTGTCTTTACGATGATGTTGGCTGCGCGCGCGGCGGACAAATTGCCGGAGAATCTATTCATAAAAGAATCGCCGACAAAAGCATCTGACGTCGGCGAATTAAAAAAGTCCGCGAAAGAGGGTGACGAAATTGTGTTGCGCGGCCAGGTCGGCGGCCAGGCCAAGGATGTGTTCAACGCCAGCCGCGCATCCATGATGGTCGCGGATATGAAGCTGACGCCTTGCAACAAAAAGCCCGGCGACACCTGCGAAACGCCGTGGGATTTCTGTTGCGTGGCCAACGACGAGAAAGCCGCGAACATCGCGATCGTGCAGGTCGTGGACGAAAAAGGAAAGCTGATCAAATCGACGTTGAAGGGCGCCAACGGCCTCGATCATCTGAGCGTGGTCGTCGTGAAGGGCAAAGTGGCGAAGAAGGACGGCGTGAATTTGATTGTGAATGCGACGGGGATTTATGTGGAAGCGGCGGAGAAGAAATAGGAGCGGCGGCACTCTTGCCGCCGTTCGCACGGGGCCATCGTTCGGCGGAAAAAGTGCCGCCGCTCCTAATGAAAAACGCCGCTCATCGCGGCGTTTTTCATATCGAATCACAAGTGGCGGAATTACTTCTGCACCGATTCCTGCTGCATCTTCGTCTGTAGGGAGTTGAAGGTGCCTTCGTCCATCACGGCCCAGCCATTCAGTTCCTTCGGCAAAATCGTGTTGGCGCTGACGCTGGCCATCTTGCGGTCGGGGAAGACGGAACTGGTTGTGATCTTGGGCGTCAGCACGCCGTAGCCGGGATGCGCCATCTTGTCTTCATCGACCTTGGGCGCGTCCATGTTGGTCAGCCGCTTGAAGAGCGCGGGACTGACGGCGATCCAGTGATCCACGTTCGACGGCACCACGGCGCCGGCTTGCAGCACGCCGTATTTCACACCCTTCTCTTCTTTGATGGGCAGCGGCTTGGCGGGTTCAACGACGACTGATTGATACGTCGGCGAAGATTGATCATAATAATCGTCGTGGTGCTTGTTACAGCCGGCGATGAGCGCGACGAGCGACGCGACCAAGGCGCAGGCGAGAATTCTTGCGGGGAACGTATGCATTGTGGTTTGTCCTTTCGGCGGATTGACGGGCGAAATTCTCACGGGCTAAAAGCCCGTGTTACTCTACAAAATCGAGCAATTCCAAAACGCGCTTGTGATCGCCGGCTTGAAGCGCGGCCGTGGCCTGGCGGATGCGTTCGGCCATGACGCGCAGTTCGAAGCGCGTGGTTTTCATCTGCAATTTTTCCAATTGTTCCTTGGTCGCTTTTCCACCCTTGGTCACGTTTGCGACTTCCTGCACCAGCGCGGCGTGTTCCTTTTTTAATTCAGTGGCGTTCGCGCTGACCATCCCCTTCAGATCTTCCTCGGCTTTTTTGAGCTTTCCGGCCAAGTCATCCTTAAGGTACTTGATGTCGCGTTCGGCATTGGCCAGACCCTGTGTGGTGTTGGTCAGGTCCGAGCGCGTTTTCTCCAACTCCTTCTCGTGCGCATCGACTTTTCCCAATGCGCCTTTCAAGCTCGTGGCGAAAGCATCGGTTTCTTTGCGTGCGGCTGCCAGATCGGTACTGAGCTTCTCCTTGTCGGCTTCCAGTTTTTTGTTTGCGTCGGTCAGCTTCGAAATCTCGCCGCCCAATTCCTTCTTTGCGGCGGCGAGCTTTGTTTCAGAGTCCTCGCTTTGTTTCTTCAGCGAGACTTTCAGTTCCTCGGCGGCAGCCACAGCGGACGCGGCGGCCTTTTTGTTTTCTTCCAAATCCTTCGCAGTCTTCTCCGCGCTGGCGCTAATCTGCCCGTTCAACACGAAATACACCACCACGACCGCAATCAGCAACACCGCTGATACCGCATAGAAAATTGTCGAACTCACGGAATTCGGCGACGACACGGCGCCGCTCGCGGGTGCGTTGTCTGCCATGGATGGACCCCCTATCCGAATGAATTATGGATTCGAGGTCTTGATTATTCCACCCGTTTCCTTTTTGTCAACGAAGTCAAGCAGGTCCATGACTTTCTTGTGATCGTTTTCGCGCAGCGCCTGAGCGGCCTGCTTGGCGCGTTCGCTCATGACCTTCAATTCAAATTGTACGGTCTTGGTTTTGAGTTGTTCCAACTCGACCTGAGTGACTTTGCCGCTGCCGGTCACGTCGGCGACTTCCTTGACCAGGGCGGCGTGTTCGCGTTTCAGATCGGCGTGCGCGTTGTCGAGCTTGCCGATGTCGCCTTTGACGAGTTCGAGCTTTTCATTGATTTCGCCGACATTCTTCTTGAGGTAGGTCACGTCCACGTCGATGCGATGCACGTCGGATTTGGTGCCGGACAGATCTTCGCGCGTCGCGGCGATTTCGGAGGCGTGCTTGCCGGTCACGTCTTTGAAGTTCAGCGAAAGCGTGTCGTAATCCTTGCGCACCATCACCAATTGATTGGATAGAGTTTTGTTTTCGGTTTCAAGCGAGGTGACTTCCTTTGCGCGCGCGGCTTTTTCCTCCTCGATCAGCGTGTCAGTCTTTTTTTTCTGCGCCTCAATCGCGTTGTTGAGCGCGATGTTGAATTTTTCGCGGGTATCGCCGAGGTCTTTGTTAAGCAGCACATAAACGCCGACGGCGCCGCCGAGCAACACGACAGCGACAGCCCAGAACAAAATTGGATTGACGCCCTTGGCGGGCTGAACGGGTTGAGCGGCTGGTGCCTGATGTTCAGGCTCCGCAGGGGTTGGAGTGTGAATCGTAGTTTCGTCCATTGAATCAAGACCTCCAGAGAGAGCGGCATGGTTTCAGACGAATGCAACCCGCCGATTTTTGGGCAAAAAGCACAAACGCTTCGCGTCGAAAAAAAGACGCTGGAAGAAGCGCGATATTCAAACTATCGGCAGCATTATGGAATTGAATCAGGCAATGTCTAACGGAATTTGGGGATGCGAGGATGCGATTTGCGCGTGGCGGAGATTTATTGCTTCTTTAGAATTTCTTCGTAGCGGTCGTTGCCCACCGATCCAAGTCCAATAAACGACTCCATCTTTTTCAATACCCAGCACTCGACAATGAATGTTGGCTCTAGCGCGCCAGCGAGAATTGCCCACTTTCTTAGAATGAAGCGATGGATGCCGTTCCTCGCTTTTCAATAACGCAAATGCTTCATCCGCTAGTTGCTGAGTTTCCGCCGGAAGAGCGCGGTAGTGAAGCCAGAAAGTTTTGGTCGCCCGATGGATCACAACTCGGTATGATCCCCTGCTTCGATGTCCTTAAGCGCCTGTCCGAAAAGATTATCTAATCTGCCCGCGGCTGCATCGGCCTCAATCTGCTTGTCCCATTCGTCGGAATCGAATTGAAAAAAACACGACCGGAATTCGCGCAGTTCTTGAGGCGAAAGCTTGGTGACAGCCATTTCTATTTCTGCAATCGTGCTCATGCGTTCAATCTTAAGGATTCGGCGCTGGATTCAAGCGAAAACTTTCTACGGCGTCTCCTTCAAAATCGCCAGCAGATGCTCCGTCAGTTCCGGATCGAATTGCGTGCCTTTGCCTTTTTCAAGTTCCTGAACCACGCGCTCGCGGCTGTACGGCTCCTTATAAGTGCGGCGCGTGGACATCGTGTCGTAGGAATCGGCCAGCGCGATGATGCGCGCCCAGAGCGGGATGTCTTCGCCCTTCAAGTTCGCGGGATAGCCGCGGCCGTCCCAGCGTTCGTGGTGGTGCGTGATGCCGGGAAGCAAATCGCCGAGCGGTTCGAGCGACGCGAGCAAATCGCGTGCGATCGTCGGGTGCTTCTTCATGATCTCGAATTCTTCCTCGGTCAGGCGCTCGGTCTTGCTCAGGATTTCATCGGGGATCCCGATTTTGCCGAAGTCGTGGAAGAGCGCGGCGAGGCCCAGGCGGTTGAGTTCGTCTTCGCTCAGCCCCTTGCGCCGGCCAATCATGCGCGACCACTTCGCCACCGAATGGCTGTGGAAGCGCGTGTACGGGTCTTTCGATTCGAGAATCTTCACCATCACGGTCAGAATATTCACGAACAACTCCTGCGTGCGCGAATCGTTCTCCTGGACCATCGCGTCGATGCGGTGCGTGGTGAGCACGGTTTCGACTTTGAGTTCCAGGCCTTCTTCGCCGCATTCTTCAATGGCCAGATAATCGTTGATGCCCAATGCTTGAGCGCGTTCGCGCGCTTCGGCGTTGTAATTGCGCGTCGTCGCCAGCACCGGGCCTTCGTATTCCTGGCGCAGGACCTTCAAGCCCTCCCACGCGCCGCTGTCGCCGGAGTCGAGGCCGAAGAGGACCAAGTCAGCGCGGCCATTGCGCTGGCGGGAAAGATGTTCCTTGATTATGGTTGGCGTGGCCGCATAGGCTGAGACGCGCCGATAGCCCGCTTTGAATAACGCTCGTTCCTGAAAACCGCGTGTGCTCTCGACGTCGTCCAAAACGACGAGGTCTGTTCCCGAACGATTGTTCTCGATTACTGTTCCGGCCACGATTATCGCCCCCCCGATGTTAGTATCGGCCTACAGGTGCAACACGCGAGCCAAAAAATATTTTTTTCAATTTTCATCGAGAAAGACTCAAGTTCCCTGTGAAAGCCGCCGCGCGAAGCGCTGGCGGCGCGTCGGTCATTGACACTTTTTTCCACCACACAATGCGCATTGGCAACGGGGATTGTCATTCGAAATATCGGACAATTCGATATTTGCATCGTAAACATGGGTTGTGACTCAAGAAGCGAATGCGTGCGCCGCGAGGTTTTGAAAGCTCGCTTGCATAATAAAGTTTGCACGCGTTAATGCAACGCAAACCGGCTGCACTGGTGACGCGCAAGTGCAAAAGATGCTGCACCAAAATGCACGTGGCAAGTTCTGCTTGGTGAGGTGCGCGTGTGCAACGCTGCACATGTAACTGCGCTGACGGTCGGACATATATTCCGATAATCTGGTTGAGGTTTGCCGTAGTAGTTTGTGGTGAGGTTTTGGAGGCGGATCATGGTCAATGTGAATGTGCGCTCGGTGAGCATTTTTTCAGCCGCGAAAATGACCGCCGTGGTCGCGATGGTCGTGGGTATTTTTACCGGCGTTTTTTACGGGCTGATCTTTTTGCTCCTCGGCGCGCTGAATGCCAGTAATTCCAGTTCAACTAGTTCAAACTACGGTGTCCCCGTGTTCTTCGCGGTGATGGCGATGCTGGCCGCGCCTTTGGCCAGCGCTCTCGCCGGATTCATCCTCGGCGCGGTGGCTGCGTTTGCGTACAACGTGGCCGCGCGATTTTTTGGAGGGATTGAGGTTGAGTTGGTGCATCCACAGCCGGCGGCGGCAAGGGATCTGATGGCGGAGCATTCGTAAAGTGCCAGGACGCGCTTGCCGCTTACTTGCGTGCGCGGCCCTGGCACCGCGAACCACTTGACACTCCTCTGAAAATCGCAAAGATAACGGCAGCGATTCAGCACACGAAAAACTCATCGGCGGACAGCAACGTCCGCCACTGCCAAGGAGACTTAAACCATGCCCGTCAAATACGGTATCATCGGCTGCGGCGCGATTGCGCAACGCCGCCACATTCCCGAATGCGCCGCCAATCCAGATTCGAAAGTCGGCGCCATCGCCGACCCGGTCAAGGAACGCGTGGACGAGATCGCCGCCAAATACGGCGCGAAGGCCTACACCGATTACAAGGAAATGCTCAAAGACGCGACGCTCGACGCGATCGTGGTCTGCGGGCCGAACACGCTGCACGCATCGCAAAGTATGGAAGCGCTCAACGCCGGCAAGCATGTGCTCTGCGAAAAGCCGATGGCGACCACCCGCGCGGACGCGAAGGCGATGATCGACTGCGCGGCGAAGAACAAAAAATATTTGATGATCGGATTGAATCAGCGCTTGATGCCGCCGCACGTGCGCGCGAAGGAAATTTTGCAATCGGGGAAGCTGGGCAAAGTGCTCGCGTTCCGCACCGCGTTCAAGCATCCCGGCCCGGAGGGCTGGTCGGTCGAGGGCGCAAAGAGCTGGTTCTTCAAAAAGGGCATCGCGTCGATGGGCGTCACCGGCGATCTGGGCGTGCACAAAGCCGATCTGTTGCGCTGGCTGCTCGGCCAGGAATTTTCCGAAGTCGGTGGATTTATTTCGACGTTGGATAAGCGCGATCCCGACGGCAATTTGATCGACATCGACGACAACGCGTACTTGACTCTCAAAACGGCGAAAGGCGTGATCGGCAGCATGATTTTGAGCTGGACCAATTACGGCGCGGAAGAAAATTACACGGTGCTGTACTGCGAGAAGGGTGTGCTCTCGCTGGGCGTCGATCCCGTTTACGGCGTGATCGTGAATTACCGCAACGGTGACAAGGAACTGTACAAGGTCGGCGAGATGTCCACGAACGTGAAGCAAGTGCCGTCTGGCGTGATCGATCTGTTCACGAAATGCATCGTGACGAAGACGCCGCCCGAGATCGACGGCATGGAAGGCTACCGCTCGCTGGACGTCATTTTGACGGCAATGGAAGCGGCGTCGCAGGGAAAGATCGTCAAAATCGGTTAGTTCGAGTTCGTAGTCCCGAATTTAGTTCGTTGTCCCGCCTTTAGGCGGTCGGCGCCGGCGGGAAGACTCGCCGGCGCCAGCCTTTTTCACGCGACACTACGCTGCGAGATTTCTTATGAAGCGGCTTCTCCTTTTTTTCTTCGCAATTTTAACGGCGTTCAGTTTCGCCGGAGACGCATCGGGCAACCGCCTCGTTTACCTCGACGAAAACGATCCGTATTACGTCTCGCTCAACTTTCCGAAATTAGTCACGCCGCAGTGGATCGGCGAAGAAGGCATCGACGCTGCAATCATTTTGTCGATCGACGACCTGCGCGATCCGCCAAAGTACGAAGCGTTCCTGCGTCCGATTTTGACGCGGCTAAAGGAAATCGATGGCCGTGCGCCACTGAGCATTTTCTGCAACCGAACGGACACGGCGCATCCGCTCTTTCAAACATGGCTCAAAGAAGGCGTGAGCCTCGAAAACCACACGCTCACGCATCCCTTCCCGATGCTCAATTCGAACAGCATGTCCAAATCGAAGCGCGATTACGATGGCGGGATCGATCAATTATTGGAGATTCCCGGCAACCATCCAGTCGCTTTCCGCACGCCCAACTGCGACGGGCGCAACACGCTCAGCCCGCGCTTTTTTACGGAGATGTTTAACAAGACCACCGAGAAAGGGAATTTCCTCTCGATCGATTCGTCCGTCTTCAATTTTCCGACGGCGAACGATGCGGAGTTGCCGAAAAAAATCGTGACGGATGCCGATGGCCGCGACCGCTTCCTGAAATTCATCCCCACCGAAGTCTTAGTCAATTCGATCTTCGATTATCCGTACCCCTACGTGATCGGGCGGCTGTGCTGGGAATTTCCGTGCATGGCGCCGAGCGATTACGAGGCGCAGGTGCAGAACGGCGTCTGCTCGCCGAAGACGTTGAACGACATGTCCGCGGGGCTTGACGCTGCGGTCGCGAAAAAAGGCGTGTTTACGATCTGTTTTCATCCGCACGGGTGGATTAAGAACATGCAGATTGTGGAATTGATCGACCGCGCGGTCGCGAAGCACGGAAAGAAAATCAAATTCCTCACCTTCAAAGAAGCGCAGGAACGCATCGACAAAAATCTGCTGAAAGGCCAGCCGCTGCGCAACGCGAAGGGGCAGGACAACGGCGTGCGGCTGCTTGATCTGGACAACGATGGGTATTTGGACGTGGTGATTGGAAATGATAAAACGAAACTCACGCGCGTGTGGGACTCGAAAGCAAACGCGTGGCAGGAATTTGAACTTCCAACGCCGCTTGTCAACGGCGACGGCGCGGAGCTTGGTGTGCGTTTTGGAATTTTGCGCGGTGATGGGCTGGCGTCGCTGATTCAGCGCGATGAAAAAACTTCGCTGGCTTACGAATTCGCGAACGATCACTGGGCGGACGTAGGCGCACTCAGCGGCGAAGACGCGAAGCAGATTTTTACGATTCAAAACAGCCGCGACCGCGGCGTGCGGCTGCGCGATCTCGACGGCGATGGAATCTGCGAAATGATCGTGAGCAACGATACGCAGAACCTTGTGCTGAAATGGTCGGAGCAGGATCGCGCGTGGACAAAACTTCCCTTCGCGCTTCCAGCCGGCACGAGCATCGTCGATGCCGACGGCGCGGACAACGGCCTGCGCTTTGTCGATCTCAACGGCGACGGATTCGCGGACATCGTTTTCTCGAATGAAGCGCGCTACTCCGTGCATCTGTTCACGTCGATGAAAGACGGCTGGAGCAACGAAATCACCAAAGCCGTGCGCACAGCCACAGCGCCCTATTGGGATCTGCGCGCGAGCGCGGAGGTTCCGATGATCGCGCGCGGCGGAACGAGCAACGGCGTGTGGTTTCATTCGAAATTCATGAACGTGCAGAATGAAAACGTGACGTTCGACCGGATTTCGTTCGCCGATCTCGCGATGGGCGTGCAGAACGCTCGCACGCCGCACCCGCCGCCGCAGCCGCCGGCGGACGCGAAGCAGACGTTGAAATTGCATCCGGGATTTTCGGCGGAGATCGTGGCGCAGGAGCCGATGCTGCAAGACCCGATTGCGTTCGATTGGGGGCCGGACGGAAGACTGTGGGTGGTCGAGATGAGCGATTATCCGCTGGGCGTGGACGGAAAGGGCAAGCCGGGCGGGCGCGTGAAATGTTTGGAGTCCACGAAGGGCGACGGCAAGTACGACAAGTGCACGACTTTTCTCGACAACCTGAATTTTCCGACGGGCGTGACGGTGTGGAAAAAAGGCGTGCTGGTGTTCAGTCCGCCCGATTTGCTCTATGCGGAAGACACCAAAGGCGACGGCGTGGCGGATAAGCGCGAAGTGCTGTTCACCGGATTCAAAGAAGGCAACCCGCAGCATCGCGCCAACGGCCTCGTTCGCGGATTGGATAACTGGCTGTACGGCGCGAACGGCGACAGCGGCGGTGTCGTTAAATCGCTGAAGACCGGAAAAAGCGTGGACATCGGCGCCCGCGATTTTCGGCTTAAGCCCGACGAGGGGCTGTTCGAAACTGTCGCGGGGCGCACGCAGTACGGGCGCGTGTGCGACGATTGGGGGCATTGGTTCGGCAGCATGAATTCAGCGCCGCCGTATCACTATCCCATAGAGGAGCGCTACCTGAAGCGCAACCCGCACGCGGTGGTGACAAAGACCGCGGCGACATTCGGCGATCATCCGCTGTTTCCGACCAACACGGGAATTCCCGGATTTAATTTCACGCGGCGATTCACGTCCGCGTGCAGCCCCGCGATTTATCGCGACGATCTGTTCGGGGCGGAGTACGCGACGAGCATTTTCGAGAGCGAGCCGGCGCACAATCTGGTGCATCGCGAAGTCTTGAGCCTGCAAGGTTCGGCGTACACCAGCGAGCGCGCGGCGGACGAACCGGACTTCGATTTCGTGGCGTCGAGCGACGTGTGGTTCCGGCCCGCGACGGTCAAAGTCGGCCCCGACGGCGCGCTGTGGATCGCGGACATGTACCGCTACGTGATCGAGCATCCGCAGTGGATTCTCAAGACCACGCAGAACCGCGTCGATCTGCGCGCGGGGAGCGACCGCGGGCGGCTGTACCGAATTTATCCGGCGAACAAACGCCCGCGCGCAATTCCGCGCCTCGACACGCTCGACGGACCGGCGCTGGCCGCGATGCTCGACAGTCCCAGCGGCTGGCAGCGCGATCTGGTTCAGGAGATGATCGTGCAGCGTCAGCAGAAAGAGCTTGCGCCGCAGCTCGAAAAACTGGCGCTCGAAAACGCGCACCCGCAATGCCGCCTGCATGCGCTCTGCACGCTCGACGGACTCGGCGCGCTGACGCCCGCGGTTGTGCTGAAGGCGCTGAGCGACATGCACGCGGGTGTGCGCATGAATGCGCTGCGGCTGAGCGAGCAGTTCGTAGTCCCGCCTTTAGGCGGAACCGCGCTCGAGGACCAAACGCCGGCCGGCCGCCTAAAGGCGGGACTACGAACGCAATTGGCCGAGGCGATTCTCGCGTTCCCCGAAGATCCAAACGACGACACACTGAATCTGCAACTGGCCTGCACGCTCGGCGAACTGGACGACGCGCGCGCCGGGGAGCGGCTGAGCCAGTTGGCGCTCAAGCACAACGGCGATGTGTATTTCGTCTCGGCGGTGCTCAGTTCGCTCAACAAAAGCAATTACGCGCAGACTCTGTCCGCAGCGCTCAAGACGGGAGATTCGCAATTCATCGGCAAGCTCGCGTCGCTGGCGCCGCACCTCGCCGGCGAAAAAACATTTGCCTCGCTCTTTCTTCAAATCGCCGCCGCGCCGAACAACATCGACGCGCTCGGCGCGCTGCTCGACGGCTCGGCAGTGCCGCTGGCCAAACTCGTGCCCAACGACCCCGCGGTGCGCATCGCGCTTGCCGCGGTGTGGGAAAAGGCGCGCGCCGCGGCGACGAAAGCGGACGCGGATCCCGCCGAGCGCCTGCGCGCGCTCAAGATTCTCGGCCGCGACGAGTCCAGCCGCGAAACGGACATTGCGATCATCACGGGATTGCTCAAGCCGCAGTACGACGTCGAAACTCAATCCGCCGCGGTCAACGCGCTGATTGCGCTCAACGATCCGAAAGTCGGCGAGATTCTGCTCGCCGGCTGGCGCAGCTACGGCGCGGCGTTGCGCTCGCAAGTTGCGCAGGCGATGTTCCGCCGCGAAACGTGGCTCATCGCCGAATTGAAAATGCTCGAAGAGAAAAAAATCCTGCCGCACGAACTCGATGCGTCGCAGCGCGCGCGGATGCTGTGGGACACGCGGCCGGCGATCAAGGAGCGCGTGGATAAAATTTTCGCCGGCGCGGTGAATCGCGACCGGCAGAAAGTGGTGGATGCGTACAAACCCGCGCTGGGCTTGCAGGGCGCCGCAGAATCGGGCGCAAAAATCTTCACGGAGAAATGTTCGATCTGCCATCATCTCGGAACAGTGGGCACGGCGGTCGGGCCGAATCTGGACGCGCTCGCCGACAATTCGCCGGAAGCGCTGATGATCGCGATCCTCGATCCGAACCGCGCGATCGAGCCGCGCTATATCAGTTACACGCTGGCGACGACGGACGGGCAGCGCTTCACGGGATTGATCGACGCGGAGACGCCGACGTCGGTCGTGCTGCTCGAGCAGGGCGGCAAGCGGCAGACGATTGCGCGCGACCAGATCAAGGCGCTGGCGAGTTCCGGAATTTCGCTGATGCCGGAAGGCTTGGAGACGGGCATCAGCGCGCAGGATTTGGCGAACCTGATCGCGCACGTGCGCTCGTTCCGCCCCGCGCCGCCGCGCAGAGTTTTCGGCGGGAATCTGCCGGAGACGATCAAGCCCGACGCGAAGGGCGTGCTGCTGCTGCCGGCGAGCGCGTGCGAAATTTTCGGAAGAACCATCGCGTTCGAGACGGAGCACAGCAACCTCGGCTACTGGAGCAACAACGAGGATTACGCGGAGTGGACGGTCGATGTGCCGCGCGCGGGGAAGTACGAGGTGACGCTGGATTATGCGTGCATGAAAGACTCGGCGGGAAATTTGTACACGATTCGTGCGGGACTGAATGAACTCGCCGGCAAAGTCGCCGGCACGGGGACGTGGGAGGATTACCAGCAGGCGAAGGCGGGCGAGATCGCGGTGGACGCGGGCAAGCAGAAGATTTCGTTTCGCGCAGGCGGGCCGATCAAGCAGTCGTTGATCGATTTGAGGGCGCTGAAGTTGACGCCGGTGAAATGAAGTGGAGAAAGATTCATTTCTCCGAGCGGCGCGGAGGCGCAAAGAATCAAAAGAGATCGCGGCGAAAGATTGAAGTTGCGTCCGACGCTGAATCGGACAAAATCGCTCCGCAAGGGAGCAACCGAAAACGTTGGAGGCCGCCACTCAATTCATGCCGCGCATTTTATTCGATTCGCACATGCACACGCCGTTATGCAAACACGCCGCGGGCGACCCGGAGAATTACGCGGAAGTTGCGGAACGGCGCGGGCTGCGCGGCGTGATTTTCACCTGCCACAATCCAGTGCCAAACTGGGGCGCGAACGTGCGCATGGACGAGCGCGAATTCGAGACCTACGTCGCGATCGTTGAGCACGCGCGCAAGAAAATGGCCGGGCGGGTGGAAGTGCTGCTGGGATTGGAGAGCGATTACGCGCCGGGCATGGAGGCGTATCTTGAAAAACTGCACGCGCGCGTCCCGCTGAATTTTGTGCTCGGCTCGGTCCATCCCCAATTAGCGGAATATCGCGCGCGTTACTTTGCGGGCGACGCGGTTGCATTTCAGCGCACGTATTTTACGCATCTGGCAGAGGCGGCCGAGAGCGGCCTATTCGATTGCCTCTCGCATCCGGATTTGGTGAAGAACATGTTCCCGACGACGTGGGATCTTGCGGCGATGCTCGATCACATCCGGTCGATTCTCGACCGCATCGCGAAGACCGGAATTGCGATGGAGCTGAACACATCGGGATTGCAAAAGGCCGTCGAAGAGATGAATCCCGGACCGGAAATTTTGCGCGAAATGTGCCTGCGCAACATTCCGGTGGTGCTCGGTTCGGACTCGCACATCCCGCGGCGCGTGGGCGAGGATTTCGGCCTCGCGTGCGACCTGCTGACGCAGGCCGGTAACGCGGAAGTGAGTTTTTTCATCGGGCGAAAACGCCAGACGGTAGGGATTGCGGAGGCGAAGGCGAGCTTGAAGTAAGTTCAGTGGCCCTTGCCATTGAAACGATTGTCCAAAACGGCGTGCTTGCGAAAAAATTCTGCGATCCCGGGTTTTCCAACTTTTCCAGCAGTGACATCGAGTACCAAATCCACCAACGCCATTTCACACTCTTCAGCGAGTTGAATGCCGTTCATTTCGAGAAAAACAATTGCCGACGCCGACCCCGCCCGTTTGTTTCCGTCGAGAAATGGATGGTTCATAGCGATATGAAAAACGTATGCCGCGGCCATTTCGTAAATATTGGCGTGCAAATACTGGCCGCCAAACATGGCTTGCGGCATCGCAATCGCTGATTGCAATAATCCACGGTCGCGCAATGCAAGATCGCCGCCGTAGCGCTCGATACCATCTCGATGAATTTCGATGACGTCTTCTTCTCTTAAGAAATCTGGCATCGCGGTTACTCCGCCAGTTTCTTCATGGCACGGCCGAATTTCCGATGCACATTCTCCAATGCGCGTTCAAATTTGGCACGCCGGATTTTGGGGTCAACGGCCTGCGAGACAACAAACGAGTTAACGCTGGGCGTGATTTGCAACGGCGTATCGATGCCTATTTGCATTTGCTCGACCAATTCCTTATCCAAGAGCAGCGCATACCCGTCGCCGTGCTTCGTCAAAACCGCCGGAATGCTGTCCATAGCCGTACCTCCGTGTAAACATCATACCATATGGAACGAGCGCTGTCACGCCTTCTACTTCTTGAAGCAATACAGCGTCTTGGGCGTGCGCACGAAGGCATTGCCCTGCGAGAGCGCCACGGACGACACTGTCCCCACGTTTTCGCTGCCTTCGCCCAGCGACAATTCGCTCAGAATTTTGAATTCGTCGCCTGCTGAAATCACGTACACTTCGCCGGTGACGCGCACCAGATAAATCTTGCCGTCGCCGCCGGTCGGCGAAGCGCGGAAGACACCTTTGCCGGGCATGGCCAGGCTGCCAGTCCATTTTTTGTCGCCGGTGTCCGGATCGACTTTGACCAGGCTCGCTTTTTTGTCGCCGTCAAAAACAAAAAGCGATCCGCTATAAAACAACGATGTGCAGCAATCGGGCGTGATATCGGGAAGATTCCACGCCGCCTGGCTGGTCTTCAACGTGCCGCTCGCGCCGTTGAGTTTGATCGCGTAGAAGGGCGAGGCGTGTTTGGCCGCAGTGACCCAGGTAAAACCGGCGCCCGCGACCGGTGAGACGACCATGCGCCGGTCGGGCTGCTTGCCGGGCGTGTACGAACCGAAGCGCCACAATTCTTTACCTGTCTCGGCGTCGTGGCCGGTGAGGTATTCGCCGTCGTTGATCAGCAATTGATCTTTGCCGTTCACATTCACGGGCATCGGCGTGGCGTACGTTTCGAGCGTTTCCTGCACCGCGTCGCTTTCGCGCACATGCCGCCAGATCACGGAGCCATCCTTCGGATTCAGCGCCAACAGAAACGAATCGAGCGGCTTGCTGCGGTCGTTGCCGTGGTTGCGCAGCACAGTGATGTAGAGCTTGTCTTTGAAAAGCAACGGGCTGTTTCCGTAGCCCCAATTAATCGCGAGCGGGCCGTTGTCGCTGGTGATGTTTTTTTGCCAGAGAATATTGCCGGCGAAATCCAGCTTGGCCAGTTCGCCGTTTCCATAGAGGAAAAACACGCTCTGGCCGTCGGTTACCGGGGAAGGCGTGGCCATGTTGTTGCGCCCGCGCGTGTAATCGCCGGTCGAGATTTTCTTCCGCCAGATTTCGTTGCCGTCCGCGCGGTTGAAACACAGCGCCAGCAAATCTTTGGTCCCGGCATCGGCGGAACTGACGAAAACTTTGTCGCCCCAAATAATCGGCGTCGCTCCGCTCTGCCCTGGCAGCGGCGCTTTCCACGCCAGATGCTTCTCAAGATCAAGCGTGTCCGGCAGATTCGTCTCGGTGGTTGAGCCATCGTAATGCGGGCCGCGCCAGTTGGGCCAGTTCTCAGCGCGAACAAGTGAAGTGCAAAGCGTGAGCACAAGTGTGAGGCAAGCGGCGAGGCGATGAAGCGACATGCGGAATGCTCCTGAGAAATCGTAGCGCAGGCGTCCCGCCTGCATGGCTGCGTAAAAAGAATACACCATTCCTACCACAGCGGCAGCGGCGCCAGATGCACCTTCAACGCCAACAGAAAAATCAGCAGGCAAAACAGCGAGCCCAGAAACATCCACGCCGCAAATTTGCGTTCGCCGTCGCTGCGCTTGAAATGCCATGCGAGAAACCACGCTTCGCCGCCGATGATTCCGCCGAAGACTTTCAGCGCCATCCACAGCCCTGCAAAACCGAGCAGCAGTGTCCATAACGTTCGCAAAATAAATTCGCCCTTTTCTGCTCTGCGCCTTCCTCCGCGCCTTTGCGCCTTTGCGTCAAATCATTTGAGCGTCTTGCGCAATTCTTCCGTCAGCGCCGGCAGCACCTGGAACTCGTCGCCCACAATGCCGAAATCAGCGAGCTTGAACAGCGGCGCGCTTGGGTCTTTGTTGATCACCACGATAAATTTGCTCGTGCGCATTCCGGCCAGATGCTGAATCGCTCCGCTGATCCCGCAGGCGATGTACAACACGGGATTGACCGTTTTGCCCGTCTGGCCGACCTGCATCGAATGCGGCGCGTAACCGGCATCGACCGCCGCGCGCGACGCGCCGGGGGCGGCACCGAGCACGTCTGCCAGGTCGTAGATCAGTTTGAAATTCTCCGCTGAACCGAGACTGCGCCCGCCCGAGACGACGATCGCCGCTTCCGCCAATTCAGGCCGCATCCCCGGCGCCTGCACGGATTCGGTCACGAGCGCACGCAGATCGGCCGGCTCGGGGGGCACATTCAGCGATGCGATGGTGCCCGCACCCGGCTGCGTGGGCTTGTTGATCGCGAATGCATTCGCGCGCAGCGTCGCGACCAGCGGTCCCGGTCCACCATATGACATCGTGGCCCTCACCCGCCCGGCGTGAGTAGGGCGAACAATTTCGAACGCCGCGCCGTTGGCAACGAGCGCCACGCAATCGCTGGCCAGCGCGCCGCCGGCGCGCAGGGCCACGCGGCCGGCGATGTCGCGCGAGAGCGCACCGGCGCTCATCAAAATCGCGGCGGGTTTGATCGTTTCTGAAAGGCCCGCGATCACGCGCGTCCATTGCAGCGGCGCGTATTGGTCGTAGCCATTCTGGCCAAGGTGAATCGAGTGCGCGCCCCACAGCGCCAGATCGGCCGCGGTGGAATTCGCGCCGGGTCCCAGCGCGACCGCGTGGACTTCGCCGTCAGCGTCAAGCGCTCGCGCGGCGCTAAGCAATTCGAACGCGGATTTCTTGAGCGTTCCACTGCCGTGTTCGGCGACTATCAGGATTCTCATGCGCTAAATCACCTTCGCTTCATTTCGAAGCCAATTCACCAGCTCGCGCGCGGCCTCGGCGGGCGGAAGCGAGATGGATTTGCCGGGCGCTTTTTGCGGCGGCGGCGAATATTTTTCAACGCGCAGAGCCGGAATGAGCGCGGCCTCATCGAGGCCCAGATCCGCGGGCGTCTTCACCGCTGGCTGTTTTTTCTTTGCATCGAGCCGCCCTTTTAATGTCGCCGCGCGCGGGTCGTTCAAGCCTTTGTCACAGGTCACCACCGCGGGCAATTCCGCTTCGAGCGTCTGATCGTCGCGGTTAAAGCGCCGCTTGCACACGATTTTTTTTGCATCGGGCGAAACGGTGAGCGAGAAAACTGCTGTGACATGCGGCGCGTTCAGCAATTCGCCCAGCGCGCCCGGAAATTCCCATTGGTCGTCGTCGATGGCCTGACGGCCGCAGAGCACGATGTCGGGCGCGATTTCCTTCAGCGCGGATGCAATCGCCAGCGCCGCGCCGCGCGCGCTCACGTTCGGCGCTTTGATCTGCGTGACCGCATCCACACCCAGCGAGAACGCGTGCAGCACGACTTTGGTTGCGTCGTCCCCGCCGGCGGTCAGAGCCATGATCGTTGAACCGGGGAACGTCTCGCGCAGCTTGAGCGCCGCTTCCAGCGCGTATTCGTCGTAGGGATTGACGACCGTTTCGACGCCGGCCAGTTGCAGCGATTTGCCGTCCGCCGCCGGGCGAATGTCCGCGGTGGTTGAAGGAACGAGTTTGAGGCAGACGGCAATTTTCATTCGAGTCCTCATGGAACAACGAATCGCGCGAATCTTCGCGAATGATTTTAGGATGATTGGGTCGAAAATCAAATCGCGGCGGCGTTCCGATTCGCTCTGTGGGACAAGCCCGCACCCACAGAGGCGCCCGGCGTTACAACACCCAGCCCGGCAGCAATCCGAGAATCAGCGTGCCCAAACCCGCCGCGTAAATCAGCAGGTTGTTTGCCCACGAGTACTGGCACTCCGCGGCTTCTTCGCCTTTGACGCCGTCGTTGGCCGGCGACATGAACATCTGCACGACCACGCGCAGGTAATAGTAGAGCGACGCGACGCTGGTGAGAATGCCGAGTGTCGCGGCGAGCGCGTGGCCTTCGGCGATCGCGCCGCGGAAGATCATGAATTTTGCGAAGAATCCGCCGAAAGGCGGCATGCCCGCCAGCGAAAGCATGAACACAGCCATGCACAGGGCGATGCCGGGCTGCTCTTTGGCGAGGCCCTGAAAATCGGACATCTCTTCAAGCGGCTTGCCGTCGGTGCGCAGCAAACTCAGCACGCCGAACGCGCCGAGCGTCATCACGCCGTAGGCGAGCAGGTAAAACACGATCGAATGTAAATGGTCAGCGACATCTTTGGAACTCGGCGCGATCAGCAGCGCGAGCATCAGGTAGCCGGTGTGTGCAATGCCGGAATACGCGAGCATGCGCTTCACGTTGCTTTGCGAAATCGCGAGAATATTTCCGACGATCATTGTGGCGACCGCGAGCACCTCCATCGCCGGCAGCCAAAGCGCGCTGAATTCGCCCGCGCCAAACGTTTCGAATGCAATGCGCGTCAGAAACGCGAACGCGGCGGCTTTAACGCCCACGGCCATCAAACCGGTGATCGCAGCGGGCGCGCCCTGGTAAACGTCGGGGATCCAGAAGTGAAATGGCGCGGCGCCTACTTTGAAAAACGCGCCGATCAATATCATGCCCATGCCCAGCATCATGAAGGTGGAGTTCACGCTGGATTTGGCTTGCGCGGCGTCGGTCACCGCGCGCGTGCTGATTTCATTGAGCGACAGGCTGCCCGTGCCGCCGTAGAAAAATGCGATGCCCATCAGCATGAATGCGGTGCTGAAGGCGCCAAGCACGAGGTATTTAAGCGCCGCTTCGTTGGAGCGCGTGTCGCGGTGATTGCTGCCCGCGAGAATGTATGTCGAGATCGACATCGTTTCCAAACTGATCAGCAGCGTCAGAAAATCGTGCGACGCGGCAAGCAGCATCATGCCGGCGACGGCGAGCAGATTGAGCCCGTAATACTCACCTGATGAAAGCGGCGATTCGTTAGGATTGTGCGACGCTGAAAGAATTGAGAGAGCGCCCGCGATGCAGGCCACTACCCATACGCTCAGCGCGAAACCGTCGATGGCGAACGCGCCGCCGAGTTTTATGGCCGCCGCGCCGTCGTGCGCGGAAAACCAGGGCACGCCCGCCGCGGCCTGAAAGGCTAGCGCCAGTGCGACCGCGCATCCCGCCGCGCCGATCCACGGGAGCACGTAGCGGTCGGTGTGCTTCACGTACAAATCAAGCAGCACCACCACTAGCGCGGTCAGCAACACCACGCCGACGGGGAGCAGTTGAGTAAGTTCGGACCAGTCCATTGCATACTCCACTTTTTGCGAGCCGCGACCGAAAGGGAGCGGTTATTTGCGAATCGCAATTTCCCGCTCCCTTGCGGTCGCGGCTCGTATATTGTCACAACTCCGAAAGTCATCTTCCTGCGACCGGCTTATCGCCCGCGCCAGCGGTCTTCATTGACGACGACTGAATAAACGCCTTCGCCGCCGGCTCCATGCGTTGAAAAAATGGGCCGGGCATGATGCCCATCAGGAAAATCATGACGACCAATGGCGCGAGCACGGCGATTTCGCGGCCGTTCAAATCCGCAAGATGCTTGAGTTCCTCGCGCCGAATCGTGCCGAAGAACATGCGCTTCACCGCGTAGAGCATGTAAACCGCGCCGAGAATTACCCCGGTTGCGCCGAGAACGCTGAGCGTGACGCCGTCATGCAGAACCCAGTGCGCGTTCGGATTTGTCGAGTTGCTCATGAACGCGCCCATCAGGCAGGTAAATTCACCGATGAAGCCGTTTGTCAGCGGCAGGCCGATCGACGAGAGCGTGACGATCACAAAGGCGACGGTGTACAGCGGAATCGATTTCGCGATGCCGCCGTAAAACGCGATCAGGCGCGAATGCGTGCGTTCATAAAGCATGCCGACGAGGAGGAAAAGCGCGCCAGTCGAAATGCCGTGGTTGAGCATTTGATACACGCCGCCTTGTACGCCGGTGACTTCCATCGAAAAAATACCAAGCATGCAGGTGCCCATGTGTGCGACGGAACTGTACGCGACGAGTTTTTTGATGTCGGTCTGCACGAAGGCCATCATCGAACCGTAGATGATGCCGATCACGCAGATGTTCATGAACAGCGGAGCGTACAGGTGCGCGGCGTTCGGGAAGAACGGAAAGGCCATGCGCAAAAATCCATAGCCGCCCATTTTGAGCAGAATCGACGCCAATATTACGGAGCCGGGCGTTGGCGCTTGAACGTGCGCATCCGGCAGCCACGTGTGAACGGGAAAGAGCGGGACTTTGATTGCGAAGGCAAGCGCGAAGGACCAGAAGCACCAGATTTCAGCGTTGCGCGAGAGGAATCCAGGATCGCTTTCCGGCAGCGCGCGCGCTTTCGCGAGATTTGCGGCGAGGTGCGCAATGTCGAAATCGCCGCCGCCGGTTTTGTAATACACATACAAAATCGCGATGAACATCAGCAGACTGCCGAAGGCGGTGAAGATCACGAATTTGGTCGTCGCGTAAATTTTCTCATCGCCGCCCCACACGCCGATGATCAAGTACATCGGAATTAAGCTGGCTTCGAAGAAGACATAAAAGAGGAACAAATCTTTCGCCGCGAAGACGCCAATCATCGCCGTTTCGAGCAGCAGCATGGCGATGTAAAATTCCTTCTGGCGTTTTTGAATGTAATTCCACGCGCCCAGAATCGCGATGGGCGTCGTGAAGGTGGTCAGCAGAATCAGCAGCGAACTGATGCCGTCCACGCCGAGATTGAAATTGATTTTCAAGCCGCTGAACTCGATCCACTTGTGGTTTTCGACAAATCCGAAGGCGTCGCCCTTGTAGCCGGACGCGCCCGGGTTGAAGGCCCAGAGCGGCAGCGAAGCGAAGAAGGTGGCGAGCGAGACGACGAACGCCCACGCCTTCAATTCGCGCGCGTTCTGCTCGCGCGCCAGCAGCATCGGCAGCGCGCCCAGAACGGGCAGGACGATTAACGCGGTCAACAGCATGCGAGTCCCTCAATTCAAAATGCAAAATGCAAAATTGACTTCAGACTGCGAACCGTGCACCAATTTTGCATTTTGAATTTTTCATTTTGAATTTGCTTCACTTCAAACTCACGTACAGATAAATCAAAAACGCCACCGCTCCGCCCAGGATCGCGAACGCATAGGTGTTCACCAAACCAGTTTGTATCCGCCGCAGCGCGCGCGAAGATGCCTTCACTGTGCCGGCCAGCAAACCGATTCCACCATCGACGATGATCGTGTCCACGAGCAGATGCAGAATTTCGGAAATCACCTGGAACGGAAAGACGATGAATGCGTCGTAAATCTCATCGACGTAAAATTTGTTGAACGAGGCATTGTACGCCTTGTTCTTCGAACGTTCCGGATCGGGGATGTTGCCGCCTTTACCGTAGCGCCAGAATGCGAGCGCGATGCCGCCGAATGCGGCGGTTAGCGTCACGGCAAGATTCAAGTGTTCGACTTGATCGACGGCTTTTTCATTATGAAACGCCACGTTGACGATGCCGAGTTTTTCGCCGGGGTCTTCGACAAAGGCGTGATCGAAAAGCTTGCCGCCCGCGATCGAGAGCACAGCCAGAACCACAAGCGGCAGAAGCATGGTCCACGGCGATTCGTGGATGTGATGCTTCACTTCTTCGGAGGCGCGGTTTTCGCCGAAGAACGTGAGGAAAATCAGGCGGAAAGTGTAGAACGCCGTGCAAAACGCGGCGATCGCGCCCATCGCGTAGCAGAGGAGATACAGCCAGTTGTGCGTGTCATGGTAGCGGCCGAGCGTGTGGACGAGAATCGCGTCCTTCGAATACCAGCCGGCCAAAAACGGAAAGCCAGAGAGCGCGAGCGCGCCGGCCAACATCGTCCAAAATGTCCACGGCAATTTTGCGCGCAGGCCGCCCATTCGGCGCATATCCTGCTCGCCGGACATCGCGTGAATCACCGAGCCGGCGCCGAGAAAAAGCAGCGCTTTAAAGAAGGCGTGGGTGAGCACGTGGAAAATGCCGAGCGAAAACATGCCCGCACCGAGGCCGAGGAACATGTAGCCGAGCTGCGAAACCGTCGAATACGCGAGCACTTTTTTGATGTCGAGCTGCGTCAAGCCGATGAGCGCGCTAAAGAGCGCGGTGAGCGCGCCGATGAACGCAATCACGTGCAGCGCGTCAGGACTGAGCGCAAAGAGCGGATGCAGGCGGCAGACCATGTAAATGCCAGCGGTGACCATCGTCGCGGCGTGAATCAGCGCGCTGACTGGCGTGGGGCCGGCCATCGCGTCTGGCAGCCAGACGTACAGGGGAATCTGCGCGGATTTGCCGCACGCACCGATGAACAGACAGATGCAGGCGAACGTAAGCAGCCCGGCGAGACTGGCGCCGCTGAATGAATTCATGTGAGCCGCCAGGGAATCGGCGAACGTCTTGCCCTCGGCGATCTTTACATCGGCCAGTTTCGCCGCGGGCAAGTCGATCTCGACGATATGCGTCGCGTGTTCCCCTTCGATTGGCTCTTGCCGGCCATACTGAGCGCGTAGCGCTACGGCATAGTCGAGCAATCCCGGCTTCGCCGGCAGCGCCACGAGATCCCTCTTTTCCCCTGCGCTCTCAACTTGGGGCGTGATGTACTTCCCGTTCTTTCCAAGTTCGACGGGAGCGACAAAGTTCACCGTGCCGAAAAGCGCAATCAAGGTGAAGATGCCAATCAAAAATCCGAGATCGCCGATGCGGTTGACGACGAAAGCTTTCATGCCGGCCGCGGCGTTTTTGCCTTCTTCGTACCAGAAGCCGATGAGCAGGTAGCTGCACAGGCCGACGCCTTCCCAGCCGACGAAGAGCATCAGCAGGTTGTCGCCGAGAACGAGCAGAATCATCGCGAACAAAAACAGATTCAGGTAGCAGAAGAAGCGCGCGATGCCTTTGTCGTGGGCCATGTAGCCGCAGCTATAGAGGTGGATCAGGGTGCCGATGCCCGTGACGATCAGGATCATCACCGACGAAAGTTTGTCGATGTACAATCCGAATGCGCAGGTAATATCCGGCGTGACAAGCCACGTGCCGTAGCTGGCGTGAAGCGCGGTCCGCCCGCCTTCGATATTTGACGCGGGCTCAACATTCGCCACGACGCACATCAAGGCGACGATGAACGACGCCAGCGCCGCGACGGTCCCGACGAATCCCGCGAAGCGGCTGCTGAAACGGCGACCGAAGAGGCCGTTGAGCAGGAAGCCGATGAATGGGAAGAGCGGAATCAAATACAGCCTTGCTTCCAGCACTTCTCGAGGCGGCGAAAATTTTGCGATCCAGTCGAGCATTATGTTTCCAATTTAAAATTCAAAATTCAAAATGAACGGCAGCAAGCGCTGTATCAATTTTGAATTTTGAATTCTTAATTTTTCATTTCTTTCATGTCGCGCGTGTCCACCGTTTCTCTGTTGCGAAACCAGGTGATGACGATGGCCAGGCCCACGGCGGCTTCGGCGGCGGCGACGGCGATGATGAACAGCGCGAAAAGCTGGCCGTTTTCCGCGGCGTATTGCGGCGCCGTGTCGCTGCCCGCATGTGCGCGCGCGAAACTGGCGAAGACCAGGTTGACGGCGTTGAGCATCAATTCCAGCGAAATGAGCACGATCAGCAAATTGCGCCGCGCGACGACGCCCCATGCGCCGATGGCAAAGATGATGCCGCCGACGATGAGGCACGAACTCAGCCGCATCAGCCCCGCGTCGGCAATCAAGAGTGGAAAGTCAAAACCCATGTCGTTTGCTCAAAAAGTGTTTACATTTTTTTCTTCGACAACAACACCGCGCCCAGCGTCGCGACGATGATCAGCACCGACGCCAGTTCAAAAGGAATCATCTGCTTTTCAAACAACGGATAGGCGATGTTTTCGACCGAGCCGAGTTCCGTCTGGTGCGGCCGCGATTTCGCTTCGAGCGGCTTTGCGAAATGGACGTCTTCGACGTTGGGCCGCGTACCGCGATAAGCAAACAGCGCGAAGGTCGCGGCGAGCAAGCCCGCGCCGACGCAGGAAATGAACCACGATTTCATGGAGAAATCTTCGCGCAATTCGTCGGGCTTCAGGTTGATCAGCATGATCACGAAGAGGAACACGACCAGAATCGCGCCGCCATAAACGATCATCTGAATCGCGGCGAGAAAGGTCGCGTCGAGCAGCACGAACAGCGTCGTCATTCCCAGAAAAAATGGGAGCATGAAGACGACCGAATAGACCGGATTTTTGCGCGAAACAATGGCGGCGGCGGAGAGCACGCAGACCACCGCTGAAAGAATGAACGCAAAATCCTTCATCGCACGCCCCTGCCGATTTCCTGCGCGGTCTCATTCGCACGCCAGCCATGAAACAAGACATGGGCGCGTGCATTCGATGTACGTTGTGTCACTGCAAACTTAGCGGAGGGCGTGAGGGATTCAAGTGTAATGGGGAACTTATGCGGCACGATTTTTATTCGCGTGTGCCGCCCCTCACTCTGCGAGCGCAAACGGCCGCGCTCGTCGGCCCTCTCCCAGAGGGAGAAGGGAACGGCGGCGACGCGCTTCGCGCGCCACGAACGGCTCGGAGAGCCGTCCTACCATTAATGGCGCTGATTGCCGGCGGGCTGAGCGCCAGGGACGCCGTCGGGACGATAGTGATGGCGGCTTAAGCTCAGGCCGTAGCGCACGCCGTCGGCGAGGAGGCGGTCGCGGTTGTAGACTTTTTCTTCGCGGGTGCTGGAGACGATGTTGTACGTGGATGAAAGCGCGATGGCATCGACGGGGCACGCCTCTTCGCAATAGCCGCAATAGATGCAGCGGAGCATGTCGATTTCGAAACGCTTGGGGTAGCGTTCGCGGTCTTTCCAATCGGGCGGCGTGGCGGCGCCTTCGATGTGGATGCATTCGGACGGACAGGCGGCGGCGCACATGAAACAGGCGACGCATTTGACGTGGCCGGCGTCATCGACTTTCAAATAATGTTCGCCCCGGTAGCCGGGGCGCGGGATGTGGTTTTTCTTTTCGTTGGTGTGCTCAGAACCGTCGTAATTGACGGTGAATTTCTTCTTGAAGATGTGCTTCATCGTGTGCATTAGACCCTTGGCAACTTCGGGCAGATAAAGCTTCTCGAGGAAGGTCTGCTTGCGAAGGGGATCGGCTTCGGCGTGCGCGGTGGCTCCGTGCGCGGGGGCGTGTCCCTGAGAGTCGTCGTCGTGTCCGTGGGCCATGTTATTAAAGTCCAAAGTCGAAGGTCGAAAGTCAACGTTCACGGTTGAGCGCGTAAGGCAGCGACGGGCTTTTCATTTTCTGACTTCGCGCTTTTGGGTTCAACGGGGAGATGAACGTACGCCGTAATGACGAGATTGGCAAGCGCGAGCGGGACAATCCCTTTCCATCCGATGCTCATCAATTGGTCCCAACGGAAGCGCGGCAGGGTCCAGCGCACCCACATGGAGAAAGCGATGAAGGCGAAGACTTTGGTGCCGAACGAAATTAAACCGAGAATCGCGGCGATGTATTCGTGATCTACTTTCAATGTGTTGAAGCCGGGGTAGTGCCAGCCGCCGAGGAACATGGTTGTGATCAGCGCGCCCATGGAGAGCATGGCGATGTATTCGCCTTGGAAATACATGCCGAAGTGCATCGAGTTGTATTCGGTGTGATAGCCGCCGACAAGTTCGGCTTCGCATTCCGGCAGATCGAACGGTAGACGATTGTTTTCGGCGAACGCACAGATTGTGAAGAGAATGAAGGCGAGCTGCTGATGCCAAATCCCCCAAGTGCAAAGGCCTCCCAAGGGACAGGTGCCGTTGGGGTCCGACTGTATGTAAGCCATGGTTCGCAGCGAAACGGAATCGTAGTGCATGATCATCGAGAGAATCACGAGGCCCATGCCGATTTCGTAGCTGACCATTTGGGCCATTGCGCGCACGCCGCCGATCAGCGCGAATTTGTTGTTGCTGGCCCAACCGCCAAAGGCGAGGCCGTAGGCGGAAAGGCTGGCGACGCCGAGCACCCACAGGATGCCGACGTTGAGGTCGGCGACCTGAAGTTTGATCGTCTGGCCCCACGCATGAAAATCCGGGCCGACGGGCATGACGATGAAGGCGAGCAGCGGGGGCATCAGCGCGAAGAACGGCCCGAGCGCGAAGAGCAGGCGGTCGGCGCCCGCGGGAACGAAGGCTTCTTTGAAGATGAGTTTGACGGCGTCGGCGAGCGGTTGCATGAGTCCGCCAAGGAAGCGCGTCTTGCCGGATTTGATGCCGAAGATTTCAAGCGGGCTGTCGGGCCCGAGGACGCCGACGCGATTGGGCCCGACGCGGTCCTGAATCCACGCGCAGATTTTGCGCTCGAGGAAGACGAGCAGCGGGACGATGCCGAGGAGGCCGCCGAAGACAATGGCGACGGGGATGAGCTTGACGGCAAGGGCGTCGGGGAGCCAGAAGAAGGAGAGAGTTGGGGTCATTTATTTTTTTGCCAGTTTGTCAACAAATTGGGAAACATGCTTCTTCGCATGCACTGCTTTTTTCGCAGGCGTAATATGCACGGATTTTGAACTGCGAACCTGCGTACCACTTTTCGATTCCGCTTGAAGCGCGTCAAGATCGTACTTCTTGAGCGGCAAGCCGTTCAAACGGTGCAGTTTGTCCATCCGTTTCTGAAAGTTCTTGGGATCACGGATAATGACGTAGGGCGGGTCGGGCTCGTATTTGATTTTGCCCTCGCGCGCCAACTTGATTTCTTCCTGCATTCTTTCATGACGACTCTTTTTCATTTTGTTCTGCCTCTGATTTGGTTCAACATCGCATCGCGGACTTCAATCGCATCTTTCAATTCTTCATCGGATAAATCGCTTTTCTCGTTTTTTGCATACAAATCAACCAACAAAATGCACTCACCGACGACCTGATAATATATTACTCGCGCGCCGCCGCGTTTGCCACGCCCGGGCAACCCAATTCGTGTCTTTCGCAACCCCTTTCCCTTCGGAATAACGTCGCCCGTGTCCGGATTAGAGTCCAACAGGATCTTCAATTCGTCAACGGCTTCCCACGCATCGAGCTTAGTTGCCCAATCTTTGAATTCCTGCGATTTATAGAAGGCATGCCTGAACTTCATTAATATCTTCCGATTATGATTTACTGGCCGCAATCACCGCTCCTCGTTCCCCAATCGTTGTGTGCGTCATCCCCGCCAACGCCGGCACCGTCTCCCCAATCCTTCGAAACACTTCGCGCGCTGAAACCAATTTCGCATCCGCATTCCCCGCCGCCTTCGACACCCGCTGCAAAACGCTCAAATCGTCGTGGCCTTGGCCCAGCGGGTCGATCGCGCGGCGGAGGAGTTGCGCGCGGTTTTGCGAGTTTATAAAGACGCCGTCTTTCTCCGCGAAACTCGAGCCGGGCAGGACGACGTGGGCGGCGGCGGTCAAAGGACCGTTCAAGATGTCTTGAACGATGAGGAATTCCAGCTTCGGGAGCACTTCAAGCAGTTCGTTCGGCGGCGTGTAAGCGGGCATGCCATTGACGATGTAGAGTGCCTTGATCGTTCCGGCCAGAATGCCTTGCACAATTTGATTGGTCTGGCTTTCGACGGCATCGCCAAAAAGCAGTTTCGCGCCGGCGCGGTTGGGATTTTTGTCGGCTTCGATTTTGAAGCCGGGGAAAATCTCTTCCTTGCCGGCAGGATGCGCGAGCAGGCCGACTTTCAAGCTGCCGAGCGTGTCGGTGAAGAGCGTTTTGAAGGTGTGCAGTTCTTCGACGGTCAGCCACGCGCTAACGAGTCCGGCAACGGATTCTGGATTTTGCTTCGCAAATTGCGAAAGCTTTTCGCCGACGCCTTTGCAGACGGCATGAATGTCGAGCGTGGCCTGCCCGCTGCTCTTGCACATTAGCACGCGATCTCGGCTGTTGATGTAGTGGAAATCGTGGCGGCCATAATCGCACATCCACCAGCCGTTGACATCCACGTTTTCGCGCGGCTGCAAACGGCGGATGTATTCCTTCTGGACTTCGACATTAATGTTGCATCCCTTCGAGCAATCGGGACAAATGCTTTTTGAGTTCTGCAAGTACCACGCGCGATAGGTGAACATCAAGCCTTTGTCGATCAGCGCGCCGACGGGGCAGATGTCAACGATGTTGCCTTGGAGCGGGTTGTCCACGGGGTGGCCCGGCGCGATGTCGATTTCGCTGCGGTCGCCGCGGTTGGTCACGTAGAGTTCACTGGTGCCGGAAACTTCGTCGAGGAAGCGCGTGCAGCGCGTGCAGACGATGCAGCGGTCGGTCCAGAGTTTGATGGCGTGCGGATCGTCGGCGCGGCCGAGTTCCTTGGGCGCTTTTTCGTTTTTCGCTTCTTCGAATCGCCCGCCCGCTTTGCCGTACTCGTACGAATTGTCCTGCAACATGCATTCGCCAGCCTTGTCGCAGACGGGGCAGTCGAGCGGGTGGTTAATGAGCAGAAATTCCATGATCCAGTGCCGCGCTTTTTTGACGTCGGGCGTTTCGGTTTCGATGACCATGCCGCGCGGGTTGAGCGGTTCACGGCAGGAAATAATCGGCTTCGGATACATTTGCAGCGGCTGGAAAGTGAGGTTCGGCGCCATCAGCGGCTTGCCGCTCATCGTGTCGATTTGGTTGACGTAGCACATGCGGCAGTTGCCGTCGGGCGAGAGGCCGGGGTGGTAGCAGAAGTGCGGCACGTCGTAGCCAAGGTCGTGGAGCGCGCCGATGAGCGTGCGATATTTTTTCGGGTCGATGAAGTGGTCTTTGCCGTTGACGCGGAGCGTCATCTGGCCTTCGGGGGCTTTCGGCAACACAATGGCGGGCGTGGGCGGACCGGGCGGCGGCGCGGCCGGCTTGGGTGGTTCGACCACGGCAGCAGGTTTGGCGTCGGCGGGTTTGATGGCGTCGGGCATTAGCGGGGCCTCGGAATTTTCTTGATGAAAAGTAGCTTAGGCTATGGAAGGACGGAGACAATGCCAAATTCGCGGAAATGGGCTCTCTCGCCGGATTCTGGACTGTTGCACTGAGCGCTTGAAGTCCCCGGCCTTGGAAATAGCATATTCACAACCATGGGCGCGAGCTTTGGGGATTTCATCAAGTATCCCCGCACACCTCATCTTACGGGTTCCAAAGGCACGGATGACGACAAGCATCTCAGCGCCGAGGAATCTGCCGTTTTCCTTGCGGACGAATCGCTGATCGTCGAAGAGAAGATCGACGGCACCAACACAGGATTGCATTTTTCGCCGGATGGCAAACTGATCCTTCAGTGCCGCGGGCACATCATAACCGAAGGCATGCACCCACAGTACGACTTGTTCAAGCAATGGGCCATGGTCAAGCGCGACACGCTGGAGATCATGCTTGAAGACCGCTACATACTCTTCGGCGAGTGGCTTTATGCGCGTCACAGTGTTCACTACCGGGCACTGACGCATTATTTTTTTGAATTCGACATTTACGACAAGAAGGCCAACGCGTTCCTTGACCTTGAGGCGCGCAAAGCGCTGCTTTGCGGCTCCGGCATTCAAACGGTTCCCATCGTTGCGCGCGGCAGAAAAACATTCGACGAATTGTTGAAACTAATCGGTCCGTCGGCGTTCGGCGCGGAGTTCGAAAATCCGCGCACAGGAAAGTCAGACGACCGCATGGAAGGGCTGTACTTGCGCACCGAGGCGAACGGGTGCGTCACGGGACGCGCGAAAATCGTACGGCCCGAATTCGTCGAAAAAATCCAGCAGGGCGATCACTGGAAGAACCAAGTAATGGTTCCCAACCTGCTCATCGACACAGCGGATCTCTGGTCATGACGATGTGGTCCCAATCGCTGAAGTTCAGCGGAGCGGAATTGTGGCGCTGGGCTGGCGGACAGCCATGGTCGGCAGCAATGCGCACGTGCCTTCAGGATGCCGAGTGGCACGCGGAGGGCGACGTCTGGACGCATACGGGCTTGGTCTACATGCAGCTTGAAGGGCTTGCCGGATGGAACGAACTTCCGGTTGACGATCAGTTTAAGCTCCGCTTGACCGCGTTGTTCCACGATTCAGGAAAGCCCGAAACGACCGCACCCGATCCCGTGACCGGGCGGCTGCGTTCGCTCCGGCATTCACTCGCGGGATTGCACATCGCACGCGGCGCGCTGCGTGAGTTGGGTGCGCCGCTGGAATTCCGCGAAGCGGTGTGCGCACTCGTGCGGTATCACGGCCGCCCGCCGTTCCTGCTGGAGAAAAGCGACCCGGCGCGAGAGGTCATCGAGCTCTCAACATTGCTGTCGAATCGCCTCCTTTATATGTTCACACTGGCGGATTTTCGAGGTCGCGACACCGACGCTGTCACGCGCGCAGAAGACGACCTGCATTTGTGGAAGCTGGCCGCCGAAGAGCAGGGTTGCTTCGATCGCCCTTTCCCCTTCGCCAACGACCACGCACGCTTCCTGTTTCATCGAGGCGAATTGACCAGCCTGCACTACACGCCTTGGGAGAAATTCTCATGCACCGCCACGCTGATGGCTGGCCTGCCCGGAGCGGGAAAGGACACGTGGCTGGGGCGTAACCGCCCCAGCCTACCCGTGCTGGCGCTGGATGACATGCGCGAAGAACTGGATGTAAGACCGGACGCGAACCAAGGCGCGGTGATTCAAGCCGCACAAGCGCGCGCAAGGGAATTTCTCCGTGCCGGGCGCAACTTCGCGTTCAACGCGACCAACACAACTCAACAGACCCGCCGGAAATGGATCAGCCTGTTTCACGACTATGGCGCGCGCACCGAAATCGTCTACGTCGAGCCGCCGCTTGCACAGATTCTGCGGCAGAACAAGCAGCGCTCGGACCGCGCGCGCGTGCCGGAGCAGGTGATTTTGCGCCTTTTGAAAAACCTCGAACCGCCGACTCGCGATGAGGCACATGCCGTTACACTGGTGGGAACTGACACCTAAAGGCGTATCGCCTTCTCGCCAAACTTCTCCCCCACCATGCTCTTTCCATTCTTGCAGAAGTACTGGAACTCCTCCTTGAACTTCGTCACCGTCGCGCCGACGGGCATGGCGACGGAGTCGGCCAGGAGGCAAATCGTGGTGCCGCTCATTTGAGTCGCGACGTTGAAGAGGCGTTCAAAATCGTCGGGCTTGCCTTTGCCGTGGTAGATTTTGGAGATGATTTTTTCGAGCCAGCCGGAGCCTTCGCGGCAGGGGGTGCATTGGCCGCAGGATTCGTGGTGATAAAAGCGGACGAGATTGTAAAGCGCGCTGACCATGCAGACGCGTTCGTTCATCACGATCACGGCGGCGGACCCGAGGAGCGAGCCGGCGGCTTTGAGCGCGTCGAAGCTCATTTCCATGTCGAGGTTGTCGGTGATTTCCTTGCCGTTGGCGGCGAGATACGATTTGCCGTCGTAGCGCATCAGCGGCATGGACGAGCCGCCGGGGATCACGGCTTTGATGGGGATGTCGTCTTTCATCCCGCCGCCGAAATCTTCGTTGAAGAGCAGTTCGCGCATGGTGATGTTCATGGGGTGCTCGAAGAGGCCGGGCTTCTTCACGTGGCCGCTGAGGCAGTAGACCATCGAGCCGGGGCTGGAGTTGTTGGCGAGCTTGCCGTCTTTGTCGGGCTTGGCGCCGATTTTGGCCCATTCGGTTGCGCCGATTTGAACGATGTACGGAAGCGAGGCGATGGTGCTGGCGTTGTTGACGACGGTGGGTGAGCGCCACGCGCCTTCGACCGCGGGGAAGGGCGGCTTGACTTTGGGGTAGCCGCGGTCGCCTTCCAGCGAACTGAGCAGTCCTGTTTCTTCGCCGCAGATGTACGCGCCGGCGCCACGGTGCGGTTGTACGTGAAAATTAAAGCCGGAGCCGAGGACGTTTTTGCCCAGGTAGCCGGCTTTGTAGGCTTCGGCGCACGCGCGCGTGAGGTGATCGAAGACTTCGACGAATTCGCCGCGGATGTAGATGTAGGCGTTCTCGATGCCGACAGTGTGCATGGCGATGAGGCAGCCTTCGATAATCATGTGCGGGTTGTAGAGGCCGACGATGCGGTCTTTGCAAGTGCCGGGTTCGGATTCGTCGAAATTCACGGCGAGGTAGCGGTTCTTTTTCGATTTGTAATCGACGAAGCTCCATTTCATGCCGGCGGGGAAGCCCGCGCCGCCGCGGCCGCGCAGCGACGATTTTTTGATTTCGTCGATCATGGCCGGGACGTTGTTGGTGACGGGTTCGCGCTTCATCGCGAGGACTTTTTTCGCGGAGGCGTAGCCGCCTTTGGCGAGGTAGCGCTCGAGCGCCCATTCGCCTTTGACGTAGGCGTTGTCGTTGAGGACGGGTTTGAAGGGTTTGATCAGCATGAGGGATTAGGATTCCTTTTTATCGGGCGATTCGTCGTATTGCAATTCGCGTCCGTGCTGCAATACGGACGCAACTCCTTCGGAGTAAAACGGCATCGCGCGCACTTTTACCCAGGGTAGCCGCGAGTACGCGGCAACCGTGGGCTGGAGGACGGAACGCCTTTGGCGTTCAGTTTGGTGAACTATTCTCACGTTCGGGGTCAAAACGCCAGTTAATTCCATCCATTCCAAATACCGGAATTAGGATCGGGATTCTGACTCCGGCTGAATCGGCCAGCCACCAATCACTACATTCGATGAGATCAATGAATTGCTCCTCGTGCAGGGCTGTGAATTCTTCCGCTTCGTCCTGGCGTTTTTCATCTAGCCACATGGGCTCGACTTCGCGTGAATAAACAATGTACTTCTGAATGCGTTCACGAGTCTCGGGATGATCTGTCTTTGTGGATGCAGCAAATGTGCCAGAATAGCTCGGAAAGTCGAAGTCGGTCGTCTGGACTTTACCGAGGTTAACGTCGCGAAAAAACAAATCAAATTCTTGAATTTTCATTGTCCTGAACCCTCATCCGGTTTTCAAATAGTCGCCATTGCAATTCGACAAATCGTCCTGTAATCGGACGTAACTCCTTCGGAGTTGAAAGGCGTCGCGCATTCGTTGACCCAGGGTAGCAGCGAGTACGCTGCAACCCTGGGCTTTAGGACGCAACGCCTTTGGCGTTGAACGGCGGCGATCATGCTCCTTGCGGAAACGCCTCCACCATCGGCCCGTACGAGCACCGCCCGCCTTCCAGTGACGGGCCGTTGGAAAGATGCGGCGGCACTTTGTCTTCTTTCAAGGCGGCGACGATTTCTTTGATTTTTTGCGGCGTCAAGCTCTCGAAGTAATCGTCGTTGATTTGAACGACCGGCGCGGTGTTGCAACTGCCGAGGCATTCGACTTTTTTGAGCGTGAATTTTTTGTCGGCACTGGTTTCGCCCATGCCGAGCTTCAATTCTTCCTTGAAGCAATCGGCGACCCATTGCGCGCCCATCAAGGCGCAGGGGAGCGTGGCGCAGACCATCACGATGTATTTGCCTTCGCCTTCGCGGCGGTAGTGCGAGTAGAAGGTGAAGACGCCGTAGACAAAGGCGGGCGGCAGGTCGAGCTGCGCGGCGAGGTAGTCCATGGACTCGGTGTTGACGAAGCCCTGCTGCTCTTCGACCAGGCGGAAGCCGGGAAGCAGGACGGCTTGCTTGGTCGGGTAGCGTTTCAGGAGCCACTCGAATTGCGTGCGTGAATCGTCGTTGAATGCGAAGGCCATAACAAAGGTTCCAGGTTCCAGGTTCCAGGTTCAAGGTATTTACAATGGCTGATTTTCCATGTGTCGATGAATCAATCCCGCCACCGTCATTACGGCTCCAACAAGTATTGTCTTGAACCAAATGAAATACTCGCCAGTGACCGGGTCGCGGTTGACGTACGAGTAGAGCGTCAAGCCGCCGCCGATCAAAAGGAGGATGATTCCACCGAGAATTGTCAATGTTGATGACATGATTAAATCTCCAGCATTCCGCCGGCGACGGCGTGTTCAAATTGCCTGAGTATGTCCGCGCCTCCTCCGTCAAAGGCCAACTCACCCCATTCTCTCATTTTGCCCGGATTCATGCCGCTGTTGTTTCGAGCGATGTTGATAAAGTCGTGCGCGTCCTGGTACTTGTCGTCGGGCTGCCGGCCGGGGCTGGTCATTGAGAAAAACTTCAACGCGAGCGCCATTTCCTTGACTGGAACCTGCACGGCCAGCCCGTGCAAACGCGCTTGGCACGAGTTTTTCAACGCCGCTTTGAACAACGGATGATGGGGCTTCATGATGTCCAGCAGCGCCTTGTCGTCCTTTTCGAATCGCACCACGACCGGCGTGTCGCGCGCGGTCAGAAATGGAAACTCGCCGCAGATGGCTTTGACGGCCTTGGGCACGTCTTTCATCGGCACCAGCACGTCAAAATCCTCGGTCGTCCGCGGCTCCTTCAACCAGCCGCTGATTCCGTACAGACCCATCACCACGAATGGAATCTTTGCTTTGCGCAAACATAGGATTGCATCTTTGGGTTCAAGCATAAGGTCCACCTGAGTTCGCGTCACGGCCAGCGTTCGATCCAAACAGTCCCAGCCAAATTCGCTGTAGAACCGCGGCGGATGTTGGATCACGGCGCCCCAATCGGCGGGATCGTCGCCGAGGCGTTTGCGCGACCCGCGCGCGAGGGCGGGCCTGTGCGTGAGAGTCACGGGCATCGCTTAAATCTCCAATCGCCGGACGGCGCGGGCGTCCTCGACGTATTTAATCAGCTCTGCGGCGCCGCCTTCGTAACGGAGTTTTCCGAGGTCGTTGAATGCGAAGGCCATTTCTTTTGGTCCGGGTTTCACGGTTCAAGGTTCAAGAATAATCATACCGCAATCGTAAAGCAACTGTGCGAGCATCGTTTCTTTTTTCCGCGCGGAGGATACATTGAAGGCATGAACGCATCGCCTCGCCAGCGCTCGCGCTTCCTGCGCTTTTCGCTGCGCACGCTGCTGTGCTTTGCATTGACGGTCGGCGCTGTTGCCACATTGATTCACAACCGTGCGCCGTGGGTGCTGGAATTGGATTTGAAACACGTCTTTCTTTCGCCGGACAAGACGCGCGCGGTCGTGCGCGATCCGGCCAATGGGACGATGT
Source organism: Planctomycetota bacterium (assembly GCA_035308565.1). Taxonomy (GTDB): domain Bacteria; phylum Planctomycetota; class SZUA-567; order H5-PLA8; family H5-PLA8; genus JANXLS01. Next base: position 13,736 of record DATGGK010000188.1, on the reverse strand, counting down.
GGGGGACGATTTGGGACACCGAGCGTGGACGCAAACTCTGCTCCGTCCAGACGCTGCCAGGCGGCTACGCGCGGCCGGTGTTTTCGCGCGATTCGCGGCGTGTGGCGTTGTGGAGCGATACGACAGAATACTCAATCTTTGAGCCGGAGACGGGGGCGAGCGCGAAACTGGCGCACGTCACGACCATCCCCGCGCACGGCTTTTCGCCCGACGGCACGCGCGTGCTGGCGTACGGCGACAACCGGTGTTGGAGTGTGTACGACACGCGCTCGGGCGAGCGGCTTTTTCTTCTCGACGAAGGCCGCCCGTTGCTGGACGCGCGCTTCACATCCAGCGGCAAGCTGATGGTTATGCGCGTGGGGGGCGTCGCATTCGCGGATAGCACGACGGGCAACGTCAATGAGTGGATCGCAAACGAATGCATTGAGCCGGCGCTCAGCGCCGGCAAGAATTTCATCGCGATTGTGCAGAACGGCGACCTCAAAATTTACGACGTTTCGCGGCATTCGATTCGCGAGTGTGAAGGATGCCGCGATATCGCGCAGTTTCTCGTGCGCCCGCCTTACTTTTCGGAAAACGGCAAATACCTGATCGCCGAAACGAAAGACTATGCGCACATCATCGATCCGCAGACCGGAGCGGAAGTGGACAAGTTCCAGCAGGCGTCGGACCAATTCGAGTCGAACTTGGGGAAGTATGTGAATCGGGATCAGGCGAAGAGCAGAGTGGGCGAATTCGCCAACAACAACTTCGCGCTCGATGCCAATCGCTACGTCACGGTGTCGTTCGGCGCATTTTTTGTAGTCAAGGAGACGAACTCGAAGCGCGTGCTCGCCATATTTGGGCATTCCGGCACCCCACCCTTCTCGATATTCAGTTCCGATCTTCCTCCGTTCAACAAATACGGCCCACTTAACCACGGCACGCGAGTATTCGCTTTTTCCGACGACAACGAATTGAAAACCTACGTCAACCGCCGCCCGGAATATTGGTGGGGCTATGCCTGGCTGCCTGAATTCTGGCTGGCCGCTGCATTTCTCTGTCTGTTCGCGTGGAGCCTGCTTCGCGATTGGCGGGTGCCGGCATGAAAAAGGCGCGGATAATCTGCGCCTTCTCAATAACATTTCGATCGCTACTTCAGTGCTTCCTGTACTCCATTAATATTCGCGATAATAACCCGAGTGCCAAACGCGCACATACCGATCTTCATACCGCGCCCGGTAGCACACGTCCCTGAAGAACCCTTCATGCACGCACGTCACCACCGGTTTGCCGCACGAATCGTAGGTCGTCTGATAAACGGGCTCGACCCAAATTCGCTCGGTCCGTTCCGGACACACGACCACATGTTGCAGGACCCTGTCGTAACATCCATCGCCCCAGATGCGAGGCGCGCAATAGCCGCCGCGATAAAAGTGCTCATGCCCATATCCGCCGCCAACGCGGAACCCAAAGCGAAATTCCGAAGCCGATGCGCTGCTCGAACCAAACGCGGCGAAAGCGGCGATGCCCAGCGCTAGGCCGGCGACGAGAGCGTTGCGTGAACCGATCGTTTTCATGGCTGTTTCCTCCATGAGCCTATCGCGCTTGATAGCGGATAGCCTCGGTTTTTGAACCGCCGCCCCGGAAACATTTCAGGGACCGCGCTTCAATCTCTTCTAAAATGATGACGAGGGAAGCGCTCCGGAATGATTGCGGCAAAAGCCGGTGGAACGCACCAGAAAGTGCGCAATTCATTGGAAGGGCGCGAAATACAAGAGTTGAAGAAAATTTAGAATTAGTACGTGTACGTAAGATTTGGACGGAACTTAAGACCTGAATTTGCATTTATCTAAAAGCGCAAAGCGGATAGAATGCAATTTAGCATGGGCTCGTAGCTCAGCGGTGAGAGCAGGGGACTCATAATCCCTTGGTCCCTGGTTCGAATCCAGGCGGGCCTATCATCTTCAACCTCTGTCGCCGTCGAAGTTTGTGACGGCGATTTTTTATTTTTCTGCGCGTTTTTTGACGCGATTTTTTCGCCGTAGTCCACTGGGTAGTCCACTAATGACGACTTTTTTGGGGTCGGCGGCTCGTTTTCAATGGTGTTTGTCGGTTCCTTTGACGCGTTCTCGCGCGGGTTGTCATCCAGTGTTCTCACACCAGTGAGTACGTCCCATACAGCTTTGGACGACACCCGAGCGTCCACGAGATCGAGGTAGTGCCTCTCGGCAATATCTTGCGGCGCGTGCCCAACCTGAAGTTTCACTGCATCCGGATTCACCAGCCGCCGCGCCCACGACACGTGGGTCGCTCGCAGCGAATACATGTCGCGGCCTTCGAGCCATTTCACGATGCTGGGGCCGATTTCTTCGGCGACCGCTTTCGTGACCTCGACGCGGCGCTTCCGCGCAGCCTTCTTCTTTTCGCACGTTGGCTGCGGTCCATCGAATCCCGGCTGTTTGCCGCTGTAGAGCAGTTCGGTAACCGTCATGGGATCTGCATCAGCGGCGATCGGACCAGCCATGTGCCAGTTGCGGCGAACAGCGGAGAGAATCAGCGTGCGCCGGAATTCATGTGAGATATTTGGCAAATCCAATTTGTTTCCGACCGCCGTGACCAAAAGCGGTTGATCGCCTTTCTGGGATTTTCGCTTCGCGATGTATTGTCGAAGCTCCGCAACAAATTCGCCCGGCAGCGTCGCCATGCCGTTGCGCTTCTTCCCTTGTCCTGGCGGCAAGAGAAGTCGGTCCTCGGTGAGATCGCCGATTGTCGAGTTGAAGACGGCACCCGGCCGATTGCCGGTGACGAGCAGTGTTTTGAAAATGATCGCGTATGGAAACTCGCGGCCACAAATGTCATCGTACTCAGTCGCGGCTGCCAGAAGATCGCGCATCTCATTTGGCAGTAGGGCGCGGCGGCGTGACATTGCGGTTGATCTTGGAATCAGTTTCCAGGCGCTCAGCGGATCATAGGGCAGTAAATCGATCGATGCCGCCCATGCCGTGAGTTGCTTTAGCGGTTGTTGAACGCGGCGGCGAACATAGGCATCGCCTTTCTTTTTCGCGAGCGCTACGCAATCAGCAGTCAGCTTCGCCTTGTGGCCGAGTTGTGACAGGACATGAAGTTTGAGTTCATTGCGTTCGAGCAGCTTTTTCAAGATGCCGCGCCGTGCATCGCTCGTGAGCGGCGCTTCCTTTAGAAAAGTCGAGATAACATCTTCGTAAAGCAACGACCAGCCCGAATCATCGGGCAGGCCGATCCGCCGACGCTCGAAGCCTTCCATGAACTTGTCGCGTGCCTTTTGCGCGTCAGCAAGTTCGCGGAACCAGAACGTCCGCCACGTGCGGCGTTTCGTTGCGGGGTTCCAGACGCGGAAACGCCAGCCTCTTCGTCCGTCCCGGGCCTTGACTCTGATCGGCTTCATATTCAAACCCTCGAACCGTGTTTTCCTTTACTGCCGAGTCTCACACCGCTTCAGGTACGCATCCAGTTCCGACACGCGTATTCGCCAGACGCGGCCAACACGCGACGCCTTCAATTCACCGCGATCCACCTCGCGTCGGATCGTGTCATCACACACACCAAGCAGCCGCGCGGCTTCCACGATGTCCACGGCCATCGGCGGTGGCCGTTGGACCGCCTGCTCGACGAACTTCTGAATTGAATCCGCCAGCGCGTCCAGCACCGGACTCAGATCGTTCATAGTCGGCGAAAGCTCTCCTGGATGCCTATGCAACTCAAGTTGATCCTGCCGCTGAACTACGACCGGACCTGTGCGCCACTCTCGTTCGTCATCAAACATCACAAGCACTCGACTACAAGGAAAGTTGTCCAGATTCATTGCAAACGGAATTGCACCGGCCTGATTGAAGTTGTCCATCACCATTTCTCCATTATGTTCATCATCTTGCCGCGGCACCAGCCAATCGCGTCGCGTCGCGTCGCCTGCGTCCACTTTACTGATTTCCATGGTTCAGTTCCTTTCCGATTCTTCGTGGCCCGGAGCTATTGCACTTATTGATGGCGCCATCGTTGCCGCGAACGATGGCGCCGATTCGTAAAACGTGGTCCAACAACCGGTTACTTCGTCGGCGGCGAATACTTGCAATACTTCGGTCCCATCATCACCCGGAGTGCCCGTTCATGGCCGCTCCTCTTCTGGCTCATCTGAGTAATCATCGGGGAGATCGGCCTCATAAACGACAGGCGCCTCGGGTTGTCGCAATGGCTCTTGAGTTCTGTCTACGACTACATAGCTGTTCTTAATTTGGTCCAACGGCACTTCCTTTATCATCGATGAGTTGAACTTACTTGTGCCGTCGTCCGCAGCCAATAATGCGTGATAACCTTTCCATCCAGGCGAGATCATCCAACCTGTATCCCAACGGCCATCGGTCATTTCAAAAATGACTCGCTCCCATACCTTCCCGGGGCGGGGCACGGTGAGAACAAAAGTACCTTTCTGATACCCGAACGCGGGCCTTGGCAACTGGATTGGCGTGAATGGACGGGGCAAGAAAACCTTGAAGGGCTGCTCTTTGCTTTTATCAGAAATCGCAACTGTTAACTCTGGGGAGGCGTGAGGCACCTCTTTCTTGGCCTCATCAGCAGTTTGAAATTCACCGTGCCCAAAGGCTATCCAAGACTGAGGCACTTGGAGAAATTGAGCAATCTGTTGCCATTTCCGGGTCAAGCCTATCTGCTTCGATAAACACCGAGAAATATAGTTCTCATGGGTCTTCAAGGCTGCTGCCAATTTGCGATTTGTGATGCCCTTGAGTTTTAAGATGAACGCGACCCGGACAAAAGCGGACTCCTGCGCAAGCTCATTTCTGGCAACCTGTGGCTCGTCTGCATAGAGCGCAGCGAGGATTGCGGCAATTTCGAAGGTCCGATTTTTCGTTCTTGCTTTCGCAAGCTTTTCAGTGTTCTGCACTGCTGCCATAATAGTCGCTCCACAGGTCTATCAAAACTATACTCCGTAATTGAGCCGAGTCAAGCAATAGTGTGACGATTTATGACTAAACAGTCCTGCGCACCGGTTGCGCTAGGTGCTGTTGAATAAGCAAACTATTTCATCAAATGCCTTTGTGGGATTGTGCACCGTTAGCCAACTCTGCGATGGCTAATTTCTCATCGAGATCAATTCACGAGAACACACATACCAGATTTTTTTTCTGCGGCTGTGGGATTTGCCACCTAAAACGTGGCCATCACACTGACAAACAAACATAAACACTTAATGAATATGGCTTTGCGCGTAGCGCAAGCTTGGTGGAACCTGGGCGGAACATTGGATGATGAAAGTTAGACTATGTATATTGATATTGTAATCATAATTGACTTGACTGAGGCAAACGATGTGTTATCATTTGATGGTGTGGTTGCGGAGATCAAACCATGATTAACGAATTGGGATTGGGCACCTTGGAAGAAGCCGCCGAGGCCAATGGACTTAGCCGGGATGCCGTTTACAGAGTTTCAGTAAAACTCCAGCGTGTCAAGGCCCAGCGTGTCGTCGCCCGGATCAATGGTCGTTTGCGCGCACGATGGATGGTTAATATGCAGGAGATTCATGACTACTTCAACCAAACGACGTTGGTGGATACGCACTAGGGTCGAAATCCACCAATGGCCGCCTTCGCCGAATCGATCACATTTAACGCCATTACCCACGCGCTTGAGCTTAGCCCATCTGGTGGGCAGTTCACCACCGTGTCTGTAAAACGCGCGGTCATGGACTCGGCGGGCGGTGGGCCGTCCAGTTGGGTGCCGTGTTTTTCAGATCGTAAAATCGACCTGCATAAAAGCCAGAACGTCGAAAAAATTCGACGTGCGATGAAATTGCCCACCGATCAAACCGGTTTGATTCTGGCAATCATCGAGCGCTACGAACAGTCCCTCGCTGAAGGCGCCGCCGTCGAACAAAAGAAAAAATCTGGATTCAAACTCCACATCCGCGGCAGGAACATGCCCGAAACTACCGCAACTCCCATCGAGGGCGACTCCCCGTTCGCGGCAATTCAGAACGCGCTAAATATGGCCCCTGCTGACTTGCCGGATGAGGCGCTGATCATGGTCCCCAAAGAAATAGATCAGGTCGCTTTTCTGGACATCGACTACCACAGTCTCCCGATCGATCAACGCCCTGATGAGCGCGATCTCGACGCCATGATGAACACCATCCTCCCATGCGGAGTCTTCGCATTTGCCTCTCACGGCCGCGGGCTAAAAATGATATTCGTCCGACAGGAAGGACTTGGAGCCAAAGTGCTCGCGGATTGCGCAGCGTCTTATGCACACCTCGTTGATCCACGCTGTGATACAGAGGTTTCAAATACCTGCCGTCACCCCGCCATGCCACGCGGCGAACAGAGATGCGGCCCTGTGCGCGAATTGATCCCTGATGAAACCATCGCGATCATTGGTTTCTTCAACCGCTTCGCATGTCCACCTGACATTGCCGACAAATTTCGGATCGACAACGGTTGGCAAATTGGACAACGCTACGGCCACGAAAAATGTCCGATTGATCCCACGCACATCAGCGGGTCGCCGAATCCCATCGTTGCCCTTGACCACGGCATCTACTGTCATTCCTGCAATGGCCGACACGGCGACGGCTATCGGTCTTGGGGTCAACTAGCAGGGCTGGTCGCTGAAAACGACAACCCGATTTACACGGCAGCGCGCCACCGAGCGCACTGGAATCACGTTCAATACATCTTTAGGGAGATAAAAATTGATTCCTGAAAAATATCACGAGAGCATTTACCGGGCGATGGTCCACCAAGCACACAAGTACAATCAGCATTGCCAGATGATCGTCGATAAGGTCTTTGAGCCGTTCAGCTTTGTTCGCGGTCCGAATGGATTGTGGTTGCACGCCGACACGCTGATTCCATGCAGGCCGCAGTTAAAGGACGAAGAAGTTGTCGATCTGCCCGCAGTCTCCATGCCTGTGACTGTAGTAGATAAAGACGGCCTGCCGCGCATTAGTTGGGAACCCGATCTCGACAAACAACGCCGGTTTTGCCGGAACGGCAATTTGGATGGTTACCTGACGTTGAGAGGACAATGTTCAAGCCCGGTGTATGGCGTCTTCAACGACTATCCCGGCGAAAACTCACTTGTTGTGCGGCCCCTCGACTCGAACGGCGCTCCCACTGGTGCAAAGTACATTCCCGAAGGCGAATGGCCCATATCTAAAGAAGAAGCATGGCAGATTGTCAAGAAAATGTTTCCTGGTATTGTGCCCCACTACCTTGAATTACTCCACTGCGCACGCGGATGCTCCGAGTCCGGCAGCGGCAAACTTCCACTCATTGGCGTAGAGGGACCGAGCGGGAGTTCCAAGACGGCGACAACGAGGATCGAAGCGCGAATGTCTGGTAACAAATGGCCAAACATGGGACTGCAACGAGATGACAATTTGTCGGAAGCGTTTGGTGAGCTTTCGTCAACAAGCACGCTGGGGATTTTCGATGAAATCTTCAAGGACCGAAGTCGTGAGCACGTTTCAGCCGTCCGCAAATTTCTACTCAACCTCAACCGTGAATATAGCTATCGAAAGTTGTATGTCGGGACAGTCAATGATCCACTTCGATGTGGATTGGTTTTCTGCGATGTTCACTTCCCGGATGAAGTTGCGACTGATGAACAACTTGGTCGTCGCATAGTGCACGTGGGCTTGACTGAGCGGGTGCCACGAGATTGGGAAGATGAAGTTAGATCAAACGCTGATATGTGGATGGATGTTGGAAATGAGCACATAGGCGTCACGCCAGAACAGGCGCAAGCCGCTGCAAACGTTATCCATAGTGCGATTGTGAACCGCCACTTCACCGCTGGCTGCGACACAAGTTTCATCAACATCGCACACAAACTTGGATTTCGAACAATGGAGGAGGAATACCGCGACTCCCGCATGGGCAGCGAGTATACGGCCGCGCTGCAACAGTTCTTCGCCGCAGTTTGCGAGGCGTACACACCCGATTCAGCCTTAGAAAAAAAGCACGGAAACGGATCAGTGGCATTCAAACCGTCAGAAGACACGCCAATCGCCAAATCCGCAATAGCCCTCATTTTAACTTTGCCAAATCCAGACTCCTTGGTGCGGGTCTCAAGCCTTCAGGCCGCTTTCGAGCCTGCCGAAGGAACGGTTCGTAAAATCCTAAAGCTAAATGCGCCTGCGAGACTCGAAGTAAAAAGTCACAAGGATAGCGCGATCGTTGTGCGTTTCGTTGAGCGAACCGAGTCTGGTTCTACACGGGGAAAGACCCTGCGGACGAACCGCGAACTGGCAACCGATGAAACTTGGAAAGTCGTTGAGCAGGCCCGCAGCAGGTTAGCCGGGGCGTAGCCTCCACATCCTTGGAATCTCTAACATGCGAATTTCAATCCAATCGCCACGAACAATGGCCATACGCACAACGACGCCGAAGTCTCTGTTGTCTTCAGCAGTCGCAACGCAGCCGCTCGTCAACCTGTGCGGTTGCGTGTCCGTGAAGTCGATTCTTGTTGGGCCGCGCAGTCTCCGTGAAAATGGTGTTCACCGGTTTGTTGAAAACGCTACGGTTTTGTGCATTGGTTTTCAACTGGGGGAAAAGCTGATCGCTTGGTGCCCTGGCTTAACGCAAGCGCCAACCGCCGCCGCCGCCGTCGTGGAAGTTCACGCTGGTGCGGAAGTGCCGCCCGATATAAAGAAAGCTCTTGCGCAGGGGGACCGCCTGATTGCCCACAACGCTGAGCTAGAGCGCGCAGTTTTCCGCAAAGTTGGAATTATGGATGCTGCCGCGGCGCAGTGGATTGAAACAGCCGCGCTGGCCCGAGCCTGGATGCTACCAGAAGATCTTTTGCCACTGGCCAGTTCGCTCAATCTACCGGGCATTTTACCCTTCGACGGTTGCGCCACGATGTCGTTGACTGATATCACCACGTTAAACAGGGCCATCAGTTCCTGCATATCCGAGGCGATTGTCACCTGCGCTGTCGCCGCGCGCTTTCAATGTATGCTGCCGGATTTAAGCGCGGATCAAAATGAAAAACGCTTCTTCGACAAGCATCTGGAAAACAACGAGCGCGGAATCAAAATTGACCTTAATCTGGTAACAGCAGCGTCCCGCATTGCCGAGAGTGAGCTCACACAGACAGATCGCAAAATTCATCGCATTACATCCGGTACAATAAATCTAGCCACTCTCCGAAACAGCAACCCCGGCTCTGCATCAAGCTTGCCTGCTATTTTGAAACGCAAATATCAATTTGAATTGCCAACTTGCGACGAAGATGCAATTCTTGCAGTGCTCGGATCGCCCCAGCTTGCGGTGGGCGCATCTGACAGTCGGCAGGAGCGTCGTCGAAAGCGCACGATACGGGCCATCCTATATGCGCGTTTGCGAGTTGCTTTGACGGGACTCGGAAAACTGGACTCAATGTTAAATCAGACCAGTTCAGACGGGCGACTTCGTGGGCAATATACCTAATATGGAGGACATACTGGCCGCTCATCGAGCCGGGGCGTCCAGTTACAAAATCTTTCGCGTCCCAAGGAAGGCGTTGACGTAGTTCGTGCGCGCGCCGCCATTGAATCATATGGACAGGCTGTTCGGGAGGGTCGTCCACAAGATGCTGCTGCTGCTATTCAATCGCTGCGTGACGCCGCAGGACCGCGCGGCATACCCGCCGCTATCTCTGCCTGCGTTGCTACCGCGCTAATAGCACCGCCTGCCCACATTCTGATCATGGCCGATGCAGCACAGATTGAAAATCGCGTTTTGTATTGGCTGGCTAATGACAGCACAATCCTTTCACTTTACCGAGCGTTTGATGCCGGAACGGGCAAAGATCCATATTGCGCCTCAGCTGAGATTTTAAGAGGCAAACCGGTTGCGGGTAAGAAGGAGAATCCTTCTGAAGAAGACAAGTCATGGAGAAATGTTGGCAAGGTCTGTGAAATTGCCCTTGGCTATCAGATGGGGACGGACGCGTTTGCCGACAGGTGCAGTGCCGAAGAAATTGACCTCTCAAAAGTCGGCCTTACACCGAAAGAGTGCCTGGAAAAATGGCGACAAAACCATCCATCGATTGCGGGGCCGCGCGGAATTTGGCGCTTGCTTGAATGTGGAATTGAAGCTGTAGTTAAAGACGGAAAACCTCGTCAGCATCTCGTGGATGGCACATCGGTAATGGTTACGATGAACGATAGAAACTTGTACATTGGTTTGCCCTCCGGGCGGCACTTGGTCTATCGGAATGCGCGAATGTCTGCATCGCTAAAGTTTCCCTGGAAGCAGCAAGTGACCTATGACTCGCCGGTCGGAATTTCGCAATTATATGGAGGACTTATCACGGAAAATATCGTTCAAGCAATTGCCGCGGATTGTTTCAGATTCTGGATTCTGAGCGCTGAAATGGCTGGACTTAAGGTGATTGGACATACGCACGACGAGATCATTATCGAGGCACTTGAACAAGACTTACAGTCAGTTTTGGAACTAATAAAAAGCATCATGAAAACTCCTCCACCTTGGGCATGGAGTTTACCTGTGAATGCAGATCCTGATAGCCATGTCCACTACAAAAAGTGATCGGTTCATTTGGATCGCTAAGATCAAGCCCAACTACCCTGAGTGACGTACAGTACGCGCCCATTCACACCAGAATATCCGTCTCAAAGGATACGTCAGCGACATACCAGGTCAATTTTCTACCTACTTTGAGTGATAAGAGTATATGGAGCAGTAAATACTTCCCACCCATCATTAGGAGGTTAGCCCAATGGCTATCAAGTTAAGTGGTTCTGTGAGTCGCAAAATTCCGATTCCCGGCCTTGAATTTTCAATGCAATCCTACTCAGCGGGGTTGGAATTGGAGGTCTCAAGCGCCGACCCCGCCACCATCCAGCAGCAATTGGCACAGCTTTACGCCAGCCTGAACTGTGCAATCGACGCACAACTTGGTGCCACCGCCGTGCCCCAACCGTGCAACGGGAACGGTCAACCGCCGCCCGCGCCGCCGCAGCAAGTCCGCCAGACCGGACCGCAGTGCACCGGCGCGCCCGTCAATCGCGTCGCCCAGGTCGGCGCCAACGCCAACGGAAACGGCCGCACTGTTGGTTCAACTTTGGCCCAACAAAAAGCGCTGTGGGCAATTTCGAAGAGCATTGGGGCGGATCTCGCAGAGGTGCTCCGCCAGCATGGCGTGAGTGACGTGAAAGCGCTTTCTGTCAAGCAGGCATCCGAGCTCATTGACGAGTTGAAGGCCCAGCAGAACAGCGCGCAGTAAAATTCAGGGTTAGCGAATCTTCGCTAATTCTGTCGGTAAACCCAATTCTTCTCACACTTGGAGATCGACCACATGACCACTGCCCTTGAAGTGGCCGCGCCCTCTCACGTCCGGGGCGCGGCCACAACGCCGGACCATTTATCGTGGAGTGCTCTGCGTACTTTTGCTGCTTGCGGCAAACGGTACTTCTGGAAATACGTTGAACCGGTTGCAGAGGAGATGAAGCCCGCGAGCTTAATTTTTGGGGGAGCCATACATTCCAGTCTGGAATTCCTGTGTCAATCCCGCCTAAACAACGGCCCAGTCCCTGAGCTTGACGACATTCTTCAAACTTACGACGCGGCGTGGATTCGCGAAACGGCCAACGCGCCCGAGGTCCGCTTCGCAAAGGAAGAAAATGAAACCACGTTGCGTGCACTCGCGTCGCGCATGTTGAGTGTGTTCCGCGAATTTGCGATAAACGAGGCGACGTTGCCCGATCCTGCGAGCGTTGTTGGAATTGAAGAATCAGTGCGTTTTCGTTTGTTCCAGGATACCTCCGTGCCGCCCTTCGAAGCTCGCATCGATTTGATCGAAGTCCACAACGACGACCTCATTATTACGGACTTCAAAACTTCGCGCTCACGGTGGAATCCGACGACCGAGAAAGACCACGTAGGGCAAATTTTGCTTTATTCGATTGCGCTGGTTCCGCTCTTACGGGAATTAGACTGCAAACGTCTGATTCCCCGGTTTGTGGTCATATCCAAGGCAAAAACGCCTGTTGTTCAAGTGCTCGAACCGGTCGCGACACAAGACGACGTAGTTCGACTTAAGGAAATGGTGATGGAGTCCTGGAAAGCAATTTCGTCGGGTATCTTCGTGAAGAATGAAGGATGGCACTGTCAAAGCTGCCCGTTCCGGCAGCGCTGCCTTGGTCGATGAATTTCTCCAAGCGCTTGAATGGTTTTTCACAGCATTTTTGCAAAGCCGGTGACGACCGCGCCGAAGCCTGTCGAGAGCCAAGCAACACTCGCTGAAACTGTGAAACACAACCGCGTCAGAAGAAATCAAAACAAACAGGTGGCTTGGACTGCGCAGCCAAGCCGCCTGTTTCATCTTTTCATCGCCTCAAGCGCGGCAATCGCCGCCGCCAGTCCGGCGTTGATGGCGTTCTTCACAAAATCTCCGATTTCACCGACAACTGAATCCGAGCCAGATTTGGCGGCAACCGGTTCTGCAACCGGTTTGGCCTCAGCTTTTTTACGTCCACGCTTTTTCTTGCTGCCGCTATTGTAGACCATTTGGTACAGGCCGCCCGACGAGCCTTTGTAGCCTGCTTTCTTAGCGGCTTCAAAAGCATCGGCGAATTTACCGCCGCTGCTGCGTGTGGTTTTGACGGCTTCGAGGATGGCTTGCTTCGTCTTTGGCTTGTATCTCTTGAACTTCATGTATGGGCTCCAGTGGGTTCGCGTAATATAATCGGCAAAGGCGGAGCCGCCCCTAAGGAAAACGGATACGCAAGGTTGCGGTTTGAAGATCCTACTTCGGGCCGGGAACGACAGTTCTGTACGCCCGGCCCCAAATACCCCTTTCCCAGTTTGGACCTCGCCAGCGCAGGATGTACCAGATTGTTTTGCCGATGTCTCTTTTTAAGTGCGAAACTACCCGAGTTGACGAGTTGGTACTGCCAGGCGTGATGCAGTTTACGCCAGTCAACGGTTCAGGGTCGTCAAACTTGAACGCGATCTCAATCCAGCAACCCGGAGCCGGAAGTTTGAATTCCGGCTGTGTGTGGAAATCGGCCATGACAAGTATTTGTTCCGCGCTGCGTAGTTCCTCGATTCTGAGAATCACCGGCGCGCTTGTCAGCCACGGCGGCTGCTCCGGGTGCTCGCGCCTCATGCGCGTCATGTAGCCCTCGATGTTCTCCAACACCGTGGGAACGACCGTCGTGGGACGCTCCGGCATGGGTGGACCAACGTATTGGTACGGATTGTCCGTCAGAGAAGCGCTGACCGAAACGGGGTTGATGGGAGCGGCGACCAAGCCCATTGTTTCGTTGCGCGTCTGTTGCGGCAGCGGACGAAAGAGTTCCACATTTTGTTTACCTTGTTCCAACGCCGCCGCCGCACGGCGCACGAACTCGCAATCAATCAGCCATTTGTTGTGCGCTTCTTTGATTGCGCGGATGCTCTCTTCGGAGACGCCGTATCCTTTTGGATTGGCCCCGACAACCTTTATGAAATTCTTCATCCAACGATCACGGCGATCCTCGTCGGTCGGAATGTAATCGTCCTCGGGATCGTTGATGAATGTACTCCATTCCTCTTCTGGTTCGTCGCTGGGCTGCGTGTCCATGTTGCCTGACCCTCACCTTTTTCGTCCAGGAATCGTTTCGTGGCGCGGCTGTCGCCTCTTTAGAATATCGGCCAGCCAACGAACAACCACGGCAAATAGCCGTGGCGCTTGTCCAAAGACCACTTTCC
>DATGGK010000187.1:0-7603 GCA_035308565.1 Planctomycetota bacterium | reverse complement strand
GCGCGCGTAGAGATAATAATACGTCGGCGGACCGCCGGGTTTTGTGCAATAGTCCAGCCACTTCCACGTGGGGTGGCTGATGAAACGGTCGCTGGCCAAATCTTGCGCCGCGTCGAGAATTTCAGTTTCGCTTGACGCCGGATAAACTTTGAACACATCGTCGGCTTTGTCCTTGTAGAGCCGCTTCAGATTCTTCTGATAATTCTCCAGCGTCGGCGCATCCTTGCCCAGCACTGAACCGGCGCCGTTTTCTTCGGAGTTCGAACCGACGAGCAGCGGGATGTGCGCCTGCTGGCCGGCGGCAAAGAGCTCGGCAGGCGGCTTTGGGAAAAAATAGCCGTCCACGTCGGGCGCGAACCAGGGCGTGTTAGGTTTGGCCATCGCTTCGAGGAATTTGTCGGCGGGAATCGCGCGCAATTGCGCCAGCGTTGGCGCGTCGCCCAGGCCAAGCTTCGCGGCGAATTTCACGCCTTGGTCTTCAGCTTTGGCCAGCGGCGCGGGCGAAAGCGATCCGAGCACCGCGCCGCTTTCGCCGATCGCGCCGGCGATGAGGTCCTTCGCCAGCGGCGAAACCATCTGCGCGCTCACCGACATCGAGCCGGCGGATTCGCCTGCGAGCGTGACGCGCGCGGGATCGCCGCCGAACGCCGCGATGTTTTGCCGCACCCATTTGAGCGCGGCCGCCTGGTCCATCAGGCCATAGTTTCCCGACGCGTGCTCCGGCGATTCTTTGGTCAATTCAGGATGCGCGAAAAATCCGAACACGTTCAAGCGATAATTGATCGTGACGGCGACGATGCCTTTCCGCGCCATGCTTTCGCCGTCGTAGCGGCCTTCGGAGCCGTCGCCGCCGGTGAAGCCGCCGCCGAAAATATAGACGAGCACTGGCAGCTTTTCGCGCTCGGATTTCGCCGGCGTCCAGACGTTTAAGTACAGGCAATCTTCGCTCATGCCATTCGAACGAAAAACCATGTCGGCGAAAACAGCCCGCTGCATCGCGCGCGGCCCGAAGCGATCCGCTTTGCGCACGCCCGGCCAATTCTCAGCCGGCTGCGGCGGCTTCCAGCGCAAGTTCCCGATGGGCGGACGCGCGAAGGGAATGCCTTTGAAACTGCGCACGCACGTCTCGGGGTTGCACGCGCCTTCGAGCAAGCCATTGGAAACCTGAACGATGTCTGCGGCCATGGAATGTCCTGCGGCGACAAGCGACAGCGCGAGCAAGCCGGCGCCGTGAAGAAGTTTCAAAGTGGTCGGTCCTTTCGATGAGAGGCAAAAGGGATTGTCTATTTTTTTGATGGGGGCGTCAAATGCGGGAGCACCGGCTTCCGCCCTTTTCCTTGCCCAGAGCGCCATCCAGCATTACACATACCCTCTGCAAAATGAATGCGTCCGTTGAAAATCGAATAACTACTCGGGAGGTGGTTCATGCGTGTTCCCGCTTTGATCGCTTTGGTGATCGGCCTGTCCGTGAATTTGTCCTTTCGTGCGGAAGATACCGCGCCAATTCAACCTGCCGACGCCGCGCGCGCGGTCAAACCGCTCCCGCCACCCTCGAACGCAAAAATCAACAGCGTCGTCACGAATAAACCCGCGCCAGGCGCAGCGGCCAAGGCGGGCCAGGGCCTGACCGCCGACGGTGCTGGAAAAACCGAGTGGACCAACATCAAAGGCACCGCTCTCGACAGCAGCCCCGCTTCCGCCGGTTCGATCCTCACCGCCGACGGCAACGGCGGCGCCGTTTGGTCCGAGCTCATCAACAGCACCGCGATTACGGGGAATCTGATCGGTAACGTCACGGGCAATTTGACGGGCAACGTAACCGGCAACGTCAGCGGTTCGTCCGCATCCTTTACCGGCCCGCTGGCTGGCGATGTCACGGGCACGCAATCCGCCACGGTCGTCTCCCTCGTCGGTGGCGTCACGGCGGCGAACGTCGCCAGCGGCGCGAATCTGGCCAACGCAGCCACGCCCCTTGCCACGCCAAATACTATTGTGATGCGCGACGCGAACGGCAACTTCGAAGGCGGGTCGTCCACCTTCACCGGCATTCTGCCCATCGCCAACGGCGGCACCGGCTCGAACACGCAGAACTTCGTCGATCTGCTCAGCGATCAGAACAACATCGCGGGCGCCAAGACTTTTATCGGGACGCTGGCCTCGTCCACCGCGTTCGTCGTCGAACCGCGCCCGAACAACGCCGGCGCGCAAAACCTATTCGTGGGCAGCGGCGCCGGCGCCGCAAACATCAACGGCGTCAGCAATGTGTTCGTGGGCTCTGGCGCGGGCGCGTCCAACACGTCGGCCGGCTTCAACATCGCCCTCGGCGTGCAGGCGCTCTTCAACGACACGACTGGCGAGCGCAACATCGCGACCGGTTATCAGGCGCTCTTCCAAAACCAAACGGGCAGCCGCAACTCCGCCTACGGTTTCGGCGCGTTGAACAAAAACACGGTGAACGACAACACCGCCTTCGGCTACGCCGCGCTCAACCTGAATACCACCGGCGCTGGAAACAATGCCGTCGGCAGCGGCGCCCTGCAGAACAACACAACCGGCGCCGGCAACACCGCCAGCGGTTTCAACGCGCTCTACTCGAACACGATCGGCGCCAACAACTCGGCAAACGGCTACCAGGCACTCTATTCAAACATATCGGGCGCCTTCAACTCCGCCCTCGGCTTCCAGGCACTCTATTCAAACACCAGCGCCTCCAAGAATGTGGCCTGCGGCTGGCAAGCGCTTTATTCTCTGACTACCGGCGACAGGAACACTGCCTGCGGCTATCAGACGCTCAACCTTACCACGGATGGCCTCGCCAATATTGCCGTCGGCGACAGCGCGCTTCAATACAACATCCATGGCGGCGGCAATGTGGCTATCGGCGAAGACGCACTCATTACAACAGGCGCAAATGGCGTCGGCGGCAACTACAACATCGGCATCGGCATCGATGCAGGATCGTTTATCAGCGACGGCATTTACAACATTCACATCGGGAATGTGGGAATGACCGGCGACACCAACACCATCCGAATCGGGAGTGCTGCACAGACCAAGACTTACGTCGCCGGCATCTGGCAAACGCTGATCGACGGCAACGGCGCGCCGGTCTATTGCACCGCCAGCGGCAATCTCGGCACCAACGCCTCGTCGCGCCGCTTCAAGACGGACATCGCCGACATGGGCACCGCGAGCGACGTGCTCTATTCGCTCAAGCCGGTTACTTTCCGCTTCAAAACCGCTTCCGACCTGCACAACATTCCCCAATTCGGCCTGATTGCGGAGGATGTGGACAAAGTCTCGTCCGACCTCGTCGTGCGCGACCCCAACGGCGAGATTTTCACCGTGCGCTACGAATCCGTGAACGCCATGCTGCTCAATGAATTCTTGAAGGAGCATAAAAAAGTGGAGAGGCAGCAGAAAGAACTGGCCGCGCAGGCCACAAGAATGAACCATTTGGAAGCCCGTCTCGACGCGCTCGCCAAATACCTTGACGAGCGGGCGAAGTAAGCACGGCGAACGCGGAACGTGCTTCGTCGGTACTCACGGGCTAATACCCCGCCTCACTTCCCCTTCTTCTTTTTCTCGCCAATCAAAGTGACGGTCAGCCACTTGTCTTTGTCCTTCGTGGATTCCGTGCCGCTGACCTGCACGCTGATGCCCTCGTACATTTTGCCGACTTCGTTGCCTTTGTCGTCGAGCGTGAGCTGGTAGACCACGCCCTCGGTCGTGGTGAGTTTGACTGATTTGAATGTGTCGCCGTCTTTTTCGACGGAGACTTTGCCCATCACCGTGACTTTGCTTTTGGGATTGGATTTGTCCGCGGCGCGCGCGGAGTGAGCAGCGACGAAGAGGGCGAGGAGCACAGCAGTCGAAAAAGTCGAAGCAGTCGAAAGTCGAAGAGCTTTGCGCATAGGGCGACCTTTCATGATTATGGCCGGTGCGGAGCTTTTTGCGCTCCAACTTACACCGCGACATCGAAATTGTCGGAGTGGGTATGACGCAGCGGGAGATGGGTTTGCGGCGGGAAATTTTGGCTGCGGATTCTCGCTGCGGATAGGGGCGGGCAATGGGCGCCAAGGAGCGGTACTCCGCCCCTTGGCTAATGCGTAGTTTGTCCCGGCATTTCCTGGCGTGATTATGAATCGAATCACGGCTTGGTTGCGGGAATTTCAGCGGCGGAGTATTTGGGCGCGCCGGTTTTCTGGAATGCTTTGACTATCGCGGCGGGATTGGTCTTGGCGGGATCGTACACGACTTTTGCCTGGCCCAACTCTTTGCTCGCAGTTGCGGACACAACACCTTCACATTTTTTGAGAGCGGCGACCACCGCTGGAGGGCAATTGACGGGTCAGGTCATGCCCATGATGGCGATGGTGACTTCCTTCGTGGCGTCATCCGCGAGCGCGGTTTGAGCAAGGGCGATGCTGCAGAAAAGTGCGAGCAAGAAAGACAGTTTACGCATGGCGCGAGACTCCTAAAAGAGGCTGGTGTGTGGCGTTTCCATTTCCGCGTGCAGTAGCGGAAACGGGGCGATGGTGTGCATGTTAACCGGGCGGCTCGCGGATGCAACGGGGTGTTACCCTATCGCAAAAAAGCGGCGGGGGTTCCGGGATTCGGGCAATAGCAGGGGCGCGGCGATGCAGGATTTTTCCGGCGATGGCTCAATAAGGTCGTGCACGTCTCCGAAATTCCGCTAGCCTGCGGCGCGTGCCGGGATCAATGAGTTCAGGATGCGTGGATTAGAATTGCCTATCTCTAGATTATCGATTTTCTCCCCGCATTCACCGAAAACTTCGTGCAAGATTCAAAACGGCGATACAATGCTTCGCGCTAAAACACACAAATTACCCATCCACATGAGGGCACTCAAAATGGAAGCTGGCATAATTGCAGCACTGGTAGCATTGGCTGGGTCTATTCTGTCTGTCGCCAGCGCGATCTTCTTGTTTTTGTGGAGGAAAGTTTTGGAGACGCGGTCGACTAATAAAGCTATCCTAGCTGAAGTGTACAGGTTGCTTCAGGTAGTAGTTCCGGACCATGCAGCATGGAAGGGAAAAACGGATCCGAAATACCCGCTCATTCGCTTTTCGACTCCGGTCTACCGTGCGCACGTCAAGAATATTGGAAGGTTAGACAGCAAAATCGTCGCTCTTGTCGTGGAGTTCTATGGGTACTTGGCATACATCAATTCGCTGCAGGCCTTGAGGCCGCGATACTCGACGGCGGGAATAGATTCTGAGTTTAACGATCAATATCAGAAATCGTTGAATCGGCTGCTCGAAGATTTTAAGGGCAAGTTTGATGTGCACTTCGCTAAGTATAATATCGAAGGCTCCTATAGACCGGCAGCCGCACCGGACCAAGCGCCGCAAACAAGCATGGATAAGGCAGCATAATTCTGGAGATTCGCCCATCGATGTTTGGCGGGGTCTGTCACCGATTTTCTCTCCACCGTCGGGAACGAGCACTCCGACATGCGCTTCAACATGACCACCGGCCCCGACGGAAAATTCCAATGGACGCGAATCGATCCCGGCGACTACGCCGTTCGCGCGGGGAAGACGGTGAAATCTGTGGAGATCAATGGTGGGAAAGATGAGGATGTGGGGAATGTGTCGGTGGATGAGAAATAGAACGGATGGGTGCCGAGGAGCGGTACTCCACGCGTTGTCGGTTAATGCGTAGCCTGTCCCCGCATTTCCCCGGAAACGACCCGATGGTGTGCATGTTAACCGGCTGGCTCACGGACGCAATGGGGTTTAACCCTATCGCAAAAAGTGGGGGGGGTTCTGGAAGTCGGGCGGCGGATTCGAGGGTTCGGCGCGCAGGGCGGGATGAAGGAGCAGGGGCGCGGCGATGTGTTGTGAAAAGAATGCGCCGTCTCTCCCGGTCTTCGCATTCCAGCCTGTCTCCTTATTTCCGATCTTCTTCTGGTTCGAAATCGATTTCGCTCAGTGCTTTATACCCTTCTTTGAGTTCCGGACACAATTCAAAAATCCGATCTGTAATTACTTTGATGCGGGCGATAATTTGTTTAACATCGTAATATTCATATTCAATTGCATTTCGCAATTGCGTAAAAATGCCCTCGAATTCGCCGTTTAATTTGGTTGAATGCTTCAAAAGCCAACGGACGAACGCGTGATCGATGTTGTAACATGGCGGCCCTTTTATTCTCAATAGCGCTTTTTGTTTGCCCTCAAATTTCAAGAATAACAAAGGCTTAAATAGCCGCATCTGGGCATCCGAGTCTTGAGGTGGCGTTGATTGGGGCGAAATACTCACCTTTCTGTCGTCAGTATTTACTAACGCATTCAAATGTACTTGAATGATCGCCATCCTCACGTTGCAGAGAAACGATGAGCCAAACACGGTGTCATATCTGACCTGCACGGGCTTGCCATAGCCAACCAGTTCGTTAGCGGATACAGAAACGCCACCCACCTCGAAAAGTCGTTGGTTTGCCCACATTCCCTTTTCGAATATTAAAGGATCGTCAATTAACGTGCCAGCACACAATTTGAATTCCTTATATCTACGGAACATTCCAGTTATTACCCGCTGAGGATTTACCTTTACAGCTTCGGCCGCACGCCACACTGCAAAAATAAGGGCAGAATGGGTTCTCCATGGTAGTTCGGTTACTCGATTCCTCGACACGTTTAACTCGGGACGATAAGCATCCCGCAAGGATATGATCCCGAAAGAGCAACTGTTTACCCGAATCCGAAACGTATTAAACATCCCGTGCTCCCAGCCTACATCGTTCGGTTCGCGCTGCGCGATAACGCCGTTATGAATTAACACGAACTGAAGTTCATCGTACCTTTTCACCAAGGTCCTGACGTCGTTATACTGCGTGATTAAGCTCCAGTCCAAGGTCCGAAAAAACGATGAAGAATTGCAAGGCTTCGAGTTCCAATCCGTTCCAAAAGGCACACACCTTTGGCGCGGTTTTTTGCTTTCAAAATTTCCTTATTCACGCAGTATTGGCGTTGCGCGCTCAACCCCCGGATGCTGTGGCTCATGACCCCTGCGGGGTCGAATGGCGGCGTTTCGCTTCGCGAAACAACGACGCAGGCGGGACGCCTGCGCTACGGGTTACGAGGTTTTGCACGAGATTGAAATCGCTTCGTTGAAGCTTTTTGGATCGGCCACACGCGGACCCAGCCCTGCGCTTTGCTGCGGGCTGGGCTATCGAAGTTCGCGCCGTTGGCGCTGACTCGAGAATGGAGACTTGAGACCGTAGACAGGGGCAACGGCGAACGGCAAATTCAAAACGGCAAATGCGAGGCTTGTTACAGAAACGCCATTGCGGGGTTAACGGATACATAATATTACCCTACGTTCCACGTGGAACATTATGGGTCAAAAGGCGTGATATAACGGTGGGAACACGGACAAATGAAGGCGTGGAGAGCACGTAGTGCAATTCTGACAACTCTTTTTGAGGCGGGTGGCCCAATGCTGCTTCTTTAAGCCGTCAATTGTTGGGACTTCCATTCGTCACGCGAGGTCATTAGCACGGGGAACGTGCTCGGTCTTTGTATGATCGCGCGCGGCTGAGGCCCGCGTTCTTGCGGCAGTTGTAAGGCGGTCG
>DATGGK010000186.1:0-65981 GCA_035308565.1 Planctomycetota bacterium | reverse complement strand
TGCAAAACGGCACCGTCGTCGCGCGGGTAAAAGTTGCCAATCCAGGAGCGTTCCACGAAGTCCAGCCAGCCGTTCGGATTGAAATCTTCCTGGCTGAAGTAAGGCAGCATCTGCCCGACGGTGATGTCATGATGCGGAATCACGCCGTGCAAGTTGATCACGGCGTCCTGAAGAATCGCCGGGGCCGCACCCAATGGCGCGCCGACCTTGTTGTCCAAGCCCGTCTTCACGAAACCCTGATTGCCTCCACCCAACTGCGCGAACGTGCCCCGGAATATGTCCGATTCGCGCGCCAAGTCGCCCATGACGTACGCCGTGACGTATTCATGGATGTCCATCGTAAAGTTGAGTTCCGCGCGGCGAATCGCGAATGAATTCTGTGACACGGCGATGTTGTGATCGACCACGCCGTTGCCCGGGCTGGAGAACAAGCCCTGCGTATCGCGTTCAATCGCGTAGTACCACACCTGCACCAATCCGCCAATTTTCAGCTTGCCCACCGCGCTTGTGGCACATTCGTTGGTCAAACACTGCGCCGCAAGAGCATGGTCCACGTCGGACATGACCGGCATGGCGTTCTGCTCCATTCCGTTCATCTTCTTGCGCATTTCTTGCATCTCTTGCTTCATGGCATCAAATTCCGCATCCGACACCGCCGCATGAAGCGCCGTCGTTGCAACGAATAGGGCCACGAGTACCGAAAGCAGTTTCCTAATCAAGCTACTCCCTCCTCTCCACAGGATTTTCCCGCAGGAAATTTACACACAAAAAATGAAGTCTGCCCACAAATGGCCACCTTGGCCGGGAACAATGGGCAGAAAATCCTCATTTGAGCACGCTGCTCAAAGATTCCCCTCTCCAATGCGTCGTTTGGGTATACGCGCCCACCCCACGCACTCGCCGTACCATCATAGAAAGCGTTCTTCAAAAACGCTATCTCTTTTCAAACGACCTTAACGCGAACTTTAAAATTAGGCCATCCTTTTACCACCGCTTCCGGAACCCGTCAACACTATTTTCGCGGTATATGCTTTTTTTTTTACAATTTCCGATAATTTTTTGAAGCCCTCTTCCCCACTATCCGAGTCGGCATGGCCCGGCTCCAACTTGAATCATTCCGCGCGAACACTCGACGCCTCGGAGAGCCGCCCTGCAGCCCGCCAACAATACGAGCATATGAGAAGAACGTTCCCTTCAAGATTTCGTCTTGCGCTGCATGAAAATGCGTTAAAAGTGTCGCCGACGCATGAATCTTTCGTTTTCATTGTCCGATAACATTTGGAAGATTGCTCAATTCCAGCGTAAACCTTCATTCGCCATCACGACCCAAAGAATCGGCGGAAGTATTTTTGCAGTTTGTCTTGAATAGTTTAACGACATAGCAGGAGTGTTGCAACGTCCGATTCTTTTACCGTCCAAATCCGAGAGGGACCATCCATGAATCACGATGATTCTCACGCATGCCGTTTGACTATTCTTTGCGCGGTGCTGACAATCCTTTGCGCAATATATGCCGCGCGCGCTGCGGATATCACCAGCAATCTCGTCCTCTATTATAAGATGGACGACAACGCCGCCAATTCGACGGTAGTCGATTCAGGGCCGAACAACCAACCCGGCACATTTTTCAACGGCGCTGCCGCTGGCAACACAAATCTCGTATCGGTCCCCGGACAAATTGGAACTGCATTGGCGCTGCTAAATCCCGCCGGCACGACGACAGCCGTCGCAAACTCAATACGCGTAAATTTGACTCAAGCCGCGAGCAACGTCACGAACGGTCAAAGTCAGATCACTATTTGCGCATGGGTAAAGCCCGACGCCGCGGCAACAGGCGAGCGCGAGATTATCGAATTCAAATCCAGTACGGGCAATACACGTCTCTCATTGCGAATTAACGGCGCACAAATGGAGGCGGGGGCGCGTGCAATCCCCGGAGACGCCAACCACTTGACCTCGGGCGGCACGATTACAGCCGGCGTATGGCAGCACTTGGCGATGACGGTCAACTATCAATCCGGCCAGCAAGCGAAGCTCGGATACCTTAACGGTACTCAGGTAATAAACGATACGAGCGGATGGGGTGCAAGCGTTGCAATCGAGGCAGTGAGTGGATCTCAAACCGCAATCATCGGCGCCCAGCCCGGAGGTGCCGGATCCGGTGCTCCTTACCCGGCACGCGATACGATCGATGAAGTGCGCGTCTACGCCCGCGTGCTGACGCCGCAGGAAATTGTAGCCGTCATGAATCTGAAATCGACCTGGTCCGGCGCCGGTGCGCCTTCGACAAGTTGGTCCACCACCGCCAACTGGGACGTCAATCCGGTGAGCAGCTCTGGCTATTCACTCGTTTTCCCGGGCACCACACAGATCAATGCGAACAACGACATCTCGACGCCGTTCCAGGTCTCTCAACTCACTCATTCCAACACCTTCGCCGGCACCAATACGATTTCGTCCGCAGCCGGCAACGTGCTTCAATTCACCGGACTTGGCGCGGCGCTGACCCAATCCGGCTCCGCCGCGCTCAATATTTCCTGCCCGCTCGATTTCCAAAGCGCCACCACCATTGCCAACACCGGCGGGCCTTTGACTCTCAGCGGCCAGCTATCGGATTCCGGCGCCGTCACGCTCACCGGCACTGGAACGGTGATTGTCAACAACACCGGAACCGCATCGACCAATTCAGGCTTGATCACCGTTTCCGGGCCCACATTAGAAGTGGACGGCGCGACAGGCCCGGCGGGTGTGACGATAACCTCCGGAACCTTGCGCGGTACCGCGGCCAACATTGGCGGCACGGTCACCGCCAGCGGCGGAACGATCAGTCCCGGCGTGCCCGGTTCGCCGTCAACACTCGTCAGCACCATGACGACGGGCGGGCTTGCGTTGAGCGGCAACGGATCGCTCACCTTCGACTTGAACGACGTTCCCGGCGGCCCCAATAACGATAATATCATCGTCAATGGCTCGTTCGCCAGCGGCGGGAGTGTGAATTTTAATTTTGGACCTGGCTTCACCGGCCAAACCTTTCCACAGACCTACACGCTCATTACTACCACGTCGCCTCCCACCGGGGCTACTCCGCTCATTGGGACGATCACCGGCGGCGCATTCCACGTCAACAACATAGCGTTTGTTGGAAACAGCCTTCAAGTGACCTTTGGGGCCGGCGCGTCAGTGTCTGCGACGTGGAGCACGAACACCACGCCCGCGAATTGGAACACGGCCGGCAATTGGGCGGCCGGAGTTGTGCCCGCGCCGGGCGTGGCCACCACGCTCATTTTCCCCACGCTGGGCGGCTTTGTGAGCACCTACACGGCCAACAACGATATTCCCACAACTCCGTTTGTCTTGAACCTCATGACGTTGAGCAACAGCAACAGCGGCAATGCCATCACGGGCAACGCCATTCAATTCGACGGCGGCGCGCCGGCCATTCAGCAAAGCGGCAGCGGCTCGTTTGTGATTTCAACTCCAGTGTCGCTCAATGCGGGCCTCACCATATTAGGCGGCGGCACGGGCGCGATCTCTTTATCCGGCCCAATATCGGGAAACTTTGGAATCTCCAACAGCAATCCCGGCGTGGCTCTGACACTGGGCAATCCCACAGGAAATACCTATACGGGCGGCACGGCGATCAACACCGGCTCGCTGATCATCGCCAACACGAGCGGCTCGGCCACCGGCACCGGCAGCGTGACGCTGAGCCCCAATACGTCGTTGTCCGGCACGGGCGCCGTCAGCGGAGCGGTGACATTGAACGGCGTCACCACCCTCTCGCCGGGCGCGAGCGCCGGAGCGATCGGCACACTGGCGACCGGTTCGCTGACTTTGAACAGCAACACGGCGGTAAATCTCGATCTCGCCGCGCCCGGAACGAACGATCAGATCACCATCAACGGCAACGCGACGTTCGCCGGCACGCTCAACGTCACCAATTCCGGCGGCCTCATGGCGCCGGGCAATTACACGCTGTTCACCTACACGGGAACGGCGACGGACCAGGGCTTCGCGCTATTCGCGCCGGTCACGTTTGGTTACCAACTGCCGACGACCGGCGGTGTTGTGACACTGACGGCGCTGGCCGCGGGCGGGACGTCCACATGGGCGGCAACGGGCACGGCGAATTTCGCCAAGCCTGCCGATTGGGACACCATGCCGGGCGCGTCGGCGACGACGGCCTTGAGTTTTCCAACTCTGGCGAGCGCTTATGTGGCCAACAACAACATGACCGGCTTGAGCGTCAACAGCATCGCGCTCAACAGCACCGGCAATTTGATCACGGGCAATTCGATTGGGCTGCAAGGCACCTCCCCGTCGATCACGCAAAGCGCCGTGGGTAATTTTACGATCGGCACGCCAATCGTATTGAACGCCAACACGACCATCACGCCAGTAGCGGGCGCGACCGTGACATTGAGCGGCGCAATTTCAGGAACTGGGGGAATCATTATACCCGGGCCCGGCGCGGGCACGCCGGCGGCCGTCACGATGACCGGCGGGGCTAACACATTTACCGGCGCAACCACGGTGACTAACAATGCGCTGCTGCTGCTGCAAAACGCCACGGGCGGCATCATTACGAACGGCGTGCTGGGAGCGACCAGCGCGATCAACATCACCGGCGCGGAAGTGCGCGTGAATCCGACCGTGGCGCCGACGAATCTGGACCGGCCGATTGTGTTTGGCAACGGCGCAATGCTTCACGTCGCCACGGCGCTGGCAGCCAATCTCAACCCGGCGGGCGCGTGGACGATCAACGCCTTGGACGCGGCGCCGGCTATTTTGCGCTATCACAACACCAACGCCTATGCGCTGTACATGGGCGTGCCGGCGTTAACAGTAAACGACCCCGTAAACGACACGCTGCGGCTGGAACTCAACGACGGCGGCGCCAACGGCGGCGTGATGGATTTCGCGCCCGGGACCGCGAGCACGATCAATTGCAAAGTGGTTTTCGCCGGTGTTGTGGGCGGAAATTCAAGCGTGGCGGAAGCCAGCGGAAACACCGGCAAATGGTACATGAACAATGGACCTTACGTGGCCGCCGCGAGCACGCCGGGGCTTTTCTTCGAGAATGCGATGCAAGTCGTTCCGGGCAACGGTGCGCGTATCCTCAATACAAACGTGACGATCACCAACGGCGTCACGTCGATGCAAGGACGGCACACGGGCACGGCTCTTGACGCCGGCACGCACGATTTGATTTTCACGCCGGGGCGAACCGTGACGGTGATGAATGGCGCGCGCCTCAATTTCGACGGCGATTTTCGCGGCAACAGCCAGGGCAACACTGGCGGCATCGCGCTGATGGCGAACACGATTTTGCAGGACAATGCGACGTTTGGCTTCTTGCGCAGCGACACGATTCAGCCGGGATTGCCCGCGACGGCGGCGGCCCCGCCGACTCACTCGTATCGCATGATGGTCGTCGGTTCAAACGTCACCGGCTCGGGACCGGCTTCGACGATGATTCTGAACACCGACACGCACGACGGCGGGTACAACACGATCAATACCATCGTCACCGACGGCGTGTCGGTGGCGACAGTGACCACCGATAATCCGCATCTGTTCAACGTCGGCGATTTCGTGTGCATCACCCACAACGTCGATGAAACCGGCGCGGCGCTTAACCCGGTGCCGGCGCTGCCCGTGGCCTCAGCGGCCGGCGTTACACCGGTGACCGGGCCCGTGGCTGGAGATTTTGCAGTCACGACCGTGCCGTCTCCAACTACTTTCACGTATGCCTGCACCGCTGCCGCGACGACGTTGAGTTTTACAACAAAGCCGGTGGCTGGAATCGTGGGCGTTGGATTCGCCAATTCGGTCATGCCGATCGGCACAACCAACCAGGTCTGCAACCTCGTCGTGAACGGCGGACTGGTGGTATCGAGCAACGCGGCGGCGGGGTCGCCGGTGGGTTCCACGCAAGGTTCCGCCACGCGCATTTCGCATCTGCTGACCGCCGCGCGCCTCGCGAATCTGACCGGAACCGCCGGCTTCCTCGCCCCCAAGCCCGCGGACGTGGCGCTGACAATTCCCAACGGCTGGGCCACGACTGTCCCCGTCAAACTGCTGGTCTCGCACAACGTCACCAGCGGCGCCGACATTAAACTCGGCCTCAACAGCGCATTCAACAACGACATCGTCGTCGGCCTCGCCGGTGATTCGCAGGCCACGCTCGACGCCAACGGCCAGACCATCGGCGGCACGCTGCGCGGAAATGGAACTATTACCAACAACCTGATCCTGGGCAGCGGGGCGAACTTCTGGCCGGGCTTGGCGACTGTGACTGCTCCGCCATTGGCCGGAGACGAATTCCTCTCGCTCACCGGCAATATTTCGACGGGCGTCGATTTTAGCGCCGGCGGAAAATTCAAGACGATTCTGACGGTCAACGCCGGCACGGTGAACAAAGAGACGCTGATCGTCGGCGGCGGCGCGACCGTCGTGCTCGGCGGCACCTCCGTGCTTTCGCTGGGCGTTGGACCCGGCGATTACGGCAACACGGATATCCTGATCATTCAAGGCTTCTCGCCGAACATCGCCGCGCCGTTCAGTTCCGTGCTCGGTTTGCCCGCGGGCTGGGCCGTCGTGTACCAATCCGGCGGCACCGACCTCGTCGGCCCGCCTTCGCCGGTGAATCTGGCGGATTCAGTGGTCATCCGCGCCACATCCGGCGCGGTAACACCGGTCACGATCGGCGCATTCGCGGCGGAAAACGACGGCGTCGGCGTGTTGCTGTCGTGGGACGCGACATCGGAGTATCGGAATGCGGGCTTCAACGTGTACCGGCAGTTCGTAGCCCCGCCTTTAGGCGGAAGCGCGACCGCATTGGGGATACCGGCCCGCCTAAAGGCGGGACTACATACGTGGACGCGCGTCAATCCGACGCTCATCGCCGGACGAATCACCAATCCGGACGCAATGACGTATCGCCTCTACGATTGGCCCGCGCCGGGCGTCTACGAATACAAGCTCGAAAGCGTGAGCGTGCAAGGCGCGAAGCAATCGTACGCAGAATTGGCGGGGCCTGTTTGCGTGGATGCGCCCGCGCGCGTCGCATCGCAATCCGAGGCGCTTGGCAGCGTCGCGGCGCTCGACAGTTCTCGGAAAGCGTCAGCGACGGGCGCACTATTCGAAGCCGTTACGAGCCGCGACCGGAAGGGAGCGGGAACGGTCACGGAATCGTCACACGACCCGATCGGTCTGGCTTTCGACGCGCAAGGCCGATTGCTGCGCGCCGCAAGCGTGACTGCGCCTACGATGCGGGAGCCCGGCGACGCCCGCTCCCTTGCGGTCGCGGCCCGCAGTTCGGACGCGGCTCGCGGCGCGGGAACTGGTTACGCTGCTGCGCCCGTTTCAAGCGCGGCGGCCCTCCGCGCGTTCACCAGCGCACGACCGGGCACCAGCTACACGGCGGCGAAAATTACGTACGACGCCGCAGGCGTGCTGCGCGTGCCGCAAGCGGCACTGCCCGCGGGTTTCGACATCCGCCGCTTGGCGATTCAGCGCGAAGGCCGCGCGATGACCGCGCTGGCGCTCACGCCGGACAGCCTCATTCTCTACGCGCCGGGCTACACCGACGATTACACGGACAAAGACGCGCTCTTCCTGCGCGCGACAGCCGCCTCGACTAGCGCGGGAACGCTGACGCACGCCAGCGGCCTGTTCACATCAAACGAACCGGTCAACGTCAACACGCCCGCGACGGCGGCGCAAACGTTCCACGACGTGTACTTCGACTTCGATCTTCGCCCATACAATTACCCGCCGTGGTTCTCCAGCCAGTATCTTACCGGCGGCAGCGACCAGAGTTTCACGCTCAACGCCCCCAATGCCACCAGCAGCGCTGCATCGCTCACGGTTGAATTGTGGAGCCTCACCGATTCGGACCACGCGCTGCAATTGTTGGTAAACGGCCGGCCTGCCGGACAGGCGCAATGGTCCGGCGGCGGAAAGATGGTCCAGCTTACATTTGAATTGGACGTGGGATCGATTCTCGCCGGCGCAAATACAATCGACTTGGTAACGCCAGGCAGTTCGGACCAAATCGCGTTCCTGCATTCGCTCTCGCTCTCGTACACGCAAGCGCTCATTCCGGGAACCGGCACGGCCGGCGCAACGCCGCTGACCGTCCACAACGCCAGCGCGCTCACCCAACTCACCGAAGTCGCGAATTTGGCCTCGTCTGACGTATGGATCGTGGACGCGCGCTACCCGGATCGCGCGGCGCTTGTTCCGTACGAAACGCAAGCCCAAGCCGACGGGACGTATCGCCTGCGCTTCCAAGCGGCCTTCGGCGGAACGGGGCAATTCCTCGTCGTGCCGTCGGGTCAGGAAAATATGCCGCTGTCGATCAGTAAGCGCAGCATCAAGCCGGTGCGCCTCGGCGGAACCTACATGGCCACCGGCCCGGCGCAATTCGGCGCGGGCGTCCAGCCTCTATTAATGAAACGCGCGAAAGAAGGCTTGCGTGGGACCTTCGTGGATCAGGAACAACTCTTCGACAATTACAATTACGGGCGCTACGGTCCGGCCGGCATTCAGAACGCCGTGCGGAGCTTGCGCCCGCGCTACCTGATGCTGCTGGGGCGCACCACTTACGATTACCGCAATTACAGCGGCCTGGGCGTCGATCCGCTCTGCCCAACATTCCTGGTTCCGACGAGTTTCTGGGCGCAGGCGACCAGCGATTCGATGTTCGGCGATTTAGGGCGCGGCTATCCGGAAGTGGCCGTGGGACGATTGCCGGTGAACACGCCGGCGGAGCTCAGTGGCGCGGTGAACCGCATTCTGAATTACGCCGGCGCGCCCGCGTCGGGTGTGCGCGCGCACATCGTTGCCGATCGACTCGATCCGGCGACGGCCGATTTCGGCGCGCAAGCCGATACCGTTGCGGCGGCAAATCCGGATTTCACGTGGCAGAAGAATTATCTCGGTACGACGTTCCAGACTTCGCCAGAAGTCACCGCTGCCATGCGTGATGCGGCCAACGGCGGGGCGGATTGGGTGCTGTACATCGGCCACGGCAATTCCGTGCGCTTGGGCAAGGACGATCCGCGCATTCTGCAGACCGACGATTTGATCGACAATGTCAAGGACTGGACCGGAAACGTCGTGTTTATCCAGAGCACCTGCACGGGGAATTGGATGGCGAAGGACGTGGCCGGATTCCACAGCATCGCGATCCAGGCGCTGACCCAGCCGCAAGGCGGTATTGCGGCGAGCATCGGCACATCGACGTACATGGTTTCGGACGCGGCGGTCGATTTCACGAACCAACTGCTGCGCGCGAGCACGAGCCAACGTCGCTGGGGCGATGCGCTGATGCTTGCGCAACAATGGGCCGCAAGCCGCGCGGGATCGAGCAGTTTCTACGGCGACCTAAACCGAACCGAGCAAATCTTTGGCGACCCGGCGATGCCGATCTTTGCCGCGCCGACATCAACTGGGCCTTCGTTGCCAGGAACGTTCTAATTCGAACGGATTGCAAGTTTCAGCGGTTTTCGTTCGCAATTGCGAAAACATGGACGACAGTCCCCACGAGTGTTAAGATCACAAGAATATTCAATGTGGAAGATACGACGAGATGGTTAAGCCCATGTTTAGGCCGGGACGGCTGCACGCTGCCATCCTGATGGCAATTCTAATCTGCGGAGCGCTTCGCGCCGCCACGTTGCCGGCGCTCAATTCAAATTGGAAATACAAACTAGGCACGGCGGAAGCATCCACGCCGGACACGACCGCGTGGCGTCAAGTCGCGTTTAACGACAGCACGTGGTCCATTGGCCCCGCGCCGTTTCGTTACAACACGGGCAGCGGCGGGACCGACATGAGCGCGAGTCCGATTTCGCCGGCGATGTCCAACAACTACACTTGCATTTTCCTGCGCCAATCTTTCACGCTCACCGCCGCCGACATCGCCGCCATTCCGGAACTGATGCTCAACATCGACTACAACGATGGCTTCATCGTCTGGATCAACGGCGTGCAAGTGGCCAACGTTCACGACCCCGACGTTGTCGCGTACAATTCGCTGGCCAGCGAACTGCACACGGCGGGCGTGCCCGAATTAATCGGCCTGCCCAATCCGTCCGGCTATCTGGTCGTGGGCGCCAACGTGATGGCGGTGCAGGCGTTCAATGTGTCGAAAGGTTCGAGCAGCGCCAATTACGCGCCGGACGATTTTCTGATCAACGCTGAATTGCAGGTGAGCAGCGGGCCGGTGGCGGACACGGTCTTCAGCAGCACGCGCGGATTTTACAGCGCGCCGTTTAACCTCACGATTTCGTCCGCCACGCCCGGCGCGAGCATTCGCTATACCACCGACGGCACCAAACCGTCGCCAACCGTCGGGACTTTGTACACGGCTCCGATTCCCGTCAGCGCCACGACGGCGGTGCGCGCGATGGCTTATGCGCCGGGAATGCTGCCCACCAATGTGGACACGCACACGTATATTTTTATCACCAGCGTGAAGACGCAAGTCCGTCCGATCACGCCGGTTTATCCGACAACGTGGCTGGACCGCGGCAACAATTCCAGCACGGCTGGCGATTACCGCATGAATCCGGCGATCGTCAACAACACTGGCGGACTCAATCCGACGTACACGGTCGATCAATCCCTGACGGCGCTGCCGTCGCTTTCCATTACGCTGGACCCCAACGACTGGATGTCCTCGACGATTGGGATTTATCCGAATGCGAACGAATCCAGTTCGCAATGGGAACGCGCCTGCTCGTTCGAACTCATTTATCCGGATGGAACGGACGGGTTTCATTACAACTGCAGCACCAGCATGGCCGGCGCGGCCAGCCGCGTGCAAGCCAACAACGCGAAACACTCGTACCGCATGCATTTCAAAAGCGATTGGGGCGACGCGAAACTGGATTACCCGATATTGGGCACGGCCAACGGCGCCGCGTCGTCGTTCGACACCGTCGAATTGCGCGGCACGTACAACAATTCGTGGACGCACAGCAGTTCGACGCAACGCACAACGGCGCAATACGCCATGGTCGAATTCACGCGCCAGTGTGAATTGGCCGAAGGTCGTCCGGGGACGCACGGAGCGTTTTACCATTTGTATTGCAATGGACTGTACTGGGGCGTTTACAACGCGGAAGAACTGCCCGATGCCAACTTTGCTTCCACCTATTTGGGCGGCGATTCGACAGACTGGGATTCGGTCAATGCCGGCACCGTGAAAGACGGCGACGCCGTGGCATACAATGCGCTGTTTGCGATTTCGAACAGTTTTCCGACCGCGCCCGGCGCCACCCAGAACACATCGTACCAGAACATCAAGCAATACCTCGATATTGACAACCTGATCGACTACATCATCGTCAATTGTTACGTGGGCAACACCGATTGGGACAGCGGGCACAACTGGTACGGCATCCGCCGCCGCCAAACGGGCGCGGGCTACATGTTCATCTGCTGGGATTCCGAACACACGCTGGAAAGCACGACCACCAACGTGGTCGGCACGAACAATTCCGGCGGGCCAACCTCGATTTTCCAACACCTGCGTTTCGATCCCGATTTCCGCATTCGTTTCGCCGACCACGTTCACAAGCTCATGTTTAAAAACGGCGTGCTGATGCCGAATGCGTCCGCGACGCGCTACGTGAACATCATCAATCTGCTCGATCAGGCCGTCGTGGCCGAATCCGCGCGCTGGGGCGACAATCGCAAATCGTTCAGCATCACAAATAAAGCGCTGACCAACAACGTGGCGACGCTGACCACCTCCGCCGCGCACGGCTATGCAGTCGGAAACATCGTCAGCGTCTCGGATGTCGATTCGGCCTTCAACGGCGTGTACACAATTACCGCCGTTGCATCGACCACATTCAATTACGCGCTGAATTCCGCCAACGTCACGTCGCAAGCCGCGACAGGCACGGCCGCGGTGGTCACGCCGTACACGCGCGACAATTCGTGGCTGACTGAACGCACGTCGCTCGTTGGCAATCCACCGCAGTCGCCGCCGCCCGCCGGGAGTTATTTCGCGGTGCGCACGGCCAACTCGCTGGCTCAATTCCGCACGCCGCCGGTGGTCAGCGGCGAAGACCCCAATTCGCTGTATCCAACATTCGAACCGCCGGATTTCAGCGTGGACGGCACCAACGTGACGATTCCGAATGGCGGTTTGTCGCTGACGCTGAGCAACCCCGCGACAAATCCGGCGACCGGCATCACCATGTATTACACGCTCGACGGTTCCGACCCGCGCGCGGCGGATTCGGTCAACGGCGCGGGCGGAGCGATCCAGCCGACGGCGATCAACGGCGGATTATCGGCGACGTTCAACATCAACGTCACGACCACGGTGAGCGCGCGATTTTTGCAGGGGACTTCGACATGGAGCGCGCTGCATCAGGTCACATACATTGGCAACCAAAATCTTGCGAGCTTCAAAATCACCGAGATCAATTACCATCCAATCCCTGGCGCTGGACAAACCGAAGATCAGGTCGAATTCCTCGAATTCAAAAACACCGGCGTGCAGGCGCTGAATTTGACAGGCGTGAAATTGTACGGGAAAGGCACCCCCGCGACGCTGCTGTACTCGTTTCCGACCAGCACCATCGTCAATCCGGGCGCGTTTTACATTCTCGTTTTCGATCAAACGCAATTCCGCGTGCGCTATCCATTAGCGACGTATCCTGCGGCGGTCATTAATGGTGTTTACACGAACAAGCTCGACAACGGCGGGCAGATTTTGTCTTTGCAGGACGCGACGAACACGACCTTTTATTCGGTCAAATACAACGACACCGCTCCGTGGCCCACGGCCGCCGACGGCAACGGCTATTCGCTGGTGCCGGTCGATCCGAACATCAATCCCGACCCGAACAACGCGATCAACTGGCGCGCGAGCACCAATCAAGGCGGCTCGCCCGGAACGGATGACCCGCCGCCGCCGATTTTTCCCACGGTTGTGATTAACGAAATCCTCGCCAATTCAGTCGCGCCGCTGACCGACACGATCGAGCTGTACAACGCCGGAATCAATTCCGCGGACATCAGCGGCTGGTATCTCACCGACGACCACAACACGCCCAAGAAATACCAGATTCCCGCCGGCACGGTCCTGCCGGCCGGCGGCTATATCAGCTTCAACGAATCGCAATTCAACACCGGTACGACCGCGTTTTCGCTCAGCTCGCACGGCGAGGAAGTTTATTTGTATTCCGCCGATGCGGCGGGCAACCTCACCGGCTACGGGGATGGGTTTAGCTTCGATGCGTCGGAAGCCAACGTCAGCTTTGGGCGCTATCAGATCAGCACGGGCGAAATCCAATATCCGGCGCAGATATCGAACACCTTCGGCGCGGCCAATTCCGGCCCGCGCGTGGGACCGATTGTGATCAGTGAAATGATGTATTTCCCCGCGGCCGGGCAGGACGAATTCATCGAATTGAAAAACATCACCAACAATCCGGTGAATCTTTTTGATCCAGCCAATCCGGCGAACACGTGGAAAGTCGGCGGCGCGGCGTTCACTTTCCCCTCGAGTGTGGTCATGCCTGCCAACGGCCTGATTATCGCTACCGCGCTGGACCCCGCCACGTTTCGGACCAAATACAATGTGCCCGCGGCCGTGCAGATTTTCGGGCCGTACACTGGTAATTTGCAGGACGATGGCGAGACCATCTCGCTGCAAAAGCCCGACGTGCCTTATTACGACAGCAACAACGTGCTGCAAGTGCCCTACGTCACCGTCGATGCCGTGAAATACGCGGCGGCGGCGCCGTGGCCTGTGCAGGCCGCGGGCACGGGTTACGCGCTGGAACGCATCGACTGCACGCAGTACGGCAACGACCCGATCAACTGGCGCGCGGGCACGGTGCTGGGTGGAACACCGGGGCGATTCCCGATCGTTACGTGGACCGGCGCGGGCGACGGGACAAATTGGAACACCGACACGAATTGGGACAACGCGCCGTTTGCGTCCAGCTACACGGTGTTGAACTTCCCGAACGCCGGCGCATCGCCCTATACCGCGTCGAACAACGTCGGCGCGTTGTTCGCGGTCAACACGATAAATCTGAACGCATCGCAGGCGGATATCATCGCGGGAAGCAGCATCGACTTTCAAGGCGCGTCGGCGTCGATGCTGCAAAACGATGGCAACGTGTTCAGCTTTTCGAACGCGATCAATCTTTCCGCGGACACAACCTTTGGCGGCGCTGGCGCGGGAACGGTCTCGCTCACCGGCGCCCTCACGGGCACCGGCGCGCTGCTCAAATCCGGCCCGCACACGCTGATTTTCACCGGAGCTGACACGCGCTCCGGCGTGACCACGGTGTCGGGCGGGACACTGCAAATCGATGGTTCGCTGGATTTGCAAACAGCAAGCGTGACGATCAACACGAACGCCGTCCTGCGCGGAATCGGCACGATCAACCGGCCGATCTCTGCGAGCGGCTCGACCGGCGCCGTAGCGCCCGGCAACACGACGGGCGTGGATTCCACGAAAGGCACGCTGACAGCGTTGAGCGCCGATTTTTCGAGCGGAACGTTGAGCGTGCGCGCGTCGAACTTGGCGGCCGGCGTGACGCCGCAGGCCGACAAACTGGTGCTGACCGCCGCGTCCGGCGCGAATCCGCCGGCAGTTGTGCTCGGCGGAACTTCAACTCTGCAATTGACGCTCGACATCAAAAATGGAGCTTATTCCAATCAATACACTCCGCTGTTGCAAACGACATCGGGCACGCTGATCACGACAAAATTTGCGTCAGTCGTCTGCAAGAATTTTCCATCGACGGTCATCGGCGGATCGGGCAATCCGCAGCCGGTTTCGGTCGTCTATCTCGCATCGGGCCTTGAAGTCGATCCGACGCTTATTCCCGCCGACACGGTTGCATTGAAACTCAACGCCGCCGTCACGCCGGCGACGCTGGACGGATTCGCGGCGCGCGCCGCGGGCGCGGGCGTGTTGCTGTCATGGACGGCGCTTTCGGAATATCAAAATGCGGGATTCAATGTGTATCGGCGTGTTTGTAGTCCCGCCTTCAGGGGGAAGGACGCGGACGAGGCGCTGCCGCCTAAAGGCGGGACTACGAACGGTTGGACGCGCGTCAACGCGGCGCTTATCGCCGGGCGCATCACAATCGCCGATCCAAAAACGTACACGCTGTATGACTGGCCTGTTCCCGGTACTTATGAATACAAACTCGAAAGCATCAGTTTGCATGGCGAGAAGGAAACTCAATGTAATGCGGAGACGGTAATTGTTGATGCGGCGCAAGTGGCTCAATGCGACGGCGAGGGGTTCAATGCCGCGGCGCAGTACGCATTGGCGACCGCGCAGATTAGACGGGGCGCGGAGTTGTGCGCCGCGTCCGGAGCCGCGCACGTTAGCAAGCGGCCACTCGATAACGCCGCTGAAACTGAAGCGGTGGGCGATAAACCAAGCGGGTTGCGCACTCAATTCGATGTAGCGCAACTCTATTTACCAACGCCGCTCATGAACGCACACGGCGAAATATTTTCGACGGCGAGTGTGCGGAATCTTACTGCGGATGCGATGAGCGCGGGTACGCGTTCTTTCGCGGAACGAAACGCGGCCACGCAAATAGCGACGCTTGCTCCACGTTGGTTCAGTGCCTCGCCGAGCGGCGGCGGCAGTTTCACGGGCGTCAAAGTCGTTTACGACGCGCCGGGCGTGCTGCTGATTCCGCGCGCATCGCTGCCCGCGGGATTCGATGCAAATCATGTCGCGATTCAACGCGAAGGCGCGGCTATCAACGCGCTGGCGTTGACGAGTAATGGCATTGTCATCTATGCGCCGGGCTATCAGGACGATTACACGGATAAGGACGCGCTGTTCCTGCGCAGCACAAGCGTACCGACATCCGCAGGCAAAATTGCGCGCGCGCAGGGACTTTTTGCGAACACTCCGGCCGTCAATACGAATTCACCGGCGACGGTCACGACAAATTATCACGACGTGTATTTCGATTTCAGTGAACTGCGGCCCTACAACTATCCTCCGTGGTTTTCGAGCCAGTATCTCACGAGCGGGAGCACGCAGGATTTCACGTTGAACGTGCCCAATTCAAGCGCGGGTGCTGCGTCGCTCACTGTGAATCTGTGGAGCTTGACGCAGGCCGACGGCGTTGCGCCGGACCATGCGCTGCAAGCATTCGTAAATGGCCAGCCGCTTGGGCAGGCCGTGTGGAGCGGCGGCGACAAAATGTTGGCGCTCAGTTTTCAAGTCGATTCGAGCACGCTCGTTGACGGCGCGAATCAGATTACGCTGGTGACGCCGGCGCTCGATGGCGTGGAAACGCAAATCGCGCTGCTGCATTCGCTGACGCTTTCGTACACGCGCGCGCTGGATGGCTCGAAGCCGCTGGATATTTACAGCGCTGGGCTTGCACCGAAGCTTTTTGAGCTCAGCAACGTGCCGAGCGCCGATGTGTGGGTCGTCGATGCGCGCTTCCCTGCGCGCGCGGCGCTCGTGCCGTTTGAAACCCAAGCGCAGGCGGATGGTTCATTCAAATTGCGTTTCGTCGCGCCCGCGGGCGGGTCGGCACATTTTCTCGTGGTACCAGCCGGCCAGGAGAACGCACCGCTTTCGGTGAGCAAACGTTCCGTCAAGCCGCTAAGGCCGTGTGCGTACATTGCCGCCGGCCCCAGCCAATTCGGCGCAGGCGTGCAGCCGTTGCTGGCGCTGCGTTCGAAAGAAGGCTTGCGCGCGTCGTTTGTCGATCAGGAGCAGTTGTTCGATTACTACAATTATGGGCGCTATGGTCCAAGCGCGATTCAAAACGCCGTCCGTTCCGTGCGCCCGCGCTACCTGCTGCTGCTGGGCCGCACGACGTACGACTATCTGAATTATGGCGGGCAGAATGTTGATCCGCTTTGCCCGGCGTTTTTGGTCTCAACGACATTCTGGTCGCAGGCCACGTCCGATTCGCTCTTCGGCGATCTGGGACAGGGCGTGCCTCAAATTGCGGTGGGACGCTTGCCCATAAATACGCCGGCGGAGTTGAACGGCGCGGTGCAGCGCATCGTTTCGTATCCGGGAATTCCGCCGTCGGCGGTGCGCGTGCATGCGGTTGCCGATCGGGTCGATCCGAGCGTCGCCGATTTCGCCGCGCAAGCCGACGGCATCGCGCAAGCCAATCCGGAATTGAGCTGGCAGCGCAATTATCTGGACGAGACAGCGGCGAGCGCGCCCGAAGTTACGGCGGCGATGACGATCGCCGCGAACGGCGGCGCGGATGTAATCGTGTACGTCGGCCACGGCAACGCCGTTCGGCTGGGCAACGAAGTGCCGCGAATTCTTGACACCGATTCCGTGCAAAACTGGAAGGGGAACGTCGTGTTTCTGCAATCGACCTGCACTGCGAATTGGATGGCCATGAACGAAACCGGTTATCGCAGCATCGCGATCCAGGCGCTGACGCAGCCGCAGGGCGGAATCAGCGCGTCGATCGGCACATCGACGTACATGAATTCGGACGCGGCGACCGAATTCATGAGCCAGCTTTTGAGGAACGCGAGCGCCGGTGGGGTGCGCTGGGGCGACGCGCTCTTGAAGACGCAGCAGTGGGCGCAGGGCAACGCGGCGCGCTCGCCATTTTATGCCGATCTGAGCAGCACCGAGCAGATTTTCGGTGATCCGGCGATGCCGGTGATGACGCGGACGGCGGGTAAGCCGTAGTCATCTGCTTGCGTTCCGAACAAGCGTTTTTCCAAACCGCGTGTATATAACGAAAGAGATTAAATCATTCGCTTCCACTTTGGGGAAGAATCATGGCGCCACGAACACTCATCACTCGCCGACGTATGTTGAAGGGAACCGCCGCCGCCGCCGCTGCGATTGGATTGCCAACCATTATTCCGGCGCGAGTCTTGGGAGACGACGCGCCCACCAAGAAGATCACGATCGGTTTCATTGGCGTGGGCAGCCACGGAACGGATTGGAACCTCGCGTACTACCTGAAGAACAAGAGCGCTCAAGTACTGGCGGTTTGCGACGTGGACAGCAACCACATGCAGCGCGCCAAAGGGCTGGTGGACAAAGCGTACGACAACAAGGACTGTGCGACGACCAAGGATTTCCGCGAGATTCTTGCGCGCAAGGACATCGACGCGGTAATGATTTCCACGCCCGATCATTGGCACACGATCATCAGTCTGCTGGCGATTCAGGCCGGCAAAGACGTGCAGTGCGAGAAACCGACGCTGACCATCCGCGAAGGGCAGATTCTCAGCAAGGCCGTGCGCAAACACCAGAAAGTTTTCCAGACCAGCACCGAAGACCGCGGGCTTCCGGAATACCACCGCATGGCGGAACTGGTGCGCAACGGCCGCGTCGGAAAGCTGCAGCGCATCGAAGTGGTTCTGCCGAAACAGCCGGGCGTGCCGGGCGATCCGACTCCGCAGCCGGTGCCGCAAGAATTGGATTACGAAATGTGGCTGGGGCCGGCGCCGGCTGCGCCGTACACGAAAGACCGGGTGCATTTCAACTTTCGCTGGATCTGGGATTATTCCGGCGGAATCATCTGTGATTGGGGCGCGCATCTCTTCGACACCGCGCAGTGGGGCAATGACACCGAACACACGGGCCCGCTGGAAATCGAAGGGACGGGCACGCATTGGTCCGGCGGGCTGTACAACACGGTCAAGGATTACGACGTGACGTACCGCTACGCCAACGGAGTGGTGATGACCTGCAAGCCGGGAAATCCAAGCATCAAATTTATCGGAACCGACGGCTGGGTGGGCAACGTCGGCTGGCGCAAGCCGGTGCAGGCCAGCGATCCGAAAATCCTGGAATCCAAAATTGGTCCGGAGGAAATTCACCTCTACACAAATCCAGCGTTGGAACACGACGATTTTTTGAAATGCGTCAAGAGCCGCAAGGATCCGTATTTCCCGGTCGAGATCGGCCATCGGGTCAGCAGTGTGTGTCATCTTTCGAACATCGCGATACGGATGGGCCGCAAACTCAAATGGGATCCCGAAGCGGAACAGTTCGCCAAAGATGCGGAAGCCAACGCGATGCTGGACCGCAAACGGCGCGACCCGTGGCAATTGCCGGAAGTGTGAGAAGATTTCGAATTTGCGAGGGCGGCTTCGTGATGCCCTCTGGCGCCCTCCGAGGTAAACGGCGGGATTGCGCTTCGCGCGACGTTGCGTACCAAATGCATGCAACGCGGCGCTGTGTTGCCAATGATCGCACTGAAATCAAGCTGGCTGTACCCAGCCAGTGCAGCCTCGATTCGGTTGCTCGCAAAAAATCGCCAGAATCAAAACATCGTGACGCCTCACGCCGCCCGCGTGTATAGTATATCGCTGGTTTGGTGCTGGAAATTCCTCTTCGTTTCGAGCCTGCGACAATGCGTGCCGTCAGGCCTTTCTCTATGCCGCCATTTCGCGCATGGTTCGTGTGCCTGTTAGTACACGTCCTCGCGTCGGCGCTCATCGCAGCCGAAACACCCGATCTAAAATCCGGCGGCGCCAGCATCGAATGGCCCGCCGCGGGCGCGCTTTCCTTCAATGACGGCGACACGCTCGAATTTACGCTCCGGCTGCCTCCAACATTAATAGAGAACGCCGCGGAAGACGCCGTCCCCACCGTCGGCGTCTGGTTAAACGAACCGCGATTGCCCAACGAGCCGCGACCGCAAGGGAGCGGGAATGCCGCCGACGCCCCGCAAGCCGGCCGCGTGCTCGCGCTCAAATCCTCTCGCCCCGGCGAATGGATCGTCCAAGTCCGCGGCCTTAAACCGCCGAACGAGCCGCACGCAAACGAACCGCGACCGCAAGGGAGCGGGCTCGACCTCCTCGCCCGCTGGTCTTTCACCAAAGCCCGCGGCACCAAATCCTCCGGCGAAATCCATTATCCCGGCCGCGTCAAATTCGGCACGAATGCCATCGACGTGGTCCTGCTTATGGACGGCTCCTGGTCGATGACCGAAAGCGATCCGCAGCGCCGCCGCGTCCAGGCCATTCGCGATTTCATCGCCACGGCGCGGCAATCGTCCGCGATCAAGCGCGTCGGCATCGTTCAATTCGACAGCAAATCCGTGACGCTCATCGGCATGACGCCGGTCGCCGGCAATTTCGACAGCGCCATCAACGCGATCAGCGCCGTGGGCCTCACCGACATCGACGGCGGCATCCGCCATTCGCTGAATCTGCTCGACCCAGCCAGCCGCAACGGCGCGGCAATCGTGCTTTTCACCGATGGCAATCAGGAACCCGGCGAGTACATGAACGCGCATTTGGAAGCGCAGAAAGCCGGCGTCACCATTCATACCATGACGCTCGGACGCGACGCCGACCGCAAATTGCTCCGCCGCATCGCCGAAGAAACCGGCGGCAGCTACGCCGACGCAGAGAAAGACAACGACATCAACGCCGCCTACGCCGCGATCATGAGCCGCATCACGCGCCTGCATACAATCTCCGTAGGGCGCGTCCCCGGCGCGCCAGACGCCGCGCGCGTCCCCGTCGATCCGTCGTGTACGGCCTTGCATCTGGCCACAGTCGCCGACAAGCCCGGCGTATTGAAGCTGCAATTGCCCAACGGCCAAAATTGGTCGAGCGGCGAAGCCTCCAATCCGCAATATTTCTCCGAGCAGCCCGCGCACGGCGAATGGTCCGCGCAATGGAGCGGCGGCACTCCTGCCGCCGAGAATGGAGCGTCTGTTACATTAAGCGCCTCCGCGCGCACGCCCCTCTACCCGCTCTTCTTCCGCGCCAGCCCGCTCCCCGCCTCGCCGGTTGAACTCGACGCCAACGACCCGCGCCTCGCCGTTTCGCTCTTCGACGCCGCGCAGCCCGTGACGAACGCGCACGTCGAAGCGCATTTCGATTACGTCGTCTACATCGGCGAAGAAAAAACGCAACAGCAAGCCACGGTCACGCTCTTCGACGACGGCAAGCACGGCGAAGGCGCGGCGGGCGACGGAATTTATGCCGCGGATATCGAGCAGCTTGATTTTCTCGCGCGCAACGTCGAATTCGTCAAAGGCACGCTCAGCGTCGTCGTCACCGGCTCGACGCACGACCAGCCCTTCCGCCGCGAGCTGCAGGCGCCGTTCACCGTCAAACGCTACGCGCCGCCGGCATTGGTCGTGACCGGCGCGCTCGATCTGGGCGAAAAATACGCTGGCGAA
Organism: Planctomycetota bacterium; assembly: GCA_035308565.1. Classification (GTDB taxonomy): domain Bacteria; phylum Planctomycetota; class SZUA-567; order H5-PLA8; family H5-PLA8; genus JANXLS01. The sequence continues at coordinate 44,817 of DATGGK010000186.1, read as the reverse complement.
TTGGCATTGGGTGAAGTGAATCTGCGCGTGCGCGGAGCGGGCGGCGCGTTCAAAACGACACTCGAAAACACGCCCGCCGCCTTGGCCGATGCCGTGCGCTTCATCGATCCGCCCTCGGCGCTGAAAGGCAAGGAAAAGCGCGCACAGAAGCTTGAAATCAAGCTGCCTGAAATGCTTCCGCCCGGTGACTACTCCGGCGTCGCGCGCCTTGACATGGCCGGCGTCGAAGGCGTGAAGCTGCCGTGGCGCGTCAAAGTGCTGCCAGTCGAGTTCAAAGCCGAACCGGCGCGTTTGGATTTGGGCGCGGCGTTTCCCGGCGCGAAATTGACCGCGAAACTCAAGCTCGCGACCAACGGCGGCACGCTGACGCTCGCCTCCGTCTCCGCGCCGCTGCTCGCAAACAAACCCATCGATGCCCCATTGGCGCTCGACAAAAATGGCCGCGAGATCGAACTCTCCTTCGCAATTCCCGAAACAGCGCAGTCCGCCGAATTAAAGCACGAACTCATCTTCAGCGACGCCGCAGGACGCGAACGCGCGCGTGTGCCGTTCGCAATTGTGGTGCAGGCGGCCCGCCTGCTCATCGACGCCAAGCTCGATTTCAGCGCCGTCGAATCCGGCGACGAACTCAAACGCGACATTTCGATGCAGTGGGAAGGCGGCGCGAAGGTGCCGCTCACGCCGCGGCTGAGCCTCGAGGCGCGCAACGGCATCGCGCCTACCGTCTCCGCGCCCACCGAAACAAACGGCGCGTGGCTCGCGCATTTTAATTTCACCGTTCCGCGCGAAACTGCCGGAAACATCGGCGGCGCAATTCAAATCGAAGCCGGCCCGTTCAAACAGGCGCTGAGTTGGTCCGCAACCGTCGTCAAACCCGCCAGCGTTCATGCGCAAAAGATCGATTTCGGGCGCATGTATCCAGGCAAAAAAGTGGATCGCACCTTCACCATCGACTTTGCCTGTGTCCGTCCCGCTGAAGCGCAATTCTCCATCAAACCATTCGTCAAACCGCGCATCGACGGCGTGAAATTGCCCGACAACGCGCTGACCTTCACCAGCAAGCTCGAGAAAAAAAACAACGCCGAAAGCTGGACCGTGCCGCTCTCGCTCACCATTCCCGACGAAGCGCAGGACGGCGCGTACGAATCGAATCTGCTGATCCAATCGCGCTTCGGCACGCTCGAAATTCCGATGAAGGTCAAAGTCGTCAACGTCGTCGATGTCGCCGCGTTTCACGTCACGCCACCGCACGTGGATTTCACAGTCACCGAAGGCGAAGTGCTGCCGACAGAAACGCTCACCGTCGTTTCGCACGATGACGACCCAATCGCCCTCTCGCTCAAAATACCCGCGACCAAATCGCCGCTCATCCCAAGTGCGCCGCCAAGTGCAGGCGAGACGCCTGCACCACGGGCCGGCGACGCGCCCGCGCCCCCGCCCATGCCCGTCGGAATGCTTTTCAAAGACTCCTCGCAAAAAGACGGCGCCACCGAAGCCAGCCTCACATTGCCGCCGCGCGGAAGCGTTTCGATTATCGTGCAGCCGCGTCCGGACGTGCGCGACGGCGAAGTCGGCGTGGTGCAGATCGACGGCGCAAACGAACATCAGGAAGTTGAACTCAACATTCAGCGCTTTGCGAAAAGCAGCGAAGTTGCGACCGTCGCACCCGAACCGCCAAAGATTCTCAACTGGATCATCTGGCTCTTCGTGCTCGCACTGATTTTGATCGCCGTGCTCGTCAAATACTTTGTGCGGCGCTCCGGCATTCGTTACGTCTGCTACGCCACCATCGTGCATCTCGTCATCTTTTCTCTGGCCATGCCGCAGCAGGCCATCATGAACGTGCTGCCCGAGTCGATCGAAGTCACGCTGCTGGACGCGCAGCAAAGTCTGGGCATGTCGTTCAGCGATCAGCAAGCGCGGCGCTTGGACGCGCTGCACGCCGGCGGCGGAACTGCCGACGACACCAAGCGCGCGCCCGTTCTTGCGACTGCGGCGTTGCCGGCGAAAGAAGGACCGGTCGAATTGCCTACGCCCGGCGCGGGACTCGCCTCGCCGAAGCCCGGCCCGTTGAATCTTGACGCCGCCAAAGGCGTGGAGAATCCGATTAAAAAAGCCGACATTCCCGAACCCGCGCGCGGCGCGCTCAATGCGCCGATCCTCACCGATGCGCCGCTGGCGCTCGACGTGGACAAGACCGCGCCGGTGATGAAAGAAAAGCCCGCGCCCGCGGCGGCGGTTTCGACCGAAGCGCCGCGCGTCGTGGACGCAACGCCGGTTTTGAATACCGCGCCCGCGACGCTGCCCACAGATTTCGTCGTTGCCGACGCCGCGCCCGACCGCACGCCGCAGCCCGCGCAAAGCAACGCCGCGATTCCGCGCAACGACGCGCCCGTCGTCACCGAACGCCCACTCGACGCGCCGCGCAAAACCGAATCCGTGGACATGACTCGCCGCTCGACGCAAGTCACCGACGACGCGCCGTTGAACTCCGGCAACGACGCGCCGCTTTCGTTTGATACGCAACCAGCCGCCGCGCCGCAAGTGCGCCCGAATCCGAAAGCGCCTCCGGTCGAAGTCTCGCGCAACGTTCCCGTCTCAGCCCTCGACACCGGCGTCGGCGCGCAAGGTCTCGCGGCGATCAACGCGCCGCTCACCCCGCTGAATTTGACCGCGCCCGGCGCGCCGGGAACGCCGGGTTCAGCCGGCGGCGATACCTTTGTGGCTATGGCGCGCACATCGGAATTGCCCGCGGCGGACGTCTCGGCCGGATTGGGGTCGGGACTTTCCGGAAATGCAATCGCCGGCAGCGCGGCGACCGATGTCGGCGAAGGCCTCGGCGCCGGCCGCGTGAATGGCGGTTTGCCTCCGGGCGGCGATGAACCGTTGGCCATCGGCAACGATGGCGGCGACAGCGCCGGCAAAAAATCGAGCGGCAACGGCGGCGGCTTGGGAAGCGGCAAAGGCTCCGGCGACGGCAACGCCTTGATCGGCGGCCTCAAGACCGGCAACGGCGGCGACGGAGCCGGCGGCGGCGGAAACAACGGCTTCGGCGGCAGCGGTCGCACGGCCGCGGCCGGCGGTGGAGGCTTGGGTGGCGATGGCAAAGATTTCGCCACTGGCGGCTCCGGCAAAGGCACCGCCGATCTCGGTCTTCCGAATGGAAATGGAAACGAATGGCATGGCCGCGGCGGCGGCAAAGGCGGCGGCTTTGCACTGCTTCCCGGCGTCTCCTCCGCGCTCATTGAAGGCGCCGGCGGAAACGGTAACGGTCTGGGAAATGGCGCCGGCAACGGTCTCGGAAATGGAAACGGGCTCGGCAATGAAGTCGGAAACGGCTCGCGCAATGGGGGAGCGCCGAAAGGCGGGACTACGAACGGGGGCGCGCCAAATGGCGACGGCCGTGGCCCTGCTGGAAAAGTGCCAAATGGTTTCGGTTTGAAAGGCGACGGCCCCGGCGGCTTGGGCGATGCGCCGCTCGCCATTGGCCCCATCGGCGGCGGCGGCAACAAGCCCTCCGGCAAAGGCATCGCTTCCGGCGGCGGCAACGCGCTCGGAAAAGGCGGCGGTGGCGGCGACGGACTTGGACGCACCGGCGCGGCGGGCGGCACCTCGCTCCTCGGCGGCGGCGGAACGGGCGGCGACGGCATCGCCGGCCTCGGCGGCAACGGCATCGAAGGCGGCTTTGGCAAAGCCGGCTTTGGCGGCGGCAAAAAAATCTCGCTCGAACGCGGTCCCGCGTCGAAAGACCTCGAAGAAAACGGCGGCGCGCTCAAAGCCAAAGCCGTTGGCGTCATCCCCGGCGCGCCGCACCGCGGCATCAGCACGCCGTACACCGGCGGGCTGATCCGCATCAGCATCGGCCTCGCGCGCCATTCGGGCGATTGGAATTCTTCGCCGACTGCCTTACAGAATCTGCGCACCGAATTCATCGAGCGCAGCGGCCTGCCTGAAGTCGAAGTCAACATCCCCACTGTCGATCTGTACAACCTTAACGCCATGCTGCAATGCCGCACGATCATGATCACGTCGAATTTCCCGGTGACATTCCGGCCCGAAGAAATCGCCGCGATGAAAGAATACATCGCGCGCGGCGGCACGCTCTGGGTCAATGACTCCTCCGCCAGCGATTACGAAAAATTCGACGAAGCCTTCCGCCCGCAAGTGCCGCTGCTGGTCCCCGGCGCGGAACTCGAACGCCTCGAACCCGATCACGATTTCTTCATTGCGTGTTACGACCTGAGCCACGGATTCAAAGGTTTCCGCATCCCGCCGGGCGACAAGTACCGCCAGGATTACCTCGAAGCCGCGTTCATGCCGGACGACACCGCCAAGGCGCTCGCCGCCGCCGATCCAGTCGAAGCCAAACGCCACCGCCGCGCAGGGATCATATACTCGCGCAACGATTACGCCGACGGCTTGGAAATCGATCCACACATGAACGCCGGCATGAAATCGCTGACTGATTTGACCAACGCCGAGATGCTCGAAAGCTCGCTGCGCTGGGGCATGAATCTGATCGCGTACAGCATGGGCCCGCAGGGCTTGAAACTTCCGCCGCCAAAAGAAGCCGAAGCCGAATTCGAAAAAATCTACCGCTACAAAGGCCCGCCGCTGCCGGTGCTGGACGACTTCACGGTACAAACGGATCAATGGAACAAGCCGGCGTGGGTCGCCGAGAAAGATTGGTGCAACCCGACCACGCTGGCGTTTGAAAACAGCGTCACCGAAAAATCGAAAATCGCGCGCGTTTCCTGCGGCGGTGGAACCATGTTCAAATCGGTCATCACGCGCTTCGGCGAATTCGATCTCTCGAAGACGCAGGCGCTCGTGCTGGATTTGAATTCTGGCCTGGCCAAAGGCATCAACGTCTCGCTGATGTTCTTCGCCAAAGACGGCAAGGCTTACGAAACGCGCGCCGTCTTCGTGCGCCCGGGCTGGAACCGCAACCTGCGCTTCCCGCTGGGCATGGGCGACATGAAATCGACTTCGAACAACTGGCAGAAATACGACGCGCCCTTCGAACCGCGCAATGCGGTCGAACGCATTTCGGTAATGCTCTACAACCTCACCGATTCCGGCACGGTGATGATCGGGCCGATTCGCGAACAAAAGCAATAATTTTTCAAGCAACTCTTGCGCCGGCCCCTGACCAGCATTAGCCTTTGGTAACCTTGCTGGCTGCCAAGCCGCACTCAAAGACAGTCGATTTCATTAAGGAGCTTCGTCATGCGCACATCCGCTTGCCGCGTTTTCTTGTTGAGTTTCGCCGGTTTTGCACTCCTGGCATTGGCTGCGTTGCCGGCCCGCGCGGCGTCGAGCAGTTGGCTGCCCGGCGTGACGGGGGACTGGACCGACGGATCGAAATGGAGTGGCGGCGTGCCCGGCCCCGGCGACACGGCAACTATTGCGCAGACCAACGTCGGTCCGACGGTCAGCACACACATTACCTGCGCGACGGTGAACATGAGCAACGGCTCGGGCCTCGTGATTTCGGGCGGCGGGACACTGACGGTCACGGCGGCTATGAACGTGAACACGATCAACAACGCGTCGGGCCCCGGCACGCTGGAGATCCAGGCCGGTGCGACGCTGACGACGGACAATGGCGCAAACCAGACCACCGCGATGAATATTAATTTGCAGAACGATGGCACGGTGACCTGCCACACCGGTTTCGTGCAATTCACCGGCGGAACAAGCACGGGCACATTCAATGCGACGCAGCCCAACACCCTGATTCTGATGCCGACGGCGGGCGGCAACACGATGATCATCAAGAGCGGCGCGATGAATGGGCACTTCCAAGTGGGCGCGTTTGGCAACAGCGCGCTGCAGATCGACGCGGCAAATTTCTCGTTCGCGGGCACGCTGGAACTGTACGATTTCCTGACGGGCGCGGGTTCGCTCAACATCGCCAGCGGCGGAATAATCAACATTCATGGGCCGGGCTTTACGCGCGTGCCAGGCTTCACGCTGCCCGTGACGATCGCCCAAGGCGGGACCGTGCACATCAATTCCGATGCACTCAACAGCACGCTTAGTGTCGGCGCAAACCTGACCGTGAATGGCACGCTGCAATTCGATCCGAACTGCAAACTGAGCACCACCGGTTCGTCCGTGGATGTGAATCTTAATGTCGATCAAAGCCTGCCGGGAAGCATCACCGGCACCGGGAAAACCACGCTGGCCGCCGGCAAGACGCTAACGAGCACGAACACGCCCAGCGGGACCAACCAGATTCTCGGCACGTTCGACAATTTCGGTAATGTCGTTGTGTCAGCGGGAGCGCTGGAATTGGGGAACACGATCAACGAAACTGGCGCGACAATGACCGCAACGGCCGTGGGCACGGAAGTCCGCCTGGCGCAGGGGCTGTTCAATTTTGATTATCTCGGTGGCACGATCAGCGGAAATCTGCGCATACGCAACGGCGCCATGCACATGCTCGTGCCGTTCAATTTCACCGGCAACCTCACGCTCGACAACGGCGTGCTCTACGGCACGCAACTGGTGACGCTGACTAATCCGGTTACGGTCACCTCGGCGCTCTCGAATTTCAACGACAGCTACATCCAAACGCCGACGACTTTCGCCGCCACGTCAGGCATCGCGCTAAATGGCCAGAACCTGCACTTCAGCACCGCCAGTTTCAGCTTCCCCTGCGACGTCTCGGTCACCAACGCCACGCTCAGCATCGATTCCGGCAATACGCTGACGTTCAACAAAACCCTGACGCTCAGCAACGCGACACTCAACGGCGGCGGCGCCTTCGCGATCGGGTCGAGCGCGACGATGAGCGGCGATGGCAACATTACGGGGAATCTGACGAACAACGGCACGCTCAACGTCGGCTCACCCACTTCGACGCTGACGCTGAACGGCGCGTACACGCAGGCCGCGGGGGCGACGCTGGGGATGGACATCGGCGGGACGGCGGCGAATTCATTCGATCAGTTCGTGATCAACGGTGCGGCGAATCTGGCCGGGACGCTCACCGTTTCGCTGGTTAATAATTTCACACCCGCCGTGAACAACGATTTCACGCTGGTGAAGTATTTCAGCCACAGCGGCACATGGACCACGATCAACGTTCCGCCAAACGGAACCGCGACGGTGAACAGCACGGACGTGCATGTCTCGTTCGGCCCGATCACACCTCCGCCCACCATCACAACGCTTAATCCATCGACGGTTGAGCCGGGAAGCGGCGATCTCGGACTGGTCGTGAACGGCACGGGATTTCAGAGCAACAGTTTCGTGAAAGTCAACGGGACGGCGGTGCCCACACTGTTCAAATCAGCGACTGAGTTGGTGGCGTTCGTGCCGGGGAGCAACGTGGCCTCCGCGGGCAGTGTGGCGATTGTGGTCAACAATCCGCTGCCCGGCGGAGGGGATTCGAATTCGGTATCGTTGACAGTTTCGGCGGGCGGCGGCGGCAGTGGGCCGACGTTGGTTGACACGGACGCCGACGGTTACCCGGACGAGATTGAGTTGGCGGTTGGGAGTTCGCCGCTGTCGCCGGCATCCATACCGCCGGGAAGCACCGGCCCTGGCGTCGTCGCGACTTTGCCTCCAAACGGCCTGAAAGTCGCCATCACGCTGAATTTTGCCAAAACCAATTCCGACAGCCTGAAGTTGAGCGCAAAGGTGCCCTCTGCTGCGGGCGCGGCGCTGGCCGGGCTGATGCCCATTGTGGATGTGGGCGGCGCGGTCTTTCAACTGACGCTCGACGACAAAGGCAATTCGACGAACACGGGCCCGGCAAAATTGAAGTTTGGCAAGCCGAACAGAGAAGGCCAGTCCCAATGTACGCTGACCGTCACGAAGGCGAATTTGCAATCGTATTTCGTGGACGAGAATTTGACGAACCGCAATGCGAATAAGGAAGCGCTGCCGATCAATATCGTAGTCGTGCTGCAGAATAATGTCTTCAAAGCCACTCAAACCGTGACGTATTCGGCAAAGATGGGAAAGACTGGCGCGGCGAAGTAATCGCGTACTGGTCCGCAAAGTTCAGCATTCACTTCGATGGCGCAAGTGCGAAAGCCTTGCGCCATTTCTTTTTTGCGGAGAACCAGAAGTTTCGCGCATTAAATTTCCGTTTGCTCCGACAAACATTGAAGGCCACGCCCGGGGCATTTTCTAATATATGCATCCTTTAGAATCATGGGGAGTTGCAATTTGTAGTAAGCGCGGCGCGGGTTAGAATCACAATATCGTATCCGCGCTTGATTCTTGTCGGGGGAGAGGTTGGATTAGATGCACCGCAAAGGAAAATCGTACGGAATTGTCATCGTTTTCGCGCTCGCGGCCGGACTTGGTGCGGCGCTCGCGTTTTTAAAACCGGTTCCGAAAAGCAGCGTCGTTCCGGCGCCGGCCTCTCATCCGCTTCCAGCCGAATCGAAGAACGATGCATCCAGCGCGCTGACACCGGTCAGCAATCCTCAGACTTCGTCCATCGGGAAACCCATACCCCCTGCGGTGCACGGCAAAGGCCGCTTTGAGGGGATTGAGTTGCCGGCGTTTGCCGAGCGCGAAAACGGCGTCTACGAAGCGGCCGCGCCGCGTTACACCGCCCTGGTTTCCGCCGGCGGCGGTCTGCGCTTTATGCCCAAAAATCGCGACGGCTCGCTGAGCGAATTGCGCGTGACGCTGATGAGCGTCCGGCGCGGCACATTCGATCTTTTCGACCGTGAGACCGATGAATCCGCGGATACGGATTTGCCGGCCGCACACGGCAGCGCGTTGAGTTTCTCGCGCACGCCCTCTTTCGACGAGTCATACGAACCGCGCGGCGACGGCGTCGAACAGAGCTTTGTGCTCGACACCGCTCCCGCGGGCGAGGGCGATTTGGAATTCGTCTGCAACGTAAAACTCACCGGATTGACTTACGTGCCGTCGCGGCCGGGTCGCAACGGCGGGATTCTGTTCAAGAACCCCGCCGGACGCATCGGAGCGCGCTATGGCCAGGTGATGGCGCGCGATTCGGCTGGGAGCGCCGCGGTCGTCGAGCCGCTTTTCGATGTGGCCGCGAACAGCATCCATTTCGCGCTCGCAAAAGAATGGCTGGACAAAGCGAAATACCCGATCGTGGTCGATCCGCTCGTCGGAACCGATTTCTCGGTGTCAAATCCAGCCGCGAATGCCAATAATTCGGTGGACCAGCCCACCGTCTGCGCGGGCATCAACAATTACTTGGTCGCATGGACGGACTATTCCGCCGGTCCGTCGCTGCCGCAGGTCGCCGGCGCGGTCGTAACTCAATCCGGCGTCGTCTCGACGCCCTTTGCGATTTCAAACACGGTCGGCGTGCCGTTGCCGTGGCGCTTTCAACGCATCGAATGCGCCTTCGACGGCGCCAACTGGCTGGTGGTGTGGTCGGATAACCGGCAGGCGGGCGTTGGCGTTTATGGCGCGATCGTCGGCAGCACCGGCACGCTGCTGGGCGGCACCGATTTCCTGATCGCCGCCACCACCGGCAACGTCACCGAAGATCCGCTGGTGACATTCAACGGCGCCAATTACGTCGTGGCCTGGACCGACACGCCGCCCAATCTGAGCAACGGCTCGCAGGTGTATTTTGCGTTTGTCAACAGCCTCGGCGTCGCGGCGCAGAAGCAAGTGGTTCAGTCCAATTTTCAATTGCCCTTTCAAGCGCTCGAATACCTGACCGCGCAGCGCCCCAACGGCGACACGCTGCTGCTCTACGAAGAACTCAGCGAAACGCCGCTGACACACCGCAGCACGCGCATCCAGACTAGCGGCGTGGTGCTGGATGCCGGCGGCACCGCCCTGTTTCGCGAAGCGCAGGTCCAAACCGATGGCACGACAGGTTACGGGCGGCCCATTGGCGCGGTCTTCAACAACAATGAATGGCAGATTCTCTCGTCGTATAACCAGCTTCAAGACAGCCATATTTTTCTGCATCACTTAAGTCTCGCCGGCGCGGTCACGCCGCCGACGGGCGTCTTCGCGACGATGGGCGTGGGGCCAATCGGCAGCACGCAATTGGATTCGTTCGCGCCCGCCTTCCCCGGCGCGACGGAATGGCTTTTCCTGCGCAATGACCGTGTCAGCAACAATGTGTTCCACATCCTCGGCAAACGCGTCACGTTCGATGGCACCGATCTGGACCCAATTCCATTCCAGATCGACACGGCCACTCAAGGCGTGCTGCGCAGCGCTGTTGCCTCGCAATCGGGCAATCTGTTTCTTGCCGCGTGGCTGGATGGCCGCAACGGCGCGCTGCAACCGGGCGGTGACGCTGTTCTGGTGGCCGCAAGTTTGATCGACGCGTCCGCCGCGGGATCGATCGGCACGCCGTTGGTCGCCGTGGCGACAGCCAGCCCGACGTCCGGCGAAGCGGGCGTGAGCGTCTCGTTCGACTCACTGCAATCGACCGGCACGTACACATCGATCGGGTGGAGCTTCGGCGACGGCACGACCTCGACGCTGGTTTCGCCCACGCACACTTACAAAACGAATGGAACGTACATCGCCGAGCTGGCGCTGACCAACGCCGCCTACACGGTCTTCGACACGATCGTGATCTCAGTCGGCACGGGCGTTGGCCCAGCCACGGTACTCGGCACGCCGCTCAATAATACACCGCCGATTGTGACTGGCTTGCTGGTCTCCAGTGTGGTCGTTAAACTCGATTTCGTCAATTTGAACGATGACAAAGCCACCATCACCGGCCTCTTCGACGTATCATCCTTCAACAACACGCTGACCGGCTTGAGCGCGCAGTTTGCGCTCGGCGGCAAAAGTTTTGGACCGTACGCGCTGGACGCAAAAGGCAGCTTCGTTTCCGCAGCCGGCGCCACTCCGGCGGTGGCGTTCGTCATGTCGCCGACGACGGGCGTCTTCTCCTTCCAATTGGCCAGCGCGGACCTGCGTGAAGAGCTGAACAGCCTCGGCATGGTCAACGCAACCATCACCACAAATGTCGAAGTGCCGCTGCCGATCACGGTTGTCGTGGGCACTCCAGGCGTGAGTACGCTCAGCCAGCAGGCAAGCGTTGGGACGGCGTATCATGCGACGCTGAATAAAACCGGCACCGCCAACTATGGTTTTCTTGCCGCTGGAAATGAAATCTCCGGAACCTTCCTGGTCAGCAGCTTCAGCGCGCAAGAGATCGCCGCCAAAGCGCACAACATCACAATCAAAGGCCAGCTCGTTCGCCCCGGCAAAATCCTTCCCAACCCAGCCGGAAGCTTCAACATTTATCTGGGCGATTACCAAGCCACCATTCCCGCGGGCGCGGTCGTGAATAAGTCTGGAATCCTTACCTATTCCCAAAAGGGTTCCAGCGGAGTGAAGAAGTTTACGCTTAATTTCGTCTCGGGCGCGTTCCTGCTGCAGATGCTGAATATCCCACAGAACAACACCGTCACGCCCAGCGGCACGGGATTGCCCTTGGCGAAATCCGGGACAGACGTCACCAAGGTCAATCTCAACCTCTCCTTCCTCCTCGATATGTCCGACGGCACGCAACTGAGCGCTGGCCGCTTCGTAAACATCGGGCGCACAACATCTGCGGTAAAGACTTGGAAGCTTCGATAACGCGCGCTGGCCTTAACCTAGGCCTCACAAATGTCGCCGCAAAGTGCTGGAAACTGCGGCAAACGTGTTATAACTTGAATGCATGACCACAGAACTTTCGACTGCCGACAGGCTGGGGCGCGCCGCCGCGTTCGGCTGCAAGTTGCATGCCGCCCAGACGCGCGACGACGGCTGCACGCCGTATTGCGTGCACCTTTTCCGAGTCGTTGAATACCTGCGGACCATCGCCGACGAGCGCGATACCGACGTGCTCTGTGCCGCGTACCTCCACGACACGATCGAAGACACAGGCATCACGTATGAGACGGTCGAAGCGCAGTTCGGCGCGACGGTCGCATCGCTGGTCGCGGAATTGACCAACGACAACCGCCTCCCCAAAGCGCAGCGCCGAGCGGCGATGATCGAACACATGTACGCGCTCTCCCCGCGAGCCAAACGCATCAAGCTCGCCGACCGTCTGGACAATGTCACCGATTTGCTAAGGGGCTGCGGCGCGTCAAAGGAAAAATGTGAGCGCTACATTTACGAAACCGAGCGCATTCTGCACGCCTGCAAAGGCGCGTGCCCGCCGCTTGAACGGGCGCTTGTGGATGCGTTTGGGGAATTGAAACAATTCGCCGTGCAGCATAGGGGCGGCCGCAATACTGCCGACCGCCTGATGGCAGAATTACAGACCGCCTAAAGGCGGGACTACAAACGTTAGAAACTAAAACCCTTCTGATCGTCCGGCTCCGGCTTCAACCCGCCGCCGTGCGTCCCCATTTGCGTGCTCGTCGAGAACGATACGCTGGAGTGCGTCGAGCGATAGTCGTTCCACTTCTTCAACTGCTCGTCGTTGAGCACGCCGGCCAGGTCTTTCGCGGCGTTGTCCGCATGCTTCTTCGCCAGTTCGGTCAAGTCGCCGTTCATCGAGAAATTGTGCATGCCGCGCGGATGAGCGGGCTGCGATTTCTGAAATTCCTCGCTCAGCGCCTTGGCATGTTTCGCGAGAATCTCATCCATCTTCTTGTGCTGATCGTCGCTGAGTTTCAAATCCTTGGCAAGACTGTCCGGCAATTCCAGTGCGCTGACTTTGAGTTCCGTGCGCGTGGCGGCATCGGCGTTGCCGTTTCCGAACGGAAGAAATTCCTCGACGGCCGCCGTTTCTTCGTTGGCCAAGTCGACTTTGAGCATCAGTGCTTCGCCGTGGCGTGAGACGGCCAGTTCATGCGTGCCCTTCGTCGCGTTCTTCACCGCATCGATCAGTTCCTTGGGCGTCGCGATGGCTTTGCCATCGAAACTCGTGATCGCGTCGCCCACGGCAATGCCGGCCTTCGCCGCGGGGGAATTCGGCACCACCGTCATCACGAACGCGCCTGACTTCACGTCGTTTTTGAAGCGCGTCTTAAGTTCATCGCGGACCTCGTCAAGCATGACGCCGAGCCGAGGCTTGTTGCCGGCCTGCGGCATGAGGCCGAATTCGTCATCCATAATAAACGGCTGGCCATTGAAGATGCCGCCGCCGCCATTTTCCATCTCCTGGCGCATGCGTTCCATCATTTGGTTGATCGCATCGCGCTGGCGGTTCAAACGCTTGGGCGCAATATCCGCAGCGGGTTTGTTTTGCGCTTCCAGTTCAGCCACGCGCTTTTCCAGCACCTTGACCTGATCTTCCAGCGCTTTGATTTTTGCATTCGCGTCCACATTGGGCGCCGCTGGCTCCGCAGCTCCGGCTCCCAACGCCAACACTGCCGCCGTCAGAATAGTTGTCGAAAAAAAGTGTCTTGCGTACTTCATGATTCCAGCTCCTCGTAAATCGGCCCTCACGTTTAAATTTTCCGGCACACGCCAAAGAGACGCAGAGCAGGCGGGGCGTCTTCACGAAAATTAGCCGCCTTTTGCTCCGCGAAAGGCGACGATCACAGCGGCAGCGGCTCATTCTCCTCTTGCACCTCCCGCATCTCCAGCCTGAATCTCGAATCCGCGCCAAACGAGATCTCATGCGCGCGAGTCATGATGTCGCTGATCACCGCCTTGTCCTGAATGAGTTTCCCATCCAGCCGCGTGCCGTTCGAACTCAAATTCTTGAGCTCGATCGATTTGATGTTGAAATACGTGATCTGAAATTGCCGCGCGCTGACGGTCTTGGCCGAAGTGTCCTTGTCGCGTTCTTCGTCCGTCTGCAAGCGGTAATGCTCGGTGCGCTTGAGCGAAATGTCCGTGTTCCGGCTGCGGCCGACCACGAACGGTTTGAAATGCTCCAATGGAAAGAGGTCCCCTTTGAAGGGACCTCCGATTCCAACTAACGTGGGTATTCGTCGCATGGAATTTTGCCGCTTACTGGCCTGCGCGGCTCTATTATCTACGGTTTGGTCTGCTGGCCGAATGGATTTGCCGCCGCGTCCTTGGCATCCTTGATGCCCAACCCAATATCAGGTCCAGGGAAATCGGTCGGCTTTACGTCCAGCTTTTCGATCATCTTCAACGCGATTTTCACGCGGTCTGCGTCGGTCAGCGGCACACCCTGCGGCGGCAGTTCGATCTCCGCCTTCATTTGCGCCGCCATCATCGCCAGATCAGTCTTCTCGTCTTCCACGTCCGCTTCCGACGGCTTGTCCGTGATGTAGATGGCTTGGTCCTTCACATCGGCGTAAGTATCGGTGAGTTGCGTCAGCCATTTGATGAACGTCCCTGCGTCCATGTCATTGACGCGAATGGTAACGAGCGGATCGTTCTTGCGGACCTTCGGGTCCATGATGATCGTCAGGCCGGTAAACTGCTGCACGAAATTCAGTCCGTCCGAAAGTTTGGTATCGACGAAATCGACGGTCACTTTTCGGTTGAGCTGGCGCCAGGCGCGTTCCTCCCACGATTCAAACGCGCAGGCAGTCCCCAGCATGACGAGCGCGAACAGAGCGGTGGCGGCGAGCAGTTTGCGCATGGCGAATCTCCTTGATCGGGTGCGTTCCAAAAGGTAGACGCGACTTTTTCGCGGTATGCGTCCGAAAAAAATGACCGATCACGATTATTATCGTCATTTTTCAATGCAATGCAACACTGCACTTTGGTCGCCTTTGCCTGCTGAAAATGGTTGCACTTCCCAGCAATTTGAGCCTCAGTTCGATGCCATATCCTTAATCGTATAAATGATTTGTGAAATAAGTGCGTCGATATGCACCTTGGTATTTCCATTGCGATTGCAAAACCGCAAGAATTGAGGTGAAGCCGCATCGGCGCGTATCCGATGATTTCACTGGGCCGATTAGACTATGAAGCGAGGGGGGCGGTATGGCAGTCTTTATGAAAGACTTGGGGGGGCGTGTCGTATTCTACAAACGGGCTTCCGCCATCCATCTTTCCGTCACTGACCCTCACGCGCACGGCAGCGTGGTCAAGCAGTCGTCGCCGGCCAGTTACGAAATCAGCATCAACGATGCGCGCGATATCATCACCAATCCGCGCCTGCTGCTGACCTTCCTGCCACCGAACGTCCACTTCAACGCCGACGAACGCCAGGAAGTCGTTCGCTTGCTCAAAGGCTGGCTGCCGTCTTGGGCGCGCGTACCTTCGTCGGCCGAATTCAGAGTCGGCTCCAGCGCGCTGATTCCGACTCCGTACGTGACCATTCCTACTCCGCATTCGTCCGCGCCGCCTTCCGATAGTCGCACGGCGAATGTCCCGTGAAACTTCGAAACTGCCGGCTGAACGCCGCCTGATCGTAAAATCCGCAGTCGATTGCAATCCGCGCAATCGGCCGGTCCGTACTGTTCAGCGCGCGCGCCGCCGCTTCGATGCGCGATTTCGTCAGCAATTGACGCGGAGAAAGCCCCGTCAGCGCCGTTACGCGGCGTTGAAACTGGCTCCACGACAACCCCGTCTTGCGCGCAATCTCCCCGATGCGCAACGGCAACGCATAATCGCGGTGCAGCCGATCAAGCGCCTCCGCCAGCGGCCCGATGCGCGCTTCCTCCGCCGCCGGCACGCTCAAATCGCGCGAAATTCCCGCCAGCGCAATAATAGGAGGGGCGGCACTCTTGCCGCCCTTTTCCGCTGAAGCGCCGCCCCGCACCGGCACTTTCT
The DNA here is from genome assembly GCA_035308565.1 of Planctomycetota bacterium. Classification (GTDB taxonomy): domain Bacteria; phylum Planctomycetota; class SZUA-567; order H5-PLA8; family H5-PLA8; genus JANXLS01. The sequence continues at coordinate 29,190 of DATGGK010000186.1, read as the reverse complement.
GCGATACAAACCACCCAATGTCGCCGTTCGCGCGCGTGACCATCTCCAATCGGTCGCGCACGAACGCGCCGTGCTCAAAGACCTCGTCGTCCTGTTGTTCGTAGCCCGCGGCAAGCAATTTCGGAAAGACCTCGCGTGCCGTGCGGCCAAGCAAATCCGCGCGGTTCTTCAAACCAGCGCTGCGCACAAACGCGAAGTTCGCCGCGACGTAACGCCGCTCGCGGTCTTTCACGCAAAAAATCACGTCGTTCACTGAATCGAAGAGCATCTCCGCCGCTTCGAGACCCGGCGCGGCTTTGAAGATTTGATCGCGCAATTCCTGCGCGGCGCTTCGAGACAATTTCGCAGCCATACATTCCGATTCTACACCACAATTCACACAATTTGTATTTTTTCAGCATTTTGAGCAGAGAATCCGCACACGACGCCCCACCCATATTCGTCGTATAGTTCAGGCATGGATAACGCCCTCGCATGTCTCACGGCCACATCCGCACCGCAGTTCGCCCGCCGCGAAAGCGATTCCGCACGTGCGGCGAAACCTGCCGATACCCAAAGCCGCGCGCCTATGATTTCTTCTCCCGACGACATCGCCGCCGAAGCCATCCAAAAAGCCGATGAACTGCTCGCCAAAGCCCACGCGCAGCAAACGCGCGACGAAGCGCGCGAAGGCGCGAAAATGGCGCGCTTGATGGAAGACCCCGAAGGGAAAGCCTTCACCTACGCGCTGGTTGATGAAGTTTTCCGCAGCCACGTTCCGGCCAAACAAGCGCAGCGCTACCGGGAATTGCTCGCTGCATACGGCGTCCCGCATTACCCGCCGTTATCGGAACGCGCGCTGATGCGCCTCGGCGCGCTGGCTTCGCGCGTCTCGCCCGCGTTCGTGCTGCCGCACATCGCTCACCGCATGCGCACTGAAACCGAGCGCGTGATCGTGGACGGCGCGCCCGGTCCGCTTCAGCATTATCTTGAATCGCGCAAAGCCGCCGGCTTCCGCATCAACCTCAATCATCTCGGTGAAGCGGTCCTCGGCGAAGAGGAAGCCGCGCACCGCCTCAACGCGATTCTAGCGCATCTCGCCGACCCGCACGTGACCTACATCTCAGTAAAAATCTCCGCGATCTTCAGCCAGATTAATTTGCTCGCGTGGAGCGATACGCTAGGTGCGATCAAGGATCGCCTACGCAGATTGTATCGCGCGGCGATGCATTCCCCCCTCTCCCCTTGGGGGAGAGGGGCCGGGGGTGAGGGGTCGCACAAATTCGTCAACCTCGACATGGAAGAATACCGCGACCTCGCGCTGACACTCGCTGCCTTCCGCGAAGTGCTCGACGAGCCGGAATTCTTCAAGCTCTCCGCCGGCGTTGTGCTGCAAGCGTACCTCCCTGACTCGTGGCAAGCGCAGCGCGATTTGACCGAATGGGCCAAAGCCCGCGTCGCGCGCGGCGGTGTGGAGATCAAACTGCGTCTCGTCAAAGGCGCGAACCTCGCCATGGAATCCGTCGAAGCCGAATTGCACGGCTGGCAACAAGCGCCCTATTCAACGAAGACCGAAACCGACGCCAATTTCCGCCGAATGCTCGAATTCGGCTCCCGGCGCGAAAACGCCGCTGCCGTTCGCTTGGGCGTCGCCTCGCACAATCTCTTCGACGTCGCGCTGGCAATGGTGCTGCGCGAACGCAACGGCACGCGCGAACGCGTCGAATTGGAAATGCTCGAAGGCATGGCCAACCATCAAGCCCGCGCCGTGCGCGACGCCGCCGGCGGACTTCTTCTCTACGCGCCGGCCGTGCAGCAAAACGATTTCTTGAGCGCGCTTGCTTATCTGATTCGCCGCCTCGACGAAAACACCGCGCGCGACAATTTCCTGCGCGACATGTTCGCGCTCCAACCCGGCTCCGACGCCTGGGAACGTCAGCGCACCCGTTTCGTCGAAGGCTGGACTCAGCGTGAAAGCGTCTCAAGCGAGCCGCGCCGCGCGTCTTTTACCGCCGGCGTCCCGCCGGCCAGTTTCCAATCTGATTCGAGCCAGCGCGACGCCGCCGCCGGTACAGGTCCCGCGTTTCAAAATGTACCCGACAGCGATTGGACCCAACCCGCCACGCGCGAAGCGCTGTGGGCGTCGATCAATTCCTTCTCGCAAAAACCACTTCCGCCCTTGCCCCCGCTCAACGAAGTTCTCGCCCGCGCCCGTGCGTACCAACCAACGTGGGAAAAGCTCGGCACCGATCACCGCGCCGCCATTCTGCGCAAATGCGCGCGCGTGATGTCCGCGCAGCGCTTCGCCGCTATCGCCTGCATGCGCCTCGACGCAAAGAAAGCCATTCCCGAAGCCGATTCGGAAGTCTCCGAAGCGATCGACTTCGCGCGCTACTACGCGACAAGCTTCGACGAAGCAGAATGGAACGGAGCGGGAGCTCCGTTCTACGGCATTCGCGCCGACGCGCTCGGCGTGGTCGTGGTCGCGCCGCCGTGGAATTTCCCCTACGCGATTCCCGCCGGCGGAGTGCTCGCCGCGCTCATGGCCGGCAACGCCGTGATCTTGAAACCCGCGCCCGAAACTGTCGGCACCGCGTGGCTGCTGGCGCAGCAACTTTGGGAAGCCGGCGTGCCGCGCGACGCGCTGCAATTCTATCCATGCGCCGACGGCGAAACCGGCCGCGCGCTGATCACCGATCCGCGCGTGAACTGCGTGGTGCTCACCGGCGCGTACGAAACCGCACGCCTGTTTCAAAGCTGGCGGCCCGATTTGCATCTTCTCGCCGAAACCAGCGGCAAGAACGCGGTGATCATCACCGCGCAAGCGGACCGCGAATTGGCGATCAAAGATTTGGTGAAAAGCGCGTTCAGTCATTCCGGCCAAAAATGCAGCGCCGCCAGCCTCGCGATTCTCGAAGCGGAAGTTTATGACGATCCCACCTTCCGCCGCCAGTTGCGCGACGCGGTGGCCAGTCTCGCCGTCGGTCCCTCCACCGATCCGCGCAGCGTGGTTACGCCGCTGATTCGCGAGCCGGGCGAAAGTCTGCGCCGCGCGCTCACGACCAACGACGCTGGAGAAACGTGGTTGCTTGAGCCGCAGATGAAAGGTGCCGATCCGTGCCTCTGGTCGCCCGGAATTAAACTCGGCGTGCAGCCCAATTCCTGGTTCCATCGCACCGAATGTTTCGGCCCCGTACTGGGCCTCATGCGCGCCGAATCGCTCGAACAAGCCATTCAATGGCAGAATGCAACCGACTACGGCCTGACCGCGGGTCTGCATTCGCTCGACCCCGCCGAGCAGAAATTCTGGCGCGAGCACGTGCAGGCCGGCAACCTCTACCTCAATCGCCCGACGACCGGCGCGATCGTACGGCGCCAGCCGTTTGGCGGTTGGAAGCGTTCCTGCATCGGCCCCGGCGCAAAAGCGGGCGGACCGAATTATGTATTCTCGTTTTGCAAAATGAGCGCCGCGAACGCCAACCCCTCACCCCCGGCCCCTCTCCCCCAAGGGGAGAGGGGAGAACGGCCGCCGCCCGTCGAGCGCAGTTATGGCGGCGCGTGGGTGAATCACTTCGGCATCGAGCACGATCCGTCCGCACTGCGCGCGGAGAGCAACGACTTTCGCTATCGCCCCAGCCGCGGCGTGATTCTGCGCCTGGATTGTACCGCCCGCGTCCCGCCGGCCAGTCTCGACGAAACAATCTACCGCGCGAAACTCGCCAGCCAAATCACCGGAGTGCCATTGGAACTGAGCCTCTCCAGCGACGAAAGCGACGACGCCTTCATCGCGCGTCTGCCGCAATTGGCCGCGCGCGCCGAATTCCTGCGCATGATTGCGCCGCCATCCGCGAAAGTCCTCGCCGCCGCGCACGCCGCCGGCTTGAATTGGATCGACGCGCCGTTCACGGCGAGCGGCCGCGTGGAATTGCGATACTGGTTGCGCGAGCAGGCGGTGTCGCAGACGCGGCATCGGTATGGGCAGGTTTTGGAGCGGAAAGCGTAAGCTCCACAACCTCCAGTGCAGCGGGGTAGGCTAAAACATGCTTTTCCGCCCGTCTTCGCGCCACGCGCGCATTCAAATTCTTCTCTCGACGGCCACGCTGCTGTCATTCTGCGCGCTATCGCTCATTGCTGCTGACGCGCCGCGCGCCTTTCCGTTGTGGGATGGAAAAGAATCAATCGAAAGCTACGCGGCGCGCGTGAACATGCCGGCGACGAAGAACATCGATCTGGGCGGCGGCGTTACGTTGGATTTGGTGCTGATTCCGGCGGGGCAGTTCATTATGGGCTCGGCGGAACCGGCTAAGCCAACGCTGACAGTCGCGAATTCAAATTGGTTGATCGGTATTGGCGGCGGAGCGGCGGCGCTGCTGCTGCTTGTATTGATCGTCACATGTATCAAAAAGCGGAAGCTTTCGGTTTCGCTGCGCTGGCTGTTGCTGATGACGATCGCCACAGGCCTCTGCATCGGCGGCATCGCGCGCCGCTCGCTCGCGATAAAGGAGGCCGCGCGGTATGAAAGCGAATTGGCGGTTTACATTTCGCTTCCAGCCAACGAGAAACCCGCTCATTCGGTCACGCTCACGCAGCCTTTCTACATGGGCAAGTACACGGTCACACAAGCTCAGTATGAAGCGGTAATGGGAAGGAATCCGAGCTGGTTCAAAGGCGCTACACTGCCTGTTACAAATGCCTCGTGGAACGATGCAACACAGTTCTGCAAGAAGCTGAACGGCATATTAGACGACAAAACCCGCGAAGTACGCTTACCGAGCGAAGCACAGTGGGAATATACGTGCCGCGCGGGAACACAAACGCGCTTTTACTCCGGAGATTTGGACAGCGATTTGGATGCAATGGGATGGTTCGATTCTAACAGTGGCGGGAAGATGCATCCAGTTGGACAAAAGAAGCCGAATGCGTTTGGCTTGTACGACATGCACGGCAATGTCTGGCAATGGTGCGAAGACTCGTACGTGGATCACTACGAAACCAATGAAACAACCAATCCTGTCAATGAAAGAGGTGGGCATCGCGTAACGCGTGGCGGTTCATGGAACATTAATACCGAACGTTGTCGAGCGTCGTACCGCGATGACAACTCGCCGTTCAGTATGCACACAGACCTCAGTTTTCGCGTGGTAGTGGTGCCGAAGTCAACGACCCCGTAACCGGTTCTTTCCCCTTTTCCACTTCACAGACTGCGGAAGCGTTGGCGACGGGGGCGCTCGGTAGCGCGCGTTTACATCTTTCTCGCGGGGAAAGTGAGCGTTGAAAAGCAATGAACCACGAAGCAAGCGCGGGGTAGTCCAAGCACACACCTCTTTGGAGATTCCGCGCTTGACCTCAACCCTCTTCCGCTTTTTCGCCGCGCTCATTTTTTTGCTCGTAGCCATTCCCGCTTTCGGCGCCGAACCCCCGCCCAAAATAGCCCCAGCCCTCCAACCCTTCGTAGACAGCCACGCCCTCGCCGGCGCCGTCACGCTCGTCTCGGACAAAGACAAAACCCTCGACCTCGAAGCCGTCGGCTTCATGGACATCGCCGCGCAAAAACCCATGCAGACCGATTGCATCTTCTGGATCGCCTCGATGTCCAAGCCGGTCACCGCCACGGCGCTGATGATGCTGGTCGATGAAGGCAAAGTCAACGTGGACGATCCCGTCGAGAAATATCTGCCGGAATTCAAGGGGCAGATGCTGAGCGTGGGGACGGGCAAGGACGCGACGCTCAAGCCGCCCGCGCACCCGATCACGGTTAAAAATATTCTGACGCACACCAGCGGGCTGGTGTTCATGTCGAAGATCGAGCCGGGGAAAGTGGACACGCATTCGCTGAAGGAGTCCGTTGAAAGCTACGCGAAGTCGCCGCTGAAATTCGAGCCGGATACGAAATACCAATACAGCAACGCCGGCCTCAACACGGCCGGGCGCATCATCGAAGTCGTTAGCGGCATGCCATACGAGGAATTCCTGCAGAAGCGCCTCTTTGATCCGCTCGGCATGAAGGACACGACCTTCTGGCCTAGCGACGAGCAGATGAAGCGGCTGGCGAAATCGTACAAGCCGAACAAGGACAAGTCGGCGCTCGAAGAAATCTCAATCAATCAGTGCACTTACCCGCTCACCGACCGCAAGCGCGGCCCGTCGCCGGCGGGCGGATTGTTCTCGACGGCAGCCGACATGGGCGTGTTCTGCCGCATGATTCTGAACAACGGCACGTTGGATGGGAAGCGCTATTTGTCCGAAGCGGCGGTGAAGCAGATGACGACACCGCAGACGGGCGAAGGGCTTTCAGGCTACGGATTCGGCTGGAGCGCTGACAAGAAAGCCGGAGGCAGTTTCGGCCACGGAGGAGCCTACGCGACGGACATGCACATCGACCAGAAGCGCGGGCTGATCACGATCTTCATGGTTCAGCACGCGGGATTCGGCACGGACGGCGGCAAGATTATGCCCGCGTTCCGCAAGGCCGCGGAAGGGTTTGTCCCGCTCCAAAAGTAGCGCGGTTCGTAGTCCCGCCTTTAGGCGGAAACCCGCGCGCGTTGCGGGACGCCGTTCTGCCTAAAGGCGGGACTACGAACGGGAATCCCCTCCCGCAAATTCTCCTATTTTCTTTGCTAAAATCGCGGGCACCGGCGTCTAAGTTGGTTAGACTATGCCACTTTCATTGTTGCCTTACGTTGGGGGAGGTGTGCGCATGAGCAACTTGCGCCTGCACTCAAAGCTTTCGCTTGCGTTTTGTCTGACCACAATTCTCGTGCTTTCGACCGCCGCGGCCCGCGCCGCTGGCGAAGAACCGCAAGCCGGTTACGTGCCCGATCCGGCCATCGAACAAGTCATCGAAACGGCGCTCAGCACCGACAAAGCCATCGCCTTCCCGGCGATGAAACAATTGGCGTCGATGGGTTCGCGCGCCGAACGCGCGCTCAATTACCGCCTCTTCACCGAAACCAGCGCCAATGGCCGCCGCCAATACGCCGAACTGATTGCGCGCTGCGGAACCGGCCGCGTGGGGTATCGCGTCACGCTCGATTTGGCCGCCGACGGGTCGGGCAAATTGCTGCTCGAATCCGACCGTTCGATGATCGCCGACTGCGCACGCAAATCCGACCGCATTTTCCAGAAGCCCCCGCGCGAGATCTCCGACAAGGAACTGCGGCGCAACCCCTACGCCAAAGCCGATCTGCTCAAGTCCATGGAGAATTCCGTGCAATATTTGCAGGGCGGCGTGATCGACGACAAGGACGGCAACGTGGTCGCCAGCGGCGAATTAATGTTCAACAACTTCGACGATTTTGCCGCCTTTGCCAGCGATTTTGACAAGACCGGTTATCACATGCTCAACGGCATTTCGCTCTCTGATTCAAACGGCGCGCGCGTCCTGCACATGAGCAAAGCGGCGGAGACGGACAAACCGCAGGCCACGCGCTATCTGCTTCTGTTCCACGACCTGAAATGGGAATTCGTGCTGAATTTCAAAGGCACGGTCAAGAGCCACAACGCCACGCGCGCGGAAGGCAACAAACTGATCTGGCGCTTCGACTGCGCGCAGATGCTCAACGGCGAAACGGAAATCGAAGTCGCGTTTGATCCGAAGGCGTTGAATGCGCCCACAAATGGAACTTCCGACGCCAACCCGCCGCGCTCAACGCGCACGCGCCCGGCGCAAGATGAAACGCCGCAGCCCGATGCCACGGGCCTGACGGCGATCCCCGCCAGCAAGCTGATCAACGTCAAACAGGCGCTTCACGTCGAACCCGGCCAGCAGAATCCCAATGGTCCCGAAACGATTTTGACGCTCGACGGCTCGCCCAGTTTTCCGAAGGACCCTGAGTTGAAATACCAGTGGGTGCAGACCTCGGGCCGCTCGTTGAACTTGCCGCGTGAAAGCCTCGCCAAGCGCCAGATTCGCATGCGCATCTTCGAACCCGGGCGCTACACCTTTGAGCTGACCGTTTCGCGCAACGGCGTGGAAAGCGCGCCCGCGGAAGTGGTCGTGATGGTGGGCGACAGCGGCGAAGCCGTGGCCAGCGCCGATCCGCTGAATAAAACGGTGACGCTGCCCCCGCGCCACGCGGATAAGACCAGTTCCGACGAACTTGCCACTCCGAAAGTGCGGCCGCCATCGCCCCCGCCAGAAGTTGATCGGGAAGATCGCCGCCCGAAGGTCGAAAACTCCAAACCGCGTCCGGGCATGGAAGGCATCGCGCTGGACGAAATCCGCATGGAAGAAACGGCCTATAACCGGCGCGTGGCCGCAATCAAAAACGGCATGAATCCCGACGCGACCGAGGCATTTGTTCCGCCGCTGCCGGTCCATCCGAAATTGGAAAATCAAGGCACTGAAGTCGCCGTGACGAAAATCGCCACCGACGACATCCGCCGCGAAGAAGCCGTGTTCAATCAAGCGCATTCGAAGCCCATAGTCCGCGACGTGCCGGCCGCTCCACCAGTTCGCCAAGTCGCCCCGCCTCAGCAAAAGATTGACGTGGACGTTTCGCCGCCGGTGATTCCGAAGAAGGATGAAGCGCCGGTTGAACCGAAGCCGCCCGTCGAACCGCGTAAAGAAGAAACAGTGGTTGTGAAAAAGGATGTCAAAGTTGAGCCCACGCAGCCCGAATTCTCGCCAGCCGAGAAAAGTGTCGAACCGAAGACAGTTGTAAAAGTCGAGCCGAAAAAGGATGTGAAGCCGCCAGAAACTCCGGCGACTCCGCCCGTCGTCGAACCGAAGAAAGATGCGCCCGCGCTTGTGAAAGTTGATCCGAAAAAGGACGTGAAACCGCCTGAAACTCCAGTCACTCCGCCGGTAGTCGCGGAGAAGAAAATTGAAACGCCCGCCGTCGCAAAGAATGACGCAAAGGCGGAAGTCAAGCCGCCCGAGATTTCGCACGACGCCGCGCCGCCTGTCGAATCCAAGAAAGTCGAACCCGCCGCGCCGGCGCTCGCTGGCGACCCCGTGCAACAGGGCATTCAATTGATGAAGCAGGGCGACAACGCCGCCGCCGTCGCGATTCTGACGAAAGCGCTGAAAGCCAAGCCCAACGACGAAGCGCTGACGCTGAACTTGGGCATCGCGCTTTTTGAATCCGGCACGACCGCCGACGATTTCGACCGCGCCGCGACCACGGCCGCGCTCGACCGCTTCACCGAAGTGATACAGGTCAACGACCAAAACGTCGCCGCGCTCATGTACGCCGGCCATTGCAACATGCGCCTCGACCGCGCGCAGCAGGCCCGCGCCTTCTACATGCAGGGCTATTCGCTCGGCAAAGAAAAAGTGGGCTGGGAATCGAAATGGCAGTTGGGTGAGAAGTATCTGGTCAAAGCGAAGGATTACGACGGCGCCGTGCAACAATTGCTCGCCGCGGAGAAAGACGCGGAAGGCGCGGGCGTCAAAGACGCGCGCCTGCTGCGCGACCTGGCTGCTTCTTTCCACGGCCTGAAAAAGGACGACGAAGCGGTCAAGCGCATCAACGCGCTCGTCGAACTCGGTTACACGCCTGACGTGAAACTTGTCGCCGAGTTGCAGAAAGGCCCGCACGCCGCTGCATTGAAATTGCCGGGAGCCGCACCGAAGCCGGAAGCGCCCGTGGCCGTGAAGGACACGAAGAATGAAGTGAATACTACGGCATTCATCCCGCCCGCCCCCGGCACGGATGACGTAAAGAAAGTACAGCCCGCGAAGGTGGTCGATGCGGCTCCGAAGGCGAACGAAAAGTCCGTCCCCACCACTACAACCGATACGCCCAAGACTGATGTCAGCCCCATCAAGACCGGAAGCGCAATTAAAGAAGTGGCGAACGCGACGCAATCCGCTGCCGCAAATCTGACGGGGCAACAAACGCCGCCCGCTAAGAAAGAGGAAGTCAAGACTGTAGAGCGGCCAAAGACTCCGCGACCGACGATGACCGTGAAGGATTTGGAGAACGACAACTCGGAAAAGGTCACGCCTGCCGTTCGCCCGCCACAGGTGGCCGGCCAGGCCGCCGCGCCCAAAGAACCGCTGCGCGATCCCGTGCAGAAAGTGAAAGTCATGCCGCCCGTGCCGGCGAAATTCGAAGACGCGCTGGCCGCCGGAAAAATCGCGCTCGAAAAGGGCAATCTTCTAGTGACCGCCGCCGCCACGCCGGAAGCCAAAGACGCCGCGAAAAAGGCCGCGCAGGATTACTGGGACGAAGCCGAACTCATGTTCCGCGGCGCGTTGGCGCTCAAGCCCGACGACGCGGAAGTCAGAACGCAATTCGAGGAACTCGCCAAGCAAGTCGGCGTGATCGCGCTGGTCAAAGACAGCTACCTGACCTCCAAGCCCAAAGGCCTGGTCGTGCTCAACGCCGAACCGAGCATCATCATCCCGAAGGAAAAGCCGATGTGGTACGCGTGGGAGCAGGTCGAAGGCAAAGACTTGGGCCTGCGCCGCGAAGAGATGGACAAGAAAATGGTCGGCCTGAAAATCCGCATCCCCGGCGTCTACAAATTCGAACTGACCGTCAGCGACGGCTCGCGCGGCGGGAATCCGGTGACGGTGACGGTGGAAGTGCGCGAGTAGTTTTGAACAACGAATCACACGAATCGACGGTTTTCCATGACGTTCGTTCGCGGATGCTGCCTGGCCGCACTGCTGGCCCGCGCCATTTTCGGCGAGCGCACGAACGCCGGCGAGAATGGCGGCGACCGTTTTTACACCAGCATTGAGCGTGTTGAGCTGGACACGTCCGCGCGCGCCCAAATGCGGCTGCACGTTAGACTACTGCCCTATAGCGAACGATTTGCAAACGGGAGCGTCGCCCGCTGGGAAGCGGTGCATCTCAAATGGATGAGCGGTGGCAAGACAGCGCTGGAGACCGATCTGCCGTTGCCCGCCGCTGTTGAGATTTACGCGGATGGCAACTTGGTTCAGCTCGAAGCCGGCGTTGCCTGGCGCGAAGTGCTCGCGGCGCCGATTCCAACGATCGACGGCGACTATGAACTTGACGTAACGCCAAAATTTGCTGTGACTGACGGACGAAATTCAGACGTACAGCCGCGCCGCGCAGAAACTCCGGCCGCGGCCGTGGCCATCGGCGCGCCGGTGGCCCGCGTCGCGAAGAAATTTATTTATGCAGCCGTCGCCGTGCGCACTGCGACTGGCAAGCAGCCTATCGCAGTCCTGGATGGATCGCCTAGCGCAACTGGATCAAATCAGCCAGTGCGTTACCAATGGCGGCAAAGCGCAGGAGAGAACCTGTCCCTCAACACGGCCAGCATGGCCAGGGACAGAGTCGGGCTGCGCATCTACAAGGCGGGGTACTACAAATTCGAATTGGTCGTAACGGACGCAGCAGGCTTGAGCTCCGCTCCCGGCGAAGTCGTCCTTCTGGTCGGCGAAGCGCCGCCAGCCACGTTCACTGTTCGTTTCAATCGCAATGCCCTTTTCCGCCTGACCGCCGCCGTGCTGATTCTCGGACTGTTGCTCGCGCTTGCGCTGTGGCGATGGTTTCGTGTGCACTTGTCCACGTGTGTCGGAATGCTATTGGCGACAGGCGGACTGCTCGCGGCCAGTTCGCGCGAGACGTTTGCGCTGACACAATCGGGCGAGACGGGCTACACCGTCGCCGCCGCGCCGGGCTGGCCGCGGCCTCTGCTGCGCGCGCCGGAATTCGAGCGCTGGGATTGGACCGCGCTGGCGCTGGATGCGCTCGTCGCCGTCGGGATAATAGTGCTTGTCGCGCTTATTATGGAATTGCTCTTCAAACGGCGCGGACCGAAGATCGCGACGTCATCGGACTCATCGGCTCCCGCATGACCGACTGGCTCCCACACCTCGACTCCCGCCGCGCCGCGCTCGCCGCGGACGGCCTGGCGCGCGAATTGAAAATCGCCGAGGGCGCGGGCATTCGTCTCAAAATCCGCGGGCGCGAGGTGGTTTCGTTTGGGTCCAACGATTACCTCGGCCTTTCGACGCACCCGCGCGTCGTCGCCGCGGCCAAAGCGGCGCTCGATGAATTCGGCGCGGGCGCCACCGCCAGCGCGCTGATCTGCGGCCACAAGACCATTCACGAACGCCTTGCGCGCGCGCTCGCCGAATTCAAAGGCGCTGAACGCGCGCTGATTTTTCCATCCGGTTTTCACGCGGCGCTCGCGTCCATCGGCGCGCTCGCTGATGGCGATGCCTCAGTGCTGCTCGACAAACTCGCTCACGCCAGCCTCATCGACGGCGCGCGCTTGAGCGGAGCGCGCGTGCGCGCGTTCGCTCACAACGAGGTTTCCGAACTCGAAGCGCTGCTGGAAAAAGAAAGCCCGCGCCGCTGTCTGATCGTGATCGAATCGCTCTACTCCATGGACGGCGATGCCGCGCCGCTCGCCGAAATTCTTGCGCTCGCCGAACGCCACGGCGCGCTGCTGCTGGTCGATGAAGCCCACGCCACCGGCGTGTTGGGAGAGCGGGGAAGGGGCCTGGTCGATCTGCCGTCGCTGAGCGCCGCTATGAAAGAGCGCGTGATCGTGCTCGGCACGCTCTCAAAAGCGCTCGGTGCGCAGGGCGGATTCGTCTGCGCCTCCGAAAAAATTTCTCGCGCGATTCTCACTGGCCGCGCCCACATGTTTTCAACGGCGCTCACGCCCGCCAGCGCTGCCGCCGCGCTCGAAGCGCTCGCGCTGATCGACGCCGAACCCGAACGCCGCGCGCGCGTCGGCGAATTCAGCGCGTACCTCCGCGCCGAATTGCAGCGCCTGAAATTCCCAACGCCCTCGACGGAAGGCGCCATCGTCCCCGCTATCGTCGGCAATGAACAGCGCGCGCTCGACTGTGCGGAAGCTCTTTTCGAGCGCGGATTTTTTGTGCCGGCCGTGCGCTACCCGACCGTAAAACTCGGCGCCGCGCGCCTGCGCATCAGCCTCAGCGCCGCCCATTCGCGCGAGGAATGCGAACGCCTCGTCCAAGCGCTGGAAGTTTCGCTTCGATGAATCGGATCGAATCAGAAAAAAGCCGCGCAGCGATTTGCCGCCGTTTCTGACTCCCGATTCCTGACCCCTGACTCCTGCCCTTCAATTCCCCAGCCCCGCAAACGCCTTCCGGCACGCGTTCATCACCGGTTCGGAGAACACGAACAGCGCCAGCAGCGCGAGACTCTGCGCGACGGCGAGGAAATTGTACGAGAACGGCGTGCGCCCTTTCGGCTCGTTGCCTTCGTCCGGCGTGTCGATCGCCACGGCTTTGGCGATACGCATGTAATAATAGAGGCTGATCACCGAGTTGAGTCCAATCCAGACGATCATTCCATAATGGGCGCTTTTTCCCAGCTCGACCATGATGAACCATTTGCCCATGAATCCCGCCAGCGGCGGAAGGCCCGTGAGGCTGAAGAGAAAGATAATGAGCGCCGTGCCGAGCACCGGCTCGCGCCGAATCGCGCCGCGCAGGTGGCGCAGGTCCGTGCCGCCGAAAATATTTTCCATCGCCACGAGCACCAGGAACGCGCCGAGGTTCATCAACAGATACGCGCCGAGATAAAATAAAATCGGCGCGGTGCCGTCGGTTGGATGCAACGGGTCGGAGCCTTGCAGCACCGTCAATCCCGCGAGCATGTAACCGGCGTGCGCGATCGACGAATACGCCAACATGCGTTTCGCGTTTGTCTGTCCCAGCGCCGCGAGATTTCCGATCAGCATCGTCAGCACCGAGAGGAACATGACGACGTGTTCGACGCCCGGCGTTTTGATCAGCGATTCCGCGCTCGCGTGCGGCGGGAAAAATGCAAACGCCGTGCGAATCAGCGCCGCGAATCCGGCGGCTTTCGGCACGACCGAAAAAAATCCCGCGGCCGTCGTCGGCGAACCTTCGTACACGTCCGGCGCCCAATAATGGAACGGCGCGGCGGCGATTTTGTAGAGGAACCCGGAGAACACCATCGCCAGCACCGCGATCACTCCCGCGGCCGGAACCTCGCCGGTTTTGAATGCAAGGATGAGCCGCGCCACGCCCGGTTCGCCTTCGGCTCCATAGAGGTTGAGCGTGCCCGTGATCCCGTACAAATACGACATGCCGTAAATCATGATCCCCGACGCCATCGCGCCGTAAATCACATATTTGATTCCGGCCTCCGCGCTTTTGCGGTCGCGGCGCAGGTAGCCGGCCATCGCGTAGCTCACGACGGAAAGCGCTTCGAGCGACAAATAAATCATCAGCAGATTCGTGGCCGAGCAGAGGAACATCCCGCCGAGACAAACCGAAATCAGCAGCAGATAAAATTCGCCATGATTCTTCCCGTGCAATTCCTTCGCGTGAATCGCCATGATCACTGAGACGATCGTTCCGACCAGCAGAATCGTTTTGAACGCCGAGCCGTAAAAATCAGAGACGATCATGCCGGAGAACGCTTCGCGCGTGCCCGCGCCGCCGCTGAAAAAGCCGTGATTGACTTTCATGTTCAGCCACAGCGCCATGACCAGCCCGGTGACGCACAACCAGCCGGTGCTCTGGCGGTGGTTGTGCGAGAGCGCGAAATCGAAAATCATCGCCATCAAAAACGTGGCGACGACCATGATCTCCGGCGCGACCGCGCCCGTGTCGCTCATGTTGCTGCCGATGAGTTTGAAGAAATGTTCCATTTCTCAATTCAAAATTTAAAATTCAAAATTCAAAATGAAACGCAGCCACATGCAACCGCGGTTCATCTTGCATTTTTCATTTCCAATTTCTTTTCCTTTTCGTTCGCCCTTAACTCCACAGGCCGCTCAAGCCATCGTCCACGCTGTTTCTTTTCCATTTTGCATCGCTGCCACCCAAGATCGGCGAGCGCAAGTGAGCGCCGGAATTCAGCCCCGAAGGGGCGACACATCCTAGCCCAGGGCGTAAGCCCTGGGTTCCGTCGTCCGCATCGTGAGAGCCCTGAAAGGGCGGCACAACGGGCTGCAGGTTATCGCCCGCGTTTCCCTATGAATTGCGCAAGCATTCTGGACAAGACTGATTTTGCATTTTTAATCGTTCATTTCTCCGCCGCCAATTTTGAATTTTGAATTTTGAATTTTGAATTCTGCTCCGCCGCCAATTTTGAATCTTGAATTTTGAATTTTGAATTCTCCGCCACGCCCTCCGCCTGCTTCTCCGACGACTTCAACCCTTTGTTCGCCGCGCTCGCCACAACGTGGTCCTGCAACACCTTCACCGACGTCTGCGTCAAGTCGATCAGCGGCTTCGGATACACGCCCAGCGCAATCACCACGACCACGAGCGGCACCAGCGTGAACATCTCGCGCCCGGACAAGTCCGCGTAGCCTTTGTATTTTTCATTGAGCGGCCCGAAGAACACCCGCTGCATCATCCACAACAGATACGCGGCCGTGAGCACCACGCCAATCGCAGAAATCGCCGTCAGCAGTGTGAAATCCACATGCGGCCGCGCCCACGCGCCGCTGCCGAGATTGGAATTGAACGCGCCGAGGAAGACCAGAATTTCGCTGATAAATCCGGACAATCCCGGCAAGCCCATCGACGCGAAGAGCGCCACCGTGAAAATCCCCGCGTAGCGCGGCATCTGCGCGGCAAGCCCGCCGAAGCGGTTCACGTCTCGATGATGCGCCCGGTCGTAGATCACGCCGACCAGCAGGAACATCATGCTCGTCGATGTGCCGTGGTTGAACATCTGCAACACCGAGCCGGTCATGCCCGCCGTCGTCAGCGCTGCAAGGCCCAACATGCAATAGCCCATGTGCGACACCGACGAATACGCCACGATCTTTTTCAAATCGTCCTGCGCCATTGCACAGCACGCGCCGTACAAAATGTTGAAGACGCCAAAGAGCGCAATCGGCACCGCGTACAACACCGCCGCCGTCGGAAAGATCGGATACGCAATCCGCAAAAAACCGTACACGCCCATCTTCAGCAGAATGCCGGCCAGGATCACCGAAATCGCCGTCGGGGCTTCGACGTGCGCCCACGGCAGCCACGTGTGGAACGGGAAGACCGGCACTTTGATCGCGAACGCCACATAGAGGAAAAGGAACATCAGGAACGCAAACGTGTGCTCACCGATGAATTTAATTTTGCCGAGAAAGAGGGCGAAGCGCGCTTTGAGCTGGATGAAATCGAAGGTGCGCTCCAGCGGAATTTTCTTCACCGCTTCGTCTTTCGCCGTGCCCGTTGCGGCTACGGATGCTTTGAAATCGTCGAGATGCGCTTTGATGTTCTCCGCCGCCGTCGAATCGATCATGTGCTTCTGCATCAAGTCGTCGAGCTTCGCGTCCTTCGACTCAGCCAGATCCTTGATGAATGGTTCGTAAACCGCCAGCGCCATCTTCTTTGCGTAAACTTGGTGTTCCGGCGCCGAATACTGCGCATCCGACCAATACCACGTCGCCAGCATCACCACCAGCATCAGCACCGATCCGGCCATCGTGTACAAAAAGAATTTGATCGCCGCGTAAACGCGCTGCGGCCCGCCCCAGATGCCGATCAAAAAGTACATCGGCAGCAGCATCAGTTCCCAGAACACATAGAAGAGGAAAAAATCCAGTGCGCAGAACACGCCGTTCATTCCCGCGAGCAGCAGCAGAATCAGCGCAAAATAACCTTTGACCTGCTTGTCAATGCCCCAGCTTGCGACGACCGAAATGAATCCCACCAGCCCGCTCAACACCAGCATCGGCGCCGACAATCCATCCATGCCCAATTTGTAATACGCGTTGAGACTGCCCAACCACAAATGGCTTTCGTAATAATGAATCGTCCCGGTGTCGCGGAACGCGAAGAAGAGGTAGATGCCGATGATCAGCGGAATGGCCGCGAACGCCGCCGCCGTGGTCTTGACGATGTCGCTGTACTTCGACGGAATGCACAGCACCGCCGCCATGCCCAGCACCGGCGCAAAGACGTACAAGCTTAAAAGAGGAAATTCCATTTTGTTTTCTCAGCCCGTTTGTCAGCAAGCAGCCACTTCAACACTGATCTACAGCAATTGTTGATTGTTGATTGTTTATTGTTGATTGTTGATTTGTGATTTCAACAAGCGGTGCCTCAAATCAAAAATCAAAAATCAACAATAACCAATCGCCGTTTTTCAAATCGCTCTCAATCGTTGAATCTTGAACCCGTTAACCCTTGAATCTTGAATCTCGCCGTTCACTTCGGCATCGCCAGCATCAGCCACAACAGCACCACCGCCACCACGCCGAACGTCACGCACACGTAATACTGAATCCGCCCGTATTGCAAAATCCGCGCGAAGACGCCGGCGAGCGCCGTCACCCAGCCGAAGAAATCGACGCACTTGTCCACGAACCAGTTGTCCATGAAACGCGCCACGCCCGAGATGCTTTTCACCACGATGCTCCAGCCGTCCACCAGAATGCCGTCGAGAATCGCCGCGTCGAACTGCCAGAATTTGCGGTTGACCCATTTCGCCGCGGGCACGATGCCGTCCTGATACACACGGTCGAAGTACCACAATTGACTAAATAAATCGTACGCGCCGCGCAGCGCGCCGACTTTGAGCAGATTGTCCGGCGAAACCGATTTCTTCACATACATCGCCATCGCTACAAGCCAGCCGAGCACCAACATCACCACCGAAAGCCCCGTCGCAATTTTATGCCCCAGATGATGGTGCTCTTCCATGTGTTCGGCTTCTTCGACTTCTTCGACCGGCGGCATTTTCTCTTCGCTGTATTTCGCCTCCAAACTCGCTGGAGAAACCATCAGCGCATCGACCCAGCCTCTTTTGACGACGCTCGTCTCGACTTTTTCGCCTTTCATTTCAAACGCCGTCACGTCCGCGCGCAGATACGGCGCGGGAATGATGTCGCCGCCGATGAAATGCCCGCCCCACCAGAAGCCGAGGCACAGCGTCGCGAGAATGCAGAGCGGCACCGTCGCGAGGGCCGGCGATTCGTGCGCCTGCTCGTAAATGTGCTGGTCGCGCGGTTCGCCGTGGAAGGTCATGAAGATCAGCCGGAACATATAGAAGGTGGTGAGGCCGGCGGTCACGATGCCGAGAATGAACGGCAGATAATGGATGCCGCCCATGTGCAGCGCGCGCGCCAGCGAACCGGCGAGAATCGCGTCCTTCGAATAAAACGCGCTGAAGAAGGGAACGCCTGCAATCGCCAGCGTGCCGGCGAGCATCGTCAGATAGGTGACAGGCATTTTCTTTTTCAGCCCGCCCATGCGATTCATGTCCTGCAAATGGTGGCAGGCGTGAATCACCGAGCCGGCGCAGAGGAAGAGCATGCATTTGAAAATCGCGTGCGTGAACAGATGCGCCACGCCCGACGTGTACGCCCCCGCGCCCAACCCGATCATCATGTAGCCAAGTTGCGAAATCGTCGAATACGCCAGCACCGCTTTGATGTCCCACTGCACCAGCGCCATCGTCGCCGCCAGAAACGCGGTGATCCCGCCGATGATCGCCACGAAAAACGCCGAGCCGTCCGTCAGCAGCGGCGAAATGCGCGCGGTCATGTACACTCCCGCGGCGACCATGGTCGCGGCATGGATAATCGACGAACCGGTCGTGGGCCCCTGCATCGCGTCAGGCAGCCACGTGTGCAGAGGGAACTGCGCCGACTTGCCCATCGCGCCCATGAACGTGAAGATGCCAGCCAGCGTCAGCAGCGTGTTGCCGCTTAAGCCGAGCAGTGTGATCTGATTGAAGACGCCATCCTGTTTGGCTTGGTAAAGCGCGTCGAAATTCAGCGGCCCGCCTTTGCGGTTCACGGCGTACATCGTCGCGAAGAAAAACCCGATGCCGATCGCGAAGCCAAAATCGCCAATGCGGTTCATCACGAAGCCTTTTTTCTGCGCGTGAGCCGGCGAAAGATAACGCTCGTCGATGCCCGTCGCGTATGACGCCTTCAACTCCTGATAATGATGGTCCTTCGCCACGACCGGCTTGTAGAACCAGAACCCAATCAGGAAGTAGCTGCCCAATCCGACCAGTTCCCAGAAGACGTACGTCATTAATAGGTTGTTGGAAAGCACGATGCCGAGCATCGCAAAGCAGAAGAAGCACATGAACCCAAAATAGCGCCGGTACATGCTGTCGCCGTGCATATAAAAGATGGAGTAAACCAGCACGAGTGTCGCCAGTCCCGTCACCACGCAGCAGAAAAATGCGGACAACTGGTCGATCAAATACCCCATCTGCAAATCGACGCCACCGATGTTGATCCACGAAAAGGTTCGCGTGATCGGATGCCCTTGCAAACTTGCACCTTGTGGCGCGACATGGATAAACAAGCACACCGAGCACAGGAACGCAAATCCCATCGCCGCAATGCTGATCCGATCCGCAATCTTATCGAGCCACTTGCCGAAGAACAAAATCACGGCAAACCCAAGCAGAGGCGTGAATAAGATCAACGTCGGCAGTTGTATGTAAATGTCGCCCATTCGTTCTTTAACTCAATTCAAAACTCGTGCAAAAGTTGCACATTGTTCGTAGTCCCGCCTTTAGGCGGAATGGCGCTCTCGAATCTCGTGCAAAAGTTGCACTTTGCGCACCCTTCCTTCTTTCTTTGCGCCCTTCGCGTGCCGTTCCCTTGCGCCTTTGCGTGAAAAAGTTGCACCTAGTGCGCGTTCACATCTGCATCTCATCCACGTCATTCAACGCAATCGTCTTGTGCGTCTGGAACACCGCCAGCACCAACGCCAGCGCCACCGCCGCTTCCGCCGCCGCGAGAATAATGATAAACAGCGTAAAAATCTGCCCGTCCAGATGATCGCCGCCGATCTTGTCGTGCCCAAAGCGCGAAAACGCCACGAAGTTGATCCCCGCCGCGTTCAAGATCAGCTCAACGCCCATCAAAATCCCCACCGCATTGCGCCGCGACACCATCGCAAAAATCCCGCAAGCAAACAAAAACCCCGACAAAATGAGGTAATTCGTCAGCACGTTAGGCCCGCCCGTAATCCACTCCATAGCATTTCGTCCAAGTAGGACGGGCTGCCAGCCCGTCCAGTTTGTCGTGCTGGACGGGCTGGCAGCCCGTCCTGCGTCAGTTCAACTCTTTCCTCACAATCACCACCGCCCCCACCAGCGCCGCCAGCAACAGAATCGACACCACCTCAAACGGCAGGATGTATTCCCCAATCAACTTATGCCCAATCCCATAGTGGCTGCGCTGGCGCTTGTACAAATTCAGCAGCGCCTCAGCGTCGTCCGATTTTAAGCCCGCCTTGTCGATGCGCTCCTTCAATTCCGCGTTGCTCAACTCGTCCGCGGGCTTCTCTCCGTCGCCCGGATTCAAAATCTTGTTGCTGTTTTCGAGCCGCGTTTTCTCTTCGCTGCTTAGATTATCGAACTGCACCCCTACCGTATTCGAATAATCCACCGCCGCGTATTGGTTGTGCTCGGCAAGCGGTTTCTCCAACCGCCGCACCATCAAAAAAATCCCAATGAACACCAGCACCGCCGCCAGCCCGCCCGTTCCCATCGCGAACGACCCGCGGCGTTCCGCGCTGGTGTCTTCCGCCACGTTCGACGAAAACATGATCGCGAACATGATCAGCACCAGAATGCCGCCGACGTACACGATCAACTGCACCGCCGCGACAAAATCCGCGTGCAAAAACACATACAGCGCCCCGACCCCCAGAAACGCCGTCGCCAAAGCAAAGCCCGCGTGCAAAATATTCCGCGCGCTCACCACCACCAGCGCGCTGCCGCCCGTAAACAACACGATCAGCCAGAAAACAAGGGTCGATATCGCCATGCAAAATCCAATGCAGCCGCTCCCGAAAAAAATCGCAGCGCGGCCGCGCTTCGTTCATTGTCTCTGAATTTGATGCCGCAAAACTATAACGCAGCCGCGTTCATTTCAAAATGCAAAATGCAAATTTGAAATCGCGAAGCGGTCTTTTCATAGTCCTTATAGGTCCTATAGGCCCCATAGGTCCTATTCTTTCGCGCGTGAAAAACATTCCCGATTTGTGCTGGAATTCACGCTCGCCCCGGTTAGCTTAATCACGTTCCACAATCCGCGGAGAAGTTCTCGATGGCCAATCTGCGCCCTGCAATCGCGTTGCTGCTCTGCGTCGCGCTGTTGTCGCGCACCGCCTGGTGCGGCGAAGATCAGGCCGCGCTTGAAAAAGAAGCCGAAGCGATCAAGGCCGAACTCGACGCCCTCAAAGACGAACTCGCCAAAAGCAAACAGTCCCGCAACACCACCAGCAAAGTCGATCAGGCGCTCGAAAAGAAAAACGACGGTCGAGTCAAAACCGCCGATGGCAAACTGCAAATCGGCGGCCTCGTCCAAGTCTGGTTCGCCGCCTACCAAAAAGACAACCGCGGACTCTTCGACGATCCCGCCAATGGCATCCTCGACACCAACGTCGCCAACGACAACAGTTCCTTCGAGGTCCGCCGCGCGCAATTGAGCTTCACGCTCAAAGCCAACGCCTATGTCACCGCGTACATGATGATTGACCCCGCCGCCGAGAACAACACTTTCCCGCTGGTCACCGACAACCAAGCCATCGGCGGTTCGATCTTCAAACGCAACAACAACGTCGCGCCGCAAATCGATGTCAACGCCGTCGGCGGTGTCGCCGGCCTCGGCAATTTCCTTCCCATCCAAAACATTCAAGGCGGTTTGGGCACGCCAAACCGCATGTTGCAGGACGCCTACATCAATTTCCACAACGATCCCGGCTGCCCGGGCGATTTCGACTGGCACCACGATTTCCAAGTCGGCTTGTTCCTGCCTCCCTTCGGCGAAGAAGGGCTGCGCAGCGACGCACAGTTGGATTTCGTCGAACGCTCTTTCATCGGTTACGCGACCAACTACCGCGACATCGGCGCGCAAATTCATGGCTTCTGGTGGAACGACCGCTTCCAATATTGGGCCGGCGCCTTCAACGGCGCGCAGGATTATTTCGCCTCCAACGGCGACGGCGGCAACCGCTCCGACACCAACGATTCCAAGGACATCGCCCTGCGCATGCTCGTCCGCCCGCTCGCCAGCGAATGCTGGGGCGACATGGAAATCGGCGTCTCCAGCGAATTCGGCTACCACGGCGAAACCGGCGTGAACGACCCCATTGCCGACCCGATCAACGGCCTCGAACGCCGCAAAACGTGGGCGATGCGCAACGACGCGTGGGGCTACTACGCACCGGGCGGTTGTTTCAAAGGCCTCTGGGCGCGCGGCGAATGGGCCATGTTCCGCGACCGCAACGCCCCCGGCACGGTAGTCGATTTCACCGGCAACGGCGGCACCGATTTCGCCAACACCTTCTCAGGCAGCGGCCTCGCCCAAAGCAACGCGCGCACCATTTCCGTGCAAGGTTGGTACGCCGCCGCCGGTTATCGCTTCACCAAAGGCGTCTGGGAAGGCGTGCCCAAGCGCCTCGAACCCGTCGAAGTCGCCTTTCGTTATCAAACCTTCCAAAACGTCCTTACCGCCGATTTGATCGACCCGACCAAGACCGACCGCTTCTACACCGCCGTCTACACGACCGGCATCAATTACTACATTCAAGAACACAACGCCAAGATTCAAGCCAACTACAATTTCGTGAGCAACCCCGAAGACCACGCCGCCGGCGGCCAGCGCAATTTCCACCACGTCAAAAACGACAGCTTCGTCATCGCCTTCCAAGTCGGCTTCTAACCAATCAATTTATTGATCCGCGCATAATCAATGCCTCATGTGACCGCGGCGAGCAGTTGCCGTTTCCCCTCTCCCTCCGGGAGAGGGCCGACGCAGGTACTCCTGCGCGGGGTGAGGGGAGGGCGTGGCATTGCGAACGCGCGCGTCAATATGTCAATCCCTTGGATTGACAACCATCGTGAGTTGGCGCGCAGAATTCCGCAGGATATTCAGCACCGCGCACGCATCAAGCTCGAAGTGCTCGCGGCCGCTGAGTCGGTGGACGACCTGAGAATTCCGCCTTCAAACCGTTTGGAAAAATTGAAGGGCGACCGCGACGATCAATACAGCATTCGCGTCAACAAGCAATGGCGCATTTGCTTCGTTTGGAAAGACGGCAACGCCTGGAACGTCGGACTTGTCGATTATCATTAGAAGGGAACTCAATCATGCCTCAGAAAAAACTCCCACCCATCCACCCCGGCGAAGTGCTGCTTGAAGAATTCCTCAAGCCGCTGTCGCTCACCCAATACCGCCTCGCAAACGAAATCGGCGTGCCGCCGCGCCGCATCAACGAAATCGTGCACGGCAAGCGCGCAGTGACCGCCGACACTGCGCTTCGGCTCTCGCGCTATTTCGGAATGTCCGAAGGATTTTGGATGAATCTGCAGACGCGCCACGACCTCGAAACCGAAAAGGACCGCTTGTCGAACCGCCTCTTGAAGGAAGTTAAAATCTTCAGACAAAGGTCCGCCTAGCCCGTCCTCGCATCCGCTCTCCCTACTCCCCACCTCCCAACTCCCTACTTCTGTCCCGTCCCCATCGCCGGATCCCCAAACATCTGTTCCGTCCGCATCAAATCCCCGTAGTACCCCCCGCCCTTCGCGCCCGCCCATTGCTGCGTCTTCAGCAACGCATCTCCCCACCGCGTATACGTTCCCGCGTTACCCAGCAACTGGCTCATGAACTCAGTCGCGTACATGGAATTCATGTACGTCGATGTCCCGATGCTCGCGCTGATCCCACCCTGCAGCTGCGTGAGCGCTTGAATGGCGATGCTTCGATAACCGCTTTCGTCCTTCGCCATCCAATTCCCCGTACACGTGGATTGCAAAAAAACGCCATGCCCCGTCCACGCCGTCACCGAATCGATGTCCAAAATCCGCGGCGTTTCATTTCCCAACCGCAGCGCATTGCCGTGCCCAACGTACAGCAGCACATCCGCGCCGCCGTTCGCCGCGTCCGTCATCGCCGCCGTGACTTCCGGCGACGTTTGAACCGTGACGCCCAGATAATTGCGCTGCCACGCCAAATCCGGATGCGCCTGCACGATCGCGTCCGTTTCGCTCGCAAAATCGCCGGCTGCTGCGTCGAATTTATCCGCGACCGCATGCACGCGAAAACCGGACGACAGACCGTTGTTCGTGAGCACGTGAGCCACCGCGCCGCGCAATTCGCTCTCGTCATTCACCGGCAGCCGCCCCACCGCCACTTCCGGATAGCCGCGCCCAAGATCGCCGAAAAGCGAATCGCTCGTCGCTTGCGCCCACGCCGTCGTCGAAACCAAGAACGTCGGGCAGAGCGGATCAACGTTCAACCCGCTGTAATTGCGGTAGTCGTAAGTCGTGCGCCCCAGCAGCAGCAGATACTTGGGCCGCGCCGCACGCACTGCGTTCTGAATTCCCACCGGTCCGTAGCGCCCAAAGTTGTAGTAATCGAAAAGCTGCTCCTGATCCACGAACGCGCCGCGCAAGCCTTCTTTGGCATGTTCAGCCAGCAGCGGCTGCACGCCCGCACCAAATTGCGCCGGCCCGGTTGCCACATAACTCGTCGCCTTCATCGGCCTCACTTGCCGCCGACTCACCGCCAACGGCACATTCTCCTGTCCTGCGGGCGCGACCACAAAATGCCCCGCGCCGCCAGCCGGAGCAACAAAGCGCAGCACGAACGTGCCGTCGTCCTGCGCTTGAGTTTCGTACGCGATCAGCGCCGCGCGCTCGGGGAATCGCGCGTCCACCACCCACGCCTCGGCGCTCGTCACGCCGCCGATTTCAAACAATTCCGCCTGCGCGCCAAAGTTGTACACATCCAACGGCTTCGAACCGTCCAACTCGCGCGTGTAACTCACGCTCAGCGAATGCAAAAACGCAATCTGGCTGCTCACGCCATCCAATGGAGGCGTCGTCAATTCAATTTGATTCGCACCATTAATAAGCACACCCGCCGGAATCTGAAAGCTGAATTGCATCGCTTGATTCCCGCCGCTCCAAATGACCTGACCCGCGCTTGTTCCGTTGACGGCCACATTTAACGCATGATCCGGCGCGATGCCGTCGGTCTCCGTCAAACTCCACAGATTCACCGTGAGCGCCGCTGGCGAGCCGCGACCGCAAGGGAGCGGGACATTCAGCGCGAAATTCTGCGTCGTCCCATCCGTCAAATACTGGCTCGAAAACCACGGCGCAAACGTGTACGGCCGCAAATTGTAATCGAAATAAACGTCGTGATACTCGACGGCCACTGTGGCCGGCGATTGCGTGACCGCTTGTTGCGCGCCATCGAACAAACCCTGCGCGCGCGCCGCTACACCCACTGCTGTCGGCGCATTCGCCGCGCGCAGAAAAATCGCATCTCTGTCCGTGTAATCGTCCCGATACCCTGACGCGTAAACCAGCAGACCGTCGTCCGTAAGCGCCAGCGCCGGCATCGCACGGCCCTCACGCAAAATGCCGACATGCCCCGCATCGAACCCCGCCGGCAGCAGCGCCCGCGGAATTAGCATCACGCCCGGCGCGCGGTAGAGCACTTTCGCGGCTGTGAAGTTTCCTGCGCCGATGGCGCCTCCGCCAAACCATCGCATCGCGGCCGCAACATTGTCGGACGGGCCGGCGATCCCCTCCGCGATCCCTTGCGCGTCCGAACCCGCATTAGGTGCTCGCATCGCGCTCATAGGCCCTATAGGGCTTATAGGCCCCATAGGCCCCATCAGCCCTATCGGGACCATTTTGCTTGCCGCATTATCGAATAATATTGTGGGTGCGTCGGCGTCCTCAAGCGCGTTCGCTGCCATCGCATCCACCGCCACCGGCCCCGCCAGCCGCGCAGATGCCTCTGCTTCGCCGTGAACGTCCATACTCTCCAATTTGTACTCATACACGCCCGGCTCCGGCCAATAGTAAAAGCGATATGTCTTCGCATCCGCATTCGTTATCCGCCCCGCGATCAAGCTCGAATTCACGCGCGTCCATCCGTTCGCCAATTTTGAATTTTGATTTTTGAATTTTGAATTACGCCGGTAGACGTTGAATCCGAGATTCTGAAACTCCGACAAACATTCCCATTCAACCATCACGCCCGCGCCACAAGCCTTCGCCCCGAACGAACCAATCTTCACCGGCGTCACTCCGCCCGTCAGCGTCACCGTCACCGCGCTCGCCGAATATTGAACCTTCACTGGCGTCGTCCCCGTCACCACAGCGCCGTTCAACATTACCGTCGAAAACGTTCCGGAAATTGCGCCGGCGCCGCTGCTTAAAACTGTGTACGCATTCGCGCTCGATGCGCCCGCCGGAACGCCTAGCGACAGCGTCCCGCCAAGCTGGCAGGTCGAACCCGTAACAATGAGCGACTGCGTGCTGTTGGCGGTGCTTGTATTGAGCGCAATCTTCAATACGCCGCCTGCACTCATGTCCAACCCCGCGACCGAAAGCGATTCGCTCCCGTTCGCGCTCACTGCGCTCCCCACCGTCGCAATCCCCGGCCAAAGGCTTCCCGCGGACGATGTCGTCACCGTCGTGTTCAGCAGCGTGCCCGTCCCGCGCAAAGTTCCCGCTGAAATCTGCGTGCCGCCTGAATACGAACTGCTGCTGTTGATCGTCAGCGTCCCATTGCCGGCCTTCGTCATTCCATTGCTGCCGCTGAGCGCCGAAGTGAAGACCGCCGCGCCGCTGTTCACGCTGATCGTGTTGATCGCCGCCGTCGCACCGCCCAGATTGATAGTCCCGCCGCTAAGCGTATACCCGCTCTGCGTAAAGAGCATCCCGTTGCCCGCGTTCACCGTTCCGCTCACGCTGACCGCGCTCGCCGCCGCCGTCCCGCCGAATGTCGCGGTCTTGGTCTGATCCCACCCAAGGCCCGTCTGCCCGTCCGCGTCCGTCGCCGACCACGCCGTCCCGCCCGTCGCGCTCCACGTCCCGTCTCCGCCGCGCGTTGAATCGTTGCCGATCCAGAAATTACCCAGCGCCACTGTGCCGGTCGTGTATGTGATCGTCAGCATCGGGCCGCTCGCCCCGAATTCGTGGCTGGCCATCTCCTTGGCCGAAAACGGCGCCGTCTCGCCCCCCAGCAAAATCCAGCCGTTGTTGCTGGCCGGATTGGCGACCCAGCCCTGCACGTCCGCGGCCATCTGACTCGTCGCCCACGTGTACGGGCCCGCCAGATTCATGCTAGTCGTCGCGGACGCAGTGGCGACAAAATCTCCGCCTTGATTCGTCCACATCGACGCCGGAAATGAATTGTACGCCCACGTTGCATCGCCCGGCGCCGCCGGCGAGCCGGTTCCCCCTCCAAAGGTCGTTCCCTCCGCCCACGGAGCCGTCACGACGTACAGCAAAAAATCCGTCGCGCCGGGATTGTTGTTGGAGATCTTGATGACATTGAGCTGAAGCTGCGCCGATTGAATCACCGCATTCGCCGGCAGCGACGTCAGATCGAACCCGATCAGCGTCCGCCGTATCCCGCGCGCCCCCGCCGCGCCGGAAAAAAGACTCCCCGCCCCGTTGCTGTTGTTCGGATTGTCTGAATACATCGACGCATCGCGAACCGCCTGCAAATTCACCGTCGCGCACTGCGCTGCAAACGGCAAAAAAAACACCCACGCACTCCATGCGATCACGCCGGCACGTTGCTTGTTCATTCGAATTCTCCGAATGCAAGTCGAGCGTACTATCCCGAAGGTTTATTGAATTAAATATGGTTAGGACGGTCGCATCCTTGTCATAAAAGGATGCGCATCGCAAAGGAGATGCGCGTTCAGCGGCTACAATCCGCGCCCGGTCTTCGTGGGCATCGCCGGCGCCGCAAATAGCCCGCTGCGTTTTCCTCGGTCCACCGCTTCCTTAAATAAATTGCTCACAAACGAAATGCGCACGCGGTCGCCGGGAATTTTGATCCCCGCCGCCGCAAACGCGCTGCGCAAGCGGTCCGAAAAAGATGTGCGCAGCACCAAGTCCTGCTTGGGCAGCACCACCGCGCTGATGCGTACGTACACGTCGCCAGTCGAACTGCTCTTGACGCCTTCGACAATGGGCGCCGCAGGAAAAAACGGCAGTTCGCTCGCAATATCGTGGCACACGCGCTCTGCGACAATCGCCGCCTTCTCGCCGGCCTCTGCATTCTCGACGGCTACATCCACCAGCGCTGCCATTCTGCCCGACGTGAAATTACTGACCACCGTAATCGTGCGGTTGAAGATGACGTGCTGCACGCCGAACGAGTCGCGGATTTTGATCACGCGCAACCCGACTTCCTCGACCGCGCCCGCTTTGCCGTTGATCTCCACAAAATCGCCCACCGAAAGCTGCCCTTCCGCCAGCATCGACAAGCCCGTGATCACGTCCTGTACGATCCCTTGGCAGCCAAACCCCAGCGCCGCGCCGACCACCGCCGTCCCGACGACCAGCGATTCGGTGTTGACGCCCCATTCGCCCAGAATCCAGACGAGGCAGGCGAAATACAGCGCGTATTTCACCACGCTGAACATCAGCGACGTGATCGTCTCGATCCGCCGCCGATGCGCCGATCCGTGGATAAGATCCACGCGCCGTTCCAACCGCACGATGACGAATTTCGCGCTGCGAATCAGCAGCCATGCGAGAAAAAAAGCGAGGAGCGAATTAATGACGTGATGGCAGAATGCCGCCCATGCGCGAACGTCGAAGCTCGCGAAATAGTCCTGGAGCAGCTTGTCCCAGAGTTTTGATAACCACGCGCCCATTCACGCAACTCTCCGCAAATTCGCTGCGGAGATTATCGGCAAGACTAACGCGCAATTTGACGAGAGAATTTGGCGTTGCCGCGAGAAGTTATCTTGGATTTTCAGAATTTTGAATTTTAAATTTTAAATTTCACTTCGGCGGCACCACCTTCATCTCAACTTTCGGCTTCTTCGGCGCCGGATGCAATTGCGCTTCCGGATCGTCCCACTGAATCTTCCAAGCGCCCTTCTCCTTCACCGCCCTCTGCGCGACGGTCTGCGGCGCGTTGCCGGCTCGGTCATAATAATCCAGCGTCAAATCCGCTTTGTTCTCTTCAGCCTTCTCATTCTTGATTGTGTAATCCGCGAACGTCACGTTTGCCACTAGCTCGCTTTCCTCCTCATTAAGCATCTCTTCAGCTTTCGCCGCCTCCGCTTCCGGAAGCACCGCCGTCAGCGCTTTGGCGTCCTTCGCGCGCACGGCCGCCAAAAATTGCGCGAGCACTCCCGCGGCGCCTTCGTCGGTGGCCTTCGGCTCTTTCGGCAATTTCCCCTCGGCGCGCGCTTTCACCCGCGCAATCATCGCATCGAGCTTCACGGCTTTGGCCTCGTCGCTGTCGGCGAACTGCGCGGCAAGCAGTTTGTAAATGCTTTCCGCTTTCGCGTAATCC
>DATGGK010000185.1:0-2172 GCA_035308565.1 Planctomycetota bacterium | reverse complement strand
TAGGATGCGCACTCACATCGCTTTTGCCGCACTGACGGGGCTGATGCTGAGGGTTTATTTCGTGCTGAAATTTCCCGCGACGCAATCAGGCGATGCACCATTCTACATCGAGCTGGCGTGGAATTGGCTGAAGAACGGGGTTTATGGGTTCCCGGTGAATGGCCGGTTGACGCCGGTAGACATGCGCGTGCCGGGATATCCGGCGTTTCTGGCGGCAGTTTTCGCGTTTGCGGGGAAATCGCCGCGGGCTGTGATGCTGGCACAGTGTGTGGTGGACGTGGCCGGGTGCTTCCTGATTGCGTTGATTGCCGAGCGGCTGGCGGCGCCGGAATCGAGACGACGAGCGTTTATCGCTGGGCTGTGGCTGGCAGTGCTGTGTCCTTTTACGGCGAACTATCCGGCGGTGGTGCTGACTGAGACGCTCGTCACCTTTCTGACTGCACTTGCGATTCTGGTGCTGCTGGAGACGGATCTCGGGCGGCGGGCAATGGCCGGTGGGGCGGCGGGCCTGGCTGGAAATGAATTTTTTGCGAATCCGTGGCTGCTAGCCGGAATCGTGGTGGGATTCGGGACGCTGGTGCGGCCGGAAACGCCGCTGCTGTTGATTTCGGGGGGGCTTGTGTTGTGCGCGAGATGGTGGCGGCCGCGGGATTGGGCAAAGCTGGCGCGAGCAGGAATGCTGCTGGGGTTGGGCGTTCTAGTGCCGCTCTTGCCGTGGGCCGCGAGAAATTGGCGAGTGTTGCACAAAGTGCAATTTCTCGCGCCGCGCTATAGCGAATTGCCTGGCGAGTATACGCCGCTGGGGTTCACCGATTGGACGAGCACGTGGATGTGGCGTTTTCGCGACGTGTACCGGGTGACGTGGAAGGTGAATGATGAACCGATCTCGACGGATGACCTTCCTGCCGGCGCATTCGATTCGTCCGAGGAGCGCGCGCGGGTGGAAAGTTTGTTCAACGAATACAACGAAATCACGACGATGGGACCGGAGATAGACAACCAATTTCACGAGATTGCGCGGGAGCGGACCGAGCGGCATCCTCTGCGGACGTATCTCGAGATTCCATTCCTGCGGACACTGGTGATCTGGTTTACGCCGCGCGTGGAGCTATTGCCGGTTTCGGCGCGGGTGTGGCCATTGCGAGAGGAATGGGAGAAAGACCGGGAGGATTTGCTGGCGACTCTCGCGCTGGTGGCGATAAACGCGTTTTACCTGGCGCTGGCGCTGTGGGGAGCATGGCTGGCGCGGGGTCGGCCGGGGTGGGCGCTGCTCGTTGTGTTTGTTGTAGTGCGCACGATTTTCTTTTCGATATATGTGGAGGCGCCCGAACCGCGCTACGTGCTGGAATGTTTCCCGGCGATTATCGCGCTGGCGGCGGAGCCGTTTGCGCGGACGCGGGAAATCAGCTTTCTTCGACCGGCTCGGGATGAATCGTGAGGCGGAAGATTTGGGGAAAGCGTTCCTTCACACGATCTTCGAGCGCGGCTGTAATGTCGTGGACTTCGGTAATCGGAAGGCCGCCGTCCATCGCGCAGTGGCACGAGACCAGGATTTTGTGGTCGACGCTGCGGACATGAACTTCGTGGCAATTAAGCAGTTCGTGGTATTCCGATTGAAGTGAATTCAGGAAATCCTGAACCGAGCGCGAGAGGCCTTTCATCTCTTCGGCGCCGGCGATTCGCGCGCCAAGCGGCTCGATGTGAATATTTATGCGGGCGCGAGGATCGGTGGCGCGGCGGATGTCTTCTTCAAGTTCCGTGGCGCTGCGATGCGCTTCGCGGAGACTCGAGCCTTCGTTCACTTCAAGATGCAATTCGATAAAGAGGCGTCCTTCAAACTGATGGGCTGAAAGCTCGTGGACGGCGAGGCCGCGGCGCTGCGCGACGGCGCGAATCGTCTCGAACAGATCTTCATCACTGCGGGCGCGGGGCTCGACGTGAACGACCACGTCCGCATCCGGCACGATTTTCTCGATGTGCTGTTCGACGGCATCGCTCGCGATATGGGCTTGCTCGAGGCTGGCGGTGCGAGGGACGCTCATGGTGACGTCGACAAAATAGCGCTGGCCGGAGCGGCGTACGCGTACGCGCTCGCTGCGCAGAACGCCTTCCGTGTTGGCAACCGCGGTGGAGATTTGCTGCTGGAGGCCGCTGGGAGCGACGTCGAGCAAT
>DATGGK010000184.1:0-83448 GCA_035308565.1 Planctomycetota bacterium | reverse complement strand
ACGCGAATCTTCGCGAATCAAATGGGGCATGCCGGAACGTTAGCGGGAAGTTGTCTTTTAGCCCCAACGGGGCGAACTTTTATAGCCCAGGCCGCAGCGAAGCGAAGGCCTGGGTTCGCGAGCGGAAACGTTCCATAGCCCCAAAGGGGCGAACTAAATTCAATGGGCGCGTGCCACCGATTAGTTCGCCCCGTTGGGGCTCTGGGAATTCCGCACGCCGCATACCCAGGGCTTCGCGAGTACGCTTTGACTGGGCTTTAAAAGTTCGCGCCGTTGGCGCTGACAGCGGCGCTCGCTTGCGCTCGCAAATCTTTGTGCGCGACAACGATTTGGATGGTTAGCAATGCAGAGGCGCGGAGGACGCGGAGAATGCAAGAAATGATTACTTGATCTGCGCCGCAAATTCGCGGAACCACTTTTCATATTCAACGCCGGCTTTCGAAACGACGTCCATATGACCCGCGCCGTTTACAACAATCAACCGTTTCGGCTCGTTTGCATTCGCGAACAAACGCCCGGCATGATAGAGCGGAACGGTGGCGTCGCGGTCGCCGTGAATAATCAGCACGGGGCATTTCACTTTCGCAAGCTTGTTCACGCTCTCGAATTTATCGAAGGGCAGAATCGGCAGATAGGTGAGCACTCGGAAGGCAGTTGCGAACGTGCTTTCCAGTATTAATCCGCCCACCGGCTCGCGCGACGCCAAATCAGTCGACGGGCCCCCGCCCAGCGAATGGCCCATCACGATGATCTTCCCCGGCGCGATGCCACGCGTTTCGGTCAGATATTTGTAACCAGCATCGATGTCCTGATACGTGGCGTCCTCCGACGCTTTCCCACCGCTGGTGCCGTAACCGTGATAATCGTAGGCGAGAATCGAATAGCCCATCGCGCCCATGATGCGCAATTCGGGCAGCATCTCGCCAATGTCTTCGGCATTGCCATGACTGTAGAGAATTGTGAATTCAGCCTTGGCGTTGGGCAGATAAATCGCGCTGATTTTCGTTCCGTCGCGCGTCGTCAATTTCAAAATATCCGGCGCGTCTTGGTATGTGCTCGGCGGCGGCGCGAAAATGACGCTGTTCGAAAAAAAGAGCGCGAACAAAAACAAACCGGCGTAAAGCGTGACCGCAATTCTGAGCACGCCGCGCAGCACTCGCCGCCAGCGCGGCTTCGGCTTGGATTGATCGTCGGCCATAGCGCGCCCCGTTTTCAAGCTTTACAGATAAAGCCTTATGCCTATCCTAATCCACTCAATCATGCCTGAAAGGAGCCAATTGTGAAAATTCGGACGATGCGAGCGTTGCCGCTCTGTGCGGCGCTGTTTCTTTTTATCTTGAGCGGATGCGGCGAAAGTGGCACACCATCGGCCGGCGGCGGCGGCAAGCCCTCCGTCCACAAGCTCGCGGAAGGCGCCAAGCCCAAGCTCGCGTTCATTATCAACAACGCCAGCGAATTCTGGACGCCGGCCGTCAAAGGCCTCGAGAAATTCCAAAAGGAAACCGGCGTCAAAGTCGATTACTTCCAGCCGCCCGGCGGCAAGCTTGAAGAGCAAAAACAGATCATCGAAGACCTGATCAACCAGGGCTACAGCGGCATGGCAATCAGCCCCATCGCTCCCGCGGACATGACCCGCGAACTCAACAAAGCCGCCGAAAAAATGAACGTGATCTGCCAGGACTCCGACGCGCCAAAATCCAACCGCATCGCCTACATCGGCACCAACAACGTCGTCGCCGGAAAAGAACTCGGCGAAGCGCTGAAAAAACTGCTCCCCGACGGCGGCAAAGCCGCGGTCTTCGTTGGCACCTTCTCCGCCGACAACGCCTCCGAACGTCTGCGCGGCGTCGAAGAGGCGATCAAAGGTTCGAAGATCGAAATCGTCGAGAAAAAAGAAGACAACACCGACAAAGCCAAAGCGCGCGCGAACGTCGAAGACGTCTTGAAAGCGCATCCCGAAGTCAACATTTGCATCGGGCTCTGGTCCTACAACACGCCCGCCATCGCCGCCGCCGTGAGCAATTCGCCGCGCAAAGGCAAAGTCACCATCGCCGGCTTCGACGACGAAGAAGGCACGCTCAAAGGCATCGAATCCGGCGACGTCGCGTTCTGCGTCGTCCAAAAGCCGTTCGAATTCGGTTACCAATCCTCGAAGCTGCTCTACGACTTGGCGACCAAAGGCGAAGCCGCGCTGCCGAAAAATCCGATCATCGACACGGGCGTGGACGTGATCGACGCGAAGAGCCTGAAAGCCTACCGCGACAAGCAGGCGGAGATGCGGAAATAATATTGCTCACGCCCAATCGGTTTAAAACAACGAATCGCACGAATTTTTACCCCGAAGGGGTTCAAGATGGTAGCCGGGGGTTGAGGGCGTACTCGCCCGATACCCCCGGTAACGGTCGCGAAAATGGCCTCGACCCCGGAGGGGTCGCAGAGGGTTCAACAGAGCCATTTTATCTTCATCTGTGGCTTAATTTGTGTTTTCCATGGACTCCACCGCCCCCAACTTGTTGAAAATGCGTGGCATCACCAAGCGCTTTCCGGGCGTGCTCGCGCTGGACGGCGTGCAGCTTGACTTGGCGCGCGGCGAAGTGCTCGCGCTCGCCGGCGAAAACGGCGCGGGCAAATCCACGCTGATGAAAGTGCTCGGCGGAGTCCACGAACCCGATGCCGGCGAGATCGAAATCGAAGGCCAACCCGTGCGCATGGCCAGCGTCGCCGATTCGAAAAAGCTCGGCATCGCCTTGATTCATCAGGAATTGCTGCTCGCGCCGAATCTCGACATTGCCGGAAATATTTTCCTCGGCGAAGAAGCGCGCAAATGGGGTCCGCTGCGCACGATGGACCGCGCCGCGATGAACAGCGCGTCTGAAAAATTGCTCGCCCGCGTGGGCTTGAGCGCTCACCCCACGACGCTCGTCTCCGAACTCACTACCGGTCAGATGCAGATGGTGGAGATCGCCAAAGCGCTCTCGCGCAACGCGCGCATCATCATCATGGACGAGCCGACTTCGTCGCTGACCTCCGGCGAATCGGAGAAGCTCTTCGAAATCATTGCCGAACTCAAGCGCAACGGCATCGCCATCGTCTACATCTCGCACCGCATGGAAGAAATCCTGCGCATCACCGACCGCGTGACGGTGATGCGCGACGGAAAATACGTCGGCGACCTCGACACAAAGAAAGCCACCCACGATTCGATCATTTCGTTGATGATCGGCCGCCAATTCGGAACGCTCTTTCCCAAGCGCTCAAAGCA
The DNA here is from genome assembly GCA_035308565.1 of Planctomycetota bacterium. Classification (GTDB taxonomy): domain Bacteria; phylum Planctomycetota; class SZUA-567; order H5-PLA8; family H5-PLA8; genus JANXLS01. Next base: position 80,186 of record DATGGK010000184.1, on the reverse strand, counting down.
GCCTGGCGAACCGATTCTGAAAGTCTCGGGACTTCGCGTGCCCGGCACGACGCAGACGGTTTCGTTCGAAGCGCGGCGCGGTGAAATCCTGGGCTTCGCCGGCCTCGTCGGATCCGGCCGCACGGAATTGATGCGCGCCATCTTCGGTGTGGACCGCCCGCTTGGCGGCTCAATGTGGTTCAATGGCCAGGAATACTTGCCGCGCAAGCCCGCCGACGCCATCGCGCGCGGACTTTTTCTCGTGCCCGAAGACCGCAAGCTGCACGGCCTCGTGCTGCCGATGAGCATCGCCGAAAATATTTCATTGCCCGACATCGGCAATTACCGCCCGCGCGGCTGGCTTCAGCGCGAACAAGAACGCGTCGTCGCCAAACGCCAAAGCGATCGCCTCTCGATCCGCTCGTCCGGGATTCAGCAAAAAGCCGTGACGCTCAGCGGTGGCAACCAGCAGAAAGTCGTCCTCGGAAAATGGCTCGCGATGAATCCAAAACTGCTGATCCTGGACGAACCCACGCGCGGCATCGACGTGGGCGCCAAAGCCGAAATCTATCGCCAGATTGCCGAATTGGCCGACAACGGCATCACCATATTAATGGTGAGTTCCGAAATGGAGGAAGTGATCGGCATGTGCGACCGCATCGCCGTTATGCACGAACGGCGCCTCGCCGGAATCCTCGACAAAGCGCAGTGCCAGGAAAAGACGGTCATGTCGCTGATGACAGGAAAAGAGTAGGTCTTGGAATATGCAAATGGGAATATGAATATTAACTCTGGAATCACGATTGTATTTTATTCCAAATTCCACATTTCCAAATTCCGCATTCCATTCTCCTGCACATAAGCATTCGAAATTCGGAAGGGTCTCCCCGGCCCTGCAAGTCCTTTTTATGAGTCTGTTTTCGAGCGTTTCAGGGTAGTGTAAATGCGGTCAGATACCTCTCAATGGCTTGGCACGCCGCTCAATCCGTCCTGCGAACGCGCGCACCTGCTGATCACCCGCCACATCGACGGCGAACTGGCCCCCGGCGACGCCAGCGACTTGCGCATGCACCTGACGACTTGCCCGGCTTGCCGGCGCTCGCTCGAATCGCAGGCTGCGCTTTCAAATGAATTGGCCGACAGCCTCAAAGCGCTGTGGAGCAACGGCACGCCGCTCAAAAAAAAATTCTTCGGCGTGCGTGAGTTGTGGAACAGGCTCTGGCGCAAACTCCGCGGCGCTCTCCCGCAGGTGGCATTGTGCGCGGCGTTGGTCGCGTGCGTCTTGTTGATCGCGACGAAAGCGAACGCGCCTAGCATGGGTGGCGCGGACGAAACGTCTGTCCCGCCGGCGTCCCACCGGCCCGTTTCCGTTGGTGACGCGGCCGCAAATCGCCAAAACACTGCAACCACTTTACCCATGTCCAAGCCGCAAAGCCGCGGCGCAAAATTGCCGGACGACGATCCTGCTTCAGCGTGCGCGCCGGAAAGCAACGCCACGCAAACCGGCGCGGAGGAGTCCAACAATGTGGCACTGGAAATCGACGGCGCAGACGAGAGCCTTGTTCAAAAGACATCCGCTGAAAACACGGTTGCACCGACAGTTGTCGCGCCGCTGCCCCGCCTAAACGAGCCGCGACCGCAAGGGAGCGGGCCGCGCGCGGAAGAGACGCTGGCGCAACTGGCTCCGTCGCCCGCGCTGAAACCGCTCGCCGGCGTCGGCATGACGTACTCGATCCTCACCGAATCCGGCGCGCGCGAGGAAGGCCATATCACGATTCTCGGCGACGTGCTCAACGGCAAAGCGGTGGTGCGCTTGGAGAGCGGCGCGGGCGCGGTGATCGACGCGGCGCAATCCAATCTCGACACGCTCAGCCCCGCGCGGCGCGCGGTCGCGCGGCGGTTGTTGGAGGAATGCCTTGAGCCGGGGCATCGCAAGCGGATGGAGGAAGCGGTGCGGAAGTTGGGAGAGTAGAGGGGCTGCTGCAACAAAAAACTGAACAACGAATCGCACGAATCTGCATGAATTGGTTGGGCAACGTCAGTGAAATAGCAAGAATGCGGCTGAAAAAACGGCGATGAAAATTTGCGTGAAAAAGGGATTTGAATTGCGAGCAATGCAGGCAACTGACGTGACACAGAGCGATGGCTGCGGTAAAATTTTGGCGCCATGCTGGCCCAAACTGTCCCCGCTCCCTTGCGGCCGCGGCTTGCCGCGCGTTCAACGCTTTTTGTTGGTGCGGGAAGCATCGCGCTGCTGCTGATGCTCGCGCCGGCGCTCGATCCGTCGCGCGCGCTGACGTGGCTGGAGACGCTGCACTGCGCGGGGATTTTTGGCGGCGTCGCGCTGGCGGCGATCTTGTTTCGCGGGCCGGCGCGCATGGCGCTCGGTTCGACCGGCCGGATCGTGCTCGCGGGGCTTTTCATCGCGGCGGTCGCGGGGCTCAATCCAATCTTTCAATTTATCGCGTTCGATTCGCGGCAAAGCGTGCGCGAACTTTTGACGAGCGCCACGGCGTGGCTGCCGTGCGCCGCCGCCGTCGCGTTGTGGTTTTTTGCAAAATGGCCGGACGAGAATGCGCGCGGCGCAAACAATGACGCGCGATCGGGCAGCTCGTTTGAGGAATTTCTGTGCGCGCCCGGTTCGCGTTTTCAGCTCGCGATTGTGGCGCTGCTGGGTATGCCGGCGCTCGCGCTGCTCAGCGGCGTGCCGCTGCGTTCGGCGCTGGCCCCGCTGGCGGTGGTCATCGCGGTGCTCGTTGCGCTCGGCGCGCTGTTGAAATTGGCGGCGGATCCGTGGGGCGCGCGTGCGCTGTGCGCGCTGCCGCTGCTGGCGTCGGCGTGGCTGGCGGCGAAAGGGGCGGTGCCTTATTTTGAATTGCGCGCGGAGGCCGCGCGTACGGCGGAATTTTTCAGCGCGAACAAACCTGCCGAAGGTACAGTTGCGTACGAACGCGCGGTCAAACTCAGCACCGCGCTGCACGCGCCGGAACCGCGCATCGAGGCTGAATCGGCGATCGCACACTATTTTGAAGCGAATCAAAATCCCGGCGCGGCGCTGCCGCATTGGGAAAATGTCGCGGCGCTGCGCCATGCCGACCGCAACACGTTCCTGCCGATTCAGCGCGTGTATTGCGAAATGGGCGACAGCCTTCCGCCGTGGCGCCGGCTTGTTTACGAAGGATTTCCGGCCATCGACAATCCTGAAATGGCGCCGGGCGTGGAGCGGCTGGGCGCAAGCGCGCCGGATGTGCGCTCGCGTTTGCTGGCGGCGCTGCTGGCGTGGAATCGGCAGGCGCCTGAAGCGGAACGGCGCAGGCTGCTGGAAGCGGTCCAAAAAGTCGCGCCTGGCGAACCAAGTTCATTCAATCTGCTCAAGCGGCTTAAAGTGCCGGTCGCGGACGTTCCGCTGTGGCTGCCTGCTCCATTAATAGTGGGCGCCACGCCCACCACCGGCGGCGCGGAAGGCGCGATCGAAGATTTGGGCGAAGTCTCCACCATCGTCTGCCTCAATGCCGGCCATTGGGAGATGAGCCTGCGCGCCGCCGGCACGCCGATGCATGAGATTTGGCCGATTGTGCGCGTGGAACTCAATGGCGTGGTGATCGCGGCGACGCAAGTCAACAAAGCCGCCGAGCACGACGTTCCATTCACGTTCGACGTGACGCGCGACGACATTTTCAAACTGCGCGTTGTATTCCTCAATCGCCAGGACGATCTCGAGCAGGGCCTTGCCGCGCATCGGGGGCTCAAGATTGCGGGTATTAAATTCAGCCGCGCAAAAGATTGAAAATATATCGGCGATGCAAAGTTTGAATTGAACGGCTCTGAGAATTCCGCTATAAACAGGCGTTAATAAAACGAAGTGCGGGCGCGAGGAACCATGAAAGAAATAATTGAACAGTTACGGACGCTAAACGAAATCGACAACAAGATCGCCATGGTCCGCAAGGACATGGAGCGGCTGCCCAAGGAGCTTGCCGACCGGCAGTCTCCGATCAGGCTCTTAAAAGTCCAAATCGAAAAAACCAAAGCCGAAGTCACCCAGCTTAAAATCAGCGCCGATTCCGCGGAACTCGATGTCAAAGCGGGCGAAGATGCGCTCAAGCGCCTCGCCATGCAAATGAACGTCTTGAAGACCAGCAAGGAATGGGACACGATCAAGCGGCAGATGGATGCGCAACGCGGCTGGAACAAGGAGAACGAGGGCAAGGAACTCGCGCTGCTGGAGCAAATCGAGAACAAACAGGCGGAGCTCGACAAGCATAGTGCTTCACTTCAAGAACTCGAAAGCTCCGCCTCCACCGAATCCGAACGCGTCGAAAAAGAATTGCAGGAACTTGGCGCGCGCCTCAACGAACTCTCCGCCGAACGCGAAAAACTGACTCCCGGCATTCCCGACAAAGAACTGACCATTTACACCCGCATCGCCGGCACGCGCGGCGTGGCGATTTCGTATGTGAAAAACGGCAACTGCTCGCTCTGTTTCATGCGCCTTCCGCCGCAGATTCAGAATCTGGCGCTGCTCGGCCGCGACATCACCTGCTGCCCAAGCTGCGGGCGAATCCTGACCGCGGCGCCCAAGTAGGACGGGCCTCCGAGCCCGTCCGGAATGCAGGACGTGTTTCGGCAATCGGAACGGGCTTGGAAGCCCGTCCTACTGAGAATTCGCCATGACCGTGGACGATTTTCTTTTTGTGGCCTTCAACCGCTGGGTCGTCGCGCTGCGCAAAGACACGGGCGAAATCGCCTGGGAATGGCGCGCGCCGAGCGGCATGACGTTCACCGCTGTGCTGATCGAAGACAATTGGGCCTACGTGTCTTCGAGCGGTTACACGTATTGTCTGGACGCGCTCACTGGCACGCAAATCTGGGCCAACGATCTGCCGGGGAAAGGCACCGGCGTCCCCTGTCTGGCCACAAAAAAACAAAGCTCCGCGCTCTATTCGGCCGCGGCGGCGCAGGTGGCCGCGGACGCGGCAAGCTCAAGTTCATCCGCGGCGACGGTGGGCGGCGGCGAATAAACTATTTCGGAATATCCAAAAGACCCGCCATGACGGTGTGAAGTTTTGTCTCCAGCGCGTCTCGCAGTTTCTGAACGGATTGCCGCTGCGCCCATTGCAGATGTGTCGCCGTATCCGTGCGATTAGCGCCGGGATCGCCCAAATCCACTTCATATGCCGCAAGCCGCGATGATGCGTCCGCATAAAATTTGTCCGCCGCCTCTTTGCCTTTTTGCGCCTGACGCTCGAATTGCAAGCGGTATTTGGTGAGCAGATTTTCCGCAACCACGTGCGGGGGGTGCGACTGCGCATAGGCCAGGTGCAGTTCGCTGCGCGTGGAGTTGGCGCCAACGTCATGTTCGTATCCGCCCAACGCGCCGAGAAAAACACTTTCCGCGGAAAAGGCCTGCTGAAATTTCGCGGGGGCGGCGGCGCGCAGCGGCGCGTTCAATTCGCGAAGCTGCGCAATGGCGCCGCTCGAAAAATGCAGCGGGCGTCCGCGATCTCCAAGAAAACGCCCGGCGGCGAGCGTGCCGTCGCCGCCGACAATTTTCTCGGCGCCATAGTGACCGACGCCATCGCCGTTGTCGTCGAGCAGCGGATGTTCTTTTAAATCCGAGCCGTATTTCTTTCGGCTGGGTTCGAGCGCCGCGTTGTAGGCGTCCTTAATCGACGGGGCACTGCCGCGGCTATTTAGATCGAGCGCTTCTTCGAATGCCTCGGCCCACGGACATGCGTTCACTTCTTTGTCGTTGGTTGAGGTCACGACCACGCGGCCGGGCGCGCTCAATTTCGGAAGAAAACCGCCGCTAAAACACGGGTGCATCACCAGCGTCAATTCCTTCGCCGGAAGACGATCGACCATTTCTTTCAGTTCGGTCGCCGTCAATCCGCCGCCGATCAGCGAATGCACAAAATCGCTGCCGGACGGCGAGCCGTGCCCGACGATCATGATCAGCACGTGGTCATCCGGCTTGAGAATCTGCGCCAGATGCGCGAACGTTTTGCGAAAATTCGAAAGCGTCGATCGGCCAATGACGCTCGGCCCCTGCGTGGCGCCGAATTCGGAGAAGCGGTAAATCGCTTCGTCCGGATACCCATATTCCTTGAGCACCTCGTACATGCGCTGATTGACATGCCAATACGAAGCCGCCAGCGGCCCGCCCGAAGGCCCCGTGCTCAGGAAAGCGTAATGAGTCACGCGCTCGCCCGCATCGCCCGCGTGCAGCGGATTTCCAGCGGCAGCGAAAACGCACACAGCCCAAGCGAGTACGATGGTTTTGCGAAGCATCGGCAGCATGATTTATTTATCCGCAAAAGACAGGGCGATTGAAATTGCGCAATACGCTACCGCAGCCGGCGCCGGCAATGCAAGAAGAAACTTGTAAATGAGTTCGTATGCGGAATGCCATTAAAATGCAGCGGGCGGCGGGTGCCACGGAGCAGTACGCTGCTCCGTGCTGTTGAGCTCCCACGTCCAATGGCGTGACCGGTTTGTATTCAGCCGCGTTAGCGGCGAAACGCTTCCAATAGCCGTGGTCGTAGCGCGTACTCGCGCAAGGCCACGGTTTCGATCCGTTGGCGTCAGCTAAGCCGCGTAGCGGCGACACCGCGTATTGCCGAGAGCCGTCCGTGTCGCCGCTCCGCGGCTGGTGAAATCGCATCGACCCTGACCGTGGCCTTGCGCGCAAGCGCGCTGCGACCACGGCTATTATTGTGCCGCCGCTCCGCGGCTAAAGGCATAACAGAAATCGGCTAGTCGCGGAACCAACGCCCTATTTCGCCTCAATCAGCTTGAACGACTTGACGATGGCGTCGATGTCTTTGGCGTAGAGGTCGTAGTCCTGCTTTGGCGCCATCTCCGAAATACAATAGACGCGTGTTCCAACAATTAGAATATGCCATGTGAATTTCACTGCCCTTCCTGACGCGAAGGTATCAAACGAGCCAACAATCCTATACGCGTCGTGCCCGCAGATTTTCTCATCGCCCTGGTCTATGACATTATAATTTAAAAGTCTTGTCCTATACTCCGCGATGTTGGAGGCGGCATACTCTTTGGCTGTCATCGGGCCCGAAAGCTTAGTTAGTTCGACGCTAAACTCGCCAGTATCGTTCACTCGTCTTGATGCATATGCCGATACTCTGTGATTGGTATCCTCCAACACAGTCCATGACTCTGGAATTATGAACTCGCAGCCAATCTCTTTATTCGTCACAGTCTTATCCGCGCCGCCAGCCGCAACCATCGCGAGCGTCAGCACAACAAAGGCGCACCGCGCCCCAGCAACTTTGCGCATGATGAAAAGTCCCCGCTTCGTGCACTCCTTATAACCCGCACCGCCACGCCGCGCCTCAAAAAACCCCGCGCCCTGACCCCTGCCTACCTCGCCACAATCTCAAACGGTATCGCCGGCAGCGTACCCAAAGGTATCTTGCGCTTTGCGGCTTTCGGATTGTCTTTTGCAAAAGCGCCGAGGCCCGACGAGAACGCGCTCACGATCAAGTTGCCTTTCAATCCCGCTTTCACCTTGCTCACGTCGCATTGCAGCACAAGCTCGAGTCCCTCGCGCGTGGGCAAAGCGCTCTGCAGCGTGATGCCGTCCGGCGGATCGGACAATTCGAATTCGGCTTTGGGACCGTAAGGGCTGGCGGACGTGTCCACGCGCACGCGCGCCGTTCCGCCCGCGGGAATCCGCACGGGGCTGTCCCCGACAATCTTCGCTGAATTCTTGGCGGTGCCGGCGGTGCCGGAGCCAGAACCAGAGGCGATGCGGGCGCCGGCACCGGCGCCGCCGCCGCCGCCCAAACGATTCATCACCACCACATTCATCGACTGCGCCGTCACCAGATGGTGGTAGGCGAACGCCTGCATCATGTCGTCCGCCGGCACCGCCGCATGAACCACGTCGTGTCCTTGAATCAAGGCGCGGCCTTCAAATTTCAAGTGCAGCGGTTCGTCGCCTCCGGTTCCGGCGCCGCCGGGGACGGCGAGCGTGAGCTTCACCTGGTCCTGATCCGCAGGGATCACGCCGCCCGACAAACTGAATCCCTTCGGCGCATCCTTCAGCGAAAGCGCAATTTCCTTGGAGAAGCCGTCTTTGCGCAGCGCATACACAGTGACGGGAACCATCGTGCCGGCGCGCGCGCTGATGCTCGACGGCACAACCCGCAACGCGAAATCGGGCCGCACGGCACTCACGCGCAGGCGGTACGCATAATCCTCGCCGCCCTTGTGCTGCGCATCGCCCAAATAAAGATAAAACGTTCCGTTTGTCGGCAAAGAAACGCGCAGATACGAATCGGCGTGGTGCGTGTTCAAGCCGGAACCTTTGTCTTCGAAATCGTCGTTGAACGCCAGTTGCTTGCCGGCGGCATCGGTGAGCCTGAGCACGGAATCCAGCGGCGAGTTCAGCCGCCGCGCGTACACTTCGGCAACGAAGTCCGTGCCGGCGCGCCCTTCAAAACTGAACACGTCCCAATCGCCCGGATGGTCGATGCGCCCGTTGACGATGATCGGAAGCGTGAGCGCCTGAGCGGTGGCGGCTGAATCGTTCGGCTCCTTTTCAAAGCATTCGGGCAGCGTGTCCACGGCGAAAGGCACGCGGTTCGACACCAGCGACGCTTCGACCGGCGCTGCCGATTTCGAATCCCGAGCACCGATGCGAAGTTGTTCTTCGATCACGGAGAACGGATAAATGCCCGCGGTCTTGCCCGATTCGTCGAGCGACAACCGCGACATCGGCAGATTCCAACCTTTCAGTTCGACAGAAGTTTGCGTTCCCGCCGGCCCACCCAGCGGAAAGACGCTGGTCACGAACGGAATTTCGCCGACGGTGATGCGGTACACAAAATCCTCGCGCCCGCGGTACAGCGTGTCTTTGACTTCGACGACATATTCGCCGTCCTTGGGAATCTCGTAATAAATCACGGGGTCCGGATGAAATTCGTAGTGATCCGCGTAGGAGATTTCGTCGCCGTTGCCGTCGTAAAGAGCCAGCGCCGCCTGAAACCAGCCGGGAACGGCGTCGGGAAGATACGGATTCAACTGGCGCGCATTAATCGCGAAGACCAGGCGCTGGCCCTTGTGCGCGTTGAAGCGGAAGCGATCCGTGCCTCCCGGCATGATCTGCCCATTAATGGTGGCGGGCACCGCGATCGACGTTTCGTATTCGACTGGATGGAATTCAGCCCCGCGTCCGTTCTTGGCCGGCCGGACGACCTTCGCCGGATTCTTGGTGAATTCAGGCAACTGCCCGACGCAAAAGACGCGCGGATTGGTCAACCCCAGCGGCGTGCGCAGCCGCAAATCGCGCTCGCCCGGCTCCGCATTCGCCGCGATCGTCACCTTCAGCGTCACCGTTTCCGCCAGCGCGGGATTGACCTGCGTCTTTGCGACAAACGTGGAGAGCTGCTTCCTGATCTCCACAATCATCGCCTCTTCTTCCGCGGTCAAAGCAACTTTCTTTCCATCCGTGCCATTGCGCTTGTCCTGCAATTCCTGAAGCTTCTCTTTCAAATCGTTGGCCTGTTTCACCGTGAGCGGCTTGAAATGCTCGACAACCGTAGCCTCAATCCCCCCTCCCGTAAAATAAGCATTGGCGACGCCATCGAGAAACTGCCCGCCGAGAGTAACCTGAAACGAACTCCCCGGCTGTCCGCCCGCCGGATAAACATAACCGATGCGAGGCGCAGTCTGCCCCGCATGAACGGCAAGCATAGAGAGCGCGAGCGCGAGGAGCGCGTTCAACGAAATGCGAATTGGATTCATAGAATCCTCTGAATTCTGACCCCTGACTCCTGACCCCTGACCCCTGACCCCTGATTACATAATCTCTTTCAACCGCCCGCCAACCTTCACGCCGTCCGCCGCCGTCGGCAGCAAGCGCAGCGACAAGCCCTGCGGATGCGGCAGCTTCGCCTCGGGATCGATGCCCATCAGTTCGTACATGCTGCCGATCAAATCCACGGGATGAACGAGGCGGTCCTTCAATTCTTCGCCGCGTTTGTCTGAGGCGCCGACCACCTGTCCGCCTTTGAATCCGCCGCCGGCGACGAGCGCCGAGAACACTTTGCCATAATGATTGCGCCCGCCGTTCCACGGCGCTTCCCACATGACTTTTGGCGTGCGCCCAAATTCGCCGCAGCACCAGACCATTGTGCTGTTCAGCAACCCGCGCTCGGACAAATCCTGCAGCAGCGTCGCAAGGCCTTTGTCGAGCTCCGGCAATTTGCGGCGCATCGTCTGGAAATGTTGTTTGTGCGTGTCCCAGCCCTTGTAGTTGATCGTGATGTAGGGCACGCCGCGCTCGACGAGGCGCCGTGCCATCAAGCAGGATTGGCCGAAGCTGCTTTTGCCATAACGTTCGCGCAGATCCTCTTTTTCCTGCGCGAGGTCGAAGACTTTGCCGGCGTCGCCGAGGATCAGGTCGTAGGCTTCTTTTTCGCAATTCCCCAGCGCAGCCAGGCGCGGGTCGCCGTTGAGCGTGTGTTCCAGCGTGTTGAGGTTGTGGAGCAATTCGCGCCGGTTGCGCTGATGTTCGTCGGTGATGCCGTCGGCGACCACGCCTTCCACGGCGAAGCGATTTTGCGCGGGATCCCCGCCGGTGGCGAAGGGTTTGCAGCGCGAACCGAGGAATCCGCATTCGGAAAAGCGCCCCTGCAATTCGGTCAGCACCATGTATGGCGGGAGCAGGCCTTTGTAGCCGGCGCCGTAACCTTTGAACAATGAAACCACCGCGCCGACGCTCGGAAAGACCTGCGCGCCGCCGGATTCGTGGCCGGTCTGGACCATGTACGAGGCGGTTTCGTGCGCGTTCACGCCGTGCGACATGCTGCGAATCAGCGAATATTTGTCCGCCTGTTTGGCCAGAAGCGGCAGCAGTTCGTTGATTTTAATTCCGGATACATTTGTCGGGATAGGCTTGTCGAGCGGGCCGGTGTAATCGCTGCCCGCGTCGGGTTTGGGGTCGAACGTGTCGATGTGGCACGGCCCGCCCCACATCCAAATCTGGATCACCGCTTTGGCTTTTGTCTGTTGCCCTGCGGCCAGCGCGGGAAGCGCGAAGCCGTCGGCGAGCAACAATCCGGCCGCCCCGGCCAAACTGCTCCCGACTAATTCGCGCCGCGAGATTTTCAAACCGTTAGACGTTTTCATCGCCCACTCTTCCTTTCAGCAACAATCCGTGATTGCCGCGTGAACCATTCCTGACCCCTGACGCCTGACCCCTGACCCCTGCCTCCTGACCCCTGCAGCTCAATGCCGGTATTGAAATTCAGCTCCATTAATCAGCGCCCAGCACAAATCGAGCATGAATTCGCGGCCTTTGGCTTTGCCGGTCTGTGAATAGGCTCCCAGAATTTTCAGTTCATCTTCCGTCGGCGTGCGCGAGAGAATGGCCAGGTATACCCCTTCGACAATGTCGCGCGGGCGCGCGGCGGATTGCACCAGCGCTTGAAACTGTGTGTTGCGTTCGAGCTTGCGTTGGATGTGCGTTGAATTCAACAGATGCAAGCACTGCTCGGCGGTGGGGCGATTGTTGCGCTCGGATTCCAAACCAGTGTCGCGCGCGGGGCGGCCAAACATTTCGAGGAACGAACTGGTGATGCTGCCGTCGGGCAGCGCGATCGAACGCAAATTTTCGGGAATGAAGGTGAACGGTTCCGGGATTGGGCTGGTGTATTTTTCGGTCGAGCCGGTGATTTGGCAGAGCGCGTCGATCAGCACTTCCGCGTCGAGGCGCCGAATTGCGTAGTACGCGAAATTCGCTTCGGCCTCAGGGCTTTTTGATTTTGGCGCCGGCGCGAGCTGGTACGTCTGCGAATTCAAAATCAGCTTGAAGATGTGCTTCAGATCGAATTTCGCATCGACCAATTCGCTTTCGAGGTACGCGAGCAATTCCGGATTCACCGGCGGGTTATTCTCGCGGATGTCGTCGGGTTCGTGAACGATTCCGCGGCCCAGCAGCCACGACCAGATTCGGTTGACGATGTTCTTTGCGAAATAAGGATTCTTCGCATCGATCAGCCACTTGGCGAACGTCTCGCGCGGATCGATATCCGGCGACAAGCGCACGGGCGTGCCGTCCGGCAGCGCGGCTTTCAGCGCCGAAAAATCTTTTACTTTGCCCGAATCGAAGATCACGATCTCTTCTTTCCATTCGGCGGTGGCTTTGTAAGTGATCAGCGAGAAGAGCGTGGCCATGCCGGCGAGGCGTTCTTTGGGCCAATTCTCGGCGCGCGTGCCCATGAACGTCAGCGCCACGGCCTTGGCGATGGCTTCCGGTTCGCGGCCTTGAATCGCGCGATAAAAATTGACCTGTGGCACGCGGAAGTTACTGCCGCTTTCGGTGAGCAATTCGCGCACGAAACGGTCGTACGGTTCGTTCTCCTTGACCGCCGTGCGAATCCAGCGGTGGTAGGCCTGCGCGGCGTTGGGCCAAAGATTGACGGGGAATTCCGCCTTGATGCGCAGCAGGTCGCTCCACTTCATGGCCCAATAATCGGCGAACTCATCGCGCGCCAGCAGGCGGTCGATCAGCACGGCGCGCTTTTCGGCGCTGGAATCGGCGAGAAAGGCTTTGACCTCCTGAGCGGTGGGCAGCGTGCCGATGACGTCGAAAAACGCGCGCCGCAGAAAGCAGGAATCCGAGCAGAGATTGGCGGGCTGAAGGCCGAGGCGTTCGAGGCGCGCGAAGATGAGCTTGTCGATGCGGCATTCGGGTATTGGCACGACCGCGGATTCGAATGGACTCATCGGCATCCTCCCTTCACCAACCGCTTCTTCAACTTATCTGATTATAAAGCAATTACCATACCTTTTTATCTATTATTGCGCCAGTCTAGGCCAAATAGGCCTATAGGGCGTATAGGCCAATGGGCAACACGTGGGATTTTGCGCGTGGGGTTTTGCTACAAATGTTGGATTTATCGGCAGGGGTATTTTAGAGCGTATTTCAGTAGGACGGGCTTCCTAGCCCGTCCTACATTGCGCTTCGAATGCGGGGCGGGCTGGGAAGCCCGTCCTGCGAAGCCTACTGAAATAGGCTCTTAGCCGCCTAAAGGCGGCACTACAAACGCTCGAAGCGGGCGTTGTCGATCAGGCGCGTTTTGCCGATCTTTACGGCGACCGCGGCGAGCACGTCGCCTTTGAGCGTCTTCAAATCCTCGAGCGTGTGGGCATCGACGAGCGCGCAATAGTCGATTTCGACGGCGTCGTTTTCGGCGAGGATGTTGGCCATGTTGCCGAGCAGTTTCATGGCGTCGCGCTCGCCGGATTTGATGGCGGCGCGCGCGCAATCCAGCGCGCGCGGCACGGCGAGCGCGAGCTTGCGCTCCTTGGGAGAGAGGTAGCGGTTGCGGCTGCTGAGGGCGAGGCCGTCGGGTTCTCGGACAATTTCGCAGGGGACGATTTGCACGGCAAAATTCAAATCGCGGACCATCGTTTCGATGATCAACAATTGCTGCGCATCTTTTTGTCCAAAATAGGCGCGCGTGGGCTGGACGATGTTGAAGAGCTTCGCGACAACCGTTGCGACGCCGCGAAAATGGCTGGGGCGCGAGATGCCGCAAAGCTGGTCCTGCAAGTCGATCACTTCGACGAAGGTGCGCGCGTTTTGGGCGTAAAGCGTCGTCGGAGCGAAGATGCAATCGACGCCGGCGTCGGCGCAGATATTCTTGTCGCCGTCGAAGGTGCGCGGGTAGCGATCGAGGTCTTCGCCGGGGCCGAATTGGGTTGGATTCACGTAAATCGAGACGGTGACGGCGTCGTTCTCGCGGCGCGCGCGTTCGATCAAGCTGCGATGGCCGGCGTGCAGCGCGCCCATGGTGGGGACGAGGCCCAGCGATTTTCTCGCAGCCAACATGCCGCGCGACCAGGCGTGCATCTCGTCGGGGTTTTCGATCACGACGGGTTCAAGCATTTTAAGCCGCTCCTAAAGAATGCGCAATTAATAGGGCCTGGAGGAGTCTGTCGGAGAAAAAAAATTGACATCCCATCAAATTGCCGCTGATGGAGTTCATGGCTGCTAAAGCTTACCGTGATTATGACATGGATCAAATGCTGCTCCCGCCGCAGACCCTGCGGAAGGTGGGATACTCCGACTGCCTCCTATAGGGCCTATTGATTGCGAATTGGCCGCGCTCACTTTTTAAACACCCTCTTAGACGATTGAAGAACTCCGCCGCCGCCGCGCGTTTTGTTGCCTTCCCGTAAACCGGACGTATGATCTGCCGCCATGACCAACTCATCCCCGCAAGACCTGTTGCGCGGCCTGCCGGCCGTGCAGACGCTGCTCGACGACCCAGCGCTCAAGTCGCTTGAATCGCAATACGGGCGTGACGCGGTGCTTTCCGCTTCGCGCGAAATTCTCGATGAATTGCGCGCCGAAATTCTTGACGGCGCGTCCTATACTGGCGAGCCGCGACCGCAAGGGAGCGGGAATGTCCCCGACTTGCTTGTACTCTCCCTCGCGCGCACGCAAGCCCGCGTCGAACAAATTTGCAACCGCGGCGTGCGCCGCGCGATCAACGCCACCGGCGTGATCCTGCACACGGGCCTCGGCCGTGCGGTGCTGCCGCCCGCGGCCATTCGCGAAATCGCCAGCGAACTGAGCGGCTATTCGACCGTCGAAATCGAAACAGATTCAGGCAAACGCGGCCAGCGCGACGAGAACGTGCGCGAACTGCTCACCACGCTGCTGGGCTGCGAACACGCCACCGTCGTCAACAACAACGCCGCCGGCACAATGCTGGTGCTGGCCGCCATCGCGCGCGGAAAAGAAGTCATCGTCAGCCGCGGGCAGCTTGTCGAAATCGGCGGCTCGTTCCGCGTGCCGGACGTGATGCGCGAAAGCGGCTGCAAGCTGATCGAAGTCGGCACCACCAACCGCACCTACGTCCGCGATTACGACGCCGCGATCACGCCCGACACCGCAGCGCTGCTTGTCGTCCATACCAGCAACTTCCGCATCATCGGTTTCACCGAAGAACCGCCGCTCGCCGATCTTGCCGCACTGGCGCGCAAGCGCAATCTGCCGCTGATTCACGACATCGGTTCCGGCGCGCTGCTGCCCGATCTGGCTGCGGAATTAAAAGAAGAGCCCGTCGTGAAAAAATCGCTCGACGACGGCGCTGACGTGGTGCTTTTCTCCGCCGATAAAATCCTCGGCGGCCCGCAAGGCGGCATCGCCGCGGGGCGCAAGGAACTCATCGAAAAAATGCGCCGCCATCCCTTGTACCGCGCCTTCCGCGTGGACAAATTGACGCTGCGCGCGCTCGAAACAACGCTGCGCCTATACCTCGACCCGCAGCGCCGCACAAGCGAGATTCCCACGCTGCGCATGTTGCGCAAGCCGCTCGCCGAAATCGCCGCCGAAGCGCACGCGCTCGCCGCGCGCCTCGCGGCCGCACTGCCCGGCCTTCACGCCGAATGCCTCGACGATTCCTCGCGACTGGGTTCGGGAAGCTTGCCCGAGCGCAACATCCCCACGCGCGTGATCGCTCTGCGTCACGCCAAATTCTCCGCCGACGAGCTGGCCGCGCGCCTGCGTGCGCACACGCCGCCGATCTTCACGCGGATTCAAGACGAGCGCGTCCTGCTTGACCCGCGCACACTGCAAGCGGGCGAGGGGGAGGAGATTGTGGCGGCGGTAAAGAGGCTGGCGTGACAGTTGAGCGCACGTTAAATTGAACTGAGCACGAAAGAGGAGAAGTCATGCAGACACTCAAAGAAAAATTGCACGCGAGCGTCGAAGAATTGCCCGCAGAGATATCCATGGAAGACGCCATCTACCGGCTCTATGTCATGCAGCATATTGCACGCGCTGAAGACGATATTGCCAACGGGCGCGTCATGCCTCACGAAGAGGCGATGAAGGAGATCAGGTCATGGGTTTCGAAGTCCTCTGGACCCAAGGCGCGCTTGAAGACTTCAAAAAAATCCATGACGGCCTCAAAACATCCTGGCCGCCATATGCAGAAAAATTTCTAAGGCGCTTTTCTGAAAGGCTGGACCTTATCACGACTCACCCGTTCGCGGGACACTCGCCGCGTGACATTAAGGATAAGCGCATCCGTCAGGTAATGGTTTATAGCTGCCGAGTCATGTATCTGGTTCTGGAACGAAGAGTTTATATCGCGGCGATTATTCATGGTGCACGCCGTCTGCCGAAGGCGTTGAGGATTCGATTGCGTTGGATCAATTTTGATTTGAATTAAAATTGGATTCCGATTGCCCGATTTTGGAATACCGGACATGCCCACCGTCAAAGAACACGTCCGCAATCTGCTCGACAACCTTCCCGACAACATTTCGTGGAAACAGTTGCGCCATGAGCTTTGGGTCATGGAGCAAATCGAGCAGGCTAATGCGGAGATTGCACGCGGAGAAACGATACCCCATGAGCAAGTCATGAAGGAGGTCGATGAATGGTTTGCGAAATTGAACAGACGGAGAACGCAGAAAAGGATTTCGAAAAAACTAGCGCGCGCTTCGTAACCGAATTCGGCATTTAATTCTTAGCGAGTCGAATCCACCATGCCCACCGAAGAACCCCTCCCCAACGACAAAAAAAAACTCACCCACTACGCCTCCTGCGCCGGGTGAGCGGCCAAGATCCCGCCCAAGGAACTTGCGCAGGTTCTGCGTAGTCTGCCGCCCATCCACGATCCCCGCCTTGCCGTCGGACCGGCCTCCTTCGACGACGCGGGTGTTTACGTCCTCTCGAAAGACCTCGCGCTGGTTCAAACCGTCGATTTCTTCCCGCCGATCATCGACGATCCGTTCCAATTCGGGCAGGTTGCCGCCGCCAATTCGCTCAGCGACGTCTACGCCATGGGCGGCGAACCGTTGACCGCCTTGAGCCTCGTTTGTTTTCCGAATACGGAATTGGATTTGTCGGTGCTCGGCGACATTTTGCGCGGCGGCGCGGACAAATGCGCCGAAGCCGGCTGCACCATCGTCGGCGGCCACTCCGTGCGCGATCCTGAAATCAAATTCGGATTCTCCGTCACCGGAACGATTCATCCCGACCGCGTCGCCTCGAACGCCGGCGCCAAAGTCGGCGACCGTTTGTTCCTCACCAAGCCGCTCGGCACCGGTGCGACCACAACGGCGTTTCGCAAGAAAGCCATCTCCGGCGAAGTCATGGCCGTCAGCATCAAGCAGATGGCGGCGCTCAACAAAGCCGCCGCCGACTCGATGCGCGCGCTTGGCATCAACACGGCGATCCACGCCGCCACCGACATCACCGGCTTCGGCCTGCTCGGCCACGCGCGAAACATCGCCGCCGCCAGCGGCGTCAAACTAGTCTTCCGCGCCGGCGCGCTGCCGCTGGTCGTGGGCGCGCGCGAATTCGCCGCTAAAAAAATGTCGTCCGGCGCGTACAAGCAGAATCAGGATTTGCTGCAAAGCCTCGTCGAACTGCCCGCCGCATTCGACGAAGCGCTGCACCGCATCATCTTCGACGCCGAAACCTCCGGTGGATTGCTGATCGCCGTCGCGCCCGAAAAAGGCGACGCACTGCTCGCCGACCTCAAACGCCGCGGCGTCTCTCAAGCCGTCGAAGTCGGCTTCATCGAACCCGCCGGAAGTGCTTTGTTAAAAATAATTTAGAAACTGTTTCAAAACTTCGCGAAGCGCCGCCGTTCTCCCCTCTCCCCTTGGGGGAGAGGGGTCGGGGGTGAGGGGTTTGGCCGCGCTTGCGTTCATGATTTGAATCAAATTTTTAAGTTCAAAGAATTTGCTTTCATCACAACGTGCATTAGCATTTTAGTTACGCGGTTCATTTTGCATTTTGAATTTTTCATTTTGAATTGAGTTATTGAGTTTCGTCATGATCGATTCCGAAGACCTGCTGGCCCGCTTTCTCGCTTACGTCCAAATCGACACGCAAAGCTCGATTCATTCCGAGACGACGCCCAGCACCGAAAAGCAGTGGGTGCTGATCCGCAAGCTCGAAGGCGAACTCAAAGAACTCGGCCTCGCCGACGTCAAAGTCACGCCGTTCGGCTTCGTCCTCGCAACGATTCCCGGCACGTCAAAAAAAACCAACGCCCCGCGCCTCGCTTTTCTCGCGCACGTGGACACCGCCGACGCCTGCCCCGGCCGTGCCAAGCCCATCGTTCACCGCAGCTACGATGGCTCGCCCATCGTGCTGCCCGACGACCCGCGCCAGGTTCTCGATACGAACTCCATCCCGCTGCTCGCAACGAAAATCGGCGAAGACATCGTCACCGCCTCCGGTGCCACACTGCTCGGCGCCGACGATAAATCCGGCGTGGCCACTGTCATGGCCGCAGCGAAATACTGGATCGAACATCCAGAGGTTCCGCACGGCCCCGTGCGCATCTGTTTCAATCCCGACGAAGAGATCGGGCGCGGCACCGAAAAACTTTCGCTCGAAGAACTCGCCGCCGACGCCGCATACACGCTCGACGCCGAAAATCTCGGCGAAGTCGATTTCGAATCCTTCAGCGCCGCGCGCGCGGTGCTCACCTTCACCGGCGTCGCCGCGCATCCGGGCTGGGCCAAAGGCGTCATGGTCAACGCGATGCGCCTGGCGACTGAATTTCTGCAAGCCATGCCCGCTGAAAGCGGTCCCGAAAATGCCTCCGGCCGCGAAGGCTTCATCCATCCCGTCGAAATCGTCGGCACGCCCGAGCAGGTCCGCATCGAAATGCTGCTGCGCGATTTCGAAATCGACGGCCTTGCCGCCAAACACCGGCTCGTCGAAAAAACCGTCGCAAAACTCCGCGAAAAAGAACCGCGCGCGCGCATCAACCTCGAAATCTACCGCCAATACGCCAACATGCGCTACTGGCTCGAACGCGACATGCGCCCCGTCAATTACGCCATGGACGCCATCCGCGCCGCCGGCCTCACGCCGACCACCGAAGCCATCCGCGGCGGCACCGACGGCTCGCGCCTCACCGAACGCGGCCTCCCCACACCGAACCTGTTCACCGGCTTCCACAACGTCCACAGCGAAAAAGAATGGGTGAGCTTGCAGGACATGTGCAAAGCCGCGGAGACATTGGTCCATCTCGCGCGAATATGGGAGGAGCGGGCGTGAGAAACGATGAACGGTGAATGCTGAATGATTATAAATCATTGCTGTCCAAAATAGGCAAGCGAAGAGCGCCGTCGCAGTCAGCCCCAAAGGGGCGAACTTTTATAGCCCAGGGCAAGCGCGTCAGCGCGCAGCCCTGGGTCTGTTGCGGTAATGCGGCCCAAAGCCCCAAAGGGGCGAACTGACGGCTCGCGGGTGTCGGCACGATTTTCCTATGAGTTTTGCAATTGTTTTGGACAAGAGTGATGAGTAATAAACGATAAACGATGAACGACGAACGCTGAACCCTCCTCACTTCTTCATCATTTTATTAAACACCTCCACGCCCGCCTTCGCCACTTCCTCGTCCTTGTCCACCGTGTCGCCGCTCACGCCGATTGCACCGACGCAGTTGCCTTTGTCATCCATCAGCGGCAGGCCGCCAGGAAAAGTGATCAGCGCGTCGTTGGAGATTTCGATGCCATAGAGCGGCCCTTTGTCTTTCAATTCCGGACGCGAGAGTTCGCCGATGGTGCGCGTCGGCAGTTTGAAAAGCAGCGCCGTTTTCGCTTTGCGCTGCGCGATGTCGTCGCTGCCTTTCCACGCCTCTTCCGAACCGCACGCGGCCAGCACCGAACCGTCCACGCCGACGACACGGATGAACATGCGCGTCTTTTTAAATTTGCCGTCCTTGTCCTTGAGCATGCCGCTGTCCGTCGTTTCGGATTTGGATTTTGCGGCGATGGCAATCGAAACAGCCGCGCTTTGCGTGAGCGCGGACAGCGCAACCGTCGCGTCCTTGAGCGCCTTGAACGCCTCCGCGCCGGCCAGCGCAACTTTTTCATCCATGTCCACGCTGTCGCCGCTCACGCCGATCGCCCCGCACAGATTGCCGTCCGCGTCGAGCAGCGGCACGCCGCCAGGGAACGTGATCAAGCCGCCATTGGAAAGTTCGATGCCATAAAGCGGGCCCTTCGCTTCTTTGTCAGGCCGCGAAAGCTCGCCCACCGCGCGCGTCGGGAAACCAAACGCCAGCGACGTGCGCGCCTTGCGCGTGGCGATGTCGTCGCTGCCCGGCCAGGCGCCGTTGGCCTGCGACGCAGCCATGAGTGTGCCTTCGCGTCCCAGCACATGGATGTGCATCTTCGTCTTCGCCGGTTTGTAAATGGGGCTTTCGAGTTTTGCCGCTTCATCCTTCGCCGCTTTGACCGCCGCCTCAGCGGCGTCTTGCGTGATTGTCTTGAAGGCCACGACAGCGTCGGCCGAGCGAACCGCGACGCAGAATAGAGCCACGCACACAATCGACAGATGCAGGTGTTTCACAGCTTCCCCTCCGTAAAAAAGGAGATAGGAGCTAGGAGAACAGCGGCAAATCGCGCTGCGCTTTCTCCTGACCCCTGACTCCTGACTCCTGACTCCTATCTCCTATCTCCTGCCCCTGCCTTATTGAAATGCAGCGTCGCGTTCGATCCCGCTCCGCCGACCATCGATAGCTGATCCTGATTTTTTGAGACCGTGAATTTCATCAGCACGCCGCCGTGGTTGACGGTGAGCGCATTCGTTTTGTCGTCAAACGTCCACGAGCCTTGCGTGCGGCGCGGCCCGTGCACGAACATGATGCCGCCGGCGTCGAGACTCCATTGTACGCGCCCGTCGCTGCGCGTCCAAATGCCTTGAATGTCCGCGCTGCTGATCGCGCCGGGCGTTTCGTTGGGGATTGCGTCCGGTATTTTGGGTTGCGAGGGCTGGTCAGGCTGCTTGGGCAGAATATCTTTGGGATTGAAATCGACGGCCGGCTGGCGCGGTTTTGTGTCGGGCGGGAGCGGCACGGTATCGCCCCCGTTGTCGTTGGATTTTGGCGCGAAAGGATCTTTCGAGTTGCGGTTGTCGGCGATGGCCGGGCGCGGAGCTTTGCCGCTGGCTTTTATGCCAAGCCGTTCGCGCAGATCGTCAAGCGTCACCAGCTTTTCGGGCAGCGCAGCCGCTGCGGCGCGGCTTGCGGCCAGGTCTTTTTCGAGCGCCTCGTCGGGCGGCGGGAGTTCGATCAGCGGACGGCCGGCGGCGGCGAGCTTTTTGTTGGTGTCCTCGATCTCCGCCTTGAGTTTCTTCTCGTCGGCGCTCAAGGCTGCATCGCTTTCACGCAGCGCGCGGACATAGCCGCCGACCGCGCTCTGGCGTTTCTTTTCCTTGGTGTTGTAGTCGTGGAGGTATTCGTCGTTAAAAAACTCATTGAATTTGGCTTCGTCGATTCGGTCGGTCTTGTAGACATCCTGCACGTGAAGTTTGAACGCGACTTCCAGGTTCGACAATTGCGGTTCGAGTGCGATGGCACTGTTGTAATCCGCAAGCGCATTCTTGTATTTCGTGGCCTGCTGCGCTTTCTGGTTGGCTTGGAGCACGGCGCGGTCGCGCAGTTCGGCGGCGATGGTGTCGAGTTTGCGCGCTGCTTGCTCCGCGTTGGCCAGATCGGCGTTTTCCTTCTGCTTGCGTTCAAGCTCCGCCTTTTCCCTCTCAGCGTTGGCGGCGTCGAGTTTCGCTTTGGCGTCGGCGAGTTCCTTCGCTTTCAGCGCGTCGTCCTGCTTGCGCTTCTCTTCCGCGGCGCGTTCCGCGGGGTCAAGCTTGGGCGTGTCGGGAATCTTGGCGTCGGGAACTTTCGTGTCAGGCGCCTTCGTATCCGGAATCTTCAAGTCCGGCTCCTTTGCATCCGGCGTCTTCGTGTCGGGAAGTTTCGTTTCCGGCGGCTTTGTGTCGGGAGCTTTTGAATCCGGTGTTTTTGTGTCCTGCGATTTTGAATCCGGCACTTTCAAATCGGGTTGAGGATTGTCGGGCGTCTTCGTGTCCGGCGGCGGGTTGTCGGGAACTTTATCCGGCGTCCTGTTGTCGGGCGGCAGAGGCAAATCGGATGGCTTGGTCATATCCTTCGCCAACTCTTTGCCCGCATCTTTGCTGATGTCCTTGGCCGTATTTTTCGGAACGGAATTTTCCGCCACGCGCGTCGGCTTGAGGTATTTGCCAATGAACGGCAGATCGGCGAAAGTGCGATGCTTGTAATACCAGTAGCCCGCGAAGCCCGATGTGCCCAGCGCGGCCAGCAGCATCACGGAGATGCCGCCGCCGATGATGAGCTTCGAAAACGCGCCGAGCCGCCGGTTCTTGATCAGCGCGAACACACCCGCCGGCCACAGAAAGACCAGCAGAACCATGCACAGAACTGTGCTGTCGTACCACGCTTTGGCGGGCGCGGCTTTGGCGATAGCGGGTTGAGGCATTTGGCACCTCCAGCGAGTTTGAATGAAGCGCTCGTCACGCGATCTTAATTTGATCGCTCGTGTAACGCAACAGGACGAAGACGACTAATCCTAAGAATTCGTACGGCGATTATGGCGGAAATTGCGTCTCGTTAGATAAACGGCTTACGGCGGCAAGAGTGCCGCCGCTCCGAAAGTGCGTCCGTCCACGCTCGTTTTGTGCTACATTGCGGAATAGACATTTGAGGAATTCATGACGCTGCCGGCCCGCTTCCATTTCTTCGCGATTCTCCTCTGCGCAACGATTTTTACCGCGAATGCGCTCGATAACAATCTCCCCACCGCCAACGGCGAAGGCGGGCACGCGCGAGATTTCGAATACCCCGACGACCTGCGCGCGTTTCGCGGGCGGGCACTGAAAGTGGACGGCGCGTTCGCTCCCGATATCGCGTTCACCATTCGCACTTGCCCGAAATGCAAGAAGATGTACGTCTTCGGAATCTACCCGCGCTTAAGCCGCACGCCCTTCAACGATCTGGCCGCGGTGCACCGCTCGATTGAAGATTCGATTCGCAAGCCGGTGCCGAAGACGATGTACTCGCCGGCCGCCGGCAAAATGGTCCCGCGCGCCTGTCCGCATTGCGGCGAGCCGGAACGCGATCCGCATCCCAACCGCGCCTACTTCTGCCATTTCCTGAACGAAACCGGCGACGACATGCAGATCGACTATCTTGTCCGTGACGAAAAGCTGATCGAAAAAACATACTGGCGCGTGCCGAAAGAAGGCGCGGCCGCGAAAGTGCCGCTGCCCGAGGAGAACGAGACAGCGTTCAAGACTAGCTTCGGCTGCCATTTCTCGCTTCGCGCGGTGTGGAACGAAATCTTCGCGGCGCATTGGGACGACAAAAAAGTTCTCTACGAAAATGTCTCGCCGGGATTGTGGCTGATCTTCAGGCCCGAAGGCGTGAACGACGATGCGTTCCGCGAATTCGCAAACACGCAATTGAAAGCCGATCGCGACAAAGGCGTGTTCACGCGCCTGGAATCGCCGCTCAAAATCGACGAGGCGACGAAGAACACCAGTTCGTACATGGACTGGGCAAACAAATTCGCCGAGAAACTTTCGACGGGCAAATCCGAATGCTTCGTCGGAATCTCGCTTCCCGAAATGCGCTCGATCGCAGTCGCGGAAGCGAGCACGCGCGACGCGAAACTGAATCTATCGCCAGGCAAACCGACCGTCGCCGGTTCGGGATTTCTCGAACGCGCGCCGCTGAAATTGCCGATCGATCTGGCGCCGCTGGTCAAATTCTGCGCGGTGAGCGGGCTCTCGCTGCACGAAACCTGTTCGTTTTATTTGGGCGAAGGCACCTACGCGCTGGATAACGCCGAACGGCTGGGCAAGCGCATCAAGTCGATCCTGCCAGAATGCGACGTGGATTTTCAGGACGGCCGCGTAATGGTGCTGCGCGACGCCGATAAAGCCGAACGCAAAGTCGATTTGTTTCAAGTCTCCAGCCGGCTCGATCCCGACGACGAGTACATGTTCAATCTGTTCGCTCAACGGCTGCTGCGCTGGGACAAAGCCAAAGATCGTTTCGGTCCCGCGCCGCTCGAGCGCGAGATTTCTCCCGTCGGTTTGCCGGCATTCATCGAGCGGCGCATTCGTCCGGCGGAATACCAGATCAAGCGCAACGCCGCCGGCGCGCTCTTCGAGCCGGCCGCGGACAGTTACGGAAAACGCTTCGATTTGTGCTACACGTCGGAATGCCCCGCGACGCTGTCCTACGTCGATCCGAGCAAAGACCGTTTCAAGGACATTCCAAACGTGGACGCCGCGCGGCGCATTTATTACGCGGAGGGCGCAACGCTGCCGACGTACATCGAAGCGCAGGACACGCTGCGTTTTCCCGGCGGAATGAAAGGATTGCTGGAATGCCGCGTGGCGATTCTGTTCGGATCGGAAGTCTCGTCCCTGGCCGGCGAAGAGGAGCGGGCATCGGCGCTCGCCGAATTCGGCGGCGTGCCGGACGATTTGGGGCGCGTGCATTTTTACGCGCTCTACCAAAATTGCGCCGCGCTCTCGCCGCGCGCGCTGCTGCCGAATGAATTTGAACTGCTGCAATCGCGCGTGAAAGATTTTCTGGCCGAAATCCACGCCGAAAAGGGTCTTGAATTAAACCTGCATTTTGACTTGCCGAGAACCACGCCAAAGGGGAAAGTATTGCGCCGCAAGAAATGAAAAAACGTTTCGGGAAGCGAAGCGTCGCCGTTCTCCCCTCTCCCCTTGGGGGAGAGGGGCCGGGGGTGAGGGGTCGGCATGGACTGGATCGTCAAAACATTCAACAAACTATACAACGTCAAGGATTTGATCGCCTACGTCGGCTATCCAGGGATGGCGGCGATTATTTTTATGGAAACGGGATTGCTCGTCGGCTTTTTTCTTCCGGGCGATTCGCTTCTGTTCACCGCGGGATTGGCCTGTAATTCTGCGAGCGAGATGCATAAGCTCGCACCGCTGGACATTTTCACGTTGAATTTGTTTCTCATCCCCGCGGCGATTCTGGGCGACACCGTCGGATATTGGATCGGCTATCGCGCGGGGAAGGGTATGTACGAGCGCGAAAAGACATTCTTTTTCCGCAAAGATCACCTGTTGAAAACGAAAGAGTTTTACGAGCGGCACGGCGGAAAGACAATTGTCATCGCGCGATTTGTGCCGCTGATCCGCACGTTTGCGCCCGTGGTCGCGGGGATTGCGCAGATGCCATACCGGCGGTTTTTGGCGTACAACGTCTTTGGCGGAATTGGCTGGATCTTGGGCTTGAGCATGCTCGGTTATTTTCTCGGCTACAACGACAAGATCGGCAAGCATCTAGATGCGTCGATCATGGCGGTTATTTTCGTCTCGCTGCTTCCGGTCATCGTCACATTTTTGAAAGCGAAATTCGGGCGCAAAAGAGCGGCTGCCGCCATCACCGATTTGCCCGCAACGCCGCTGGATGCGAAAGGGACCGACGCGCCATGAGAGTCCTGATCACCGGCGCCGAAGGCTTCGCCGGCTCGCACTTGGTCGATTACTGCCTGTCGCTGGGCGACGACGTGTGGGGCACCTGCCGCCCCGGCGCGCGCACGGCCAACGTTGCGCACCAACTCGACCACATCACGCTGCGCGTGGGCGATTTGACGCAGCCGGAATTTCTGCGCGGCGTATTGCGCGAGAGCAAATTCGACGCACTGTTTCATCTGGCGGGCATCAGCTACGTGAAGGACGCCGAACGCGAACCGGCAAAAACGTACGAATCCAATCTGCTCTCCGGCATTCATCTGCTCGAAGCGGTGCGCACGCTCAGCCACCAGACGCGCGTGGTGATGGTCAGTTCCGCGGAAGTGTATGGCCCTGTGGCGCAGGAGAAATTGCCGGTGCGCGAGGACTACCCGTTCGCGCCGCCGGTGAATATTTTCGCCGCGGGCAAAGCGGCGCTGGAACTGGCCGCTCACCCGCTGATCACAATGTACGGGCTGCATGTGGTGATGGCGCGGCCGTTCAATCACACCGGCCCGCGGCAGCGCGCGGATTTTGTCTGTTCAACTTTCGCCGAGCAGGTGGCCAAAGTCGAGACCGGCGGCGAGCCGGTCATTTATTGCGGCGACCTGTCGCCGCGCCGCGATTTTTCAGACGTGCGCGACATCGTGCGCGGCTACCGCATGTTGGCGCTGCAGGGCGCGAAAGGCGAAGCGTACAATCTGGCCACCGGGACCAGCGTGACGGTCAAAGAAATCCTCGATATCCTGGTGAACATGGCGCGCGTGAAAGTGGAAATCCGCCCCGACCCGGCGCGCTTGCGCGGCGCGAACCAGGTCATGGACGTGCGCGGCAGCATCGACAAAATCAAAGCCGCGACCGGCTGGTTGCCGGAAATCCCGCTCGAAAAAACGCTGCGGGATTTGTTGAACTGGCACCGTGGTCTGCGCGTGGCCGCGAAGGGCTAGCCGCTTTGCCGTCGCGCAAATCGGAATAGGGCCTATACGGCCTATATGTCCTATAATGCCTATAATGCCTATGATTCTCAAAAACCGACGCGCCCAGTTTCGGCCTCACGCGCTGCCCAGCGCCCGCAGCAATTTCCCCAGCGCGCGCTCGTAACTTTCGGGCTTCTCCCAATGCCGGAAATCGCTGACCACGCGGCCCTGAACGGTTTCTTTCTGCGCGTGCGTCCAATCGTTGGCGAGGTAATCGTCGCGCGTAATACAGTAGAGCGCGGTGCGGCCGTCGTATTTTTCAATCTCCAGCGCGCGCTCGAAATGCTGCGCGAATTCGGGCCGGGCCATCGAATTCTTCGAGCAGATTGCGACGATTTTGTCGTAGAACGTGACGGCTTCTTCGAGCTGCTCGTGCAGGCCGCTGCCGTGGTCGGGAAGAAACCAGCAGCGCACGCCATTGGCCTGCAAATCCGCGTGCAGCTTTTCGCAGAAGACGCGGTCCAGCGCGTTGAAGCACAGGCAGCAGGTGAATTGCAGCGGCGAATCGAATTGGAGCGACGGGATCAGGCGCACGAATTCTTCGGGCACGCCGCAGCCGCGCAGGAACGTGGTCGGAATCTGGCCGTGCGAACGGTAGATCGAGTCGATGCCCAAGCTCGACGGACTGATGAAGTTCACGGTCTCCAGTCCGAGCGTGCGGCGCAGATCGACGTTGGCGAAGACAGTGTCGCTGATCCAAGCGTGGCTGAAGTCGGCGCCGGCGAGATCGGTGTCGTTGAAGTGCGTGTGCGCGATTTTTGCGTGCGAAAGATTCGCGCCGCTCAAATCCGAACCGATGAAGCGCACATAAGTCAGTTCCGCGCTGCACAGCCGCGCCGAATGCAAATGCGCGCGGCCAAAAAACGAACGCGAAAGTATCGCGCCGCTCAGGTCGCTCAAATTCAAATCGGTGCGCCAGAAATCCGACCCGCGCAGGTTGGTTTTCTTCAGCGTCGAGAGGCTCATGTCCACATTGGCCATGCGCAAATTGCCCAGTTCGCGCCCGCTGAGGTACGCGCCGGTGAGATCCGGTTTGATTTCAGGATGCGCGCGGCGCCAATCGTTCCACGCGGCGGGACCTTGTTTGATAATTTTGAAATGCTCTTCGTCGGCCATAGGCAAAGCGGGTCCGATAGGCGGGGCAACGCCGGCTATGAGTGTATCGGCGGGATAGCGTTTGGAAACAATGAAATGCTCGCGAATTGGAACGATGGATGTTGATGGAATAGGGTGCAAGAGGGCCTGCGTGCGCAAAAAAGCGGGCGCCTTTTTACGGGCGCCCGCTTTCGTCAAGGGTCAGGAGTCAGTGACTGCACATATTAACTGAACTTCGTCAGACCCGGCTTCGCTACGGCCGGGAAGTCCAGCTTCGCGCTCATGTCGTAGGCCTTCGGCGACAAATCTTCCTGTGATTCCATGGCCTGCTTCCACGTCAGAATTTTGCCGCTATACGCGGCCATGCGGCCGAAGATGCCCATCATCGTGCTGTTGATCATGTACTCGCTGTTGTCCACCGGCTCGCCTTTGCGGATCGAGGCCATCAGCACGTCGTGTTCGTACTGGTACGCGTTGTTCAAATTGCCGTTGAACGCCGCGGGGCGTTCGCCTTTGACTTCGGCTTTGCCCCAGTTCCAGATCGCGGTGCCTTTCGTGCCGTAAATCCAATCGCCGTTCTGAGGGTCGGAGCCGGGCTGCTGGCGGCAGTAGTTGAAGCACTTCGCCCCGCTGGGGAATTCGAAACACGTTGCGAAATGATCGAAGATGTGCCCGAATTCGGGTTCAGTGCGCGACTGGCGTCCACCGAGGCTGTAGCACTTGGA
The DNA here is from genome assembly GCA_035308565.1 of Planctomycetota bacterium. GTDB lineage: Bacteria > Planctomycetota > SZUA-567 > H5-PLA8 > H5-PLA8 > JANXLS01. The sequence goes on along the minus strand of DATGGK010000184.1, from coordinate 52,068 downwards.
CGGGTATTCGCCGAGGTACCAGGCGACGCGGTCGAGGTTGTGGACGTTTTGTTCGACGATGTGATCGCCGGAGAGCCACGTGAAATAGAGCCAGTTGCGCATCTGGTATTCCATGTCGCTCCAGCTTTCCTTGCGCGGGAAATGCCACAAGCCGCCGGTGAGGTACGACGAATGCACGGCCTGAATCTGGCCCACGCCGCCGTCGTGCAGATGCTTGGCCAGCGCGCCGGTGCCTTCGGTGTCGTAGCGCCAGCAGAGGCCGGAGACAATCGAGAGCTTTTTCTTGCGCGCTTCGGCGCAGGTTTCGGCGACCGAGCGGATGCCGGGGCCGTCCACCGCGACGGGCTTTTCCGCGAACACATGCTTGCCCTGCGCGACAGCGTATTTCAAATGCTCCGGGCGAAAATGCGGCGGGGTGGTCAGCACTACGACGTCCACGCCGGCGTCGATGACTTTCTTGTACGCGTCGAAGCCGACGAACTGGCGTTCGGGCGGGCAATCGAATTTGGACTTGGGATCGAACGAGTCCTTGGCCTTCGCGGCCTTCTTTTCCATGTCGTCCTTAAGCGCCGCGAGGTGCTCGTCGAGGCGATCCTTAAAGGTGTCGCCGACCGCCACGAGCTTGATGTTCTTGTCGGCCAACAGCGCCTGGCTGGCCGCGCCCGTGCCGCGCCCGCCGCAGCCGATCCAGCCCACGCGGATGGTGTCGCCGCCCGCCGCGTACGCCCGGCCCATGAAACTCGCCGCCGCCAGCGCGCCGCCGACGGCCGCCGTCCCCTTAATGAAATCCCGGCGCGAAGCCGCGCTCGATTGTTTCGCGTTCATGTGATGCCTCCGATATTGTGAATGTGCGAATCTCAAGTTTGTACAATGAATTGTACACCGCGGATGATATAGGGCGTCAAACAAAAAAAGTCACGCGGAATGCGCAAAGCGGGGGTGGAATTGCGCAAACGCACGCGCGAGTCAGGGGTCAGGGGTTAGGGGTTAGGGGTTAGGGGTTAGGGGTTAGGGGTTAGGGGTTAGGGGTTAGGGGTTAGGGGTTAGGAGTCAGGAGTCAGGAGATAGAGCGGATTTCAAATTCGTGAGGACGTGTTTCGCGAAGCGAAACGCCGTTGTTACCCCGAAGGGGTTAAAGATATTAGCCGGGGGTTGAGGCCGCGAGGCCGATACCCCCGGTTAGGTCCCTCTCATGATTCCCTGCACCCCGAAGGGGTGCCAGAGCGCATTACGTACCGTGCTCGCGAATTCTGAATGCGCTCTAGCTCTAGGAGGCGACGCGCTTCGCGCGATTTATTTTTTTGCGCCAACTGAATCGGCTGTTTCGTCCTTTGCGGCCACGCGTGGGAAGGGACAGAGTGGCCGGCTTGAGCCGGGGGTATCGAGGATTTCGGCCAGCGTGCTATTTTTAAAGGAGTCCTCGACCAACGCCAGCGCATTATCCAGCCGCCGGTGCAGCGGGCACAGATTGGTTCCGTGCGCCACCAATTCAAGCGGGCAACTGCGGATGCGGCGGATGGGATCGACGGCTTGCACCACTTCGTAGATCGAGATTTCACTTTTGGACCGCGAGAGCGAAAAGCCACCGCCCAACCCGCGCTGCGAGATCAGCAGATTTGCGCGCACGAGGCTCTGCAAAACTTTTGACAAATAGCCTGCTGGAACGTGCGTGGCTTGAGCGATTTCCTGCGCGGCGTGAGGGTGGCCTTCGCGTTCGGCAAGGAAGACCATCGCGCGCAGGGCGTATTCGGTGGTTTGAGAGATCATTTCAGGACAGTGCCTCCATCCAGAGTGAATCGTCCACAATGCACGATTTCCGGATAAACTTGTCCTGAATTGTACCGGTTGAGCCGGGCGTGTCAAGAAGTCTGCGTTCGACCGGCCCATAGGCCCTATAACGCATATATGGCCTATACGCGGTGCGAAAGGTCCTTATCGCAGCACTTCGTCGATCAGCCCATACTCCTTCGCCTGATCCGGCGACATGAAAAAATCGCGGTCACTGTCTTTGGCGATGCGCTCGACGCTCAGGCCGGTGTGCTTGGCGTAGAGTTCGTTCAATGAGCGCTTGAGGCGGATGATTTCTTCCGCTTGAATCACAATGTCCGCGGCGGTGCCTTGTGCGCCGCCCCACGGCTGATGAATCATGATGCGCGCGTTGGGGAGCGCAAAGCGCTTGCCTTTGGTGCCCGCGGCCAGCAGGAATGCGCCCATGCTCGCGGCCTGGCCCACGCAATACGTCGCGATGTCGTTGGTGACGTGCTGCATCGTGTCGTAGATCGCCAAACCCGCGGTCACCGATCCGCCGGGCGACATGATGTACAGCTCGATGTCGGCTTCCTTGTTTTCAAGCTGCAAGTAGAGCATCTCCGCGACAATCGTCGTGGCGGTGAATTCGTTGATTTCTTCGCCCAGGAAAATGATGCGGTCCTTCAACAGGCGGCTGTAGATGTCCCAGCCTCGTTCGCCGCGTCCGGTTCGTTCGATCACATTGGGGATGATGGCCATGATTTTAATCCTGAGTTGAAAATGCTGAGTCCTGAGTCCTGAGTATTGTGGTGCAGGCTTCCAGCCTGCAAGTGTCTCGTGGTGCAGGCGTCTCGCCTGCACGTTTCTATGCTCCGTGCTCGTGCCCGTGTTCTTCGTGACCATGTTCGTGGCCATGATCACCGTGCTCGTGTTCGGCGTGCTCATGCCCATGTTCCGCATGTTCGCCGGTTTCATGACCATGCTCGTGGCCTTGTTCGGCATGCTCGCCGTGTTCATGACCATGCTCGTGCCCATGCTCATGCCCCGGCGCGTGTTCGTCGTGTTCGTGTTCGTGTTCGTGTTCCTTCGGGAAGGGCTTGCGCGGCACAACGGCGATTTCAGCGGCGTCGAGCACGAAATCGATGGCTTTCCTCAAGCGGATGTCGGCTTCGATCTGCGGGATTTTGCCTTCCGCGGCGAGGCGGTCGAAAAGATCCTGCGCCTTCACGTTCTGGCGCCGTGCCAGGCCCACGATGTATTCGTCCACTTCCTCTTCTTCGGCGGTGATGTTTTCCTTGTCGGCGATGGCGGAAAGCGTGAAATAGCGTTTGAGTTCGGCCACGCCCGCGCTCTGGGAATTGTCCGCCATCTTCTCCGGCGTCAGGCCAATGGCGCCGGGCTGTACACCCATCTGCGCGAGGTATTGAATGCTCTGAACCATGTTTTCCGACGCCGCGCGCGCCAGCATTTTCGGAGGCATTTCGAAATTGACCTTCTCGATGATCTGCTTGAGGATCTCTTCGCGCACGCGCGTTTTGATCGTGTCGCCGATTTTTTCCAACAGCGACGAACGGATTTTGTCGTTGAGCGCCGCCAGGTCCGGGAAGCCCAGATTCTTGGCGAGTTCGTCGTCCACGGCCGGCAGGCGCACCGTTTTGATCGACTTCACTTCAAATTCGATCGTGGCTTTTTTGTTGCGATGTTCTTCGACCGGGAAATTCCCCGCCAGCGCCTCGTCCACGGCGCGCTTTTCGCCGGCTTTCGCGCCCAGCAAAAATTTCGAACCCAGATGCGCATACGCGCCGAAGACGTGCCCTTGCACGCAAAGCAGATGCGCGTCCTCTTCCTTGTGCACTTCATTGCCATCGACCAGCACGCGCAGCACACCTGTTGCGTTGTCTTTTTCGATAATCGCGTGGCCTTCCTCGGCGGGCACTTCTTCGGCGAAGCGTTCACGCAGCGCATTGATGGCGTGCTCAATCTCCTCGGGCAGCACGTCGATCTCTTCCTGCTCGCCTTTCAATCCGGTGTACGGCGGCAATTCGAATTGCGGCATTACTTCGGTTTTGAATTCGAAACTGAACGGCTGGCCCTTTGTCGCAATGAGTTTTTCGGCCTCCGTCACTTCGGGTTCGCCAATGGCTTTCAGATTTTCCTTTTCGAGCGCCGCGGCGAAAGCACGTTCCACGAGGTTGGCGGTGAGCTGCTTGCGGATGTCCGCGCCGAAGCGTTTCTCAATCACATCGCGCGGCACTTTTCCCGGGCGAAAACCAGGCAGGTTGACCGCGCCTGAAAAACTGCCCACGACGGCGTTGTGTTCCTTGTTGACTTCCTCCGCCGCAACGGTCACGCTGACCGATTTCTCCCACAGCCCGCCGTCTTTGACGACGGTGCTGACGGTCAGCGGCGCTTTCTTTCCGCCTTCGCTTTCTTCTGCCACAGTGTACGGTTCCCTTCTGAAAAATCTGCGCCGCCAAAATAAGCGTTAAACGAAAAGCCCCGTGCGGCACGGGGCTGGTAATTTACCACAAAGTGCCCGGGGTTTATAGGGGCAGAAACGGGCAGCGTCAAGGTCAGGAGTCAGGGGCCAGGGATCAGAAATCGGGAGTCGGAGCGCATGCGAGTGACAACGGAACAACCCAAAATTCCTTTGCCTCCGGCTCCCATCTGACAAAACCCAGTCGAGGCGAGTTCAATTCCGCGCCGGCACACCCTCATGCGCCTGATGCGGCGGGGCGAAGAAAGGGAAGTCGGTCAAAAACGGCACGTCGTTGGCGTTGACGTTGTCGCCTTTGACGGCGCCTTTGGTGAGGATGTTGAGTTCGGCGTCGATCACGTCGTCTTCGGGGCGGCGGCCGTTGAGGGCGGCGTTGAAGCCGGCGGTTTTAGTGACGTCGAGCGTGAGCACATCCGGCATCAGCACGTCGGCGGTGGTGTTGGCGTGCGCCTGATCGCCGCCGTTGAGAGCCAAGATGTGCGCCACCACGTCGTTGCGAAAGAGCGCTTTGTCTTCCGACGGAACGGCGGCGTTGAAGGCGTCCTTGTGTTCCGGGTTAATCAGCACGGTGTTGATGGCGGGACGGCCCATGCGGTCGAACTGGACGAAGGTTTTCACAGGACCTTCCTCAAGCACGGGGATGTCGCCTTTGGCGGCGGCTTTGATGGCGCGTTTGTCGCTGCTGGGCAGACTGGTGGTGCCCCAGATGTTGATGGAATTGCCGCCCTTGGTCAGCATGGACGCGGGCAGTTCGACGGCGATGACGGAGACGTTCATGCCGGCGAAGAAATCGACGCCCGGATTGCGGTATTGGTTGCCGTTGACGAAGGCGATGAAGTCGAAGAAGAACGGGTCGTCGCGCGCGCCAGCGAAGACTTTGATGCCGGAACTGTCGGTGACGAAATTTCCGGCGACAGTGTTGTCGATGGGGCCGGTGATGCTCGTTGTAGCCTTGACAAGGGTGTTGATCGCGCCGGTTTTGGCGGGCTTGACAGGGCCGACCAGGGTGAAATGCTGCGTCGCGTTGGAGGATTTGCCGGAGGGTTTGTCGAAAGTGATTTGAATCACCAGGTCTTCAACACCGTCGCCGTTCTGGTCGATCTTGAATTGATACAGCGTGTCCGAGGAGAAGACGGGGTTGAGGCCCGGCGCCGTGAACGGATTCACGGTCATGGCCAGGACAACGTTGTTGTCGTTGGCGTTGACGAAGGCGTACACGTCGTTGATGTCGGAGGCGGGATCGAATTGCAATCCGGGGGCGTCGCGGTGGTCGGCGCCGGTCAACATCACCAGCAGGACGGGAAGGAAGAGCATGGCAAGCGGACGAACGAGGCGTTTGTGGCGCATGGCGAAAACCCTTTCTTGAATTCTGTTTGGTTTTTGTGTGCCCGGCAAAGACTCTCGCTTACCGCATTTTTGCACGATTGCGAGCGCTTTTCGAAAACGGGAACGCGCGAGGAAGGGGTCTGGATGCAGATTTTATTGGAGATTTGGCGCGCGAAGAATGAACGCGTGAGAGTATGTCAGTATGAATGGATGAGTCGGCTGTGGAAGGCGATGAATTACCGATTAAAGTAATGCAACATTAGCGCCGCGCCGCGGCCGAAAGGAGCCATGCCCGTCCTGATCGCGATCAGTCCCAAGTTGGCCGTGAAGGAATACGAAGTGAACGGCCCGCTGTCGATTGGGAGGCATGAGAGCAACGCGATCCAGCTCAGCGAGGAGCGCGCGTCGCGGCAGCACTGCCGCATCGTGTTGGAACGCGGGCAGGGCGTGATCGAGGACCTCGACAGCGCCAACGGGACCTTCGTCAACGGGCTGCGCGTCAATCGCCAGGCGCTCAAGCACAACGACCGCATCACCATCGGCAAGACGACGCTGATCTATTGTGAAGACGACAGCAGCGAGAAGCTGGACGAGACGCAAGTATTAATGGAGGGGATTTCGAGCCAGGTCGAAGCGATCATCGTCGATCGGGCGTTGAAGGAGGTGCGCGCGAAAGCTCGCGCGCGGCGGCCGCGGCGTCAGGATCATCATCACGGCTCGGCGGTGTTGCTGTGTTTTCTGGCGGTTTGCGCGGGAGGGTACTTTTATTGGCGCACTCAACAACAGGTGCAAAACACAGGGAACGCAACGGCGGCGGCTAAAACGCGGACGAGCGTCACGACAGATCGCGCGGCCTCTTCGCTTGTGACCACGCCTTCAAATGATTCGGCGACTGAGCCGCCTAAAGGCGGGACTGCGAACAAGTTGGTCATATCCGTCGAAGATCAATTCAAGAAAGCACTGGCCACGAAGGAGCGCGCGATGGCTTCCGGGAATCTGCTTGGTGCGAAGAGCGCGCTGCAATCGTTCCTGTCTGCTCTGCCGGCCGATCAGGCGGAGAGCGATTTTGCGAAGCGCGCGCGCAGCACGCTTGAGGACACGACGAAAATTTCCAACGCGGCGTTTGAATTGGCGCTGAATCAGGCGCGCAGCGCGCTGGAGGCGAAACGATTTCAAGCGGTGTTTCAGCGCTGCACAAACCTGATTTCAAACGATCCGGCGGGGCCGTACGGCGCGAAGGCGCGCGACATTCTGGAGCAGATCGACGAGCGCACGGCGACGGTTGCGGAGGGCGCGAAGGCCAAGGCGCTGGACGCGATTGGGCGCGGGCAGTTGGACGAAGCGCGCACGGTGTTGGAAGGCGTGCTGGGCGAATTATCGGGGACGCGCTGGTCGGGGGATGTGTCCACGCTGCATTTGCAAACGCTGGTGGCCGGCGGGCTGCTGGATGAGATCGAAGCGGCGCGCGCGAAAAAAGCGGCGGCGGGCGAAGACGTGCGGATCGTCTTCGCGCAGAAGAAAATCGAAGGGACGCTGGCGCGGGTCAAAGGATTGATGGCGAGCGTGCAAATCGGCGCGGGCGCGGGTTCGACTCAGGGCGGGGTGATCGATCTGTCGGTGAATCTCAAAGCGATCGAGCCGAAAGATTTCATCGCGACGCTGGACACGCTGGAACTGAGCAACCGGCACGCGGAACTGGGCTGCTTGTGGCAGTTGCTGGGACGCAAAGACGCGGCGAAAGCGGCGTCGGAAGCGGCGCTGAAAAATCCGGGCAAGACGCCGCCGGCGGTGGTGATGGCGGGGTTGTTGAGCGATTCGAAGAACCTGCACTTTTACGATTTCAGCGACTGGCGCCAGCAGACGCATTGGGAAGCGGTGTCGGGAAGCTGGCTGACGCAGGACGGCAAATACGTGCTGGAGAGCGCGGACGGCGGCGAGACGTTTTTGAAGCCGGAGAGCATCGGCGGTCTTTTCCCGCTCGACAAAGCGCGCTTGGGTTTCGATCTGGAATTGTCGCAGCTTGGCGAAGGCTGGTTTTTGACGTGCGAATTTGGCGGCGATCAGCAAAGCGCGATCGTGTCGTTCGAAGCGGGCGCCGACGGGAAGACGGAAGTGAGCTTGCAGGACAAAACCGGCGCGAAGAGCGCGGGGGCGAAAGTGCCGGCGTCGAAGGACGGCGCGATGCACGTCGATCTGGCGATCGACGGCGAGAACGCCACGCTGAGGTTGAATGGAGTGGCGGCGTGCACGCTGGCGAGCACGGGGCTGTCGCAGCAGAAGGGGAAGCTGGCGATTCAGGCGCACCAATGTGCGTGTGCGATTGATAATGTGGTGTTGAGGACGCAGGAGTAGCGGGCTTGCGCTGTCGAATGAAATTGACAGGCGATTAGCGCGTGCTGGAAGAATTCGATGCCGCGCTGCAAAAGCGGCGCATGCCAGCGGCGGCGCGCTTCGCGCGTCCGTTTTGGACAGTGGTGTGCATGACATCGCAATTTCCACGCTTCATTCCGCAGGTTAAATTTCGTTTCTTTAATTAGAGTGCGCCGCTAAAATTCGCGCGGCGAATTGGGAGGCTTTTGTTTTGAGCACGGCAACATTGGACGCGGCGGTTTCGGTTCAGCCGGACGCGCGCGGGTATTTTGGCGGCGAGGCCGGTTACGGCGGGCGCTTTATTCCTGAGACGCTGATGCCGGCGTGCGAGGAATTGGCGCGGCACTATGCGGAATCGAAGAACGATCCGGCGTTCAAGGCGGAACTTGACGGGCTGCTGCGCGATTATGTCGGGCGGCCCAATCCGCTGACGCTCGCCGCGCGGTTGACGGCGCACTGCGGCGGCGCGAAGATTTATCTCAAGCGCGAGGACCTCAATCACACTGGCGCGCACAAAATTAACAACACGTTGGGGCAGGCGCTGCTCACGCGGCGCATGGGCAAGCGGCGCGTGATCGCCGAAACCGGAGCCGGACAGCACGGCGTCGCGACCGCAACGGCTGCGGCGCTCTTCGGTATGGAATGCACGGTTTACATGGGCGCCGAAGACGTGCGGCGGCAGGCGCTGAACGTGTTTCGCATGGAATTGCTCGGCACAAAAGTCGTGCCCGTCGAGAGCGGACAGCGCACACTCAAAGATGCCTGCAACGAAGCGATGCGCGATTGGATGGCGTCGGTGCGTTCGACGCATTACATCATCGGGTCGGTGATGGGCCCGCATCCGTTTCCGATGATGGTGCGCGATTTTCAGGCGGTGATTGGGCGCGAAGCGCGCGAGCAGACGCTGAAGATCGAAGGCCGCTTGCCCGACGCGGTCGTCGCGTGCGTCGGCGGCGGCAGCAACGCGATGGGGATTTTCTATTCGTTCATCGCGGACAAAACTGTGCGGCTCGTCGGCGTCGAAGCCGCCGGGCACGGCATTCACACGCAGCAGCACGCGGCCACGCTGGCCATGGGCAAGCCGGGCATTTTGCACGGCATGAAAACGTACGTCTTGCAGGACGACGACGGGCAGACGGCGCAAGTTCATTCGGTCTCGGCGGGACTGGATTATCCCGGCGTCGGGCCGGAGCACGCGTGGCTGAAGGACATCGGGCGCGCGGAATATTTTGGCATCACCGACAGCGAAGCGCTCGACGCGTTTCAATTGCTCGCGCGCACGGAAGGAATCATCCCCGCGCTGGAAAGTTCGCACGCCATCGCGCACACGGTTCGGCTGGCGAAAGAAATGGGCAAGGACAAAGTGATTGTGGTGTGCCTGAGCGGGCGCGGGGACAAGGATTGCGAAGAGGCGCGGAGGTTGTTGAAGAAATAGCTCTTTATCTCGCCGGATCGCCGACGGCTTGCGGCTGAACCGATAACTCGAAATAAACCTGCAACACTCGATGACTTGATGCGTGTTGAGGGCAAGGCTGAACTGATAGGCGGGCGGATCGTGCGCATGATGGCGGCTGGATTTCTTCCAGGCAAACTCGCACGCGGACTTTTGTTCTCACTCTATTAGCATGCCGCGAAGATTGGCAAAGGCGAAGCGATGGGCGGCAATGTCGGTTATGCCGTGCCTCGGCTTTATTCAGGCCGCGAATCGTTTTCACCAGACGTATCCTTTTATCTCGGCCCGCCTCCGCGCGATCCGATGAAATTCATTTCCGGCCCGCCAACATTTGCTGCGGAGATTCGAAGCGAGTGCGACTATGGCACGCAAGCCGAACTTGAGATGACGGCCAAACGTCTTGATTACTTTGAAGCGGGCACGCTGGTGGTTTGGGACGTCGATACGCGCGGCGCGTGCGTGAATTGTTATCGAATATCGGCGATGCATGCAAAGATTGTATTCAATCGAGGTCAAATCGCGGACGCAGAGCCGGCGGTTCCGGGCTGGCGCATCAGCGTGGACGAGATCTTCGGCAAGCGGTAAATTTTGTGGAAGATATTGCGGCATAGTTCAGCAGATCCGCCAAGGGAGGGGCTTGTCGGAATGAAGTTTATTTGGAATTCCAGCGCAGACGAAGACCGTCTCGATTTCGGATTGATTCAGTCCGAAGTAGATTCGCTTTTGGAAGGGGAAATTCGAGCGAATATCAGCATTCCGTTGAATAAGAGTCGGGGACGATGCGAAATAAATGGCACTTTGCCCGACGGCAGGCGCGTATGTATTGAGTATGTCGAAGACAGCGGTACTATTCGAATTCAGACAGTTGAAGTGAACGTTCAGAAGCACTAGGATAGAGTGCGGAGGATTTATGGGTTTCAAAATCGACTTGGAAGTCGCCGGCAGTGACCTCGACGTACGCGTCAAGTACGACGATCCCACGCTGCAGGGAAAGGCTGCGTTTACTCTTCGGGAGGATGGCATATCTGTCGGCATGACTCAATCCGGAAAACCTGTATTTGTGCGAATCCGTGGTGCCCAGAATTTTGATTCCTACGTGGCATCATTAATGAATCGAATTCCTGCTCTTCTTTCCGGCAAGGAAACGCTGGATGCGACAGAACGCAAACGCCTCGTTTCGTTCGCAACTCAGAAGATGGGTAACGTTGTCCGCAAACACATTGAACGTCAGATGAATGATTTGAAAAACATCGAACACCACGATATGGAAAATGCGGATTTGGAGGTACATGGAGCCAGCGTTTAACTGTTAGCATTTCCGGTCTTGTCACCCTCAAACCCCTCCACATCCCGCACCAAATACAGCGGTCGGCCTTTCACCTCGATGTAAATCCGCGCCATGTATTCGCCGATCACGCCCAGCGAAATCAATTGAATTCCGCCGAGGAACAAAATCGTCACCAGCGTCGAATCGTAGCCGCGCATCGGTTCGAACACGCCGAAGAAGTGCCCGACAATCCGAAGAAAGGCATACGCGAATGAGATGAAAGCGATCGTGACGCCGATGTAACTCCAGACTTTCAGCGGAAACGAACTGAAGGACGTGATGCCGTCGAGCGCGAAATTCCACAGGCGCCAGTAATTCCATTTCGTGCGGCCTTTGTGGCGCGGCTCGCGGTCGTAGAGAATCGCCGTCTGCCGAAAACCGACCCACGCGAACAGGCCTTTCATGAAGCGGCTGCGCTCCGGCATGCGGCCCATCGCGTTGACCACGCGCCGGTCCATCAGGCGGAAATCGCCCGTGTTTTTTGGAATGTCGATGTGCGTCATGCCGGCGATCGTGCGATAAAACAAATCCGCGGAGACGCGCTTCAAAATACCTTCGCCCTGCCGCGAGCGGCGCGTCGCGTAAACCACGTCGAAGCCTTCGCGCCACTTGGCGACGAATTCCGGAATCAGTTCCGGCGGGTCCTGCAAGTCCGAATCGATCGGCACGACGGCATCGCCGCGCGCGTGGTCGATGCCGGCGCTCAGCGCGATGTCTTTGCCGAAGTTGCGCGACAGATTCACGATCTTGATCGCGGGATTGCGTGTTCGCTGCTCGCGCAGTTTTTCGAGCGTGTTGTCGCGGCTGCCGTCGTTGATGCACACGATTTCATAGCTCATGTTCAGCGGCGACAGCGCTTTTTCGACGCGCTCGAAAAACTGCGAGAGGTTTTCGGCTTCGTTGAACATCGGTGCGACCACGGAGAGTTGCGGCGCGCCGGGCCGGCTGGAAGCTGGCGCTCCGGACGGGCGGGACGCCGGCGGTGAAGATTCAGGATTCATAAATCTCAGAGGCGGTGATTTCGTAATCAAACAAATGATACAGGCGGGCCATGTGCAGCGTTTTTCCGATCTCGGCCGAAACGGCGACGTGGACGTCCTTCCCGCCGGCTTTCATGCGCATCACCGCGTCCGCCAGTTCGCCGATGAACAGCGAACTCATGTACGTGCACTGCGTCAGGTCCACATAAGCGCTCTGGTGCTGCGAATCGCACAGCGCGGAGAACGCCTGCTTGAACGCCGCGAGGTCGGGGCGCTGCAAATCGCCCAGCACGCGCAGCGATCCGGCGCTGAGCATTATTTTTTGATCGAATCGTGATGTGGACAAACGCAAGTATTCCGAGCAATACCGAACGATTCCTTTTTATCCGTCATTTCTTCAGCCGTGTTACCGGCTGACTGCACTTTTCTACATTATCCATTCGCGAAGATTCGTGCGATTCGTTGTTCGTTCCTTTGTTCTTTTCTTTGCGCCTTCGCGCCTTTGCGCGAGAAGAATTCGCTACTGCACGCCTTCCGCCTCCAGCATTTCAAGCTGAGTCCCGACGTCTTTGAAGCCGACGTCGATTTCATAGATTTCGTACAGCACTTTTTTCGCGTCCAACTTTCGGCCCATGGCGCTCAGCGTGAGCGCTTTGACGTACATCACTTCCTTCCAGCGGTCGTCTTTGATTTCAGAGGGAAAGCCGGCCAGCGTTTCATCCAGGCGCTTGAGCGCCAATTCGAATTGGCCCTTGGCTTTGAACGCGAGGCCAAGTTTCAAACCGGATTCGGCGCGGAATTTCGGATCTTTGAAGGTCGATTGGTAGCGCTTGATCGCCTCGTCGTACAGCGCCTTGTCCTTGCGCCGCTCGGCCAGATTGAAATAAACCCCGCCAAGGTCGTAGCGGATTTTGCTGTCGGTAGGGTATTGCCGCTCGCGGTCGACGTACGAATTGAGCCGGAAATCGAGCCACTCGTCGATCAGTTTTCCGCACTGTTCGCGCGCGCCCGCCTCGCCGGCTTTCGCCTTCGTGTCCAGCGCCTTGATGTCCGCCTGCATTTTCCAGATTTCCAGGTCGTCGAGCTTGAATTTATAGATCGGGTTGTTGGGATCCTTTTCGCGCGCGGTTTCGAACGCTTCCTTTGACTCGTCGTAATACCCGAACTGCTTGTACATGTTGCCCAGCTTTTCATAGTACTTGGGAAGCTGCCGTTCGTCCTGGCACGCCGCGATCTGGTCGCGCGTGAGCTTGACCACGGCTTCCAAGTCCGATTCGCTCTTGATGTCGCCTTTTTCGAGGTCGAGCATCTGCGCGGCCTTCTTCTGCTCTTCGGTCATCGTCAGGCGGGCCATCCCGCCGCGCTTGCCGTCCTTGGTGGAACTCTCGATCATCGCCGAGACGTTCTTCGCCGACAAATCGCGCCACTTCACCGCCGCTTCGCGGTCGCCCGGCACCGCTTTGCTGACGTCGCCCCACACGTCCAGCGCGTCCTGCACTCGGTTGTCGAGTTCGTAAAGATGCGCCAGTTCGCGCGCGGCTTCGACCAGCAGCTTGTTGTTGCCTCCGGCTTTCACGGCTTTGATGTCTTCATAAACCGCCGTCGCGCAGGCGTTGTAGCCTGCCATGCGCGCGGCCTTCGCCAGCGACATCAGCGCGCTGACATTGGCCGGATCGATCTTCAAAATGTCCTCGGCCTTCTCCATCGCCGAGTCCCATTTTTTCATCATCATCAGGCTGCTGAGCTGCGGGGAGAGGCTGGCCGTTTTGGTTTTGCTCCAAAACGACGAACCCTTTTCCTGCGCCACGCGGTTCTCCACCGCTCGGAGCGAACGCCGCGCCTGGACGTTGTTGGGATCCATTTTGCACGCGGTCAGGTACAGTTCGATCGCGTAATCGTAATTGCGGCGGCTGGTCGCTTCCGCCGCCTTCTCCAGATATTTTGTAACGTCCACTGCGTTATTCCTCGTCAATTCTGCCGCACGCGGGAATCCGCCCGCTCCGTCGCCCCGGTTAGTTGAACAATCCAAAGCGACGGCAATCTATGACAAAAACGACTTTTTTTCCAGCGGAAAGAATGGAACGTTGGAAACGAATGAGGGGAGTGGGTTGGTTCTTTGCCCCCGCAGACCCTTTATGATAAAACTCGAAAGTCCAACGCTCAGGAGCGCTCCGTGCCAAAGTGGTTCGATTATAAAACACCTGCTGACCTCCGCGCCGCCGCAATCGCGCTGGGCGTCGGCGGCGTCGTCGAAGTCGATTCCGATCTCTCGTGCCTTTTGCAGCCGATCGAAATCGGCGGGCGCAAAGTGGGCAACCGCCTCGCCATTCATCCCATGGAAGGTTGCGACGGCGAACTCGACGGCCGCCCCGGCGAATTGACATTTCGCCGCTGGAAACGCTTCGGCAACGGCGGCTGCAAATTGATCTGGGGCGAAGCCGTCGCGATTCTCGACGAAGCCCGCGCCAACGCGCGGCAGCTTTGGATTCACGAAGGCTCGCTGAGCGATCTCGCGCTGCTGCTCGACGAACTCAAGCGCGAACACCGGGACCAGTGGGGTGCGCGAGCGTGCGGCGATCTGCTCGTCGGCTGCCAGTTGACTCACTCCGGCCGCTACAGCCATCAACGCCCGCTGATTGCCATGCACGACCCGTCGCTCGATCCGGCCACGCTTGTTCCCAATCCAAGCGGCGATGGAAAAATTCCGATGCCGCCGGATTATCCAGTGCTCAGCGACGATGAACTCAAGCGCGCCGAAGACGCCTACATCGCCGCCGCGAAACTGGCCGTGAAACTCGGTTTCGATTTTATCGACCTCAAGCAATGCCACCGCTATTTGCTCAACGAATTGCTCGCCGCGAACGAACGTCCCGGCCCGTACGGCGGATCGTTCGAAAATCGCACGCGGCTGGTGCGCAACATCGTCACGCGCATTCGCGACGAAGTCAGCAAGGACATAGTGATAGCCTCGCGCATTAATGTCTGCGATTTTGTGCCCTACACGAAAGGCGCCGGCGGCCGCGGCACTCCGCGCCCGTTCACCACCCCTTATAAGTGGTCCTTCGGCGTCGATCCGAATCATCCGGAGACGCCGGATTTGACGGAGCCCAAGCAACTGGTCGCGCTGCTCAAATCGTTGGGCGTGTGCCTGATCAACGTCTCGATGGGCAATCCGTACAACAACATGCACTTCGGCCGCCCCTTCGAAAAACCGCCGCTGGACGGTTACGAATCGCCCGAACATCCGCTGCTGGGCGTCGCGCGCCATTTCAAACTCGCCGGCGAAATGCAGCGCGAATTTCCGGAATTACCGATGATCGGCACCGGCTATTCGTGGCTGCAACATTTGTTCCTGGAGTGCGGCGCGGCGAACGTGAAGAAGGGCCGCATCTCGATGGTGGGCGTGGGCCGCGGCGCGTTCGCCTATCCGGATTTCGTGAAAGACATCGCCGCCACCGGAAAAATCCGCAACGAGCAAGCCTGCATCGCCGTCTCAAGCTGCACCGCGCTGATGCGCGCAAAAGGAAACGAGTACGGCCAGTATCCTAGCGGCTGTGTGCCGAAAGATAAATTCTATGGACCGATTTACCGCGAAGCGATCAACGCCTACAAAGCCGGGAATAAACCGAAGAAGAAATAGCAATCGGGGTGCAGTGGGTGGGCCACCCAATAAACAATTCATGCCATTCGTTGTTCGAAAGCGTTTAAAGCGGCGGCGGGATTCTGGACGGCGGCGGCACGCTTTTTTGGAAGGTGTCGAGCTGCGCGACGGACGCTACTGGCGTTTTAACCGCTTCGGTGGCGCGTTGCGTCGTGGCGGACGGGACTGGCACGTCGAGCGCGAGCGGGTCGGCGATGGGTTTTGCCGGAGTCTGGACGAGGCGCGATTGCGGAGCGTCGGGCGGCGTGTCGCCGTAGGGATAATCGGGCGAGCCGTTTTCGCTGCCGTTGCTTTCGGAATTCTCGCCGTTGGAACTTCCGCCCGGATTGTAATCGCTGGACCCGTTCGAACTGGCCGCGCCGTTGGAGGCTTCATTCTCTTTATCGAGATCGCTGATGATCTTGCGCTTCTCTTCTTCGATCTGATCAGCGGCATTATCCATTTCGCGGCGGATGTCGGAAGTGGCGTCGTTGATCATGCGCTTGTAGCGGAAGTATTCTTTGGCTACTTTGCGCGCGATGATGGGGAGGTCTTTACCGAAGAGCAGCAGCCCGAAGATGCACAGCACAATCAAGTGCGTGCCATCCAGTAGGTTGAAAATGTTGGCGAGGGTGAGGAACATGGCTAAGTTGGACACTGAAAGCCGGCCTGAAAAATCGCTCCGGCATGAAGCGGGGCGACTTGTTAAAACGGAAGTCCCAATGGCGCGCCGTTACTTCTTTTCGACGTCTTTCTTTTCTTCGGTCTTGTCGGGCGTTTCGCCATCTTTCTTGGCTTCGTCTTCGCCTTCTTTAATACCCTTCTTGAATTCCGAAACGCTTGAACCCAGTCCGCGGGCGATCTGCGGGAGTTTGTGTCCGAAGAAGAGGAACGCGAGGAGCAGGATAATAAGCAGGCCCCACGGGCTTTCGAATAGATTGGCCATGACGGGTATAAACATGACGATTCTCCTTTTCTAACTCCGCGGGACCCGCTCACGCCCTAAGAACGGAATGACACAAGACCAGCATGTAACCCCACTATACCCCGCGACAGGCGGTATTCAAAAAGAAAGCGAAGGGAAAATGGAGCGGCCAGATTCCCGATGAGTGACGTGTACGAAGCTAAAATTCCTGCAAAAAATGACGCCATCGTCACTTTTTTTGCGGTGGCGATTGCACCGGCGCTGGCGGATTGGCGATTTGCTTGTCGGGCGCGCTCAATTTCGCCGGGTCAACGGGCGGCGAAGGCTGCTGTGCGTCCTTTTTGTGCCCGAAGAGATGCGGGATGCGATGGCCGAAGAAGAGCAGCGCGATCACGAGTATCACGATGGGGCCGAGGGGGCCGAAGAAGATTTCGAGGCTGGCGAGGATGTGCATGGCGCTTTATTCGTGTGGAAAATGTTCCGGCGGTTCGGGCCGGCGGATTTTCTTTTGCGAGAGCTTGCCGAACTCATTCCATGTGATGGGCGAGCCACCAGGTCCGCCGCCGCTGTAGATTCCGGGTAATCGATGACCCAAAAAAAGGAACGCAAGGATTAGAATTGCAAGAAACCGTACGATGCCGTGCCCACAGATGAGGAATAAAATGAGAATGATGAGGAGCACGATTCATTCGCCTCAAGCCACCTGTGGATGATAAACACGATGTCGGAGAAAGACAAGCATGCCGGGGGCAATTTGAATAATTAGGCCCTATAGGTCATATAGGCCCTATACGATCTATTGGCGATCGGCCCAGTGTGCCAAATTCGATTCATCACCCGCCTTTTACTTTGAACCCCCGCCCATTAAAGCTATACTACTGATCCTTTTGACGTATGCCTGCTCGGATGGGGGAGATCCCCGCGGGTCGCTCTTTTTTCTCCTTTGGCGGAATGCATGCCTCAAGCGCTGCGCCGCCCGTACAGAAGTCCGATAGGAGTTTTTGCAATGGCCAATACGCTGTTCACGTCCGAGTCCGTATTTCCGGGGCATCCCGACAAAGTCGCCGACCAGATTTCCGACGCCGTGCTCGATGCCATGCTGGCCGACGATCCCGTTTCGCGCGTGGCGTGCGAAACCATGGTCACCACCGGTGTGGCGATCATCGCCGGCGAAGTCACCACCAAAACGTATGTTCACATTCCCGACGTGGTCCGCGAAGTTGTGCGCGACATCGGCTATGTCGATCCGCGCAGCGGCTTCGACGCCGACAGTTGCGCGGTGATGGTCTCGCTGGACCGCCAAAGCCCGGACATCGCGCGCGGTGTGGATGAAGACGCGGCGCACGGCAAAGAGATGGGCGCCGGCGACCAGGGCATGATGTTCGGCTACGCCAACCGCGACACCAAAACGCTGATGCCGCTGCCGATTCATCTCTCGCATTTGATCAGCGAGAAATCGTTCGACATCCGCCGCAGCGGCGAGCTGGCCTACCTGCGCCCCGATGGCAAATGCCAGGTCACCGTTGAATACGATGGCCGAAATCCGGTGCGCGTGCATACGGTGGTCGTGAGTTTGCAGCATACGCCCGAAATGAACGACAAGCAGGACCAGTTGAAGAAAGACGTGATTGAAAAGATCTGCAAAAAGGTCATCCCCGCCAATCTCCTCGACAACAAAACCATTTACCACGTGAATCCGACGGGCCGCTTCGAAGTCGGCGGGCCGCACGGCGATTGCGGTTTGACCGGCCGCAAAATTATCGTGGATACCTATGGCGGCTACGCCCCGCACGGCGGCGGAGCATTCTCTGGCAAAGACCCAACGAAAGTGGACCGTAGCGCGGCGTACTTCGCGCGCTACGTGGCGAAGAACATCGTCGCGTCCGAACTGGCCACCGAAGCGCAGGTGCAGGTCGCGTACGCGATCGGCGTGGCGCAACCGGTAAGCGTGCTGGTCGAAACGCGCGGCACGGGCAAAATCGGCGACGAGACGCTCGCCGGATTGGTGCGCGAATTTTTCGATTTCCGCCCGCGCGCGATCATCGAATCGCTGAATCTGCGCCGCCCGATCTATCGCGAAACGGCGCGCAACGGCCACTTCGGCCGCGAACTGCCCAACTTCACGTGGGAGAAGACGGACAAGGCGGAGGCGTTGCGGAAGGCGGCGAAGAAATAGGGGTCAGGAGTCAGGGGTCAGGGGTCAGTAAAGCGCGGGTCTGGCTGGGAAGCCAGGCCCGCGTTATTTTGTGGTGCATTATCGGACTTGTGGTGCATTCCCCTCTCCCTCCGGGAGAGGGCCGACGCATGTACTCATGCGCGGGGTGAGGGGAATTCGGCACTCAACACCATCCGCACGCTTTACCCCTCACCCCGCGAGCGAGTACGCTCGTCGGCCCCCTCCCCCAAGGGGAGAGGGAATACGTCACCGCAAGTCCGGTGATGCACCCAGGAGACGGGAACGGCGCCCTTTTTGAATGACAAACACCCCCTCCATCGACTATAATTTCAATCGTTGAATTCGAAAATTGAGGACATTCGCCCCATGGTTTTAGTTCCGCGCTATAAAACAATCCAGGTTCCCGTCGGCCGCATCAAGGTCGGCGGCGATGCGCCGGTCGTCGTGCAGTCCATGACCAACACCGACACCGCCGACGCGCCCGGCACCGCGCAGCAGATCATCGAACTGGCCAACGCCGGGTCGGAATTGGTGCGCATCACCGTCAATTTGCCCGAAGCGGCGAAGAAAGTCGCCGAAATCAAGCAGCGCGTCAACGACGCGGGCATCGACGTGCCCATCATCGGCGACTTTCATTACAACGGCCACAAGCTGCTCACCGATTTTCCCGACTGCGCCGTGGCACTCGCGAAGTACCGCATCAATCCCGGCAACGTCGGCCGCGGCAAGGCTCGCGACATTCAGTTTTCGACCATCTGCAAAATCGCCAGGGACAACAACAAGCCCGTCCGCATCGGCGTCAACGCCGGCTCGCTGAATCAAGAGCTGGTCATGGACAAAATGCAGGAGAACACCGACAAGGATTTGGGCAAGGACGCCGACGAAATCATCAACGAATGCATGGTGATCAGCGCGCTGCAAAGCACCGAATTGGCGCTTGAATGCGGCTTGCGCAAAGACCAGATCATCATCTCCTGCAAGATTTCAAAACCCGTGCATTTGATCCAACTCTACCGCGACCTTGCGAAAAAAACGACGCAGCCGCTGCATCTCGGATTGACCGAAGCGGGAATGGGGTTGAAGGGCCACGTCTGGTCCTCCGCGGCGATGGGCATTCTGCTCGCCGAAGGCATCGGCGACACAATCCGCGTCTCGCTCACGCCCACGCCCGGCGGCGACCGCCGCCAGGAAGTCTACGCCGCGTGCGAACTGCTCCAATCGCTGGGCCTGCGCTCGTTCGCGCCGTCGGTGACGGCGTGTCCCGGCTGCGGGCGCACGACCAGCACCACGTTCCAGGAATTGGCCGAACAGGTTCAAGGTTATCTGCGCGACCAGATGCCGTCGTGGAAGAAAAAATACGATGGCGTCGAGACGATGACGCTGGCCGTGATGGGCTGCGTGGTCAACGGGCCGGGCGAATCGAAAGCGGCGAACATCGGGATCAGTCTGCCGGGCACCGGTGAAGAGCCGCATTGCCCTGTGTACATCGACGGGAAGAATTTCACGACGCTCCACGGCACGCCCGCCGATTTGGCCGTGCAGTTCCGCAAATTGCTGGACGATTATGTAGAGAACAAGTACGCGAAGAAACGGTGAGCGGATGAAGGGAGGCGGGAGGAGGGAGGAGAATGCGCAATCTCCTCCCTCCTTCCCCCTCCCTCCTCCCTTCCGGAGTTTCCATGCGCATCCTCGCTCAATGCAGCCATTGCCTCGCGCAGTACGACGTCACTGGAAAGAATCCCGGCGAGAGCATTCACTGCCGCTGCGGCGCGTTGGTGCTTGTCGCTCAGCCGCGCGTTCAGGATGCGCGCGTGGTCCGCTGTGCGAGTTGCGGGGCGTCGCGCGATTCGAGCGGCGAGGTTTGCGCGTTTTGCGGCTCGCGCTTTTCCGCCGCCGACAAGGGCTGGGGCCTGATGTGCCCCGCCTGTTATTGCCGCCTGCCCAACGACGCCAATTTCTGCGTCGAATGCGGCCTCAAAATAAATCCGCAACCGATTGATATCGCGCCATCAACCTTGAAATGCCCGCGCTGCGCGTGTCTGCTCACGCCCCGCAGCGTCAATCCGATCACGCTCTACGAATGCCCCGCCTGCGCGGGGACGTGGCTGGGCGTGGATGCGTTCGAAGCGATCTGCAAGCAGCGCGAAGCGCAGGCGATTGCGACGCAAGGTTTGGCGAGCCATCGCGCACGCCTCAAATTCGAATTGACCGAGAGCGACAAAGTCAAATACGTGCCGTGTCCGGTCTGCAAAAACCTGATGAACCGCCACAACTTCGCAAACATCTCCGGCGTGATTATCGATACGTGCAAACCGCACGGCGTCTGGCTGGACAACCAGGAACTCGGACAGATCGTGAAGTTCATCGAATCCGGCGGCTTGGAAAAATCGCGCGCGCGCGAAGCGGAAGAGGCCGCGCACAACGAACGCATGCGCAAGCTGAATGTGCCGGGCGCAATGATGCCGGGCATGATGTCACCGTCATTGATGACCAGCCGCCCCAGCACGGCCTTGGACGCGGCCTTCGATGTGGCTGGGCTGATCGCGCATATTTTTATCGACAGCCATTAACGGCGCGGTTCGACGTTCCAGGTTTCAGGTTCCAGGTTTATTGCACTTATTTTCTCATCGCTGAGGTCACGCTTCTCAATCGTAAAAAAATCTCAGATTTGCGGAATTCGAATTCGGTGCGCAAGCCGCGCATGTGTTTGGCTTTGCGCAATGTTGCACACTTTTGAACATTTGGAACGGGGCGTGCGCACAACTGTGTGGAGGCTGTCGCAATGAAGTTCGCACGCTTGATTTTCCTGAGCATCGCCGCGTGCGCCGTCGCGTCGATACCGCTGCTTCCGCAGCGCATCGTCAAATTCTCCGCGTGCTGTTTGGAACCCGGCGGATGCATGGCGTGCCAGGTTGTTTCGCGCGGCTCGACGCCTCAATTTTCCGAGCGGCCTGAATGCTGCAAACCGTTGATCGTTCAGATTCCTTCGACGCGCAATCTCATGGCGGACGAATCGCTGCGCGTCAAGCCCATTGAAATGAGCGCGGTGGTTGTCCCGGCCAGCCACGCCAATCCAATCGATTTGGGCATCTTCTTCGTAGACGCGCGGCCGATCGATCCAGCGCCGCCGCCTGACATCCTCGTGCAACAATCCCGCCTCAATCTGTAATCGCCGCTCCTTGCGATCGCGTCTCTGCGATTCGAACTGCTCGTGCAACCATCAATAATGTCCAATTTGCCGCCAATCATTTCGATTTGCGGAATTGAAACGGTTCGCAAGATCCCGTGACAGCGTTGACGCTCTCCGGGAACAAAACCAAGGAGCAAAACCATGTTTACCAAGATTCATTTTCTGTTCGCGATTCTGGGCCTCGTGATGGTGCAGGCGTCTGCCGAGGATTCAAGCCTTAAGCCGGCTGTTCATTCGCGCGCTACTCAGGTAATTGTTGCGCCGGGTGCAACGGTAGCAGCCACGGCCACAGTCGATACCGGGGCAAAACCGTCAGTGCAGGCTCGGACGGTCAAATACGTCGCCGTTCCAACCAGCGGATATGCGCTGGAGAGTGTGCCGGATACGGCCACAAAGCGCGGCGCGGGCATCACGAAATTGGCTCCGGCGTACCGCGGCGAAACGGTTGCGCCGCCGGTGCCGGCTGTGGCGGCGAAGCCTGAAATCAAGGCGGAAAAGATCGAAGTGGCGAAGTAAGTTCGCAACGTTTGCGAATTGTCTTGAAACGAAGGAAACAAGGTGCGGGCATCGGAGCGAGAAACGCCGGGAGAAATCCCGGCGTTTTTTTATCTGTTAAAGAACAACCAAATCTCCGCCGCCACGCCCGCCGTCAGCGCACCGGTCAGCGTGCAGACAAAATTCACGGCGCTTTTGCCGATGACTTTGATTTTGCCTTCGACCGTCGCGCCCAAGAGGCTGTCGATTGCGGTGCCCAACATTCCCGCAAGAAAAATCGCCGTCACTAATCCCGCGAGCGCCAGCCGCGAGAGCGCGTGTTCGCCCGCGGCGATTTGCATGAAGCCGGTGAGCCATGCGGTCACGGCGATCAGCGCGCTGCCCAGAATTGCGGCAAGCGTTCCCATCAGCGAAATCGCGCCGTTGGTGCCGTGCGGCACGGATTTGAAAGTGGTGATCAGCCAGGGTTGTTTGGGCGAGAGCAATCCGATTTCGGAACTGGCCGTGTCGGCCATCGCGGCAGCGATGGCGCCGGCGAAGGCGAAGAGCAGCGTTGGGCGGCCGTGCAGCGGCGGATAAAATCCGCAGCAGAGCGCCGCCACGAGCAGGTTCGCCAACACGTTCTTCAGCCCGCGGCGCCCTTCGTTGGGTTCCGCGGCGTGCAGCAGTTTCTTTTTCTCCAGGCCGAGTTTGCTCAGTTCGCTGCCGATGCCGACGAACAAGACGAAGAGCACATAGCCCTGCCAGCCCGCGTAAAAATAAATCACGATGCCGAAGCCCACGCCCAGCAGCGTGGCGGGTAGATCGGCAAAGCGGAAGATCAGCACGAGCGCGCCGAGAATCGCGTTGGCGGCCAGCGCGTACACGAGTTTGTCGGGAGTGACGTGGGTGGCTTCGGGAAGGCCGGCGGTCGAGTAGGTCAGGAAATAGACGGTGAAGACCAGCATCAGCGCTGACGCGAACGGCACGCGAACATTGTCGTCGATTTTCGAATCGAGACTTTCGACGATTGCGCCGGCGATCGACGCCAGCACGGCGAGCGTCCAGATAAAGGAGGGCGTCCAAATCTCGTTCGGAACGAACGCGCCGTCTTTGAGTTCCATCGCCGGCATCAAGTACAGTGAAATGTACGCGCCAAATACCGCGCAGCAGACAAACACGATCAGACCCGCGTAGGTTTTCTGCGCGTTCCACGGGAGCTTGTGCCCCGGCACCAGCCGCCCGCCGAAACTCGCCGCGCCATCGCCGCAGGCCAGCACCGCCCACGCGCCGAAGGCCGCGTACAGCGGAAAAATCAGAAAGCATACCGCCAGCGAACAGGGGTAGGTCCACAGGCCGTTGTAATGGCCTTCGTCGGGCCGCGCGATGAGTTTCCCGAAGAGCGGCACGCGGCGCAGAACGAACGCGTTGATAATCGTGCCGAAAAACATCAGCGCCGCGACCGAATAACCGAACGTCTCTTCGCGCGAAATCCAATGCGCCGCCAACAGCAGCCGCGCCAGCAGAATCAGCGGCAGCCCGACCGCGAAGAAAATTCCGACGTGAACTAGATTGCGAAAGCCGGGCGAATGCTGGATCGTGCGTACGGGCTGCGGTTGAAGCACCACGCCCGCGTGCGGCGCGGCCGGAGCGTGCTGGGGCAGCCGCGGGTCCGGCTGCGGCGGAAAGGGAAGTGGATCGGACATGTGGGGGGATTATATAAGATGGGGCGGAGACGCAAGCATGGAGACGGGAGATAGGAGATAGGAGTCAGAGATCAAGCGCTTTGGCTTATCAGGGCTGGACGAAATCGTGGATTGTGTGCATCATTTGCGCAAGCATTTGCGACAATAATTCCAAGCCCTGGAGATTTACCGTGCTGAATGCGAAGCGCCATTGCGCCGCCGTCTTTCTTTTTGCGGCGGTCTTATTCTGTTCGAAGATCACATCCGCTGAAAATTACGTCGCGTTCGAAGGCGAAAAAACGTCGTGGCACGGCTTCGACCGTTACGATTTCGCGATGGATGACGCGTCGTTTGAAATTACGCCGTCCAAGGCGCCCGCGAAAGGCCAGCGGCGCTGCATCGTCGTCGTTCCGAAAACGCCCGCGCCCGGAAATCCGTGGTCGTGGCGCGGCTGCTATTGGGATCACGAACCGCAGACTGAAGTCGAACTCCTCCGCCGCGGTTTTCACATCTGTTACATCGGCGCCGACGCCAACAACCGTCCCGACAAACATTGGGACGCGTGGTATGCGTACCTCACGGAAAAGCACGGCCTGTCGAAAAAGCCCGCGTTCATCGGCATGAGCCGCGGCGGCGAATTCTCGTACACGTGGGCCACGCAAAATCCGGACAAAGTCACCTGCATCTACGCGGACAATTCCGGCGGCAATCGCGAGATGATGATGAAACTGGGCGATCTGGCGAAGAATGACGTGCCGATCCTGCATGTGTGCGGAAGCATCGATCCGATCTTGGGCAAGTTCTCGCTGCCGATCGAAGCCATCTACCAGCAATTCAACGGACGCATATCCACGATGATCAAAGATGGCTTCGGGCACCATCCGCACAGTCTGCGCGACCCCACGCCCATCGCCGATTTTATCGAGCACAGTTTTCAGGAAGCAGCCAACAAAGACACCATCGCGCATCCCGATTTCACCGGCGACAGATTCACCAAGTCGCCGTACTACAGCAGCGAAAGTTTCTACCGCGACTACCGTGAAAAGGATGGCGCGTGGATCATTTGCCGCGGGCCGCTTTTTGTGGATTGCTACACACGCTACGAATTCGATCTGCCCGGCGTGAAGGGCACCATCCGCATCCTTGCGCCGAAAACGGCGGCCGCGGGAGTTCCGTGGGTCTACCGCGCCGATTTCGTCGCGCGCGATTCCGTCGTCGATTTCGCGCTGCTGGCAAAAGGTTTCCACATCGTCACCGGTCCGGTCTCGTACGACACAAACAACCTCTCGCTCGAGCATTGGAACGCCGTCTACAAGCATCTGACCGATCACGGCTTCTCCAAGAAGCCGGTGATGGCCGGCACCGGCGGCGCGGCGGGCGAAGCCTACGGTTGGGCGCTCGAAAATCCGGACAAGGTCTCCTGCATCTTCGCCGAAAATCCCATCTTGAAATCCACTCTGCTGAAAAATAATCCATTCGATTTCGCGCCGCTGGCCAAAGCCGGAGTTCCAATCTTGCACGACTGCGGCAGCCTCGACCCATTTTTCAACGAATTCACGCTCAACGCCGAGAAAAAGTACAAGGAACTCGGCGGGAAAATGACGGTGATGGTGAAAGCCGGCGCGGGCCATTTTCCAAGCGCGCCGAAGGATTTGAATGCGGTGCTGGAGTTTATCGTTGGGAATGCGAAGTAGGCGCGAGGTAACCGCTCAGATCCCCGTGATTTGTTTTCACGCAGAGCCATAGCGCGGCCAGTGGCCGCAAGCAAATGAATGAACAACGAATCACGCGAATCTTCGCGAATCAAATGGGGCATGCCGGAACGTTAGCGGGAAGTTGTCTTTTAGCCCCAACGGGGCGAACTTTTATAGCCCAGGCCGCAGCGAAGCGAAGGCCTGGGATCGCGAGCGGAAACGTTCCATAGCCCCAAAGGGGCGAACTAAATTCAATGGGCGCGTGCCACCGATTAGTTCGCCCCGTTGGGGCTCTGGGAATTCCGCAGGCCGCATACCCAGGGCTTCGCGAGTACGCTTCGCGCTGGGCTTTAAAAGTTCGCGCCGTTGGCGCTGACAGCGGCGCTCGCTTGCGCTCGCAAATCTTTGTGCGCGACAACGATTTGGATGGTTAGCAATGCAGAGGCGCGGAGAACAACGGATTGGGTTGGGAGCGGGGCGAACGCGAGTTCGCCCCGATTTTTTGTGCTCAAGAATATGCGCTTAATTTGAACCCGAAGGGTTCACAGCCACAGCAGCCGGGGGTTGAGGGCCGCAAGGCCCGACACCCCCGGATCACGCATTGAAATCGTCCCGCACCCCGCGAGGGGTGCCAGAGCGAACTCGCGATAATCGTAAACCCGTTTTCAGAATTGAAGAACTGGCAATCTGGTGTACTCTCGAATGGCACAATGCTTTTTCGTGAACGTTTTTTGTCACAGCCAAAGGGAAAAATCGGCGACGTAGAAAAATTTGAATTGCGCGTGAGCGCAAGAAACTGCTTCTACACGAACGGCCAACCTGAGCTGAAAGGCTCTTGAACAGACGAATGCAGCGACTTGAGCCACGCCCCGCAAGGGGCGTCGGCCATGTTTGCTGTTTCGTCTGCCCCTTGGCCGGGGCGTGTGGAGCGGCGGCTTGGTCCGGCGCTCTTTTTTTTCAAATTTACGACTACGAACCTTCAACCATCGGGGGATTGGCCATGTTCAATCGAATCGTTCTTTTGTCGCTTGCGCTTCTTTTGTCCAGTGCTGTCAACGGCGCAGCCACGCCGGTTGTGATTACTCTGCCGCATGGCGGCGAAATCTTCGTCATCGGCCAAACACAATATGTCCGTCTCGCGGCAACCACCAAATTCAAATCGGTTCGAATTGAATTGAGCAGAGACGGCGGCACGACCTATTCGGTCCTTGGCGTGATCGACAACACGGTTGCGGTGCCCAACCGCAACGTTCTTCAATTCCAAGTCGCCGGACCAGTATCTAACAACTGTGTGATTCGTGCCACGGGTATTTCACAAACGGCGCCCGGAACAGGTCTAACCGGATCGTTCGTTATTACTGATACAATCGCGCCATCGCCCAGTGGCCCGGCGGGTGGGGATTTGACCGGCACATATCCAAATCCCTCGATTGCTACCAATGCGGTCACGAGTGGAAAAATCGCGAACGGCTCAGTGACGTCGGCGAAAGTAAATAGCGGCGCGGCGTCATCCAATTTCGTTTTGGCAGCAGACGGTTCAAGTGGCGCGTCGTGGGTGACTGCCTTGAGCATCTTGCCGACAGTTGGCGCACCGTATGTGCTGAAGGCAGGCGACACGATGACGGGATTCTTAACGCTCAGCGGTGATCCGACTGCGAACCTACACGCTGCGTCCAAACAATATGTTGACGCGGAAAAGACACGCGCCCAAGGCGCGGAAGCGACTCTGACGACCAACTTGAACAACGAAGTCACGCGCGCAACAGCGGCGGAAGGATCAAAAGTGGCAAAGGCGGGCGACACAATGACTGGCGCGCTAACGGTTTCCACTGCATTTGTTGTCGAGGCAAGGCCAAACAGTACGGGCGGCCAAAGCCTTTTCATTGGGCAAGGTGCGGGCGCTGCTAATACCACTGGCCCCTCAAATACCTTTATCGGCCAGGGCGCTGGGCTGTCCAATACGACCGCCGGAAGCAACGTTTTCGTGGGTCAAGGCGCGGGTAACGCCACTACCGGAGGAGGGAACAACACCTTCGTCGGCACGGTAGCTGGATTCGCTAATAACTCCGGTTTCACTAACACATTCGTTGGCTATGGAGCCGGCCAAGCCAACACGAGCGGATCGAACAACATTGCGATAGGAAACACAGCCGGAAACCTCCTCACTACAGGCACAAATAACATCGACATCGGGACTTCGGGCGTCGGCGCCGAATCATTTGCGATTCGCATCGGGACGCCGGCGGGAATTACCTCGTGTTTCATCGCGGGCATCAACGGTATCACGATCAACCCCACTGGCACCGCCGTGTTCATCAATTCCAACGGCCAACTCGGCACGATTAATTCCTCGCGCCGTTTCAAGGATAACATCCAGGACATGGGCGCCGCCAGCGACACGCTGCTGAAGATGCGGCCGGTCAAGTTTGTGTATAAAAAGGAATTCGACGCCAGCGCCACGCCGCAATTTGGCCTGATCGCCGAAGAGGTCGCCGCGCTCGACCCGAGCCTTGTTGTGCGCGACGCAAAAGGCGAGATCAGCACGGTTCGGTACGAGCAGGTCAACGCAATGCTTTTGAACGAGTTTTTGAAGGAGCATCGCAAAGTTGAAGCGCAGGAGAGAATGATTGCGGAACAGCAAAAGCAAATCCGTGATCTCAGCGAGCGCGTGGACGCACTCGGCAAGCATGTTCAGGGGCAAACCAGATAAAAAGGAGGCATCATGATTAAATGGGAAGCAACGGGAAAGATGAGTGCGACGGGCAATACACCTGTGCGAAGATTTCTTGCTTGTGACAAATGTGGAACGAAGCTTGATCGACAAAACGGCGTTTTCGTGAATGCCAGCGACGGCACTGTCTTGGCGTTTTGTAAGGCGACTTGTGATGACAAGAAACGTGGCCCTTGGTCGGAGATTCCTAACACATTGATTTTGGATTAGGGCGGGTGGCACCGTTAGCGGGGGTGCCACTGGTAGACAGCCGTATCGTCTACCAGTGCGGATCGGGAAGGCGCGTCCGCAATTCAAAACGATCATCGCCGGCACTTCGCGCGGCGAGCGTTCAAATTGCCGGCGGGTGATCGTTCTGGAAATTAAACGTGCGCTTCCGATGCGGCACTGGTAGCAAACGGCAGCTACCAGTGGCACCCCGAACGGCTTCAAGCTGCGTTCGAATGTTCATTGGAATGCGCGGCATTTGATTTCGTTCTGCCGGCTATTTTAACGCCGCTTGCGCCCGTACTGCGCGGGGTCTTCCGCGGCGAGCAGTTCGGGGAATTCCAGGGCGGCGGCGGTGCCGCGCATCGACTTGGGGACGGTGGCGCGCTTGTTGCGTTTTCGGCGCAGGCCGCCGATGCCGCGCTCGATTTTCTTCTCGCCTTTGAGGTCGAGGATTCTGTCGCGCAAGCGCGCGGCTTCCTCGAAGCGCAGTTCCTCGGCCATGTGTTCCATTTCTTCTTCGAGCACTTTGATGGCTTCGGCGCGTTCGAGCTTATCGCCGCTGATGCCGGTGATCTCGTGTTCAAGCTCGACGCTGTCGCGCTGCGCGAGGATGGCTTCGATGCCTTCGCCGATTTCCTTGTGGATGCCCTGCGGCGTGATGCCGTGCTGCGCGTTGTAGGCCAGTTGAATGGTGCGGCGGCGTTCGCATTCGGAGATGGTGTCGCGCATGGCGTCGGTGATGCGGTCGGCGTAGAGGATCACTTCGCCGCCGACGTTGCGCGCGGCGCGGCCGATGTTCTGGATCAGCGAGCTTTTGCTGCGCAGGAAGCCTTCCTTGTCGGCGTCGAGCATCATGACGAGCGAGACTTCGGGCAGGTCGAGGCCTTCGCGCAGCAGGTTGACGCCGACGAGCACGTCGAATTTGCCCTGGCGCAGATTCTTCAGGATTTCGACGCGCTCGATGGCGTCGATTTCGGAGTGCAGATAGCGGCAGCGCAGGCCGGCTTCGCGCAGGTGCGTGGCCAGGTCTTCGGAGAGGCGCTTGGTGAGCGCGGTGACGAGCACGCGCTCGTTGCGCGCGGCGCGGGTGCGGCATTCGCGGAGGATGTCGTCGATCTGGCCGTCGGTCTTGCGGATTTCGATGGGCGGATCGACCAGGCCGGTGGGGCGGATGAGCTGCTCGACGAGGCGGCCGGCGGTGCCGGGGCCGGTGGATTTTTCCAATTCGTACGCGCGCGGCGTGGCGCTGACGTAGATCGTGGGCGGCATGATCGCTTCGAACTCGCTGAATTTCATGGGGCGGTTGTCCATCGCGCTGGGCAGGCGGAAGCCGTGCTCGACCAGCGTGCGCTTGCGGCTCATGTCGCCTTCGTACATGCCGCCGACCTGCGGGATGGTGACGTGCGATTCGTCGAGGAAGAGCAGGTAGTCGTCTTTGGGGAAGAAGTCCATCAAATTAAACGGGCGCGTGCCGGGGGCGCGGCCATCGAGGTGGCGCGAGTAGTTTTCGATGCCGGAGCAGTAGCCGACTTCCTCGATCATTTCGAGGTCGTAGCGCGTGCGCATTTCGAGGCGCTGCGCTTCGAGGAGCTTGCCCTGGTCGCGCAGAACTTTGAGGCGCGCTTCGAGTTCGGCTGTGATGCTTTCGATGGCGTTAGAGAGGTTCTGTTCGGGCATGACGTAATGCTTGGCGGGGAAGATCGCGGCTTTTTCGAAGGTGCCGAGGATTTCGCCGGTAAGCGGGTGGATCTCCTGAATTTCGGCGATGGTGTCGAAATCCAATTCGATGCGGATGGCGGTTTCGTCGTAGGCGGGGAAGACTTCGACCGCGTCGCCGCGGACGCGGAATTTGCCGCGCGAGAAATCGAGCTCGTTGCGCTGGTAGTGGTTTTCGCTGAGGCTGCGCAGCAATTGAGTGCGGTCGATGGTCTGGCCTTTCCCGAGCAGCACGGCCATCTGCGAATAAAGGTCGGGCGAACCGAGGCCGTAGATGCAGGAGACGCTGGCGACGATAATCACATCGGAGCGCGACATCAGCGCGGAGGTCGCGGCGAGGCGCAGGCGGTCGATGTCCTGGTTGATCGCGGCGTCTTTTTCGATGTAGATGTCGCGCGCGGGGATGTAGGCTTCGGGCTGGTAGTAATCGTAGTAGCTGACGAAATAGGCGACGGCGTTGTTGGGGAAGAAGGCTTTGAATTCGCTGTACAATTGCGCGGCGAGCGTTTTGTTGTGGCTGATCACCAGCGCGGGCTTTTGCATGCGCTGGATCACGTTGGCCATCGTGAAGGTTTTGCCGGAACCGGTCACGCCGAGCAGGGTTTGATGGCGCAGGCCGGCGTTCAGGCCGCCGACGAGCTGGTCGATAGCCTTGGGCTGGTCGCCGGCGGGGGCGTAGGGGGAGACGAGGTCGAAGCGGTTCATGCCATTTCCCATTGTCTGATTGCGGCGCCGCAAATCAAGTGCGGGCGAGCGCCATAAATTTCTCTCGCAGAGACGCAGCCACGCAGACACGCAGAGGCGGAAAGAAGGAAGGAGAGGCACGGGAAAAAGCGCGGTTCGTTTTCGGGCTTATGGCTCATTAACTGACCATTTTCTTCTTTGCGTCTCTGCGTCTCTGCGAGAGATCATTTTTGTTCATCGGTGGCTAAAGCCGGCTCTCGGAATTAAATTGGATTGGATGAATTCAACCGCCCACGCCTCGCCGCACCCCGTGCCGGGATACGTGAAAGCGCTCGATGGCGCGCCGCTGTATTGCGTCTACCATCCCGCGCAGCCCGTCGCGAATCCGCAGCGCCGCTATTACCCGGTGCTGCTGCTTCCGCCGCTTTTCGAGGAACGCAAGAGCGCCTATGCCGCGCTGCGGCGGCTGGCGGAGCGGCTCGCCGCCGCTGGGCACGCCGCGCTGCGCTTCGATTACCGCGGCAGCGGGGAATCGGGGGGCGTCCCGGCCGCACGCCGCTGGCAGCATCTGGCCGACGATTGCGCAGTCGCACGCAAAACGCTGGCGCGCCTCGCCGGCCAGCGCGACGCCGTGCTGTTGGGCCTGCGCCTGGGCGCGACACTCGCGCTGCAAGAAACGATCCGCGCTGGCGGCGAAGCAGTGCTGGCGTTGGCGCCCGTGCTCAAAGGAGCCACGCAAGTGCGGCTGTGGAAGATGCGCTCGAAGATTCGCTCGGAACTGACTGTGGGAGCGAGTGCAGGCGAGCCGCCCGCACCACAACAACGCGCCGAGGTTTTCGATTTCGACGGCTTCGATGTGAGCAAGGAGTTTTTCGACGACGTCGCGCGCATCGACTTGATCAAAGATTTAGGCTCGCCTTCATGCCCGAGCCTGGTGATGCAGCTTTCGCATCGGAGCGAGGCCGCGCCGGAGACGGTCGAGCTGATGAAAGTGCTGGGTTCACGCGCCAAGAACATTTGTTTGCGCATAGAGCCATTCTGGGAGAACGTGGACGACGTGGAGACGGCGCCGCTGGAGGACGCCGTGCTAAATTGGTTGAAACAAACATGACGGGTTCAAGGGTTCAAGGTTCGGCTCATGAATCAAGAATTTGATCCGCACTCTTTGCTGCCCAAGCTTCATCGCGCTTTGTGAGTCAAGATTTCGTCGCAGATTAACGCCGATCAACGCAGACGGACGCGATAAAAGCGATTTCAGTTTTTTCATTCTTGAAAATCGCCGCAGCTCCCTCCATTAATAGACATTCTCAATGAAGCGAAGCGTAAACAAGACCAAACGAAAATCGACCTCGATCAAGCCCCGCTCGCAAGCGCTCGGCAACGGATTGCTGGCGCATGGCATCCTCGACACGCTGCGCGAAGCGGTGCTGGTGCTCGATCCGCGGTGTCGCGTCTGTTTCGCCAACCGGGCTTTTTACAGTGCCTTTCATACTGCACCGGAGAGGGTCCTGGGCTGGCCGCTGAGCGAGCTGAACGGCGGCATGTGGACGTCGCCCAAGTTCCAGCAGATGCTGCAAGGCGCCGCCGACAACATCGCCAATTTTGACGATTGCGAATTGGAGTGTGAAATTCCTGGCGTGGGCAAGCGCACAATTCTGGCCTATGGGCGTGTATTGAATGCGGGCGCCGACCCGTCCGGCTGCATTTTGCTCAGCCTTGAAGACGTGACGCTGCGCAAGCGCCTTGAAAGCCGCCGCCAGCGCAGTGCCGTTCTCACCGAAACCACGCACGCCGACGAAGCGCGCCGGCTGAGCGAGGCGCGCATGAACGGCATCGTCGCCTCGGCGATGGACGCGATCGTCAGCATCGACGAAGAGCAGCGCGTGGTCATCTTCAACGCCGCCGCCGAAAAGATGTTTCTCTGTCCGGCCGCCGAGGCCATCGGCTTGCATATCGAGCGTTTCATGCCCGGCCGCTTCCGCCCGAGCCACGCGGAGCACATCCGGCAATTCGCGCAGACCGGCGTGACCAGCCGCAGCATGAACAACCTCGGTGAAATCTTCGGCCTGCGTGCCGACGGCAGCGAATTTCCCATCGAAGCCACGATTTCGCAGGTCAATGTCGGCGGGCACCGCTTTTTTACGGCGATCCTGCGCGATATTTCCGAACGCAAACGCGCCGACGAACAGCGCCAGGAATTGAACCTGAAGGTGCTGCATCAGGAGAAACTCGCCGCCGTGGGGCTGCTCTCCAGCGGGCTGGCCCACGAAATCGGCAACCCACTCGCCTCGATTCAGGCGATTTGCGACAACCAGTTGCGCAAACCGCTCGATCCGCAGATCGAAGAGAAAGTGCGGCGCATCCGCGATCAGGTCGTGCGCATCGTCAAGATCGTGCGCCAGTTGGTCAACTTCTCGCGCCGCGAAACCGAAGTCTGGCGGCTCTGCTCGCTTGCCGAGGAAATCGACTCGGCGCTCTCCATCGCGCGCCTCTCGCGCACCGCCAAGGGCGTTTCCGTGCAGCTTGAGCTTGAACCCAGGCTGCCGCAGACTTACGTGCTCGGCGACCAACTCGCGCAGGTGTTCCTCAATCTCTTTGTCAATGCGTTTGATGCGATGGAGGAAGCGGGCGGCGCAATGACGGTCAAGGCGGTCCGGTCGGTTGGCGACCGGGTGCGCATCACTGTCCAGGACAACGGGATAGGCATCCCTGAGGAAAATCTCAAAAATGTCTTCATGCCGTTTTTTACGACGAAGGAAACCGGCAAGGGCACCGGCCTGGGTCTGCACGTAAGCCAGGGCATCGTCACTCGGCACGGAGGCGAATTGAGCGTCGAATCCAGCCCCGGCCGCGGAACGACGTTTACGATCGACCTTCCCATCCGCAGCGAAAGGCCGTCGGTGGCGATGACGATAAAGAAATGACCGCAGGCCGATTTGCGGCGTACACAAAAGAACACTCGGCCATCCGGAGATTCCTCATGCACTCAAAGCATTTGATCCTGTTTGCATCCCTGCTGGTTTTGGCCGCGGCGGTATTTTTTTTCCTATCTCGCCCCCTTCACACGGAATCGTCCACAGTTCCGCCCGCTTCGACGCCCGCCGCGCCCAGCGCGGAACTGACGCAGCTTCGCGAGCAGGTGAAGAAGCTCGAAGGGCTGGTCCCCGACCAAGCCGCGATCATGACCAAAGTCGCGTACCACTTCACGAACTTGTGGTTCGCCGCCGACCAGGAGAACTGGCCGCTGGCCGATTTTTATCTCGGCGAAGTGCGCAACAACGTGAAGTGGGCCGTGCGCTCCAAACCCATGCGCAAAGGCCCCAACAACGAGGATGTGGACCTCAACGCCATCGCCACCGCGCTCGACAAAGGCCAGTTCACTGATTTAAAAAAAGCCATCGACACCAAAGACAAGGCACACTTTGCGCAGCTCTACGACGACACGCTGAAAACCTGCTACGCCTGCCACAAGGCCTCCGCGAAACCATATCTGCGCCCACAGCGCCCCACGCAGCAGGAAGTGCGGATCATCAACATGGATCCGAACGCGAAGACGCCTGAATGATTTCTCACGCAAAGGCGCGGAGGCGCAAAGAACGGCGAAGAAAGAGTGTGCACAATTGGAAATCACATATTTCGGGCGGTCTTTCGGTGCACATAATTCTTGCTGTCAATTCTTCTTCAATTCTCCGCGCCTTTGCGCCTTTGCGTGAGAGAATTCAGCGGGCGGTACGGCTGCAATTTGTTGATAACCTTTCTGTATCTGCCCACATTCTGTTTGCGAGACGGATCAAGTCAGTCTCCGACACGTCGTCGATCGGCGGGCTATATAAAGGGGAGGCAATTTCATGAAGCGCATATTTGGATGGACAGTGTTGCTGGCTGTGGTGGCGTTCGCAGCTTACGCTGCGGATGGCGGAGGCGGCGGTGGACAAGGCGGTCCTCCCAGGCGCCCGCCGCCGGGCATGATGGTGAAATTCATTCTCGATCACAAGGACGCGCTGAATCTGACCGCCGATCAAGTCACGCAGTTGGAAGCGCTGGCCAAGAATGGGCCGGATCACAAACCGGGCGACAAACCGCCGGGCGGCGGCCAAGGGCAGGGACAGGGTCCCGGCCAAGGCAAAGGCCCACCGCCTCCTCCGCCACCACAAGATGGGCAAGGCCCCGGCGCAGGACAGGGCGGCGGAAAAGGCCCCGGCGGTCCCGCGGTTCAGATTCTCACCGATGACCAAAAGGAAAAGCTGAAAGAGCTGTTGAAAGCCGAGCATCCGGGCGGTCCCGGCCCCGGCGGCGGCGGAAACAAACCGCCCAAGAATTAATCGCGTCCAATCTGCTTGATACAAAACGAAACGGCGCCGGCATCGCACAAGACGATGCAGGCGCCGTTTCCTATTCCTCTTTGCCGTTCTCTGCGCCTTCCTCCGCGCCTCTGCGCCTTTGCGTGAGAATAATTGAACCGCGGAACGATTGCGCCTGAAAACAAAAAAACCCGGCTTCAAATCGAAGCCGGGCTTTGGAGTTTTAAACGCGGGAGAAGGAACCGGTAACCGAGGCTGTTGGGTACTGCAGATTGGAAGGACTACATTCGAGGGTTGGTATTGATGTGATGCTTTGTACTACTGGTAGGGCAACCTCGATTGTCGATTCAATCTCCCGCGTTAGTTGTTAACTCAAATTTCTCTTGTCTCTACTTCCTTCGTGTTCGAATTTCTTGCTTGAGTTTACTTTTTTAGTGCCGCTCCGGTTGCTACCCTCAAGACGGACAGTGGAGGAGGGGTTTCCAGGGATTCCGTCTCTTCAGGTAACACCCGGAGCGGCGTACTCAATCTTCGAGTTTCAAAATCCGGCTCTTTTTCAGTTCAGTTCTTGACAACCGATGCCGATCCTCGTCCCTTCAGTTAACCACATCATTATCGGTCTGTCAATTATTTAGACGACCAACTGGTCGGTTTCTTCGCAAAAATCTGAAAAATCTTTTCATTTATGTCAAAATCGCACATCTTAAAGCTTCGTAGGTGTTTTGACTTTCCGCGTCTCCCTTTCGTTTCATCAGAAGGACGCCGAAGATCGCCGAAACCACAAGAAAACTCAAATTTTCAGCGGAAATATCGGAGCGCATGTCCTTGGCCTCCTGAGCCCGCGTAATCAATTCCTTCCAAAAGCTGAACCAGCGCACCTTCAATCTATGAACGGCGGGGCCTATCTGCTCCTCGTCCTCGGTCAGTTCGATGCACCACATCGCGAACAACCGCCCGTAGCTTCCATCTCCATTACTCACTTGAGATACAAGGTTTATGACGCGCTCGATCTTTTCCCGAGCGCGCCCAGGCTCCTCCAGTATACAGAAGAAATTCGACTGAAAAAACCCTTCCAGTCGTTCATAGATCGACATCGCCAAGTCTTCTTTGGTCTTCCAGTGATGGAAGAACGCACCTTTGGTGGTTTCAGCGTGATCGAAAAGGTCGTAGAGGCTGGTGCTGTGGTACCCGCGATCCGTGAAGAGCTTCCGCGCCGCCTGAATGATCTGATCCCGCGTCTGCTCTCCACGTAAGGTCATCTTCGTGCCCGGTCGCATGGCCATCACGAAATTCCTCGAAGTGCTTATTTGCGTTTGGGATAATCAAACCGACTGGTTGGTTTTTAGCGGCGCTTTTCGGAATTGCAACCCAGATTTGCAAAAAAATCACGATCAAAATGCTTTGGATTAAACTGATAAATAGATTACGTTTTAGACATTGTGTAAATTCGCCTCTTCGCGAGATTGATTAATCGCGCTGCTCCCGGCTTCCAAAACACTGTCCCACAAATGCACACCCATGCGCACGGCACAACTCCGCATTCCGCGCGCGTGGAGCATCGTCCTTCGGAAACCAAACCTGCGCGATCCGCTCCAACGGATTTGCGGCGCGCGACGATTCCGCGAATTGCGCCAGCGCCGCACGCAACGTCGCGTCGCCAAACGCGTCGTGTCCGAACTGCGCTATGCTTCGCGCCTCCAGCGGATCATCGCGCAAAAACGCCAGCGCCGGCTCGACATTGGCCGCATCCGTCTTCAGAATCTCGGCCGCCGCCCGCGCGTACAATCCCGCCTGCCAGGCGTAGCGCGTCAGCGTTTCCGATTCGCTGGATTTTCCGCGCGCGCTGGCGAGCTTGTAATCCACCACCTGCCATTTTTCCGGCGCGAGCTTCGCCATCAAATCGATCTGCCCCGTCAGCGTCACGCGCGCGCCGCCTTCTATAGTCACGCGCCAGCGGAACGGCGTCTCGACGCGCCGCTCTTCCGCCGTCAGCGCTGCAATCGAGCGCCCCCACTCCGATCTTGCCAGCGCCATGACTCGCGCGAGCACGCTCGCCTGCTGGTTCCTATCTCCGGTCTCCAGTCTCCCGTCTCCCGTCTCATTCAGCACGCGTTCAAAACTCTCCGCCGCGGCTTTCTCCGCTTCGAGTGATTCCGGATCGTCCGCGCCAAAAACCGCTTCCAACGCCGCATGCGCCGCAATCCCCAGCGCCCGCGCGCCCATACTCTCCTCTTCCAGCTCGTTCGAATCCGTCTGCCCGGTGACATCCTGTTCGACATCCTGCGTTGATGCACCGTCATTCGCGGCCGTTTGCGCACTTGCTGCCCGCGCCTGGACGGGCTCGGAGGCCCGTCCTACAGTTCCCCACGCCGCAAACGCCGCCCGCCGCGGACACCACAACCACAGCGCCAGCCGCGAAACACTCACCCGCAAATCAGGCCTGGCGGCGCAGACATTCCTGTCTGCGGGGTCGCGCGCCGCCAGCAATTCCTCATCCAGCGCCCGCGCACCCTTCGGCGCAAACTCTTCGCGCACCCGCGCCGTGCCCCCTTCAAACACCAGCAACCCCGTCTCATCCCCCGCGTGCGCCGCGCGAATCTGCGCGTCCTTTGCCTGAACTTCGACGAGCATCTCCGGACTCTTCGCGCGAAAATCGTCGATCTTCTTGCGCCAATTCGATTCGCTGCTCTTAGCTTTGGCCTCACCCAGCACCACGAGATAATCGCGCGCACGCGTCAGCGCCACGTAAAGCAGCCGCAGCCGCTCGGCGTCCTCGTCCTCCGCTTCGCGCTTCGCGTTTTCGCGATGGGCCCAATCGGACGCCGCCGCCAAGCCGTCCAGCGCCGAACCGAGCCGCAGCCCCAGCCCGTTCGCCGGCGAATACAGCGCCCAACTGTTCATCGGCGGACTCGCCGCGCCTGCGTCCGCTAGAAACACGATTGGAAACTCAAGCCCTTTCGCCGAATGAATGGTGCCGATCTGCACCGCGTCGTCCTCGTCCGCTGGCAAATCCGCAGTCAGTTCCGGCCCGCCCGATCCGCCCGGGTCGTCCCACTCCGCGTCCGCGCGTTTGCGCAGCCAGCGCACGAAATCGCTGAGGTGCCGGTTGCCGCGCGCCTCGTACCCGCGCGCGATTTCGATCAGCTTGCGCACCGCCGCCACCGCCACTTCGCCGCGCGGCTGCATCGCCTGCACGCTCAAAAATCCGCTCTCGATCAAGGCCCAATCCAATATCTCAAACGCCGTCCGCCGCCCGCGCCATGCGCTCAAGCGCGCCAGCATTTTCGCCCCGCGCTGCAACGCGCTCGCGTCTTCCGCATTCAACGTCGCGCAAAAATCCGCATCGCCCGCGCAGAGTAAAACCGTCTGCGCCAATGGAGCGCCGGCTTCCAGCCGGCCCGCGCAGCGCCACAACCCCGCGTCGCTCAGTCCCACAAACGGCGAGCGCAGCAGTCCCGCGACCGCGTACGAATCGCTCGCCTCGCACGCCGCCGCCCACAGATTCGTCACGTCGATCACTTCCTGCCGCGCAAAAAAGCTCACCCCGCCGAGCATTCGAAAGGGAATGCGCAGCGATGACAGCGCCAGTTGCAGCGGAATGCGGATGTGCTTCAAGCTGCGCGACAGAATCGCGATGTCGCCGTAGCGTATTTCTTCGCGCAGTTTATTCGTTATCTTGTCCCAAATTTTTGGACGCGTCAGCGTGCTTTGCGGCGCCGGCGCAACCAGCGTCCGAATCCGCCGCGCCGCCGCGAATGCCTGTTGCTGGCGGTGCGACTCCGCGCCGGGCACGTCGTCCTTTTCCCAGCAGATAGCTTCGCCCGCGGGGCCGTCCCACGCGTGGCGCTCGCCGCTCCCGCCGGCTTCGAGTTTGTCGTCGGCGTCATAGTGCTGCGCGCCCGCGCGCTCCGGCCACGCGAATTCGAAAAACGCATTGAAGAAATCGATCAGCTTTTTGCGGCTGCGAAAATTCTCGCGCAGCGGCGCCCGCGCAAAGTTCTGTTCGGCATCCTCCATTATTGCCGATTCCGCACCGCGGAAGCGGTAAATGGACTGCTTCGTGTCGCCCACCACTCCCAGCCGCGGTGGCCCGTCAAACACGCCGTCGGGAAAAGCGACCTCATAGAAAATATCGCGCTGCAGCGGGTTGGTGTCCTGGTATTCGTCGATCAGCACGAACTGATAATTGCCGGCGGCGCGGACATTCTTGTCCCCATCGGTGGCGCAGACACTCTTGTCTGCGGGGCGCAGTAGTTCGCGGCACCCGATCAGCAGATCGTCATAATCCACGCCGCCCGCTTTGCGCTTGGCCTCCGCGTATTTTTGTTTCACGCGCGCCGCATAATCCGCCAGCGCATCGGCAAACGGCGCGTTGGCCGCGTGCAGCGTGCGATCGAAATGATTTTCCAAACCGGCCTTTTCCGCCCACGCCGCCAACCCGCCGCTGGGCGTGTTCAGCAGCGTGTACAATTCCAGCACCATCGTCCGCGCTTCGTCCAATGTCGCCGGCAACTTTCGTGCAGCGCAGCGCGCGCGCGCTTCCGCGCTTGGCCGGCTCCGTCCGGCATCGGGAATCGCCGCGAGCCGATCATAAAAACTTTCGAAGTCGCACAGTACGTCTTCGAACGTCGCCGGATTTTTCGAACGCAATTCATCCGGCCCGAATCCGCGCGTGCGCAGCGCGTCCAACAGCTTGCGGCCAATCTCGGCGATGCCCGTGCGCTGCGTAAACACGCCCGATTCCTGGACGAGTTTCTGAAAATGCGGATGCTGCTCCGACTCAAGCAACTCCGCCGCTGCCGCGGAAAGCGCCGCCTCGTACAGTTCGCCGGCCTCCTCTTGTTCCAGCACTTTGAAGCCCGCCGGCGCCGTGCCGCCCGCGCCGGCCTCGCGCAGCATTCGCGCGCAAAATGCGTGGATCGTCGAAACCGGCGCGCTGTATAATTCCTTGCGGCAGCGCGCCAAATGGTCCTTCAATTTCTCCGGCAAATCCGCGCGCTTCAATTCCTGGTCCAGCCCTTTTCGCGCGCGCTCCAGCAGCTCCGTCGCAGCCTTGTCCGTGAACGTCACCGCCACGATGTCGCCCGGATGCATCGGATGCAATTTTTCCGCATGCGCGCGCGCAAGCCACTCGCTTTCAGCCAGCAATTTCCCGCCCGGTTCGATGCGCCCTTCGATCAGCGCCAAAAAAAGCGCCGTGAGCGTGTGCGTCTTCCCCGTCCCCGCGCTCGCCGAAATCACGCGGTTGCCGGTGAGATCGAGAGCCTCAGTCTGGCTCGCCGTCAAATCAAACGGACCGAGCGCGCGCTCATGCCCTTCCGATGGAATCGCA
The DNA here is from genome assembly GCA_035308565.1 of Planctomycetota bacterium. Taxonomy (GTDB): domain Bacteria; phylum Planctomycetota; class SZUA-567; order H5-PLA8; family H5-PLA8; genus JANXLS01. The sequence continues at coordinate 11,608 of DATGGK010000184.1, read as the reverse complement.
GCCCGTGCCGTCTCAGCATCCGCAGGCGCCGCCCGAATAATGAGCACGCCGCCTTCCGGCAACTCATCTGTAAAGAGCTGGCCGGCCGGCGTGTGCTCGTTTGTTTTTCGTCGAGCCATGTTCGTAGTCCCACTTTATAGGCGGAATCGCGGAGCCACGATAGCGCCCGCGTTCCCTGAAACCGCACACCGAAGCAAGCCGGCCGTTGAATTTCGTTCGCCCCGTTGAGTCGTGAAAAAATCAAAGGTTTCGGTGCTTGCCCTCTTGCACCTCTGATACCATGACCGATGTTATCCACAAGCTCTCTCTTCGCTCCCCTAAAAGCAAATATCACTGGGCCGAAATTAAACTGCTCGCGAGAAAATATGCGAATTTAAAGCCCGATCTCGCCGATCGCTGTCGCATGGGCGAGCTTTTTCCCAATCATTCCGTCATCACCGCGGACTCGACGGATTTCAAAATCTACCGCCGAAACAAGAATCAAGCCATCCCCATCATTTGCCCAATCCCGTAATCCCCATTTTCCAGTTTAATTTTCCCGCCTTCCCCGTATTTTTTGTCGGTTCGCTTGCGTGCAGAATAAAGGAACCGCCCTCATGCCTCAGTTTTTGACCACCGATGAAATCCGCCGGCGCTGGATTGCGTTTTTTGTGGAGCGCGGACACAAGCACGTCGCCTCCGATTCGCTGGTGCCGCGGAACGATCCGAGCGTGCTCTTTACCGGCGCGGGGATGAATCAGTTCAAAGATCATTTCATGGGCCGCGCGAAAATCGACCATCCGCAGCAGCGCGCCGTCACCGTCCAGAAATGCATCCGCACCGGCGACATCGAAAACGTCGGCCGCACGCCGAATCATCACACGTTCTTCGAAATGCTCGGCAACTTTTCGTTCGGCGATTATTTCAAGAAGGACGCGATCGCGTGGGCGTGGCTGTTCACCACCGATCCAAAACAAGGCCTGGGCCTTGAGAAGGACCGCCTGAGCGTCACCATTTATGGAGGCAATGCAGCGCTGGGCATCGGCCCGGACGAAGAGGCGGAAAAGTTCTGGATGCAGAACGCGCCGGAGTTGCAGAACAAAGACGGCTCATGGCGCATCTACAAATACGGCGACAAGGATAATTTCTGGCCGGCCAACGCGCCGAGCGACGGGCCGAACGGGCCGTGCGGGCCGTGCAGCGAGATGTATTACGACACCAAGCCCGAGCAAGGCGCGCCGGAACCGGTGGCGGATTCGAAGGACCCGCAGCGCTACGTCGAAATCGGCAACAAAGTCTTCACGCAATTCAACAGAGTGGGTGTCGGCAAGCTCGAGCCGCTCGGCCGCCAGAACATCGACGTCGGCGACGGCCTCGAGCGCATCGCGCGCGTGATTCAAGGCAAGAGCACCAATTTCGAAATCGACCTGCTCTTTCCGATCGTCGGGGAAGTCGCGCGCATCGCCGGCAAGAAATACGAATCCGCCAGCGACGACGGCCGCCGCATGAGGCGCATCACGGACCACGCGCGCGCCGCGGTCTTCTGCATCGCCGACGGCGTCGCGCCGAAAAACGAAGGCCGCAATTACGTCGTGCGGCGCCTGATGCGCCGCGCGATTCTGGACGGGCGCGAATTGGGGATCACCGAACCATTCCTCGCGAAAGTCGCGCGCGTGGTGATCAAGCAGATGAGCGTCGGCTATCCGGAATTGCATGGGCCGCGCGAGGGGACGATTTTGCGGTTGATTGAGGAGGAGGAGAACGCGTTCAATCGAACGCTCAATGCAGGCCGCCAGCACTTCAACGAGATCATTGCCGATTTGAATGCGAAGGATCAGCGCAAAATTTCGGGCGCGGCGGCGTTCAAATTGTGGGACACCTTCGGCGTTCCAATTGAGATCACAAACGAACTGGCCGAGGCACAGGGATTCACCGTTGATATCGCGGCGTTCAAACAGGAACTCGAAGAAGCCGCGAAGCGCAGCCAGCAAGGCTCCACGATGTCCAAAGAAATTTTCGAATCCGGACCCGTTGCCGAAATCAAAAAGAAATTCGCCGGCAAACCGACCGTCTTCCGGGGCTATGATTCGCTCAGCGCACCCGCAAAAGTGCTGGCCATCGCGCAGAACAACGCGCTCAAGGACGACGCCGCCTCCGGCGAAGCAATCGTGCTGCTCGACCAGTCTCCTTTTTATGGCGAAAGCGGCGGGCAGGTCGGCGACAAAGGCTGGCTGGAGATTGCCGACAAGCCCGACATGACCAAACACAAAATCGCACACCGCGTCCTCGACACGCAGAAAGCGGAAGGCTTGATTTTGCATCGCGTCGAGCTTCACGACGAATTGAAAGTCGGTGCGCTGGTCACTGCCGAAGTCGATCCGCTTCACCGCGCGCCGACGCTCAAAAATCACAGCGCCACGCATCTGCTGCATAACGCGCTGCGCGGCGTGTTGGGCACGCATGTCGAACAGCGCGGGTCGCTGGTTTCGCCGGAGCGGCTGCGTTTTGATTTCACGCATTTCGAGCAGATCAAGCCTGAGCAGCTTGCCGAAATCGAAGCGCGCGTCAACGCAATGGTCACGAGCGATTATCCGGTCGATACGCAGGAACTGCCGATTGCCGAAGCGCGCGCGCGCGGCGCGATGGCGCTCTTCGGCGAAAAATACGGCGACCGCGTCCGCGTCGTGCAGATGGGGCCGAGCATCGAATTGTGCGGCGGCACGCATTGCAAAACGACGGGCCAGATCGGCTACTGCCGCATCGTGAGCGAATCGAGCGTCGCCGCGGGCGTGCGCCGCATCGAAGCGCTGACCGGCGCCGCAGCCGTCGCCGACGCGCGGCGCACCGATGAGATGCTCAACAATCTCGCGCTGATGTTGAAGACAAAACGCGAAGCCGTAAAGGAACGCTTCGTCGCGCTGCAAGATGAAAACGCCGCGTTGAATCGCGAGTTGGAAAGCCTGCGCAAGAAGGCAGCAAACTTGGCTGCCGGCGAGTTGCTCAACCAGGTCGTCGAAGTCAAAGGCGCAAAACTCCTCGCCGCTCACGTCGATAACGCCGACGCAGCCGGCTTGCGTACAACGCTCGACGGCATCCGCAAAAATCTGCCCGAAGGCGCGGTCGTCCTCGCCGGCACGAAGGATGGCAAAGTTGCTCTGCTGGTAAGTTTTTCCCCCGAAATCGTAAAACGCGGCGGCCACGCCGGAAATCTATTGAAGGACCTCGCGCCAAAAGTCGGCGGCAAAGGCGGCGGTAAACCCGACATGGCGCAAGGCGGCGGGACAGACGCGGGAAAACTGGCGGCGGCGCTGGCGGCGGTGAAGGAGGGGCTGGGGGGGATGTTGAAGTAAGCCCGCGGCTTAACGAAAGATTTAAACAACGAATTGCATGAATTTTCACGAATATGTTTATTGAATTGCGCTGAGCACGCTAGGAAAATGAAACGCGCAAGGAGGCTGAGACGATGGCAGTAACTAAGTCGATGACAAAAAAGAAGGCGGCGCGCGCAACGAGTGTGCCGAACAACGGAGCGCTTTCACTGGTAGAATCACGGGCAGAATTGCGCCGGCTCGCGCGGAAGCAACGTGTGAAGCCCTATACGAAAAATGCCTTTCGCAAGCAGTATCCGTCGTTGAGTGAACCTGGGACTTGGGACGGCTTCGAGGAGTTCGTTCGCGCCCTTCGTCAACGAGATAAAGAAGATGACACCAAGCGAAAGTGACTGGGTGCTTGTCGATACGGACATTGCCTCGTTCGATTTCAAGGGTGACACGCGCGCCGAACCGCATCGAGAGATACTCGATAAATGCACGCTTTGCCTGTCGTTTATGAGCGTTGCGGAGCTTGAAGTGTGGTCAATTCAGGCGAATTGGGGAGAACGCAAACTCGCGGATTTCAAGAATTACATTGAAGACTTCATCGTGCTCGACTCAAGCCGCGCAATCGCTCGCCGCTGGGCGGAAGTACGGACTGCGGTGGAAAGGAAAGGGCGGCGCATCGGATGCGCCGATGCATGGATCGCGGCGACCGCTCTGTATTAAAACCTGCCGCTGGTTACTCACAACAAAAGAGATTTCGCGCACGTTCCGGGATTGACGCTGATCGGGTAATTGCTTTCGCGTGTCCACTCAAAAATATCTCTATTTTTGCGCAGAGAAATCGCGCTCATTCTCGTTGATATTATCAGACTGGCAAACCCTCTATGCAGGCACGCTTGATGATGAATGCGCGAACCCTCTTATGCGTCTGTTTGATCGTCCTCGCGTCCGCAGCGCTGAGCGCGGAGAAGTGGGTTTTTCTCAAGGACGGTCGCCTGTGTCTTTCGTCGCTGGAAGGCGAGCAATGCATCGGGCGCCTTGCCGAGGGTGGCGCGATTGAATTTTCCAAAGATCAGGTGCAGGGCACGCGCACGCCGGAGCAGGTTGAGCAGGCGGTGGACGCAATGATCACCGAGATGGTGCTCGGCCAAAATATGGAGGCCCACGCGGGGCGCTTCAAAGTATTTCGTGCGAGCGCCGTGCCCGCGCTGCTGAAGCACCTTGCCGCGAAGCCGCTGAACGAACGCTTGAGCGCGCTGTACGGATTGTGTTTCGCGTGGTCGCCGGCGGCTCTCAATCCGGTGATGAAAGCGTTTCGCGGCAGCGACGCGCAGGTTTCAACTGCGGCGTTCAACACGCTGGAACGCAACGTTCAAGCGGCGCAATTGGGCGCGCTGATGAAGGACCTCGCCGACGATCCGGACATTTCGAAAGCGGCACTGGTGTTTCGCGCGGTGGAAGCCGCCGCGCCCGATCCATCGCTCAAACGCGTGAAGCGGCTGATGGTGGCGGCGGAAGGGCGCAGCGCGGTGGCGCCGTATTTGTCGCATTATTTTTCGCTGGAGCTGGTGCCAGGGATGCTTGAATTGCTGGCGTCGGCGAAAGTTGACGAGCAGCGCAACGCGGCGCTGGGGTTGATTGCGGCGAGCGCCGCGGACGAAAAAACCCGCAACGCGATGAGCGCTCTGCTGCGGAATTCCGACGCCGACCTGCGCCAGCTTGCCGCTGAATATTTTGCGCGAACCGGCGGCACGGACGCTGTGCCGCTTCTGGAAAATGCGGTAACAGCCGAGCAGATTCTCTATGTAAAAGCCGCATTCGAAGCGGCTTTGAAAGTCACCAAATCTCGCGCTGCCGAACACGCCGCAATGCAAAACACGTTGAGCGCGCGATGGAGTTCATTGAACGACAAAGACACGCCGATCGCAAAACTTCGCCTGTGCGTAGACGTGCTGAAGAACGCGCCCGGCACAAAAGACATATCGAAAGCACAGGAGGTTCTGCGCGCGGCAGTGCAATGCGAACCACAGCATTGGTATTCGGGCAAGAAGCCCGAATGGAACGAGTTGATTTGCGCGCGCAATTCAGTAGAGCGGCTGTTGAAGCGGGCGCCGTGCGGGGACCTCGATGCGCACGACAACAACGCCGCGCCCCCCTCGGAAGCGGCGCATTTTATTCCGCCGATCGACGGCTATTTCGATGCGAAGCGCAAGAGTTTCGGCTTTCAAATTCCCGCCGCCGGCGGGCTGTTCGCGGACTCCGTGCACATCGGCGACGACTGCGGCTGGCATCGCGATCTGTGCGCCATCGTCGCCACCGGTAGCGGCATAGTGCGCCAGATGTCGTATGTGCCGTCGTGGGGACACATCCTCGTAATCGAACACACGCTGCCGAAGGGTGCAAAAGTCTGTTCGCTGTACGGCCACGTTTCGCCCTTCATTTACGTGAAGGAAGGCGAGCGCGTCGAAGCCGGCCAGAAGATTGCCTCAATCGGACGCGCGAACACGATTGAGAACGGCGGCTACGGCGCGCACTTGCATTTCGGAATTCACGAAGGCGCCTACAACGCGGGCGATTGGGTCTGCGGCTACCTGAGCGCGGTGCAATTCAAATATGGCCATCACGGATGGCTCAATCCGCAGGCGTTTTTGCAAGAGCACAAGTAGGCACGATGCGGGGGCACGCTATTCCAGTTCCGCATTATGCGGCCCGCGCCGGGGGCAACCATAAATCACGGCGAAAACGCCTGGATGGAAATACGGATGTTTTGCCACGCTCCTATAGGGCCTTCAGGTCCCAAAAGACCTGTGAAACCGCTCAATCCAGCCCACCGTTCTTCGCGATGAAAATTTTCTTTCAAAAACCGGAATCGCCCGTCATCCGCTTCCGCCCGAATCGTTGATTTAACAGAACCGGCCAATGGAGCGCCGGTGATCAGATTAAACCTCCTTATCAAAGGAAAGACAATCATGCAGAAGTTCCAGACGATCGCCCGCCCGTTGTTCCTCTCCCTGGCCCTGATCCTGAGCCTCGCCGCACTGTCCAGCCGCGCGTGCGACGGCGGTTACGATTACGGTTACAATCACTACCGCCCTTCCTATGGCCATGACAATTACAACTGCGAAAACGGCTATTGCTACCCGCGACGCGTCGTGGTGATCGTCGAAGAGCCGAAGAAGGAAGTGGTCGTCGCGCCCATCGTCAAGGAGACCGTGGTTGCGCCCGTCGTGAAGGAAACGGTGGTCGCGCCGGTTGTGAAGACGGATGTGGTTCAGCAGCCGGTCGTGACGGAAACGCCCAAGGTCGTGACCGAGACGCCCAAAGTCGATGCGCCGATCGAAACCGCGAACAAGGACGTGCAGGCGCCTAAGTAAATTGTGAACTGAAATTGAAGTACGGAAGAAGGCGCGGAACGAGAAAGTTCTCCGCGCCTTTTTCGTTTTGCGTCGAATTTCTAAACGGAAGCGAGCGCCGGTTCCCCTCGCACAGGTGTATTATACTCGTGCGTTTCTGCATCCCAAATCGGGCTCGTTTGCGAACAATGCCGGCGAAATTCAGACTCTCGATAATTGCCTCTATTGCGCTGAGCGTTTGCATCGGCTCGGCCGCCGAACCCTCGCGCGAAGAGCTTGAATTCTTCGAGAAGAAAATCCGCCCGGTGCTGGCGGACAACTGCTACAAATGCCACAGCGCCAAGTCCGAAAAGGTCAAAGGCGCGCTGCTGCTGGATTCGCGCGCGGCCTCCCTTAAAGGAGGCGAGCATGGTCCGGCGGTGGTGCCGGGCGATCTGGAGAAGAGCCTGATCGTCAAAGCTGTTCGCTACAAAGACGAGAAGCTGCAGATGCCGCCGGATGAGCCGCTCAGCGACGCGCAGATCGCGGACATCGAACATTGGATTCGCATCGGCGCGCCCGACCCGCGCACGGAAACGACGTCGCTTGCGCCCGATCCGGCGAAGGCGAAACAATTCTGGTCGTTCAAAAAACCAACGCTGCCGGCGATTCCTGTTTTGAAAAAGGATGAGCCGAATTTATCGAACATCGACAAGCTCGTTCGCGCGAAGCTGGAAGCGAAAGGCATCCCCGCGTCGCCGCAGGCCGATAAACTCACGCTGATTCGCCGCGCCACATTCGATCTCATCGGCCTGCCGCCGACGCCTGAGGAAATTGATGCGTTCCAAGCGGACACGTCGCCCGATGCGTTCGCGAAAGTAATCGACCGCCTGCTGGCGTCGCCGCGTTACGGCGAACGCTGGGCGCGCTATTGGCTCGATGTCGCGCGCTACGCGGACACGAAGGGCTACGTCTTCGAAGAAGAGCGCCGCTACCCCTATTCGTATGTCTATCGCGATTGGGTGATTCGCGCGATCAACGAGGATGTGCCGTACGATCAGTTCCTGATCAGGCAAATCGCGGCGGACAAATTGCCGCCGTCGAAAGACAATCGCGATCTGGCGGCGATGGGATTTTTGCTGCTGGGGCGGCGCTTCCTCAATAATCAAGCCGACATCATCGACGACCGCCTCGACGTGCTGATGCGCGGCACGCAGGCGCTGACGATCGGCTGCGCGCGCTGCCACGATCACAAATTCGACGCGATCACGCAGAAGGATTATTACGGTTTGTACGGCGTCTTCGCATCATCGAACGAGCCGAAAGAGCTGCCGCTGCTCGGAAACGCGGAAGTCACCCCGACAACGCAGCAGTACGAGAAGGAAGTGAAAGCGAAGGAAGCGGAACTTGAATCAGTGCGGCACAAAATCTTCGACGAGAAGCTCGCGGCTTTGCGCGGCGCGAAATCCATTGCTGATTATCTCGCGACGATTCACGAGCTTGGCGACAATCCGGGCGACAAAGTCGGCAAGCGCGGCGAGCTGAATATTTTCATGTACAACCGCTGGAAGGCGTATCTCAAAACGAACGCGAAAGCCGGCGACGCGATCTGGGGGCCGTGGGTTGCGCTGGCCGCGCTGAAAGAGGCGGATTTCGCGGCGAAGGCGCCGGAACTTATCAAGACATTCGCCGCCAATGCGGACAAAAAGCTCAATCCGCTTGTCGCGAAAATGTTCGAGGGATTTGCGGCGAAGAATCTGCACGAGGTTGCGGACAAATATGGGGCGCTCCTCGCCGCGAATGCGAAACCGGACGCGCAGAAGGACGCCGACGCGGAGAAGCTGCGGCTCGTGACGTTCGCGGCGGGCGCGCCGGCGTTGCCCAGCTTTTCGGATCTGGCTCAATTAATGAATCGCGCGGACGGCAACAAGGAACGTGACGTGCGCAAGAAGATCGACGCGCTGGCCGTCACTCATCCGGGCGCGCCGCCGCGCGCGATGGTGCTCAACGACAATTCCGCGCCGGTCGATCAGCACGTGTTTCTGCGCGGCGATCCTGGTCGTCCGGGCGAAAAAGCGCCGCGCGAATTCATTGGATTGCTAAGCGGGCCGAATTGCACGCCATTTAAAAATGGCAGCGGACGGCTTGAACTCGCGCAGTCCATCGCCAGCGCCGACAACCCGCTCACCGCTCGCGTGATGGTCAACCGCGTGTGGATGCATCATTTTGGCACGGCGATCGTGCGAACGCCGAGCGATTTTGGCGTGCGCAGCGATCCGCCGGCGAATCAGGAATTGCTCGATTACCTCGCGGTGAAATTCGTCGAGAACGGCTGGTCGCTCAAAAAGCTGCACCGCGAAATTATGCTTTCGAAGACCTATCAGCAGAGCAGCGACGACAACGCCGACGCGCGCAAGCTCGATTCGGAGAACGCGCTCTACTGGCGCTTCAACCGGCAGCGCCTCGATTTTGAAGCGATGCGCGATTCGCTGCTGGCCACGTCCGGCCAGTTGGACGCGGCGATGGGCGGGCGCGCCGTCGAACTCACCGCTCAGCCGTTCCCGAAGCGCCGTTCGATCTACGGCTACATCGACCGCCAGAATCTGCCGGGCATGTTCCGCGCGTTCGATTTCGCCAGCCCCGACACGCACAGCCCGCAGCGCTTCAACACCACCGTGCCGCAACAAGCGCTGTACATGATGAACAGCCCGTTTGTGCTCGATCAGGCCAAACAATTGGCGGCGCGCAAGGAAATCGCCGGCGAAAACGACAGTGGCGCAAAGATTCAAAAGCTGTATCGCGTCGTCTTTGGCCGCGCGGCGAGCGCCGATGAAATCAAGCTTGGCCAAAAGTACATCGCGCTGGCGCAATCCGAAAAGGATGCGCCGCCGGTCGCGAATTCGCCGTGGCAATTCGGCTACGGTTATTTCGACGAAGCCAAAAAGCGCACTGGCGCGTTTACACCGCTGCCGCATTTCACCGGCAACGCCTGGCAGGGCGGCGGAGCGCTGCCCGATCCGAAAATCGGTTGGGTGCTGCTGACCAAAGAGGGCGGCCATCCCGGCGACGCGAAGCATGCGGCGATTCGCCGCTGGACCGCGCCGCGCGACGGCACGTTCGCGGTGTGCGGGCGGCTCAATCATCCGGGCAAAGTCGGCGACGGCGTGCGCGCCCGCATCGTCAGTTCGGCGGAAGGCGAAAAGGGAATCTGGACAGTCTTCGGCGCGGCGACCGATACGAAGTCCGATGGCATCAAATTGAAGAAAGGCGACACGCTCGATTTCGTCGTCGATTGCCGCGAAAACGAAAACACCGACAGCTTCGAGTGGACGGTGACGATCAAGATTCTCGATTACGGCGCGTCGTTCTCCGACGAACACGGCGCGATCGAATGGTCCTCCGCCAACGGTTTCAGCGGCACGCCCAGCAAACCCGCCGCGCCGCTGGCGCCGTGGGAGAAGTACGCGCAGGTGCTGTTGCTGTCGAATGAGTTTGTGTTTGTGGATTGAATGCTCGATGAACCTTGCCCCGCCCTCGCGCGCGATGTACAATGGCCTTCACGCCGGCAGGAGCACGTTATGATTGCCACTTTAACCTCGCAAGAACGTGTTGTTTATCCCGTCTCGGATGGAAAACCCGTGGCCGAAACCGAATTCCAATTCAACGAAATCATGGCGCTGGTGCAGACATTGAAACGACATTTCGCCAAACGCGACGATGTTTATGTCTGCGGCAACAACTTTATTTACTATAAGAAAGGCGACCCAAAGGCCTGCTTCTCTCCCGACACGTATGTCGTGCATGGGGTTTCTAAGAAGATGCGCGACTGTTACAAAGTATGGGAAGAGGACGGCCATGTGCCCTCGGCAGTCTTTGAAGTCACCTCACGCAGCACCAAAGATGAAGACTTGTTCGACAAGAAGAACAAATGCGAGAGCATCGGAGTTAAAGAATACTTTCTTTATGATCCGCGCGGCGAATACTTGCGGCCGTGGTTGCGAGGATTTCGCTTGGAACACGGCCGTTACGTGCCGATTGAGCGCGACAAGTCGGGATATTTACACAGCGAGGCATTGGACCTGACCGTTTTCCTCGATCAAAACGGACTGCTGCGTCTGAGCGACCCGAATTCGGGAAAGCGCCTTTTGCGCGTGGAAGAAGAACTCGACGATACTCATGCCGAAGTCGCTCGCTTGAAAGACGAATTGAAGCGCCTCAAGAACAAGTAGTTTCATCTTGATTACCGCCCGCTTTGCATTAATGTATTGCGCACATTTGAAGAAAGGCACCGTAAGATGTCTCTCGCTCGCAACACTCAGAAAGGCCTCCCCGCCCTGCCGATCTTCCTCGGCAGGGGCGTGATTTAATCCGCCTTTTATTCTCCCCGTCTATCCGTCGAATTTAAACGCGGCCACGCCTGCTCTATCCGATATAATTGAGCGGCACTGTGGCCTTGTATGAAAGGATTGTCTGACATGCCTCATTCCTCGAAGGCTCCCGGCGTCGCTGCGCCGCGCGCGCGCATCGAAATTTTCGATACGACCTTGCGCGACGGGACGCAGAGCGAACACATCGCTTATTCGCTCGCCGATAAGCTCGACATCGCGCACGAACTCGATGCGCTGGGCGTCGATTACATCGAAGCCGGATGGCCGGGGAGCAACCCGAAAGACCAGGCGTTTTTCGATGCGGCGCAATTCGAGACGTGGACGCACGCGCGCATCACCGCGTTCGGTTCGACGCGGCACGCCAAGAACGCGCCAAGCGACGATCCGAATTTGCAGGCGCTGGTCGCCAGCCGCGCGCCCGTGCTGATCATCTTCGGCAAGAGCTGGGATTTTCACGTCACCGACGCGCTGCGCGTCTCGCTGGATGAGAATCTGGCGATGATCGAAAGCAGCGTGAAGTACCTCAGCGGCCTTTGCAAAGAGATGCTCTACGACGCCGAGCATTTCTTCGACGGCTACAAACACAATCCCG
>DATGGK010000183.1:0-1530 GCA_035308565.1 Planctomycetota bacterium | reverse complement strand
ATCGCGGCAAAACAGGCAACGGCTTCTTCCGAGATTCGTCGAACAGGCCTTCTTCCTGCAAGCGCTTCTTCAGCTGTTCGAACGCAAGCTGCAGAGCGCCGAGGCCAACCGGTTCGATATTCGTGACGTAAATCTGATATTCGCCGCGAACATCGTAGACGCTGATTGAGCCGCGCACCGTGACGTGCAGACCATCTTCAGGCCGGAATTTCAGTCCGCGCGCCTGATCGCGGAAACAGATGCAGCGGATCTGTGCGTGCGCATCCTTTAATGTGAAATAGAGATGGCCGGACTGTGCTGCGCGGAAATTCGAGACTTCGCCCTCGACCCAGATGTCGAAGAAAGCGCTTTCGAGCAGATCGCGAATGCGGTCGGTGAGTTCGCTCACTTTCCACACGTGCCGCTCGGGCATCAAATTGAAAAGCGAGGCCTGGCTCATTTTGTTAGCACCGAAATTCTAGCGCCGGAACAAATTTATAGCCCAAAGAATCAGCGTGACCGCGACGCTTAGGACAATGCAAGTAACGATCGGAAAATAGAAGCTGCTATTTTTCCCCTGGTAGGCGATATCGCCGGGAAGGCGTCCGAGGCGGAAAGGCAAGCGCCCGCCGAAAAAGAAAAATCCGCCGACAACTGCGAGTGCAATTCCGCACACGAGCAGCAGCTTCCCGAGTTCGCGCATTGGTTCCAAGTGATCAACCCAGGAACCATTCTACTCGCATGAAACCCTTCTCTGGAAAACGAGCCGAAAATCGGGGGTTGGGCGCAACCGGATCTTTTGTAGCGCCACCCTTTAGGGTGGCAGGGTGGTCTCTGCTGCGTATGAAATCGAACCCTGCCGGTCTGAAGACCGGCGCTACACAGGACTAACTGCGAGGGCTAAACGAGTTCCTCGCCTGCGAAAAAATAGCTGATCTCGAAGGCGGCGGTGTCGGGCGCGTCCGAACCGTGTGTGCAATTGTCCTGGATGCTTGTGCCGAGTTCCTTGCGAATTGTGCCAGGAGCGGCTTTCGCGGGATCGGTGGCGCCCATCGTGTCGCGCCATTTTGCGATCGCGCCTTCGGCTTCCAGAACCATCACGACTACTTTGCCCGAGCTCATAAATTCCGTGAGGTCTTTGAAGAAGGGGCGCTCGCGATGAACCGCGTAGAATCCTTCGGCTTGCGCTTTCGTAAGGCGCATGGATTTGATCGCCACGATTTGAAATTTCGCTGCATGAATGCGGCTCAGTATGTCCGCGGAAATTCCCCGGCCCACGGCATCTGGCTTGATGATTGCTAAGGTGCGCTGGAATCCCAAGAGATCATTCCTCCCTTTGATTTTATTGCGGTCGAAGATCTAACGTTTTTCGCGTTTCAGCGGTTTGCGCGATGATTTTTTCTTCGGCGCAGTTTTACGTTTCGCGCTCGATTTCGGTTTCGGACCCATCACGCGCGCAATCGTTTCGCCAATATCGGCGGGGCTTTGGATGGTGTGGATGCCGGCTGCTCGCATCGCTTTGTACTTTTCAATGGCGGTTCCGTGCCCGCC
>DATGGK010000182.1:0-71370 GCA_035308565.1 Planctomycetota bacterium | reverse complement strand
CGTCTTCGCCGCGCGCGTGCAACACGCCGGCATCACGCTCGCGTTCGTCGTCAGCGAAAAAGACCGCGCCGGCCATTTCAAAGTCGAAGAAGCCGAAGCGCTCGGCATCCGCCCCGGCCCGATTTATGCGCGGCTGAAAGCCGGCGAAACCGTGACGCTCGACGACGGCCGCGTCATCGACGGCCACACGCTCGTCGATCCCCCGCGCACCGGCCGCAAACTCGTCGTCGTCTGCGACACCAAAGACGCCAGCGCGCTGCATCCGTTCGCCGAAAACGCCGACGTGGCGATTCACGAAGCCACCTACGCCATCGCCGACGCCGAACTCGCGAAACAGAACGCGCACTCCACCTCTGCCGACGCCGGATCGTTCGCTGCCTCCGCCAAAGCGAAGCAATTAATTCTCACGCATTTCAGCCCGCGCTACGAACCACGTCCGCAGGGCACCGGTCCGACGGTTGCCGATCTGGTCAAAGAAGCCGAAGCGGCGTTCCTCGAAGGCCGCGTGCTGGCGGCGAAGGATTTCATGCAGTATGAGATCAAACGAATGTGAGGCGTATCGGACCAATTGAATTTCGGCTCGCAGGTGATAGCATTTATTTTCGTTGAGGGGCGCCATGAATGACATTCAGATTGTCTGGGACGACGAGGACGATCCCGATGGCAATACACGGCATATTTTGGACGGGCATGATGTTACTCTGGAAGAAGTGGAAGAGGTTCTTTATGACCGCATCGCACTGAGTGAAAAGAGCCGAACGAGCGGCTTGCCAATTGTTATCGGGAAAACTAGTCAGGGAAGAAAGATTGCTGTTGTTTGGAGCGAACTGTGCGACAATCCGTGGATCGTCTATCCAATCACTGCATACCCGGTCGATTAGTTACGCAAAGGGTGAATCATGAAAACTACAAAATTGGAAATAGCTCCGGTAAGAACCCCACAGCAAATTGCGGAGCACAAAAAGTGGCGGAAAATCTATCGGGAGAAGCGTCCCTCGCTTGAGGAACTAATTGCATCCGGTGAGTTTCAGTCCCCTGTGGCCCAAGGCGCGTTCATGGCGGTCCGTGCGGCTGTTTGGGAACTAAAAAAATGCCGCGAGCAGTCCGCCCTCGATACCAAAACGATCGCGAAGCGCTCCGGTCTCGATGAGATGGTTATTCAGCGCCTGGAGAAAGGCGACGAACCAAGTCCATCGATCGATTTACTGTATCGCTATGCATTGGGCATCGGAAAAACACTTTTGCTCAAGTTTGAAGATTACGAACCAATACGTGTCAGTGGACACGGTGAATCAAAACAAATAGTTGTGAGCGGGAATGCCGGCCCTGTTAAACAAGGGCAGTCCGTTCCAATGAGTGCAAAAAAACAGCCGGCCGGCCGCTAGCTCACTTCAACTGCAACACCTTATCCATCCGATCCGCCGCATCCTTCATCGCATCGCGGTCCCCGCCGGAAAACTCCGCCGTCGCCCAACCCGTGTACCCGGCGTCCGCCAGCGCTTTCACCACCGCCGGCCAATCGATCCCGCCCGGATCGCCCAGTTTCCAGTTGAAGCCCGCCCACTTCCCTTTCTTCGTTGCTTCGTCCACGTTGAATTCTTTGATGTGCAGCTTGACGATGCGTTTGCCCAGGATGCGCGCCCACTGTTCGGGGAAACCGAAGTTCGCCACGTTGCCGATGTCGAAATGCGAGCCGACCCATTCGCTTTCGAACTCGTCGATGTACCGCGCCATCTCCAGCGGGCTGAGCAGAAAACCGTTCCATACATTTTCAATTCCGATCTTCACGCCCAGTTCCTTGGCCATCGGAATGAACTTCTTGATCTCCGCCTGGCTGCGCGTGTAGCACTCGTCGTAGCCGATCTGCTTGCTGACCACGCCCGGCACCAGCAGCACGCTGGTCGTGTTGAAAAATTTGCACTCCTCCAGCGCGATCTTCAATCCCGCCGCGCCTTCTTCGCGCACTTTCTCGCTGGCGTGCGAAAACGGTTTGTTCCAATGCACCGAATCGATGATCTCCGACACGCCCAGCCCAGCGTCGTCAATCGCTTTCTTCAATTCGTCGCGGTTGCCGATGCCGCTGTTGAGTTCGATGCCGTCGAAGCCGACTTCGCGCACCAGTTTCATGCGGTCGCCCAGCGGCAGCTTCTTCTCGCCGACCATGCCGATGCCAATCGCCTTTTTCATTTTGCCCCCTTTGTCGTCGGCCAGAACCCGCGGCGCGCCCGCCGCGGCCAGCGCCCCCGCAGCCAACCCCGCAGCTTTTACAAACGTTCGGCGGTCAATACACGTGTCCATAATGCCTCCATAGCTGTTGAATCTTTGTGCGGGCCGCAAGCAGCATCCCGGATTTGCGCGGCGTTTCCCCTCTCCCGGAGGGACAGGGCAACTGCAAATCCAAGGCACTGATTCTAACCCCGCATCAAAGTTTGCATTACTTCTTTTGCGCAAATGCGGTATCATTTTGCGGCTGTCGCGCGTCTTTTCTACGGGCGATTGAACGTCCTTTTTCGAGATCCTCTGATATGAAGTACACTGTTCTTCTGACACTTGCGCTTTCCTTCCTCAGCCTTACCTCAGGCGCGATCGAATCCCCGCCGCCCAGCGACGTCGAGATCGCACAAGCGCTCGAACGCGGCAAGATCGTCCGCAATAAAAAGGACATCGTCCCCGAAGCGCTGATCAAAACCGCCGTGATCCTCAAAGCCGATTCCGCACGCTGCGGCCATGCGCTGGTCAAGCTCGAACCCGCCGGAGGCGAAGGCGGCGCGACGTACAAACTCACCGAAAAATTCAAAGCCGCCATGCCCAAAGACAAAAGCATGGAGGTCATGGAATATTCCGGCACGCTGCTGCTCGGCGCGGATTTGTCGCTGCTGAGCGGCACGCAATCCTCCGAGCGCGTCGTGGCCGCCGCCAACTCGCTCGACAAGGAAACTGTCTCCGCCACGATCTCGGTCAAGAACGACGAAATCTCCTGGGTGCGCAAAGAAAAACGCTCCACCGATCCGGAATTCGTGACCAACTCCGACCCGATCAAGCTGCACGGCGTCAAGCCCATCCCGCGCAACGCGCTCGTCGCCCTCGCCGCCTTCGCCGCCACCGAACCGGGTTTCAAAGCCGGCATCTCCAGTCCCTTCTGTGTCCCGTCGCTGGACATGCAATGGACCATTGACGACTTCATGCTGCAACCCGCGTGGCTCGAAACCGATCTGCCACCCAAAGAAAAAAATAATCCCCATCCGAAAGCCAAACTCGCCTTGCGCGTGCGCATTCTTAATGGGAAACTCGACGAGAAAGGCATGAGCGTCGAGACGCCGCCGAAGATCGAAACGCCGCTCCCAGAAGGCGTCAAAACCGAATGGGACGACGTGATGGTCTGGACCTTCGACGACAAATTCCAAATCGTCGGCGTGCCGCCGTCCGACGGTTCGGAGATCACCACCGAACGCGCCGATCCCGACACGTTCGACCCCGAAGCGAAATTGGATTTCGATCAAATTCGTGCGGGAGTCAATGAAATCGAAGCCAGAAAGCGGAGGGAAATCGAGCGCCTCGCGAAAACGCCGCCGCTGAATCCCCCTCCTCCAAAGAAAACTGAACCCGTGAAACCTGAACCCGTGAAACCCGAAACCAAGAACCCCTGAAACGTTGAAACTCAGAAACCCTGAAACTTTAGATTTTGAATTTTGAATTTTGAATTTTAACCCATGGCCAACTGTCCCGTCTGCAACACTCCCGGCGCCTACATCGGCTTCAACAGCGTTGAATGCCGCAACCCGCGCTGCATCCATTTTACGATCGAAGAAGAAGACATCTGCCCCTGCTGCGGAAAGAAAGGCCACACGCCCAGCCCCGATTTCATCCGCCGCCGCGCGCGCGCCAAACAAGCGCAAACACCCGGCGCGGCGCAGCCCTCCGAAGACGCCGACGCGTAACGCGAAATCGATGATGTTCAGCGAACGCCAAAACCTGGTCTGGAAAATTACAGACCATGCTCTCTTACCGGACGAGCACCTGCGCATCAGCATGATTCTGACCATGACGCCTCCGGAATTTCAGGGAAACTAACCAGCGAACGTCTATAGTTCGTCTTGTGAATCCGTTCAACATCGTCCAATTCCTCCCCGAAATGGCCCGCGCCGCGCCCGACCGCGCGGCGGTCATCTGTGAACACGCGCCCGACGAACAAGGCCGCACGCATCTGACCTTCGCACAACTCGACGCCGAAAGCGACGCGCTCGCCTGGGGCTTGACCGTACACGGAATCAAACCCGGCCATCGCACACTGTTGGCGGTGCGGCCTGGATTGGATTTCATCGCACTCACCTTCGCGCTCTTCAAAATCGGCGCAGTGCCCGTGCTGATCGACCCAGGCATGGGGCGAAAGAACCTGCTCAATTGTGTGAATCGTGCGCGACCGCAGGCCGTAA
Source organism: Planctomycetota bacterium (assembly GCA_035308565.1). Classification (GTDB taxonomy): domain Bacteria; phylum Planctomycetota; class SZUA-567; order H5-PLA8; family H5-PLA8; genus JANXLS01. The sequence goes on along the minus strand of DATGGK010000182.1, from coordinate 66,937 downwards.
TTGCCGTCGCGCTTGCGCATATCCTGCTTGGCAAATTGCCTGATTCGGTGAAAACGAAATTCCTCATTGGCCGAAGCTGGCTGAATTGGTTGTGCGCCGGGCCGCGCGTGAAAAAATTCAAGCGGGATGGCGCGAAGCAGGGATCGTTTCCGGTCGCCGCAACGCATCCCGATTCCCTCGCCGCGATCCTCTTCACCTCCGGCGGCACCGGCATCCCCAAAGGCGTCTGCTACGAACACGGCATGTTCGGCGCGCAAGTCGAACTCATCCGCGAGCATTTCCAAATCCAGCCCGGCGAAATCGACCTCCCCGCCTTCCCGCTCTTCGCGCTGTTTTCGACGGCGCTCGGCGTCACGTCGGTGATTCCCGACATGAATCCCTCGCGTCCCGCGCAATGCGATCCGGACAAAATCATCGACGCGATCACGCGCCATCGCGTGACGTATTCGTTCGGCTCGCCGGCGATTTGGAAACGCGTGGGGCCGCGCTGCATTGAGCGCCGTGTGACGCTGCCGAGCCTCAAGCGCATTTTGATGGCCGGCGCGCCAGTGCGCGGCGAAGTGCTCGCCCCGTTCGCAAAAATCCTCGCGCCCGGCGCGGACGTGTTCATTCCGTATGGCGCGACCGAAGCGCTGCCGGTGTGTTCGATTCGCGGTTCGGATGTGCTCAACGAGACCTGGGCTCTGACGCGTCAGGGCAGGGGCTATTGCGTCGGAAAGCCCCTATTAGGAATGGCGGTGAAGATCATTGGCGAGCGCGAAACAAACGGCGGCAGGAGTGCCGCCGCTCCTGAACTTGCGCGCGGCGAAATCGGCGAGATCGTCGTCAAAGGTCCAGTCGTCACAAAAGAATATTTCGAGATGCCCGACGAAACCGCGAAGAGCAAAATCGGCGACCCGACGAGCGGCGATTTCTGGCACCGCATGGGTGACATGGGTTACGAAGACGAAGCCGGCCGCATCTGGTTCTGCGGGCGCAAAGCGCACCGCGTCACCGCGCAGAATGGACGCGCGTATTACAGCGTCTGCTGCGAGGCTATTTTCGAAGAATTTCTGCGCACAAAACTGTCGCTCGAAACTCGCGCTGCACTCGTTGGAATCGGCGCGCCGGACGCGAAGCGCCCCGCGCTGGTCGTGGAATTGACCGGGCAAATCCGCGCGCGCGGTGTACAAACGAAAATCTCAGAAGCTTGGAAAAAGGAGCCATTGTCCGCGGACATCGCGCTGCTGTTTTTTTACAAAAAACAATTTCCCGTGGACGTACGTCACAACGCCAAAATCGATCGCGAGTACCTGAGCAAATGGGCGGCATCCGCACGATAACATGCAGTACCGGCTCAGCGCTCCGCGTTTTGCTCCCAACAACTCAGCACTCAGGACTTAGCACTCAGCACTTATGAAAGCCCTCGTGACCGGCGGCGGCGGATTTTTGGGCCGCGCGATTGTTGAACTGCTCGTCAGCCGCGGCGACCGCGTGCGCGTGCTTGCACGCAACCGCTACCCGGATGTCGAAGCGCTCGGCGCCGAGTGCGTGCAAGGCGACATCCGCAGCGAGCCCGATTGCGTCGGCGCGTGCATGGGCATGGACGCTGTCTTTCACGCCGCCGCGCTGCCGGGCATCTGGGGCGATCGAAAACTTTTTCACGCGATCAACGTACAGGGCACGCGCCACATCATCGACGCCTGCAAGCGGCGCGGCGTGCCAAAGCTGATTTTCACCAGTTCGCCCAGCGTCGTCTTCGACATGAAAGACGAATGCGGAATCAACGAAGACACGCCGTACCCTCAACGCTTTTACAACATCTATTCGCAAACCAAAGCCCATGCGGAATCGATCGTGCTCGAAAACAGTGGGCGCGACGGATTGCAAGCCTGCGCGCTTCGCCCGCATTTGATTTGGGGTCCGCGCGACAATCATCTGCTGCCGCGCTTGATCGAACGCGCGCTGAAAAAAAAGCTGCGCATCGTCGGCCGCGGCGAAAACAAAGTCGATCTCACCTACGTCGAGAACGCCGCCGCCGCCCATCTGCTTGCCAGCGACGCGATGACGCCCAAGCGCGTCGCGGGCCAGGCCTATTTCATCTCCGACGGCCAGCCGGTCGAACTTTGGCCGTGGATCAACGAATTTCTAAAGCGCGTCAGCGTTGAGCCCGCAAAAAAACGCGCCCCAGTCGCGCTCGCCTATGCCGCCGGATTCTGTTTCGAAAATCTTTTCTGGCTCATCCGCCGCCGAAAAGAACCGCCCATGACGCGCTTCCTCTCCAAAGCGCTCTCCTGTTCGCATTATTACGACATCAGCAAAGCGCGCCGCGATTTTGGCTACCGCCCCATCGTTTCAAACGACGAGGGCCTGCGCAGAACGGCCGAGTATTTCAAGAAAAATGTGCCAAAAGAAAAGTAACGGCATCCGCAGCGGATGGGAAGCCCACCCATTACGAAACGCACGCGCGCAAACCCCTCTTCCTTCCCGCTTGCCTCACCGCCTTTTTCGGCTATGATTCGTCCGAATTAAAAACAAGCCTCAATCGGGAGCCGCGGCTTTGGCGCGATGGTATTATTATCCGGGCGATGAAACGAATGTGCTGGAGCGCGTGCGCAACCGTATTTTTCGCAAGCCCGTGCCGGACTTTCCGAAAACCATCCTCGTCGAGACGCAGTTCGGCTGCAACGCGGGGTGCGTGTTCTGCCAGTATCCGCAATTGAAGGATGAACTGCCGCGCGGGCGCATGAGCACCGCGACGTTCGAGAAAATCGCCAAGGAATGCGCGGGGCGCGGCGTCGAGCGCTTTATTTTGTGCCTCGACAACGAGCCGCTGATGGATCAGACGCTCGGCGAAAAATACGCGATCCTCAAAAAATACTGTCCTGAATCGGTGCGCAATCTGACGACGAATGCGTCGCTGCTGAATGCGCAAAAGATCGAGGAACTCGTCGGCGGCGAATTGGTCAACGAAATCTTTTTGTCGATCAACGGCGAGTCGAAGGAAGTCTACGAAAAAATCATGGTGCTGCCATTTGAGAAGACGATGGCGCATCTCGATTATTTCTGCACATGGCTGCGCGAACATCCGGAGATCAAACGCAAACTGCGCGTGCGCGTGAATACGGTGAAGACGAAATTGGTCGCGCCTGAAGTGCCGGCGATGACGAAGCGCTGGGAGGCGGAAGGCTTTGAGATGCACGTGATCGACATGGACAACCGCGGCGATCAGCTCGACATGAAAGACATGACGGACCTCGGCGACACCGAAGAGATGAAGCCGAACACAACCTGCCGCCGCCCGTTTCACACAATGGTGCTGACGTGGGAGGGGCAGGCGGTGATCTGCTGCGTGGACTATAAGCGCGAAGTGAAGCTGGGCAACGTGCACGAGCAGAGCGTGTACGAAATCTGGAACGGGCCGTGGGCGACGCAACTGCGCCGCGAATACCTCGCGGCCGAATTTTCAAACCTGCCGATTTGCGCGGTCTGCAAAATTAATTCGGATTGACGCGCATGGACGACATCGCCACTCAACACGCGGCGTCCGAACCCGCAAAACAGGAGAACGCGGACGTCGAATCGATCGGCCGCGTGGCCGTGCGCATGGGCTTCGCGACCGAAGCACAGGTGTCGCTGGCCGCGGAAGCGCAGGCGCAGTACGCGCGCGCGGGATTGCGCAAGCGGCTGGGCGAAGTGCTGGTCGAACGGAAATTTCTCACCAGCGACGAACTCGACCAATGCATCAAAAATCAGCGCGTCGGAAAAAAACGCATCGGCGATTATGAATTGATTTCGAAGCTGGGCGAAGGCGGAATGGGCGCCGTGTTTCGCGCAAAGCAGTTGTCGATGGACCGCGACGTGGCGGTGAAAGTGCTTTCGCCGCGCAACGCGGCCAATCCGGATTTTCGCGACCGCTTCGAGCGCGAGGCACGCGCGATCGCGCGGCTCAACCATCCCAACATCATCACGGGCATCGACGCCGGCCACGCCGACGGCTACTACTATTTCGCGATGGAGTTCGTCGATGGCGAAACGCTCGGCCAATTCATGCGGCGCAAAGGCGGGAAGCTGGATGAAAAAGAGGCGCTGAAAATCATCCGCCAGATTGCGCTGGCCCTCAAGCACGCGCACGAAAACAACATTCTGCACCGCGACGTGAAGCCCGACAACGTGCTGGTCGATCGCAACCGCGGCGTCGCGAAACTCGCGGACCTTGGCCTTGCGCGCGAAACCGTCGCCGACGAAACCGGCGCAACGCGTACGGGGCAGGCCATCGGCACGCCCTTTTACATGGCGCCGGAACAGGCGCGCGGAAAAGAGATGACGCCGGCGACCGATTTTTATTCGCTCGGCGGAACGCTGTTTCACGCGCTGACCGGACAGATTCCCTTCACCGGCCCAACGGCCGCGGTGATCATGGCTCGGCACATCACGGACGCGCCGACGAATCCGCGCTCGCTGGAACCATCGGTCTCGCAGGCCACGGCGCGGCTGGTGCTGAAGTGCTTGCAGAAAAATCCGGAGGACCGCTACACAAACGCAGACGATTTGATCCGCGACATCGACCGCTGCCTTTCCAGCACGCGCCAGGACGGCACGCCGATGGCGAAGACGCGCGACCAGATGTCGCGCATTCCGCGCGATGAGGATTCCGCGAAAGCTGCACTGCCCGCGGTGGGGCGAAAGAAACGAATCCGAAGACGCCGCGAGGAATCGTCGTCCACAATTCTTGTGATTGTCGTCGTGGTCAGCATTCTCGCGCTTGCACTGATCTACGGCGTCGTATCGTCGCACAGAAATCAACCGAAGAAAAATAATCCGGCGGTGACAAAATAACGAAGGAGATCGAATGAGCTTGCTTGTGGTGGGATCGATTGGCATCGACACGGTGGAGACGCCCACGGCGCGGCGCGAAAACGTGCTCGGCGGATCGGCGGTTTATTTCGCGTATGCGGCGAGCTACTTCACGAAAGTGGCGCTGGTCGGCGTCGTCGGAAAGGATTTTCCCGCGCGGCACCGCGCACTGATGGCCGAGCGCAACATCGACTTGAGCGGCTTGGAAGTCGCCGATGGCGAAACGTTCCGCTGGAGCGGCAAATACCACGAAAACATGATCGACCGCGACACGCTCGAAGTGGAACTGAACGTGCTCGGCTCGTTCGATCCGAAAGTGCCCGCGGATTACGCGAATTCGGAATTCGTTTTTTTGGCGAATGCGACGCCGGCGGTGCAGTTAAAGACACTGGAGCAATTGAAGAAACGCCCGGCCTTCGTCGCCGCCGACACAATGAATTTGTGGATCGAAATCGCGCGGCCCGATTTGGACAGATTACTTTCTCAAATCGACGCGATTGTGATGAACGACAGCGAAGCTCGGCTTTACACCGATGAACGCGAGTTGCTGCGCGCGGGAAAAATGATTCAGCAAAAAGGCCCCGCGACGGTGATCATCAAAAAAGGCGAGCACGGCGCGCTGGTCGTCTCGAAGAATGGAAACTTCGCGCTGCCAGCGTACCCGCTGGAAATTGTGATTGATCCGACGGGCGCGGGCGATACTTTTGCCGGCGGAATCATGGGCTATCTGGCGGCGCACGGCAGCGTCAACGGCGACGCGCTGCGGCGCGCCGTGGCGTACGGAACGGTCGTGGCAAGCTACACGTGCGAAGATTTTTCGCTGGATTCGCTGCGGCGTACGAGCCGCGAACAGATTGACGGACGCTATCGGGAATTGATGGAATTGGTGCGAGTGCACTGAACGGCACGTGTTCGATAACCCTTACAAGGAGGTGGGCCATGAGGAGAATCGCTCTGCAGTTTGCCGTCCTGGCATTGATCGTTTGCGCGTGCGCTGCGCGCGCGGAAGATGAAGACGCGAAGAAGATGGAAGGCAGTTGGACGATCGAATCGGTCACATCCAAGGGCGAGAAGCAGCCCGCGGAGCAATTGAAAGACATCACAATGGTGATCACGGGAAACAAGATGCAGATGAAGCTGAAGGACGAAGCCGTCAGCACCGTGACGTTCAAATTGGACGGCGAGCAGAAACCGAAACACATCGATTTGACGCACGTGGACGGCGATCAGAAAGACAAGGTCGAGCTGGGCATTTACGAACTGGATGGCGACACGCTAAAATTGACCTCGTCCGACCCAGGGGAAAAGAGGCCGGAGGCGTTTGAATCGGCGGCGGGATCGAAGATTGATTTTCTGGTGTTGAAGCGGAAGAAGTAGCGCCGGGTAATTCGGTGTAGATTGAGTTTCGGGCAAGGCTGGAGTGCATTGCGCTCCAGCCTTTTTTTCAGATCAATAACGCGGTGTATGTGCCATACACATTTCGATTGGAGATTCTTTCATGAGCCGCGCGATCAAATCGATGCTTAAAATTATTCTCCTCCTGGCGCTCTCCTCCGCAATTTTATATGGCGCCGATGCTCCGCAGGAAATATTGCTCTGGCCCAACGGCGCGCCCGGCTCCGAAGGCAAGAACGCGCCCGAAATCGTGAAGACATCCGCGAACGGCGAACGCCAAGTGTCCTCCATTCACAAGCCATCGATCACGCCGTTTCTGCCCGCGAAAGAAAAAGCGACCGGCGTGGGCGTGCTCGTGATTCCCGGCGGCGGGCATCGCATGTTGTGCGTCGATCACGAGGGCGTGTTCGTAGCCCAGTGGTTCGCGGATCACGGCGTCGCGGCATTTGTGCTGAAGCACCGCCTCGCGCGCGAAGAAGGCTCGACGTACACGATCATGGACCACGCCGTGCCGGACGCGCAGCGCGCGATGCGTTTGATTCGCTCGCGCGCGGCCGAATGGGGCATCGATCCCGCGCGGCTGGGCGCCATCGGTTTTTCAGCGGGCGGCGAATTGGTCGCGCAAGCCTGCATGAAACCCGGCGAAGGCAAAGCCGACGCCGCCGATCCAATCGACAAACTCAATTCAAAGCCCGCGTTTCAAGGCCTGATTTATCCGGGCCGCTCCGGCGACATCCAGCCGCTTGAAAAAGATACGGCGCCCGCCTTTTTTGCGTGCTCGGCCTATGATCGCCAGGATATTTCGGAAGGTTTGGCGGAAGCGTATCTGCGCTTCAAGCGCGCGAAGGCCACGGCGGAACTGCATATCTATTCGACGGGTGGGCACGGTTTCGGTTTACGTCCGGGAATGAAAGGCGCACTCGCCGGCTGGCCGGATCGGTTCATGGAGTTTTTGGAGAGCAAGGGGTTTTTGCACCCGAAGACGTGAACTACGGAATATTTTTCATACGCTTGAACCAGTAGTTGGGCCGACGCTTGGCATGCGCAATTGCCACAATCCAGATTTTATCAGAATGTTCAACGTAAATGACGTTGAATGGAAATTTCACCAGGCTGCACTTGCGAGCCTTTTTTCTTCGGATAGGCCATGCGGAAGGAGAGCGCTGGATTTTTGAATACGCCGCTTCGATTTCGTCCAAAAAACGATCCGAAACCCCCGGTTGTTCTTTGTCATACCAATCGACGGCCTCATCAATATCCCGTCTTGCTTCAGGAAGACGCTCAATCGGTTTCATTTGTGGCGCGCCCTGATCGCTTTGAGATCCTCGAACGCATCCATTCCCTGGGCTTTCCCCGATTCAATCTCCGCGACCCGTCTGTCGATCTCCTTATCCCACGCCGCGTCGATTTCGGCCTGCGACTCGGCCGGCTCGTCGTCGCCAAGGCTTGCGATTAAATCTTCAACGAGCGCGCGCCGGTCCTTCTCCGGAAGCTTCATCGCCATACTGTACACCTCTTGAATCAATGCAGGCATTGGGCAGCCTCCTCAAACTGTGCGCAATTTTAGCGCAGCAAATTTGGAATGTAAACTTCATTCTACTTGCGCGCGCTTCATTTGCGAAATCGCGTTTCCCCTATATAAACCGTCCATGACCAAACGCTCATCGAAGAAGACGACCGCCGCCGCACTATCAAAAGGAGACGCGGCATCGCCCGCTTTCGCGCATCCCGCCAGCGTTTACCAGACGCACCTGATGGACGAATCAGCCGCCCGCGCGCAGGGCATCCGGCCCATCCGCAAACTGCTCGTTGCCAATCGCAGCGAAATTGCCATCCGCGTTTTTCGCGCCTGCAACGAAATGGGCATCGTCACCGTCGGCATTTACAGCGAAGAAGACAAGCTCGCGCTGCACCGCTACAAATGCGACGAGGCGTACCAGGTCGGCGTGGGCAAGGGGCCGATTTCGGCGTACCTGAGCATGGACGAGATCGTGCAGTTGGCGCTCGACAAAGGCGCTGATGCGATTCATCCGGGCTACGGATTTCTCTCGGAGAACAGCGAGTTCGCGTCGAAAGTCATGGGCGCGGGTTTGATCTGGGTAGGGCCCGATCCCGATGTGATGGTGAAAGTTTCGGACAAAGTCAGCGCGCGAAAACTGGCGCTCAGTCTCGGCCTTCCCGTCATTCCCGGCACACCCGGTCCTGTCGAATCCGTCGAACATGCGCTGAAGTTCGCGAACAAATGCGGCTACCCCGTGATGATCAAGGCCAGCCACGGCGGCGGCGGGCGCGGCATCCGCGCGGTGAACAGCGACGCCGAATTGCGCGAGATGCTTCCGCTGGCTCAGCGCGAAGCGCTTAGCGCGTTCGGCAGCGACGAGTGCTTCATCGAAAAGCGCGTGCTTAAACCGAAGCATCTGGAGGTGCAGATTCTCGGCGACAAGCACGGCAGCGTGCTGCATCTGTTCGAACGCGATTGTTCGATTCAGCGCCGCAATCAAAAGGTGATCGAATTCGCGCCCAGCCTTGCGCTCATTGCGGAGCAGCGCGAACGCCTATGCTCGATGGCGGTGAAATTCGCGAAGGCGGCCGGATATCAGAATGCGGGCACCGTCGAGTTTTTGATGGATCCGAAGAGCGATGAAATTTATTTGATCGAAATGAACACGCGTATCCAGGTCGAACACACCGTCACGGAAATGGTGACGGGCATCGATCTGGTGCAAGCCCAGATTCGCATCGCGGAAGGCTATCGCCTCGGCGATCCGCAGACGCGCGTGCCGGCGCAGGATCAAGTTGAGTTGAAAGGCTACGCGATTCAAGCGCGCATCACGACGGAAAATCCCGCGAAGAGTTTCACGCCCGATTACGGGCGCATCACGACGTATCGTTCCGCGGCGGGATTCGGCATCCGCCTCGACGGCGGCACCGCCTATACCGGCGCGGTGATCACGCCATATTACGATTCGCTGCTGGTGAAACTGACCAGCCACGGCAGCGATTTTCTCGAAGCGGCGGCGCGTTTGAATCGCGCGCTGAGCGAATTCCGCATTCGCGGTTTGGCGAGCAACATTCCGTTTTTGCAAAACGTGTTGAGGCATCCCGATTTTCTCGCCGGGCGCTGCGACACCGGATTCATCGAAGCCAATCCCGATCTGTTCACGTGGCGCGAACCGCGCGACCGCGCCAACAAGCTGTTGAATTTCCTCGCTGAAATTACCGTCAACGGGAATCCGATCGTGGGCGAAGGCTTGAAAGCGCCGGCGCACGCATTGATTCCTGTTGCACCCGTGGCGCAGGCGTCCCGCCTGCACGTTTCAGAGGACCGTGCGGGCGGGACGCTCGCGCCACAAATTCCCAGCGGCTCAAAGCAGATCCTCGAACGCGAAGGCGCGGAGGGTCTCGGGAAATGGGCGCGCCGCCAGGCGAAATTACTCATCACCGACACGACTTTCCGCGACGCGCACCAATCGCTGCTGGCCACGCGCATGCGCAGCCACGACATGCTGGCCATCGCGGATTTTTACGCGCGGCGCTGCTCGAATTTATTCTCAATGGAAATGTGGGGCGGCGCGACGTTCGACACGGCCATGCGCTTTTTGAAAGAATGCCCGTGGGAACGGCTGGTTGCGCTGCGCGAGAAGATTCCCAACATCCTTTTTCAAATGCTCGTGCGCGGTTCTTCGGCCGTCGGCTACACAAATTATCCAGACAATGTCGTGCGCGAGTTCATTAAGGAATCGGCACAGGCAGGGATGGACATTTTTCGCATCTTCGATTGCCTGAATTGGCTGCCCGGATTGGAAGTGGCCATCGAAGCAGTGCTTAAAACGGACCGCATCTGCGAAGCCGCAATCTGTTACACCGCCGACATCAACGATCCCTCGCGCCCGAAATATGATTTGAAATACTACGTGACGATGGCGAAAGAACTCGTCAAACGCGGCACGCACATTATCGGCATCAAGGACATGGCCGGCCTGTGCAAGCCCTACGCCGCGGAGAAACTCGTCAAAGCGCTGCGCGATGAAGTCGGCGTGCCGGTCCATTTTCACACGCACGACACCTGCGGCACGCAGGGCGCGGCGATTTTGAAAGCGGGCGAGGCCGGCGTGGACATCGCCGACATGGCCATCGCCAGCATGAGCGGCCTGACCAGCCAGCCCAATTTGAACGCGATTGTTTCGCAATTGAAAGGCGGCCCGCGCGACACGGGGCTGGATATTCCGTCGCTCAACAAAATCGGCGACTACTTTGAAAACGTGCGCAAATTTTATTACCCGTTCGAAAGCGACATGCGCGCCGGCACAGCGGAAGTGTACGAGCACGAAATGCCCGGCGGGCAGTACACGAATTTACAGCAGCAGGCGCAATCAATGGGCCTCGACGACCGCTGGGAGGAAGTCAAACGAGAATACCGCGCGGTCAATTTCCTCTTCGGCGACATCGTCAAAGTCACGCCAAGTTCAAAAGTCGTCGGCGACATGGCGCTGTTTCTCGTCACCAATCGCTTGAAATCCCAGGACGTGATCGAGAAGGGGAAGCATTTGAGTTTTCCTGAATCGGTCGTGCAATTCTTCGAAGGCCACATCGGTTTTCCGCCCGGCGGTTTCGATCCGAAATTGCAGGCGGTGATATTGAAAGACCGCAAGCCGCTCAAAAAGCGCGCAGGTGCGCTGCTGCCGCCGGTGGATCTCTCTGATTTGCGCGACTCGCTCGCGAAGAAATTCGGCCCGGACATTTCGCGGCGCGACGCGCTTTCCGCCGCGCTTTACGATAAGGTTTTCAACGACTTCGCCGCCGCGCGCAAGCTCTACGGCGACCCTGCGCCGATTCCGACGAAGAATTTTCTTTTCGGCATGGATATCGACGAAGAGATCAAAGTCGAAATCGAGCCGGGCAAAACGCTGATCGTCAAATTGATCTCCATCGCCGAACCCGCGAAAGACGGCACGCGCAAAGTCTATTTCGAACTCAACGGCATGCCGCGCGAAGCGGTCGTGCGCGACAAACTCGCCAAAACCGCGGCCGTCGTGAAGCGCAAAGCCGAACCGGACAACCCGCACCACGTCGGCGCCGCCATGCCGGGCCTGATCGCCGAGGTGAAAGTCAGCAAAGGCAGCGAAGTGAAGAAAAACGACGTGCTGATGGTGCTCGAAGCGATGAAGATGCAAGTCAACGTCGCCGCGCCCAAAGACGGCGTGATCCGCGAAGTGCCGCTGAAGAAAGGCGACATCGTGGAGGCGGGGGATTTGCTGGCGGTGTTTGAATGAACACGATCGGTGTTGGGGATGGAATTCATGCAGCCTCGAATCATGTACATCGAGTACAAGGGCGACGGCCTTGCCGGCGCGGCGAGAATCGGCCGCGTCACGTTCTCGCAAACGGGCAAGTCGGTTTATTATCGTGGGAAAACGTTCCAATCCATCGGCGGCGACTATAAGGCGAATTTTTTCGACATCGAAACGAACGAACGCTATTGGATTTCCGGATGCAAGAAAGCCGGCCACGATACGCTTTATCCCGGCGTCATTGAAGTGGATGAAGACGTACGCGAAGAGTACTGGCTTCAAATTCGAAAGCGGCCGGACTGCATGAATCAGACATCCTTTCGCTCCGAAGGGAAACATTCAAACCGAAGGCCAAAATAGTTCTTTACGCGATCAGACCAGCTCATTAAACTAGTTGTATGAAAAAAGCTAGTTTACCGCCGCGGCCGGAAACGATCGGCATCTTCAATGCGAAGACTCACCTTTCCCGTCTTGTGCGCCAAGCTCGCGCGGGAAAATCGTTCATCATTACGCAGCGCGGCAAGCCCGCGGCGGAATTGCGCCCGATTGAAACTCCCCCTGTTCGCCGCGGCAAATGGGGCGATATGAAAGGAAAAATCTGGATTGCAGACGATTTTTGCGACCCAATTGAGGACATGAAAGAATACATGGAGTAAGCGATGCTCTTCCTTTTGGACACTCATGTGCCGCTATGGATGCGCATGAACGATCCGCGTCTCATTCGGGCGCGCTGGGAGCCCGTTTTTTACGATCCAGCCAACACCATTTGCGTCAGTATTGTCAGCATCTGGGAAATCGCGATTAAGCGCACTTTGGGCAAGCTTAAGCTCGATGGTGCACTTGAAGACTTTGCGCGAACTCTGGTTGCCGATCACGGCTTTCAATTGGTGCCTGTCGAAGTGGCGCATCTATCGCGCGTCGAAAAATTGCCGCTGCACCACCGCGATCCCTTCGACAGGTTGTTGATCGCTCAAGCGCTCGAAATCGGCGCAACGGCCATTACGGACGACGACGACTGGAAAAAATATAGCATAAAAATAAAGTGGTAACGGCGTCGGCGATTTTATTTCGCCCGCCCTCGCACGGGCGCGGTGCGCCGGATCGATTTAAAAATACATGTGGGAGTTTGGAATCACGGCAGCCTTCGCGTTGCTTCTCGCGGCAGACTGTATTATAAGGAAACAAAATGAAAGTCTCCAGTATGCGCTGGTTGGACAAATGGGCGGGAAGCGTGGTTTGCTTTCTGCTGACGTGCCTGCGCAGAATAAATATCTTTGAGCGGACGGTTGCCGCGCCGCCGCGCAAAATTATTTTTATTAAGCCCGCGGAACAAGGCTCCACGGTCCTGGCTTATTCGGCGATCGTACGAGCCACACGGCTTGTTGGCCGCGAGAATGTCTATTTTCTGGTGTTCCAGGAGAATCGCTTCATCCTCGACACGCTGAATGTGATTCCTCCCGAAAACGTGTTTGCGCTGCGCACGAAATCGTTGTTTTCGTTCTGCGCGTCGGCGCTCTCCGCGCTGCGAAAACTTCGCGCGCTGAAGATTGACACGTCGGTCGATCTTGAGTTTTTTGCACGCTCGTCGGCGATTTTGTCCTATTGCAGCGGCGCGCGAAGGCGCGTCGGTTTTCACGCGTATGCCGGCGAAGCGGGCTATCGCGGCGATCTGATGACCCATCGCGTGCAGTACAATCCCTATTTACATACAAGCCAGACCTTTGTTTCGCTCGTTGACGCAATTGAGCGCCCGGCGAATTCGTTTCCCGCCTTTCCATCGGCTCCGCCGGAGGCCGCGGAGGAGTTGCCCGCCTTCGCGCCTACCGCCGAGGAATTGCTCACGGTTCGTGAAACGCTTCGCAAGGAAGCCGGTGGAACGGCTTTTTCAACGTTGGTTTTATTGAATGCCAATTGCAGCGATTTGCTGCCGCTGCGCAAATGGGCCGACGCGAATTACGTCGCGCTCGCCAAACGCCTCCTGAGTAATCAGCCGAATCTGTGCGTCGCGTTTACTGGCGCGCCGGACGAGTCCCCGGGCGTTCAGCGCTTGATTGAACAGATCGGCTCGAGCCGTTGCGTGTCCATGGCCGGAAAGACGACCCTGCGCGGGCTGTTGGCGTTGTATTGCGTCGCCGACGTGTTGGTCACCAACGACAGCGGGCCGGCGCATTTCGCCACGCTGACTCCGGTTGATGTCGTGACACTCTTCGGTCCGGAAACCCCGAAACTTTTTGGCGCGCGCTCGCCGCGAAACCACGTGTTGTGGGCCAATCTCGTCTGCAGCCCCTGTGTCAGCGCCTACAATCACCGCTTTTCGTTGTGTAAGAATAATCTCTGCATGCAGGCGATCACCGTGGACCAGGTATACGAAACCGTCGAGCAATGTTTGAAGGCTCGGACCTGAGCGCTCACGGCAATATATAATACATTTAGGCCGGTGGAATGAAGAGGAACGTAACGTTATGAGTACCAAATATGGAACGGGATCGCCGCGTTTATTCTGGATCGTACTGGGGAGCGTCAGTATCTGGAAGATCGCGGCAGCGTGGAAACTGACGTTATGTTACGACGAAACTTACTACCACTACTGGTCGCTGCACCCACAATTGAGCTACTACGACCATCCGCCTTTGACGGGCTGGTTGATGACTTTGTCCGGCTGGGTGCTGGGCAACAGCGTTTGGACCGTGCGCATCTGGCCGCTGCTGCTGAGCACGGCGAGCGTCTTTGTGGCCCGTGCTGCTGCGCGGGAAATATTCGATGCTGAAGCAGGCAATCGTGCGGGACTGTTGATGGCGTTGGCGCCGATTTTCGCCGGCAATGGAATTGTCATGACGCCCGATGCGGTCCTGGTATTTTTTTGGACGGCGTCTGTGTACCTGGCGTGGCGGGCGCTCAATGCGGATTCCTTATGTTCGCTCTGGTGGGTGGCGCTTGGTGTTACCGCGGGAATGGGGTTTCTTTCCAAGTACAACATGGTCCTATTTTATACTGGCCTGGTTTTACTATTTTTAATTTCTCCTCGTGACCGCAAGCGGATTTTTATCGGGTGCCTGATCTCCGGATTGATTGCAGCCGTCATTTTTTCACCAGTGTTGATCTGGAATTTTAAGAATCACTTTGCCTCGTTTCGTTTTCAATTCAGCCAGCGTTTGACGCAGGTTCCAAAATCGCGGATTTCGAATCTCGCGGAGTACCTCGGCATTTTAATTGTGGTCGTTACACCCGTTTTGGGCGGCTTATGTTTTTATAGCGCGGGGCGGCGCGCTTTCAGCAAAGAGCGCCGCGATAAATTCTGCGCGGCGCTGCTCTGGGGAGTGGTTGTGGCCTTTGGATACTCGGCGTGGAATGTACACATTCAGGCGAATTGGCCCATGGTGGCGTATGTCACTGGAATTATTCTCGTTGCCGGAGTTTGGAGCACATACCCGCGCTGGGTTGTTCGCGCGGCGCTAATTACATTGATCGCTGCGGATGCCATGCTATTTACCTACGCGCTGCTGCCGGCACAGTGGTCGCTCGCGGTTGGAAAGTATTCCTTGGATATACCGCGAGTCCGGGAGTTTACAATTACGCCGAAGATCGCCGCTGCGGTGCGGCGCAAAGAGGACGAACAGCAACTGGATTTTATCTGTACCTCCAGCCAGGAGCTTTTTGGCGTTATACAATTTTACGAACCTGCGTTGCGTGAAAATCTTTGGCAGCCCGGCGGCATTGGGCGCAAACGTTATCCCTGGATCGACGAAAATCAATTTTCGGGGAAAAATGCGCTGCTCGTATCGGATCGCCGCGAGTGGGGGAAAGTACTTTATTTCGAAAGCATCGAACCGCTTGGATCGGCCGATATTCCATACAAAAATGTGAAGCTAACGTTGTATTTCTTTAAAGGAAAACACTATTTGCCGGAAAGGAAGGACTTGCCGTAGATCCGCGTGTCGGGACCGGATGATGACTCGTCCGCGCAGCGAGCGCACAAAGATAAATCACAGCGAAGAAAAGAAAAAGGTAAATTAAACCGCGCCAGGAAAAACGCCGTTCCCGCCCCGGCTCGAAAGAAATAACCGGCGCGAAGTAATGGAGCAAAAGTATACTTGCCGCGACGGCTCCTCCGATGGCGAATCCAGCAAGCACATCGGACGGGTAATGCACGCCGAGGTACACGCGCGAATATCCGACGAGCGCCGGCACGCACATGCAAAGCGCCGCCGCCCACTTTTTTTTGCGGAAGTGCCAGGCCACGATCGTCATCGCGGCCATTGTGTTTGCGGCATGATTCGACGGAAATCCGCCGCTCTTCGACGTGTATCGATATTTCTCGACTTTCCGGATCGTTTCCGTCTCATACGCGCGCGGGCGGTGCACGATTTCTTTCAAAGCCGTCGCGCTTAGATCGGCGCCGCCGACGGCCAGCAGGGCAAGCAGCAGCGCATAGCGCCATCGGTTTCCGCAAAAAATCGCAATTGAGAGAATCGGCACGGCGCCAACCCAACCCAGCTTTTCGAAATTGGAAACGAGCCGGAAAAAAGGATCGAGCGCCGGATGATACCAAGTGCCATTAATCTTGGTTAACAAGTAGGTATCGATTGACGCGAAATTCGAGAGCATTGGATAGTCCTGAGTCCTGAGTGCTGAGTCCTGAGTAGAAGACGCGCGAAGCGCGGGCCGCCGTTACTCGGCACTCAGGACTCAGGACTCAGCACTTTAGCCTTTCATCATTTCTTATCTTCGCGTTTCATGCGCGAATAGCAGACCATGTTCACCATCATTCGATACGCGCCGGGGACGCCGGCGCGGAGCTGGTGGTGCCAGAAATAGCTCGTGTAAACGAATGCGCCGCGGCCGACGTCGGCGACGAGCAGGCCGCCGTCAAGCGGCGCTTCGTTCGGGTCGTTGCTCGACAGCAGCGGCGTGTACTCGGGCGCCCATTTTTGAGGGAAGTACGCGCCGCGTTCCTGCACCCAACCTTCGAAATCCTTCGGCCAGATGCGGCAGGGTTTTAGCAACAGCGGGTGGTCGGGCTTCAAGATTTTCACGGGCGCGTTTTCATCGGTGATGCGGTTGAAGGAGAGTTCGATCGGAAACGGCGCGATTTCACCGCCGCCGCCCACGCCGCGAAAAAATCCGGCGCCGCGCACGGGCTGGCCGGCGGCATTCCAATCAAAATCTTTTTGATACAAGCACACGACCGTGCCGCCGTCGTTCATGAAATCGGCGAGCCGGTCTTTCATTTTGCGGATTTCGGGGCGCTGCTGCGTGGAACGGATGTCGAGCACAATGGCCTGATAGCGGTTGAGGTTCATCGTCCGCAGGTCGTTATCCGTCGGTGTTTCGACGGCGAAGCCGCCCATGGCGAGGCCGCAGTTTTCAATGCGCTTGAGCGCGAGAAGTGTCTGGTCGTCGGTGCCTTTAATCAACGCGACGCGCAGATGCGAGGGAATTCCGAGCGGCACGCGCTGCACGGAGAGCGTCGGCGCGGCGTAATATTGCTGCGCGTCCCAGATGAACGTGGGCAGGCGCAGGCCGGCGTTGAGCGCGCCGATTTCGCGCGTGGTGTTAAAACTCCACGCTTCCGTATCGCCTTTCGAGCGCAGCGAAATCGCGCGGCCGGGATCGTCCTGTTTCGGTTTCGTTCCGTAGCTCGCCGCTAATTGGACGGGTTCGGCGATGCGCCGGTTGCACGTGGCCAGCAATTTGAAATGCACGCCGTCGGCGTCTTTGTCGGCCATGTCCGGATCGCCGAAAATCAGAAGCGGATCGGGCGAGAGCGAAAACGTGTACGGAGCGGCGAGTCCAAGCGGGACCGGCGCATTCATATAGAAGGTGGCTGTTTTTCCGTCGCCGAGCTGCAGCCAGAGTTCAGCGACGGCGGTGACCGGCGTGCGCGATTCTTCGCGCGCAAACAAATGTTCCTCGACCGGCCAACTCAGCGGCGCGCCGTCGGCGGCGCTGATTTCAAGCTCGGCGTTTTCGGCGTCGCCGCTGTTCAAAGTTTTTTCGGATTTTGATTCGACGAGCGACCACTTGGGCGATTCGGCTTTGAACGAGAATTTTCCGAGCCACACGGCCATTGCGCCGGTGTTGGCGACACGCAGCGAAATTTTGGCTTTCTCGCCGGCAGTGACATAGCCGTCTTCGGCGCGGACTTCTAATTTCAAGCCGAGCGCTTCGGCCAGCGCGCGATTCAGGTGCGTGCGTTTGTCTTCGGGCAAATCCGGCTGCGAGGAGATGAACCACGCGATGCGCTCGGCGACTTTGCCAGTGAGCAGATCGTTGCCGGTGATTGTCTCGGCGATTCCAGAAAGCAATAGCGGCATGTTGCCGGCGCTCTGATCTTTTATGGACTTGTCGATCAGCGCGCTCACGGAACTGTCGTCGGCGCGCGATTTGAGAATCGAGAAATGGCGCAGTTCGCGTTCGCCGGCTTTCAAATCGCGCAGCATGCCCTGGCTGGCGTGTTTTGAGAGCGCGAATGCGCCGACTTCGGAGGGCGTGAGGCCGCTGAACGCATCGCGTTTCGAAAGATCCACGGTGATCGTCGCGCCCTGCGCGGTGAAATGGCGCAGGTAAATGCGCGAAATCTCCCAAGGTTTCAGGCCTTCGTCTTTAAGTTGCTGCGGGAATTTTTGCGAATCGGCGGCAGCGTCGAAAGCTTCGACGAGAATTTTTGCGGCGGCGCGATGGTGGGCGTGATCGGTGCCGTCGGGGTCGTGATTCGTGATGACAATCTGCGGGCGCACGCGACGAATAATGCGGACCATGCGTTCGAGCGCAACGTCGTGGTTCCATTTTTGCATTGTTTCTTCGACGGATTTTGAAAAACCGAAATCGGGCAAATTCAGAAACCAGGGCTTCGCGCCGAGGATCGCGCAGGCGGCGTCGATTTCGCGCGTGCGCAGCGCGGCCAATTGGACTCCGACTTCGGGGCCGGCTTCGTTCTGCCCGCCTTCGCCGCGCGTGAAGAAACAGATGTGCGTTTCGCAGCCTTCGCGCCGCAAGAAACTCAGCGTCGCGCCGTCTTCGTCGTCTGGATGAGCGGCGACGGCCAGCGCGCGGATGCCCGTGGCGGCGATGCGCACTTCGTTGCGGATGAATTCAGCGCTGTGTTCGAACGGCGGTTCTTCGGCGGCGCGGAGGGCGACGAGCAAGAAGACCGCAATCAGCGAAAATCGGCGGACGTGTTCCGTGCAAAATCTCGGCATGGTTTGTCCTCGACGTTTTGCAAGCATCGTATTAATGACGCGCCTAGTGTACGCTTGTCCCGCGAAAAAAATAGTCAATTCACAATTGCGCTTCGCGCGACCGTGCAGGCGAGACGCCTGCACCACGGGACGCCGGCGATACGATCGCACGTGACGCGAGCGTTAAAATTCCGCAAAGGGCCATCAGGCTCAGCGCGAGCGCGTAGGTGGCGGAGCCGCCGCCGCGCCAAAGTTCGTTCATGCGCACGCTAACCGGCTGCGTGAAGACGCTGGAAAGCAGCGCGGAGGCGACGAATTCACCGGCGGCGGTGATGAAGCACAACAGGCCGCCGGCAAGGAGCGACGGAAATATCAGCGGCAATGTCACGCTGAAAAAAGTGCGTGCGCGTTTTGCGCCGAGATTATTGGCGGCGTCGTCCAAGTCGTTGCCGAGCGCGTCGAACGCCGCGCGCGCGGGGCGCACGGCCAGCGGCAGCGTGCGCACGACGTACGCGAGAATCAAAATCGCGCGCGTGCCGCCGAGCGCGGCGCCGAAGGCCAGCGCGGAGGTATCGTTGAAGGCGCTGAGGAGGGCGATGGCGATCGAACTGCCGGGGAGGGCCATCGCGAGCATCACACCAAATTCGACGGGGAATGCGGCCAGTACGGACGCGCGTTTGAGCGCCAGCGCGATCAGCGCGGCGGCGCTCATGCAGATCAGCGCCGTGACCGCGCCATAGGAGAGGCTGCGCGCGAGCGAATTCCAATCTTCGCCGGTCAAATTGCGAAAGGCGGCAGTGACGCCGGTTTGTTCGCCGGGGTTGGGCGCGGTCCACATCCCGCCGACCACCATTAATGGAGGGAGCAGCAGCGGCACGGCGGCGATCAGCGAGAGCGCTTGAAGCGCGCGCGCGTGCGTACCGCGTGCGGGCGGCAGTCCGCGGCGCGCGGCGCCTTTGACGCCCCACTCGGCGCCAGCGGGCGCGTTGCTGCGTTTGGATACGTAGAGAAAAATGGGCAGCATCGACACGGAGAGCGCGGCCAGAAGCACGCTGAGGCTGCGCTGCATGGCGAGGTCGCGATTTTCATTGTAGATTTCGACGGTGAGGTAGCGCGATGAATTGTCGAGCATGTATGGCGCGCTGAAACTCGCCGCGGAAGACATGAACGTGAGCAGCGCGGCGGCAAGCATTGGCGCGCGGATCACGGGCCAGGTCGCGGCGAAGAATGTTCGCAAGCGATTTGCGCCGAGGCTGCGCGCGGCTTCTTCGCGCGAGGAGTCGGCGGTTTCAAGCGCGGCGGCAACGAAGGCGAAGGTGAAGCAGCCGAAGGAATAGGTGTGAACGATAAGCACGCGCAGGAAGGGCGTGAGCCATTCGCGCAAAAAGGGAAGCGCGCGGAAGAGCGCGCCGGTTTCGCCGGCAAGCGCGTAGAAGGCGAGCGTGCCGACTATGGGCGGCATCAGTACCGGAGAGTAGCCGAGCGCCGCGAAGAATTTGCGGCCGGGAAATTCGCGGCGCGTCCAGAGCAGCGCGAGGCCCAAGCCCCACGCGCCGGCGCTGAGCACGCTTAATATAGAGAGCTTCAGCGTGCCCCAGATCGCGTCGCGCGTTTTCGATTCGACGAAGGCGCAGCGCAGACCGGCGGCGAACGGCTGGTGCGCGGGGTGCCAGCCCATTTTGTCCGCGCGGAAATCGGCGACGGGCAGCGTGACGCTGTCGCTCAGCAGCGCGCCCAGCGGGTAGACGATGTAGAGGAAAACCGGCACGGCCAGCAGCAGCGCCATTACGGATTTTCGAAGGGGCATGAGCGGGTTTTACCACGGGGGGCGGCGCGTGACAAAGGAGGGGCGGCACTCCTACCGCCCTTGGTTGCATCGCCACGAATGAACGGCGGCAAGAGTGCCGCCGCTCCGACTATTCGTCCAGGATGCGCTTCTTTTTTTCGAGGGCTTCGGTTTTGCGCCAAAGGTCAAGGCGGGCGGCCGTGAAGGCGGCTTCGTCTTTCAAATTGTGTTTCGCATAGAAGGCTTGCAGTTCTTTGAGCTGCTTTTCTGTGTCAAAGCCGATATTCCATTGCAATTTTCGCTGGCAGATTGGGCAGAAATGGACGGGTGCGGAGTCGATTTCCTGAAGGCTCATCGAGCCGTTCATCGAGCAATCGTAGAAGATGCAATGCAGCAGGCCGAACATGTGGCCCGTTTCGTGGTTGAGGACTTTGCAGGCGCGCAGCAGCGCGGTGCGTTCGGCGCCGGGCTGGCGCGGCTGGTTCCAGAATTCGGGGAAGTAGCGCACGAAGCTGTAGACGCCCACGCGCGCGCGCACGTCGCCCAGGCCGAAGACGTAATTGAGATCGTCGGCGTACAAGTCCTGCATGGTGATGCCGAGATAGACGACGGCGTCTTTGGGGACGCGCTGCATCAGCAGCGAATCGAGGATGCGCTCGGCGCAGTATTGCAATTCGTAGCCGGGCAGGCGGCGGCCGAGCGGGACTTTGCGCGTAAGCTGCTTCGAGGAATCGTCGAGTTTCAGTTCGAGCGGTTTTTCGATGCGCGCGGGAAGCTGAAAAAAAATCTCGGCGTATTCGCGCATCTCGTCGAGGAGCTTTTTCTGTTCGTCGTTCATTTCGCCGAGCGGCTGGAGCACGATGGTGCGGCGTTCTGTCGTGGGGCGCACGTGCCATTTGATGCGGTACTCGTCGAAAGACTGCGGCTTCTCGTGATACGTGTAGAGCCATTCGCCGAGTTTGGGCGCTTGCTTGCGCGTGAATGCTTTTTCTTCTTCGGCGCTGACCGTGGCGTACGCGTTTTGTTTGATTTCGATTTCTTCGGGGGTGTCGGGCGGAGCGGGCGTGGCGCACGATGCCGCGCGGCAGGCCAGTGCGGCGAGCATGACGGCGGCGATGCGCGGAAATTTTGGACGGGGCGGGGGCATCGAATTCCCTCATGAGGTGATACGTGAACGGTGCGGAAAACTTGCGCGAAAAATCGAAGGGGGTGAGTATCATGCGATAATTCCAAACGATTCGCGGAGTGTGAAATGAGCAACGGGAAGAGCGCGCCGATGCCGTGGTTTGTGCGCGGGGACATTGACGGCTTTTTTGGGCTGGCGCTGGACAATTTTGTGCAGTTGCTGCTGATCCGCGAATTGTGCAAGGAAGTGCTGCATTTCAACGATGCGCTGCTTTATGGGCGCGTGCTGCCGGGCGCGGCGGTGTCGATTCTGCTTGGAAATTTGTTCTATGCGTGGCAGGCGCGCAAACTAAGCGAGCAGACGGGGCGCAAGGATATTTGTGCGCTGCCTTATGGCATCAATACCGTGTCGCTTTTCGCGCACGTGTTTTTGGTGATGCTGCCGGCACGCGGCATCGCGCTTGACGCGGGCGCAACGCCGGACGACGCATCGCTGGCGGCGTGGCGCGCGGGATTGGCGGCGTGTTTCGGTTCGGGCGCGATTGAATTTGCCGGAGCTTTTTTTGCGGAGCGCATTCGCAAAAGCACGCCGCGCGCGGCGCTGCTTTCGACACTCGCGGGGATTGCGATTCCATTTATTTCACTGTCGTTTGTATTTCAAACGTATGCGCATCCGATCGTCGGGCTGGCGACGCTGGGGATTATTCTGCTGGCGTATTTTGGCCGCGTGCGCTTCAAAGGCGGATTGCCGAGCGGGCTGGTAGCGGTGATCGTCGGCGTGATTCTGGCCAAGCTGACCGGAATTCATCCGGCCGAAGCGCAGCAAGCCGAGAAGGCATTTTATCCGCCGGTGCCTGTCATCGGCGATTTTATTGCGTCGTTTCAACCGGGTTATTGGGCGCGGTACATTTCGGTGATCGTGCCGATGGGCTTGTTCAATCTGATCGGGTCGCTGCAGAACATCGAGTCGGCGGAAGCGGCGGGCGATTTGTATCAGACGCGCCCGTCGCTGATCGTCAACGGCTGCGGGTCGATTGCGGCGGCGCTGTTCGGCTCGTGCTTTCCGACCACGATTTACATCGGACATCCGGGCTGGAAAGCGATGGGCGCGCGCGCGGGCTATTCGGTGCTTAACGGCGTCGTGATCACCATCGTCTGTCTGACGGGTGCGCTGGCTTTTCTGGCGAACGTCGTGCCGATCGATGCGGGCATGGCGATCGTGCTGTGGATCGGGATTGTGATCGCGGCGCAGGCGTTTCAGGCGGTGCCGCGAGAGCACGCGCCCGCGGTGGTGATTGGGCTGCTGCCGGGTATCGCGGCGTGGGGCGCGCTGATGATCAAAGCGAGCTTGCGTGTCGCGGGCTACAGTTTTTCCAACGATCCGAATTTTCTGGCCAAAACCATCGATGCGTTTCAAACGAAGGAGCACATTTGGCTCAACGGCGCCTTCGCGCTGGAGACAGGATTTATTTTTACGGCGATGATTCTGTCGGCGGCGACGGTGGCGGTGATCGAGCGCAAATTCCGCGCGGCGGCGGCGTGGTGCGCGGCGGCGGCGGGCTTGAGTTTAACGGGGCTGATGCATTCGTATGTGTTCGCGCATGGCGACACGGCGATCCAGCTTAAGCCAGCTTACGAGTGGGCAATTGGGTATGCGATCATGGCGGCGGTGTTTTTTGCGGCGGAGTGGGTGACGGTGGAAGGGGAGGGGCATTGAAGTCGAGAGTGGAGAGTGGAGAGTAGGGAGCGGAGAGTGGAGAGTAACGGGGTGGGCCACCCAACCAAACTTTTTGCCGCCTCGCTTTTACTCAAGTGTCTGGACTTAGGACTGACTCAGGACTCAGCACTCAGGACTCAGCACTCAGCACTCAGCACTCAGCACTTTATCGCCACTCGACTGTTTAGCCTTAAAGGATCGAATGCGGCGCGCGTCCGTGTATAATGCGGTTTGGCGTTGAGTGTCTAAAAGGAGCTGTGGCTATGGACGCTTCTCGAGTGACTTTTTGGCTGCGCTGCCTGGGCGTTGTGCTGCTGCTGAGCGCGATCACCGCGCGCGCGGAACAGCCGGGCGAAGTTGTGGATGTGCCGAAGGGCGCCGATCCGAAAATTAAGGCGCTGATCGAGCAGCTTGGCGCGGCTGACACGGTTGCGCGGGAAGACGCGGAGAAGGCGCTGCTGCAAATCGGGAATGCAGCGGCGGCACAGCTTCGGGAGGCGGAAGTGTCGGCGAATCCTGAGATCGCGGCGCGGGCGAAACGCCTTAGCGCGCGGCTGGCGGATGCGGCGATTCAAATTAAATCGTATGCGGACGTGCTGCCGGCGGACACGGTGCTGTTTCTGGAATTTGCCGATGCGGAACGGACCGTCGAGCGGATGAAAGCCACGCCGCTGGGAAAATTGTGGCCGACGAAGTCGATGCAGGCGCTGATCACGGCGTACCGCGCGTCGCTGATCGACACGGAATTGAAAGTCTTCGACGCGATCAACGCGCTGCCGAAATTGGCCAGCGGCAAAGCGATGTTTGCGCTGGCGAGTCCCGACACGATCGAGGCGCACGAGATCGATCCGCCGCTGCTTTACGTGCTGGAATCGAAGAATCCCGCGGGAGTCGAAGCGCAGGTGCGCGCGATGTTCGAGGGGATGAACGATCCGGTCAAGACGAAACGGCAGTACAAGAAATTCCAAATTGAAGAGCAGGTCGGCGCGAGCACGGTCTTCGGGCAAGGGCGTTTGATTCACGCGCTCACGACCAAGGGCATGGAAAGTTTTCTCGACAATTTGA
The DNA here is from genome assembly GCA_035308565.1 of Planctomycetota bacterium. Classification (GTDB taxonomy): domain Bacteria; phylum Planctomycetota; class SZUA-567; order H5-PLA8; family H5-PLA8; genus JANXLS01. The sequence continues at coordinate 42,544 of DATGGK010000182.1, read as the reverse complement.
TCACGCCGCCGCCGAAGCCGCTTTCGACGGTGCTGGCGAAATTGAAGCAGGCGCGGCCGAACGCGGATTTGTATGTGCGGCTGTCCGGCGATGGCCTGGCGAAATTGGCCGAGGCTAATCAGATCATCGACGACGAGCAAGCCGGAATGATGGATACGTTTGGATTTGGTGAAGGCAGCTTTTACGAATCGGCGCTGACATTGAACGAGCAGGGCGTGGAGGAGTTCACGCGGCTGTCGTTGAAAGGGGCGAAGAACAAGGGGCTGCTGGCGGTGTTGCAGCGCATGGCGCTCAAACCGGCCGCGGCGAATCAACCGCAGGCGCTGGATTTGGTTCCGTTTCAAGCGGCGCTGGTGGGGACGTTCAACGGGGATGTGGCGAAGCATTCGGCGGAGCTGGCGGCGGCGCTCCGTTCGATCGATGCGCTGTACGGTTTGCCGCTGCATGTGGATCCGAATTTGAACGCTCAGCCGCTGAAACCCAATGCGGCCGTCGTGCCGCCGAAGCCTCCCGCGCAGGGAGAAACGCGCGCGAAGCAGGCGTTGGATTTGGGCGGCGGCGACTTGACCAAGCCTAAAGACCCCGCAGCGATGAAAGATAAAGGAGACAAGCCTGGCGACAAGAAAAACGGGCAGCCGGCGGAGCCGGAGAAAAGCATGCCGCATATCGAGCGGCTGGCGAAGGCGGGGTTGACGCCGGAACTGCTCTTCGAACAATCCGACGGGCCGATGGCGGTGGCGTTTTTTCCGGAGCGGATTGATCTCGCGAAATTGCAAGTGCCTCCGCCCGCCAATCCGCCCGCCGATCCGGATCACATTCCGCAAGCGGTGTTGTTCGCGATGAACTTGAAAGATCCAACGGTGGTTTCAACGGCGCTTGAAAAAGCGAACGTGGGATTGGAGCCGCGATTTAAAAAGCAGCTCATGAACGGCGGCGATTATTACGCGGAAGACCCGGACGACGAAAACAGCGGCGGGTTTTGGATGAAGAACAATTATTTTGCGTACGCGTCGTCGAAGGACATTGCGCAGTTGGCGGCGGACGCGGCGCTGAATCAGAACCCGAACGCGCGGATTGCAGCGCGCAAAGTGTTTCAGGATTATCTGGCCAACGGTTTCGATCCAAACGCGCTGCTGAATGTGTTTGCGGAATCGCGGCAGTACATGGAGATGCCGTACAAGATGGCGCAGTTGCAGTGGCAGACGCCGCAGATCATCTGGCCGGATTTCGCGGTGATTGCGGGGCTGCTCAAAGGCGTTCCGATGCACATCAAAGTCACGCAGGCGGGGACCGAATTGCAGATCGAAGCGCAGACGCCGCTGACGATTCTGGGCGTGGAGGAGGCGATCCGGCGGCCGTTGAACGATGCCGGATTGTTGCCATAGGGTTGTTGGAACAACGAATCGCGCGAATTTCGCGAAGGAATTTGGTTTGTAAGGGCAACAAAGCCACATGCGGCGAATAGCGCCCCTCAATTCTTTTGCGCGATCAGAAATGCAAGAAGGTCGCGCAATTCCGCGGGGGTTTGAATTAGTCCTTCGGGCATCGGCGATTTTTCCAGAACTTTGCGTTTCTCAATCGCGTCTTTTTTTACGATCCGCCGGGTTCCATTGGACAGCAGCATTTCAATTTCGTCGCCCGTCTCTCCGCAGATGAGACCACTGAGCACCTCCCCGCTGTTAAGCTTGACGAGCGAGGCGCGGAACATGGGGGCGACGGTTTTACTGGGCAGCATCACCGATTCGACCAGGTAGGCCACATTGAAACGGCCGGCGACCCCCGCAAGGCTGGGTCCGCCGCCGCCTTTGTCGCCCGCTTTGACGGCGTGGCAGACGGCGCAGCCTCGTGTCGCGAATAAAGCCTGGCCCTGTTTAGCGTCGCCCAAAGCGGACTCCTTGCTCCAATCCAGCGCGCGGAATGCGTCAGGCATTTCCGTCGTGTCCGCATCCTTGGCGTTGGCGATCGGCGCGTTTGTTTGCACGGGTGCGGCGATCCCCAAAATCGAAGCGGCTTTTGCATCGACGCGCGGATCTTTCAGCAGCCGCAGGAAAAACGCAGCCTCCTTTGCGATCCGCTCATCGGCATCGTTCAAGCGCACGGAAAGCATGTCAAAAAGCGCGTCATCCTCCGCTGTCTTTGTCTTGTGCGCCCATGCATCGGCCATCGTGAACACACCCAGCGGGCCGAATTTCTGCAGGTCTGCGACGCCATCAACATAAGCCACGCGCGCGTTGAAGCCTTTGGCGTTCAGCGGAATAGTCGCCGGCAGCGGCTTCACGGCCGGCGGCACGGTCAAGCGAAAACCCGCGGCCAACACTCCGGCCATTCTTTCCGAGGAAAGCGTGGAACCGGTGAATTTCTGCAAATCCGCCAAAGGCGCTTTCTCGGCGAGGAGCTGCACAGCCGTTTGGCGCAGAAAACTATCGTCGCTTTGCGCACAGGTGAGGACCGCTGCTTTGGGATAATCGTCAAAGCGGTCGAAGGTTGCGATCAGCGCCGCGTGTGCCACCTGCGGATTTTTGTCGGTGAGCGCCGTTTCAAAGAGCGCCAAATCCTGGGCTGACGTTCCGAAACGGGCGAGCGCGCGGATACCTTGCAAACGGGCGTTGGGATCCGGCGAAGACGCCAGCTTGACCAGCGCGGCTCGTTCTCCGCCGGATGCGGCAATCCACGCGAGGGACGACTGCACTGGACTTCCATCGGGAGCGCCGGCCAACCGGGTGGCCGCTTCCCGTGAGACGAGGTTTCCGCGGCGCTGCAGTTCGACGTGGGCGCGATAGCGGCGCTGGCACGACGCACTTTCCAGCTCGGCGAACAGTTTTTCCGGTGACGCAGCCGTCTCGTCATACGCATCGAACGGCGCATTGGGCGCGTCATCGGCGCGCGTGATCATAATCAATTCACTGCTGCAAACCGGCGACGCTTCATTCGCGTGCATCACCAGAGACGAGACGAAAATCCGCCCGCCGCGGCCAATCGCAACGCCCACGGGACGGACATTTTTAACGCACTGGAGAAACGGCATCTGATCTGCTTTGAAACTCGCGCCACTCTGGTTGAGGGGGTATCGGGGAAGCACGCCTTTCCCCCATTCCGCAACCAAAAGATTGCCTCGAAATTTTTCCGGCAGAAAGGCGTCGTCGTAGTAGGCCTGGCCTGTCGGGACGTAGCGCCCGAGGTTGGGATTGAGCGTGGCAAGCATTTCCGTGCGCCACGGATGTTTCTCGATAAGCCAGCCGCGCGGCCAACTGTAATAGGCGTGCGGCGTGATGTACAACAAGCGGCCCGGCACGTATTCGTCGGGAAGGCTCTCGTGATCGTTATCGTTTCCAAACAGATTCCAATTCGAGTCGAACGCCAGACCGCAGCAGTTGCGCAAGCCGCGGGCGATGGGCACAAGCCGGCTGCCGTCGGGCGAGAGCCGAACGACCGCGCCGACCGTCGTAATCGGAGTGCTGTTTTCGCCGTGCCGAAAGGTCCAGTGTCCCCAATGATCCGCACGTTTAAAATCGCCGTATCCAACCAAGTTGTCTCCGAGAGATACATAGAGGTCGCCATCGGGCCCTATTTCCACGGCATGCATGCCTTGATGTTCCTCAAAATAAGGAAGCATCGGCAAGCCCCATAATAGCCGCTTGGGCTGAATTCCTTCGCGTTTTAAGACCGCGCCTTCGAGCGTATAGACAGCCGTATGCGTGGAGACGATTAAATCGGTACCTCGGATCGCAATGCCGTAAACCCACGAATTCTTGGGAAACCGATACAGAAGCTGCCGCGGCTGGTACAGCCCGTTTTGTGCAGGCTCATATACGAAAAGCGCCTCGCGACAGCCCGCAAACAGCCGGCCAGCGCTGTCGAGCTGCAGCGACAGAAAAGATTCGTTCGGATCGGCGTCGATACCGACGACTTTTAATTCGGAGTCCGCTAATTTGTAGTCTGCAAAGGGTGGCCGAGGCTGATCGGCTGCGTTGATTCTCGCGACGTTTAGTGCGCACGATATAGCCAAAGCGAAGGCGGCGGTGACAATAAAGGATTGATTCATTTTGTTTATGCCTGTGTAAACAGGGACAGTCAATTAATAATAGAGGACCATCCATATTTAGAAGCTGTAAATCAAATCGGAATTACTTCGCCGTGCCGCTCTTGCCCTTCGTTGCGGAATAGCTCATCGCCTGTATCTTCTGGTAGACGATGTTGTTGAAGATGAACGTAAACGGGAGCATGACCGGTGCGGCCGGGACATTGTCGTTGGCCAGGCCGAAATTGGCAAGCGTCGCGGCGAACGTGCCCTTCTTGAAGGTGGCCTCGTACTTCGATGTTTGGGCTGCGACCGCGCCCTTCTTCGCTTTGATTGAAATCTTCACCGTGTCGCCGCCGTTTGTCACGCTGCCGTTTGGGGTAAGCATCAGAACTTTCGCCACGCCGCCCACATCGAAGTATACCTTCGAACCGTTGGTTTTGAATCCGGCCGGGACCGCCAGCGTGCCTGAGAACTGAATCGAGTCGCCGCCCCCCTTGGCGAGATTGAGCTTGATCGACGGTTTCGACAAGGCCAGCGTTTGCAGCGTGGCGGCCGTGATCGGCTGGCCCGACGGCGTGCTGGCCGCGCTCAATGGATCGGTACCGACCGCATTTTCGAAGTTGTCCGAGAACCCGTCGCCGTCGCTGTCGTTGCCGGTGCCGACAAGGGGCGCGAGAACCATGACCTGCACGGTGCTCGAGATGCTTAGAGCATGTGTATCCGAGGCGATCACGGTCGCCGTATACGTCCCCGCGGAAGTGTAGGAGTGCGTGACGGTCGGTCCTGCCCCTGTCGTGCCGTCACCGAAGGTCCAGGCAGTCGCCAGCGATCCGCCTGCAGGAACGGCCATAAACGTGACCGTCTGCCCCACGCCCGCGGGGTTCGGCGTCGCCGTGGGCGCGCTTAAAAAAAGGTAATCATAGATCGTCAGATTCGCAAAACCCTGGCTCGGGGCAAAATTCGCAGTCCCTAAATAATCGGCCTGGATTACGTATGCGTTTGGCGATAACCCGGTCACCGTCACCGAGCTGCTGGCAACGCCGTTGGATACGTTTACAAGAAAGAGAAGACCCGTGCCGATGACGGAGAATTTCACCTGGCCTTCATTGACCGGTCCGGATGACGCAGTAACGTTCGCGGTTAGAACGGCGTTGAACGGCGACGGGCTATAACCGGCGAAGGCATCCGCAGCCACCGTCGTCGTCAGATTATTTGCGAAGACCCACGCGGCACCGAGACCGTTGCTGTCGAAAGGTCCGCCTATCAGGGCCGTTGTTCCATTGGAGGAAAGTGCAACGGAGCTGCCTTGATTTGCGGAATCTCCACCGACGCCCGTGCCCACGAGTTTGTCGCCTTGCTGCGTCCACGCGCCGCCGCTCTGCGTGAACACCCACGTGGCGCCGATATAGTTACTATCTTCAAATCCGCCTACCAGTGCCGTGTTTCCATCGGCGGAGAGAGAAACCGCATTGCCCTGATTCGGCGCACCCACACTGTTTGTGCCCACGAGTTTACTGCCCTGCTGCGCCCACACGCCGCCGCTCTGTTTGAACACCCACGCGGCACCGATAAAGTCATTATCGCCAAATCCGCCTACCAAGGCCGTGCTCCCATCGGCCGACAGCGAAACGGAACACCCGACTTCTCCCGGCCATGCTTTTCCTCCCGATGACGTAACGAGATCTGACGGCACAAGTGTGGCAATAAGAGAAGGATCGAATTCGCCCTGCTCTTGAATCACCTTCGCGGCGCCGTCATTTCCGCCGCTGTTTCCTCCACTATAGAATGGCTCGCCTATCAGCACCGTCTTCCCATCGGCCGACAGCGAAACGGAAGTGCCCGCCCCCGAACCCTCATCCCCAAAATATTTAACCGACTCCGTCCACGTCCCGCCGCTCCGCGTAAATAACCACGCTGCGCCATCTGCAAGTTGAAAGGTGGGGTCGTAGTTATCTTGAGGTCCGCCAATTAGGGCCGCGTTCCCATCGGCAGAGAGCGCAACCGAATACCCGAATTCAGGTAGTCCTTCAGCGTCATTAGGGGACTCGAGTCTGGCTTGCTGGGTCCAAATCCCGCCACTCTGCGTGAACACCCACACCGTTCCTATAGTTAAACTATCGGTGGGTCCGCCAATCAGAGCCGTGTTGCCGTCGGCCGACAGTGCAACGGAATAGCCTTGTGACGCGCCAAAGTCGGGTGTCCCCGCGAGCGTGGCGACCTGGATCCAATCCGCGCCGTTGCGTGCAAACACGACTGCGCTGCCTCCATTGCTATTCGTATCGGGGCAGCCGATCAAGGCCGTGTTCCCATCCGCCGAGAGCGAAACAGCGGAACCAAAGTTCACGAAGGCCGAGGAGGCATCCCCGGTGATCTTGGCGGTCTGTGCATATTGCGCGTGAGCCGCGGAACAATATCCGGCCAGAAGCAAAACGAATGCGAACGCCATGACGTGTCTCATTGTGGGTTCCCCCTGTATTGCGAGGATGAAGCACACGTTTATTATGAACCTGAATTCGGGGACTTGCACGAACTTTTTCATCGCTTAAGAGTGACAGCGCAGCCGAACCCCCCGTATTTGCCGAGATCCCCCTTACTTCCCCCCCTGCTCAAACGCCATCCCCGAAAACTGCTGCACGAAATCGGCGAGCGGGATGGAGGCGATTCCGTTTTTGTGGAGGTAGCCGTTGAGCAATCCCGGCTCGCCTTTCGGCGTGAAATTGTTGCCGTGGGGATTCCACAACTGCACGGCGTCGGTTTTTTCGTCGTAATCCAGAATCGCGTACGCGTGGTTGGGCGTGAGGCCGGGCGTGGTCGGTGTGATCGTGCCGCAGGTCATCAGGCGTTTTTCGCGCACGGCCGCGGCAAGCTGCTCGCGCAGGCTTTTCATTTTTGCGGCTTTTTGTTCGGCGGAGAGCGAGGCGTCTTTGAACGGTTTAAAGCCGAAGCGGGTGATTTCGTGGCCGGTGATCAAGGCCAGGATTGTGCCGGCGGAGCCGCCGCGTGCGACGGCGTCGAGCGGTTCGGCGGTGCGGTCTTTTTCGGGCTTGGAATCGTTGCGCACCTGGCCGACCGCTTTCTCATAGAGATTCACCCAGATGCCGTCGCGGCGCGCCGCGGAGCTGAGCGCCAGTTCGGTGTCGGTGGGCATTTCGACCGTGACGGTTCTTTTGCCCAGCACCAGTTCGCATTTTCCACTTCCATCGGGCAATTCGTGGAACATCGCCTGCACTTGCTTCGGATCGCGGTGCAGCATCGCGCCCAGCGGCGCCAGACAGAAACAATCGCCCAGCCGGCCTTGATGCAGCGACGACAGTTGCGGAATTTCCGACGCGAACAACACGCGGTTGGCGCGGCCGACCTTGGAGAGCCCTTCGCCGTACATCTTCGGAAAATTCGGGCCTTCCGCGGCGGCCGGCGGAGTTTTCGCCAGCTTGACGATGTTCTCCAGCGTCAACTCGACTGCCGGCAGCTTCGGATTCTGCGCGCGCTTCAATGCGGCCACCGCCGCCGCCTCCGCGCCTTCGGTCTTCGGGTTGCCGGCCGCGGCGTTGAGTTCGCTCATCGAGAGCTTGCCGTTGCCGTCCTGGTCCCACGCTTTGAAATGCTCCGTGACCTGATCGATGAAGGCGGCGGTGTTGTCGCGCGGGGATTCGGCGGCGAGTAGCTGACACACAAGAAATGCGGCGGGGAGGAAGAGTGTGCGCACGGGAATTTTCCGAAAAGGATGGGGGAGCTTATACCAAATGGGGGTGGGGAAGGCAAGAGGGGGGCTTTATAACGCACAGTGGTCAGTATTACTTATTAATAATAGGTGCCTGTCCCTATTTTCCCGAGGAATTACTGGTCGCAGTCTTTTTTTTCCGGTGAAAACATACGATCGGCGTTACCTTCCTTTCGAAAAGCCAAATTCGCGATATTTTGGTAAATTTCCTTAGTCTCAAATTTAGCTATTTTCGATAGTTTCAAATCTAACTCGGTAACTAGCGAGTCGCTTTTTTCAAGCTTTATTAATTCGCGGACGAAGTCGCTTTTTCCGATGCCGCTTGCCCAAAAAGCGTAAAGATAAAGCTGTCTGTCGATAGAATCCCCATGTAGCCATGATACGCGAATATTCTTTTGTGCTGCCACGTCGTTCTGGTCGACGACTTCCTTCACGACGTTAAATAACGGCAAATGCCACGTCGATGGCCAGTTCTCTGGGATATAAAAATCGAAATGATAAAATGCCGTTATGCAAGCGCGGCGTCGTGCAGGTTCAAATTTCTTAAGCAAAGGTGGCCACGCGGCTAAGCTTGAAAGTATATTTCGATTTGATTCGTCAAAAGGGTGAAGCGTCAGGTGCTCCGTGATTTTCTCAAATACCGACGTTACAAATGCGTCTCCCGATATCCGATCAGCTACCGTCCGTTGGTTATCGCGGTCCTCACACCATTCAATAAGCCAGCGCAACGTGTCGATACAGATGTGGGTATCCTTATCCATGAGCAGTCGACTCGCTTCTTTAAATCCATTTTCATCATCAAGAAGTATGAAGAAGGCCCAGCCCATTGATCGGTAGTTAATTTTTCCGGCACTTCCTTTCGTCAATTGTGTAATGCACTTCTTCTGATTATCGTCGAGGTGTGAATGAAACGCCCAGATTGCATGAAGCGCTACTTCAACGTTTTCCTTTTTTTCAAGCGCGTTAAATATCTCAGACGGGTCTTTAATGCCGATTTCATCCAGTTTTTGACGTATAAAACGACTTTCGTCGATCGATATTGTACCCGGTACCGAGCGTATAATTTCTGCAATCTTATCGTAACTCGAGTCGCCCGCGACGACCGCAAGCGACGCTAATGATGCAAGGCATAGACCTATCTGAATGGGACGCATGTCAATCACTCACCGTGATAGAGAAATGATAAATAGGGACAGCGCCTAATTACCAAATAGGCGCTGTCCCTATTTATACGTTATTTTTTGGAAATATTCTCAAGTACCTTTCTCAAGAGGCCATACTCAAATGTCTCCGGCTCGACGTTTTTCATAACCGAGCGAATCGCGCTCTCTTCGACAAACTCAGCTCTGGATTTCTCCCCCAAAAACTGAATGATCGCGAAATTCCGCGCAGCCCAAGGAGGCGCCTTTACAAAAGTATTCACAAAGTCCTTATCGACTTTCTGGTGTTGCGCCAGTGTGTGGAAAAGAGCCAATGCAGCTGGACCATCAATATCGAAGTCGTTGTCGCGAAGCACCATTGTGCTCAAACGCTGTGAAATTTTATTGTCTCCATTGGCAATAAGAATTGGAACTATGCGGTGGATGTCGTCCTTCCACTCGAAGATATGCCTATCGATAATTTTTATGACGTCTTCAGTTTTTATAAAGTTCGCGCACTCTAAAATCTCCCGTGCTCGAAGCGTATTGCCAGCTACCGATCCTTTTTCAAGGTTGCCTAAATACTTTTTAATGTCCAATTCAGATGACGCGATCTTGTAATTGAAGCTTCCTTTGCCTTGCGCGGTGGGGCCAGCGGTGCCGTTTAGCAGCGTTGTTTTTAACGAGAACTTATATTTAATCGTGTGTTCACCCGACGTCAACGTTTTGTCGCCGAAATAGCGGTTTAATACTAAGTAAACTTCGAGTTTCGATTTTGTGTTAAATACCGTAGCTGGGGCTTTGTATTGTATGCCACTGTCGCGAACTGGCGCACCGTCGTATTCAATCCATGGCAGATATGGATATTCGAATGGCAAAATCAAATCCTCTCTCGATAAGTTTTCAAGCTCGACCTTAAAAATCACTGGCTCGCCGGAATCAAAAATATCCTTAATTGGCGCGATTGTTAATACAAAATCACCGGCATACAAACTGGCGCCAAGAAACATTAGACAGACAGATCGAATGCTTTTCATCATTGTAGTCCCAGTTACTTGTCAATTTTCTTTCCCTTTATCGTCGGATCTTTCCCGCCGTCGATTTGATCCCTCGTCCATGTAATCGCGATTGGATAAATAGGGACAGCGCCTAATTACCAAATAGGCGCTGTCCCTATTGTTCCTTCGAACCCTTTGGAATCGAAATCAAACAACTTTCAAGCAGCCTCCTCGACCGGGCTTCATCACTCTTGCCTCCCGGTTCAAGTCCCAATTCAAGAAATGAGGCAAACTTGACCGTCGGATGCACCGGCATAATCAAGGTTTTCGGTAGCGTCTGATCGATCATCTCAGGCCTAAATTCTATCGGCATCTTTACGGCCAAAACATCCTTTGGTTTAATCCGCTCGTAATCAATTTTTTTACCAATAAGATCATAATAAGCCTTAAGCCGATCCGGGTGCTTCCAGTCGTAATCGATCAGGACTTGCTCGGTTTCAACTATTGCGTACCACGAAACAACCGATGCCGCATTTATATGTGGCACCAATCGCCTGAGATTACAGCGAATGACCGCGAGAGAACCGGGTCTGGCGCTGGCTCGATTAGGACCAAATCGCGAGATTAGTTCGCTCCACTTTAGTGCCTTCTGTTTTGCAGGGTTTTCCTCAGCGCAAAGGCACGGCGGCACAACGCAAATTATGCGCGTCAACACAAGAAATACGAAGGCTTTCATTATGAATGACACAAGTGATTGTCCTCGCTTACTACGGTAGTTGGTTGACCGGTTTTGGAACAAAATTATCTCCTGACGGAAAATTCCCGCATTGGACCTGCATTATGTACTTTGGATCAATATTATCGGAAACTGAGTACGCAGGAGCCTCGACTTTCCCCGGGTTGGCTTTGTATCTCGCTACCCAGTCGTTCTTTTCGGCATTAACGTAGGCCACCGATTGTACATTTATATCACTAATCGCTTCGGCGTTCGCTTGGGCCAATGGTCCCGCGTATGTCTTACCCTGTAGGTTTTTCTTGACGTATGCCGCGCATCTATCGCCTGTATACCAACCACCAAGAAGGCCACCTTGAGCCCACTGATAAATAGGGACAGCGCCTAATTACCAAATAGGCGCTGTCCCTATTTATTATTTTCGCATCCGGCCCTTTTGGGCGGGGCAAGGCGGTCGGAAAAAGTCTTGCGGTGAAAAGCCAAGTCTGAGATTTCCATGTACGTGACTTTGGTCTCAAAGTTCGCTATCTTCGCTAATTTTGCGTCGAGCTCTGCGAGTTTCTTGTCATCCTTTTCGCCTGCGACTAGCCTGCGTACGAATTCGGATTTCCCCGCGTCACTCGCCCAAAATGCGTACAGATAAATTTGTTTGTCAACTGAATCCCCGTGTTTCCAAAGGTCGTCTAACTTTCTTTTCAAAGAGTCCGAATTACTCTGAGTTATCTCTTTTACACTGGCGAATATTGGCAAGTGCCATTTCGATTCCCAAGTTGCTGGCATATAAAAGTCGAAATTCTCAAACGCGCCCAACATAGCGAGGCCACGATTTTGGTCAAATCTCCTTAAAGAATCTGGCCATTTCCCCAAGCTCACGACAAGATTTCTGTTTGTGTCGTCGTATGGATCGGCTTTTAGATGATCGATAATCCGTTCGAATAACGTGCTTAAAAAGGCATCTGCGGCGGTATGATTTAGAATTGATTGTTGATTATCCACATCCTCACACCAAACCACTATCCAGTTCAGTAGATTTCCGCAGGGGTTTTGTCCTTTGTCAGCGAGTAACGTCCTCGCCTCGCAAAACCCGTTTTCATTATCCAAGATAATTGAAATCGCCCAAGCCATTGCGACCCAGTTGTTCCCGCCTTTTTCATTTTTCGCGATTTTCCTAATCTTTTCCAATCTCGCATCGTCAAGATGGCTGCCAGACGACCAAATCGCATGAAGCGCGGTCTCGACAGTTTCTTTCCTATCCAAACCGGGAAAAAAATCAGAGACATCATGTATTCCGATCCTCTCAATCTTTTGCCAAAGCTCAATGCGTTCCGTGGATGAAATTGTTCCATTGAGAGACTTAATAGCGGCACCGACTTTGGAAAAGTCCACGTCGCTCGCGAAGCCGCCAACGCATGTGAGAGCCAGTATAATCGGGTGCTTCAACATTGATGTTCCCATCCTCTTAACTTTTCTAGATTAATAGGGACAGCGCCTAATTACCAAATAGGCGCTGTCCCTATTTATGACTGTCCCTATTTTCCTATTTTCCCATCAGTATTTATTTTCTTTGATGAGCTTTATCATAGCATTATAAATTGTGCACGCTTTTGTGCCGACCGAACCCTCTTTTCCGTCGCCATCATTCAAACCAATTTTTATGTCGAAAAGAAAATGGACATTAGAACCATCGTTATTGAAACGGAACTTGTAAAGGTTAAAGTAAGGCTTTTTATACGCGCTCTTAAGAAAATCCGGCTTGAAATTCTCGACTTTATGGCGCTCGGTCATCTCGTATTTGGGGTCATAATCTGTGCTAATTTGAACTTCGAACATATATCCGTCAACGTCAGGTCCGGTTTCCTTGCCGGTGTCTTTTGACCACCTTCCTTTTATTGTTAGATTATGCACTTGAAAGTCCATCACCTTTTGTGAGATCACAAGTTCCTTTTCGTCAATATTAAGCGCTGCATCTTTGTCTAATTTCTGCATGAGCACCTGAAGCTGCTTGCCGAATTGCTCAATTTGCGTTTCGGATTTGGCGCAGCGCATGAATGCCACCGCGAACAAACAGCAAAATAGAAACTTTGTACATTTCATTGGAATCTCTCGTATGCAAGTAGTTATCCGCGCTTTCAAGGCACCGGAACCGGATTGCCGTATTTAACCCATTCGGCTGGTGGCTCGCCCGTTCCACCGGTTCCGTCGCGCAACCATGCGAAATATTGAACCCAAGAGCTGCCAGTTAACCAGGCGCGAAGCACCGCCAAACCGCTGTCATACTCACCGGGTACGCCTCCCGGATAGAAAGTTCCATTAAGCACGCACGACCATTCTCCCGGTGTCGACGAGCCGGCCGAGAATGCGCGAAGAAACGTCTGAGTACCGTTGGGCTTTTGACTGGTTTCTACGTCATCGACGTTTTTATCGGAACTACAATTGGCGTATTTAGTGGTCGCTCCCGTGATGCCGATCATGTTGCAGCAGTTCAGCATGCAAAGGCTCAATTCCCCACAGTCCGCTTTCGTTCCGTCACAAACCTCCCAAGAATGACCCTCCTTGTAATGATCAAGGTTGAATAATAGACATAAATCCGAATGTATCTTTGCTGCGTAATCACTTGCGTTCGATTTGCCATCTCCGTGATCGGTACACCATTTGAGTCGTGCGTAAGTCGGTTTCTGAGTTGAGTCTTTGGGTCTATCAAGAACAACGAATAGGTCATTTGTCGAATTGCCGACCGTCTGCCATTCGAGCGGCTTGTCTCGATTATTAAAAGCGACTTGGTATTCGAGGTTGAGAGGGGTCTTCTTTGTTATCGCTTCGTTGACTTTGATATTCGCGCAATCGACATCACTGATCTTGTTGTCGCCGCCCTTCAACAGGATGGTACATTCATCACTATCCGTTCCTCGTTTGACTTTCAAATGCGCAAACCTCGCCGGGGTCGAGTTCGGCGTTACAGTAATTGTTACATTTAACTTTAACGGCGCGTTAACGGAATAACAAATAGGATTGCTCCGATCCTTTGTCCATTCTGGAGTATCGTAAGGTTTAGAACCGTCGCCACCATCGCATTTTGTCGTATAGTTAAACACTTTTACATTTTGAATTCCGATGAATTCGACACTTTTAACCTCCATAGTCGAATCGTTCGGCCATCCGCCTCCGCCACCACCACCATCGTCGCCCTCCGTTCCATTCCCGCCTCCATCGTCCGGAATTTGGAGATCGGCTGAAACTACTGCAGAGTTTATTGTTGGTTCACCTCCAATTCCCATTGATGCGCTCACGTTGATCTGCCAGTACCCGGCGCTGCTCGGTGAGGGTATCACACAGGCTTCGCCGTTGGGCTCAATTTGTGCCAAAATACTTGACCAATTAAATGTGCATTGTGCTGTAACGTCTTCGCTGTCACGGATTGCAATTGCACTCCACGTCAGGGGAAGAGTGCCATAGGCGGGAACCACATAGCAAAATAATGTCCGATCCACATTGAATAAAAAGGTGTTCGCCGAATTATTTCCAACGATATTCGAGTCGGTCCAGTCCCCTGCACTGTCGTTTAGCGATACAATAATTGAGTGTTCCCCTGTCGAAAGTTCATGCGTTTGAACGAGAAGAACACCCCAATCAAATAATGTGATATCGTCAGCGCTTACGTCTGAGCCGTCAATCTTAACGCTCAATGACTGCCGCGAAATGCCACTTAGGTCGTCAGACAATTGGCACATAAACTGAAAAGTACCTTGATAAACGGTTCCACCCGCCCCGGGATCCAAACATGTCACCGCCGGCGCCGTCACATCCACGTTCACCTTCCAATCCGTGGAATAAAGCTGATTCCCCGCATTATCCAGCGCGACAACAGTGATGGTGTGCGGTCCTTCGCTCAATGCGGCGTGGTCCGGCCAAATGTTTGGATCGACCCAGCAGCGGAAGGTCAGCTTTTTTACGGAATTATCGGCGTTGTATTCGTCCACCACAATTCCGTCGCCGTCTTCGAATGGCAGTTCGAAACCGTCGATGGAGACAACGACGAAGTCGATCCCCGAACCATCGTCCTCAATCGTCCCTGAAATCACTGGATTGTTGTCCTTCGACCAGAATCCGTTCGGCGGGCCGATGATGGTCAGCGCCGGCGGCGTGCCGTCCACTTTGACGTGCACGACCCGGCTCACGGAGTACGGCGCGCTCTCGCCCCAATAATTGGTGACATCGTAAGTGAGCGTATAGTCACCCAATGTTGTGGGGTCCACCGCGCCGGTGACGACGATGCGCGAATTGATGTCGAGGTCGCATTCGTCGTAGGCCGTCGCGCCCGGGTCGATGAATGTGCCGTTCAAATCCATGGACATGTCGCTCGGCCCGTTCAACACCAGATACGGCGGCGCGCCGGAACTGACTCCGAAATAGAGCACGTCGAAGAACCAGTTCCCCGCCACGTCGCTCATCTCCACAAATACCGTGTGCGAGCCGAAAGTCCAATCCGTATCCGGCGTGAAAATAAAACCGGTGGCGTTGAATTGGTCGGAGGTCAGTTGCGAGTCGTCGATCCAGACGCTGATTGTCGTTGGGTCGATGCCGCTTTGGTAGCCGGTCCCCGCATCGTCGCTGAAGGCGAGCGCGACGGTGGAGCTCGCGTCGGCGGTGCGGACGGTGCCGTCTTCGGAGGGGGTGATGTGGGGAGTGGTGGTTGAATGCGGGAGAACGTACGGCGCGGTGCAGTCAAACTTCACCGTCCAAAAGTACGAATCCGACGAGTAGCCCGCGTCGCTTGTGCCCGACACCGCGACGTTGTAATCCCCGTCCGCGGCGAAACTGAAGTTCTGCGCGTACAGGCTCGAGCCGACGACCTCCACGTCCACCGCGGCGCCATTGATCGTGATCGAACCGCCGGTCAGCGTGCCCAGCGCGACGGTGTAATCCGCGTGTATGTCTGGCGTCGCAGTCGTCACCCAGGAGTTGTCCGGCGGATTGACCGCGGTCAATTTCGGCCGGGGCTCGTAAATCACGTTGACCGAGATGCTGCTGCAATTACCGGCGAGATCGAACGCGTTGATCCAGAAATAAAACTGGTCGCCCATATTCAGCGGCGTGCTGGCGAAAATATGCGCCTTCGAATCGTCGGGGCATGCATAGCCAAACGCGGGGTACGACGACACGCCTACCGAGGTCTGCGTCCAATCGATCCCATTCAGATCCCAAATGTCCACCAAGATGTTCACCCAAGATGTTCACCAGTGGATCCGTAACTGTAATTGTCCCACTGGGCATCGACAGTGTGGGTGCCGTCACATCGTAAACGAAATCGTAGCCGGCTGTGCCCACGTTGCCGAGAACGTCGGCGACATGAAAATCAAGGTGGTGGTTGCCCTCGGTCAAGTTATTCAGTACGAGAGTAAATTGGCCCCAGTCGAAATAGCTTGACCCAGACAGCGCCACGTATTCTCCGCCGTCGAGGGAATAACGAAAGCTGCTGTCATCGAACCCACTTCCGTTGGCAAGTACTCCAAGCGCAGACAAAAACGCGCCGGAAATGGTCACGCTCGAACCGCCAATCAAATCCGCGCCGCCTATTTGAACGAACGAACCCGTCGCCGTCACATACTGCAGCGTTGGCGGCGCGGCGACCACGGTGAAAAGAAAATCCGCGGCCGGCTGAGTGTCGTTGTTCCAAGGATACGGCATGACTGTAAACCGGTACACGCCACTCGGGAAAACATCCGCGTTGTTGGGGTATGGCGTATCATCAATGGTGCCCGGCGCATCTGCGTTCGTGCAACAACTCCACAAGCACGTTCCGGCCGAATTGTAGATACCGTAATACATGTATTCGGTGTCGATATCGCCATAGTCGCAGTGGATCGAAAAGCCGATTTGCTCGATCGTGAACAGATTGCTTGGCGAGATAACGTCCGCGCCCGAAACTATTGCAGCGGCAAATGTCGCCATCAAAATCGCGGCGCGTACGAAATCAAAACATTTGCGGGGGGGGTAAAATACGCGGACACGCGGACCTCCTTCTCGGAAGGTTCATTCGTTGATGAGTGATGCTAGCATAGTCACTCAACCACATTTTTATGCGCGTGTCAATAGTCCAGATGAATATTCACTGAGATTTTACAATTCGAAAAACTTTGCACAATTTTTGTGCAGATGTGCGCGGCCGCCTGACCTAGGCTGAACGATACCTAATATTACGGGACGTTACACGTGGAACATTATGCGTCAAAAGGCGTGATATATCGGGGAGACTGGAAACGGGAACAGGGGCAAGGAGTCAGGGGGGTCAGCGGTTAGGAATAATGTGCAACTTTTGTAAAGAGTTTGGCGACGAACGGAGCTTGAACCAAGTTAAGGTGGGACGTTGATGCGCATAGTGCAACTTTTGCAACAAGGCGGCGCGGTGAGCCGGTCCCTACCTATCCATCAACAGCACTGCCGTTCCGAATTCGTCTACGGCGCAGATGCGGGAGACAAGCAGGGTGCTGTAGGTGAAGACGATGCCGGTGAGGGTCAGGGGGTGTTTGGCGGCGGCGTTTTCGCCGACGGTGTTTTCGAGTTTGGGGGCTTTGACTTGCCAGCATTTGTAGACGCTGCTGTATTTGAGGACGGCGTCGCGGTGGCTTTGCTCGGCGCCGCCGACGATGAAGTGGCCGCTGCTGCTGACGCGGGCGTCGATGGTGAGTTTGAGGCCGTCGGGCGCGGGCTGGGCTTTGATCGAGAGCAGGTCTTTTCCGGCGAGGCGGCCGGCGGCGAAATCCTGCGCGTCGAGATGGGCCAATTGATGGCGCGGCGTGGCGGGGTCTTGCTGAGCTTTGAGCACGCCTTTGTAAGTGAATTCCTTCGAGTTTTTGCCGGCGAGTTCTTCGAGGCCCAGCGCGAGGATTTTGGACGGATCGTTTTTGTCGGCGAGCACATAGAGCGACCAGGCGCCGGCGCCTTCCTGATGCGGGCAAAAGAGGAAGACGGGTTGTTTAATGGGTTCGGCGCGCGGCGCGGAGGGGGTGCCGACGGTGGCGGCGAGTTCGAGGCCGTTGAGTTCGAGGGCGGAGGCGGAGAGGGATGCGAGGACCAGGGCGACGCTCAGGATGGGAGAGGAAGCTTTCATGGTGCGGACTCCTTAAGGACGCAGCGCCGAATCTCGCGACAACGCGGAATGGCAAAAGCGCCTGATTGCGGCAATGGTTCCACCGAAGGTCGGCGGGGGGTGTTGGTTTCTGAAGGGAGGACATTCGCGCGGGTGGGAATCCTACCGGAAAACGCACAATGTGATTTTCAGACGGTTTTTTCGCCGATTTTTTTGATTTTGGAAACCGTTCGGTCTTCCCGAGAGATGTGGATTCTCTCGGTCGAAAAAGTTAGGGAATGAAGTGGCGTTATTGAGCCGCTTCGCATTCGGCGACTTTGCGCGCGTAGAAATCTTCGGTCAGCAGGCCCTGTTCGAAGAGGTACTTGAGCTCCCTGAGCCGGCCTGCGACCTGCTGCTTGGTGAATTTGGGCTTGCTGGCCGCGGCCACGGGGTCGGCGGCGATCACGACGGCGATCATTGCTTTGATCTCCTCGGCGGACAGCGCGCGGTTGACGAGCATGATTTCATCGAGCGTGCCTTCGAAGGATTGATCGTTTTCCAGCGGCGTCGGGTTGTAGCGGTTCTGCCCGATCGTCAGCGGTTCGTGGGTGGCGACGATTTCGCCCTTCATCGGGACCACCGCTTTTTGAAGCACGCCATCGACATACAATCGCAGATTTTCGCCGTCGAACGTCGCGGCGGCGTGGTGCCAACTGCCGTCCACGACCGTGTTGTCGCTTAAACATGGCGTGCAACCGTTAACTGTGAACGCGAGTTTGCCTTTGGATTGCATTCCTGCGGCATCGCCGGCGATGGCCAGCGCAAAGCCGCGTTCGGCGCGTTTGTCGAGGATGCGTCGCCAGATCGTGTCGGACTTCGAAGTCTTGAACCAAGCGATAAATGTTCCCTGCTTCATGTGAAGCGATTCGCTGTCCGCGACTTGAATATAATCGCCTTTGCCGGAGAACTCGCAGCCGCCGCCGAGCTTGCCGGCGGCAGTCCACTTTGCGCCCGTGATATGGCCGGTGTTGTTGCTCCCGCTTTTATCGGGAACGTTGCCGGATTCGGCCTTGTCGAAACTAAAATAAAGCACCGTGCCTTTCGGCGGCGGCGGCGGCGGGGGTGGGGCGGCAGCTTTCGCGGGCTCGCCAGCCAACCCAGTAAGACTGGCGAAACAAAGTCCCATAGCGAGCCGAACCGTGACGCGAACCGTGCTGCGTTTCATGTTGAATTCCTCCCGCCCCTGACTCCTGACTCCTGCCTCCTGACTCCTGCCTTCTCACGGCGTCGGCAGTTTCACCTTGCTGGCGCGTTTGGACGGTGGTTCTTTGTTGGGATCATAAACGAAGACGCGAAATTCGCGGGCGGGGACGAGATGGCGCCAGAGGAACGCCTGCATACGGTCTTCGGCAGGCACGGCGACGTGGGCCACGTCTTTGTCGCCAATCTTCGCCTGGCCTTCGATCTTTAAGGAGAGCGGAAGCTTTGTTTCAGAGAGTGACGTTTGCAGATTGAATTTGACGACTTCCTGACCGGGCGCGAGCGTGACGGAGCCCACGGAGAATCCTTCCGGCGGATCTTTCAAAACGAGTTTGACCGTTCCGGAGAAACCGTCTTTGCGGAGGATGTGCACGTCAACGCCAGCGGAAGATTTCGCGCGCAGCGCGACGCTGGAGGGGACGATGCGCAGCTCGAAATCAGGGCGCGGTTCGCTGATGCGCAGGCGGTAGGCGTATTCTTCGCCGCCGCATTTAGCGGCATCGGCGAGGTGGATGAAGTATGTGCCGTCGGCGGGCAATTTGTATTTGATGTAGGAATCAGCCGCGTGCGTGTTGACGCCGGAACCGGCGTCTTCGTGATCGTCGTTGAAGGCTAGCAATTTGCCCGTGGTGTCGGTAAGTTTGAGTTCGGAATCGAGCGGCGAATCCAGCCGCCGCGCGTAGACTTCGGCGACAATCGTCTGTCCGGCACTGCCGGCGAATTGAAACACATCGATGTCGCCGGGTTTATCGACGCGCCCGTTGACGATGATCGGCAAGGTGACTTTTTGCGCTGTGGGCCGGTCGTTGTTTGGCTCTTTCTCGACACATTCGGGCAGATTGTCCACGGCAAACTGGACGTGGTTGGAGTTCAGGCCCCCGACGCGCGCGGCGAGATCGTAAACACCGGCGGGAGAATCCTTGCCCGGCGGAGTGAGCGCGGCTTTCTGCAAATTCCAGCCTTTCATCTCAATCGTTGGAACCGTGCCCGCTTGCATACCGAGCGGGAAGATGCTGGTGATGAACGGCAGTTCGCCGATGGTCACGCGATAGACAAAATCTTCGCGCCCGCGGTAAATGGCGTCGATAATCGTGAAGGTGTATTCGCCGTCTTTGGGAACTTCGAAAAGAATCACAGGATCGGGCTTGAAGCGGTAATCGTCGTCGTACGCGACTTCCTTGCCGCTGCTGTCGTAAACAGCGAGCACGGGTTGAAACCAGCCGGGCACGGCGTCGGCGATGAACGGGATCAGCGAACGAGCTTCGGTGGTCAGCACGAGGTGCTGGCCTTTTTTGGCTTTGAAACGATAGCGATTAACTTCGCCCGATGCGATCTGGCCGTTGACGGTGCACGGAATGGTAATCTGTTGCTCGACTTCTTCCGGCGGGCGTTTGCGCAGCGCCGATTCTTCTTTGCCCAGAATTTGGAGCGAGGCGGAGATCATCGGCTTGCGAATCACTTCCGGTTCCTGGCTGACATGGAAGACCAGCGGATTTGATGCGCCGCCGCGCGGCGTCACCAGCCGAATTTCGCGCGGGCCGGGTTCGGCGCCCGGTGAAACCGTGACTTCGACGAAGACAAGATTGGAGATCGAATTGCACGCGGGTGTGTTGACGGCTTCGGCGATACGTCGTTCGATGCGCGCGACGATTTGCGCGGGTTCGTAACCTTGCGGCAGCGAAATTTGGGGCGCCGGCTGCGCGGGCGCCGGCGCGGTTTTTATCGGGGACGTCTCCGCAGGTTTGCCTTTCGCCGCGTCGGTTTTCGCCGGCTTCAATTCTTTAAGCTGCTCGTTCAACAGGGCGATTTCGTTTGGTCCGAGTCTGCGGTAATACTCCAGCACTTTCGCGTCAACGCCGTTGCCGGAGACGATCGCCTGGTTCACGTCGTCCAAACCCTGCCCGCCGAGCTTGATTTGAAATGTCGTGCCTTGCTGGCCTCCAGCCGGATAAACGTAGCCGATGTACGGCCGCTGCTCTGCCGCCGCCGGCGCCATCAGACCGGCCACGGCCAGGATTACAAGCCATCGTGTTTTGAACATAACCACTCCACTCGAGACTGGAGACCGGAGCAGTTTAGCCGCGCCCTCGGATTCCTGTTCCCGTCTCTCGTCTCCAGTCTCCAGTCTCATTTCCTACATAATTTCCTTCAACAACCCCGCCGACTTCACGTTCTCCGCCGACGTCGGCAATACGTGAGCTTCGAGACCCATCGGGTGCGAAAGCTTGGCGCTCGCATCGATTCCAGCCAGTTGATAAATGCTGCCAAGCAAATCCACCGGATACACGGGGCGGTCTTTGACTTCTTCGGCCTTTGCGTCCGACGAGCCGACCACGCAGCCGCCTTTGAATCCGCCGCCGGCAACCAGCACCGAGAAAACGTTGCCGTAGTGGTTTCGTCCGCCATTCCACGGCGGTTGCCAATCCACTTTCGGACCTCGCCCAAATTCGCCGCAGCACCAAACCAGCGTCGTGTCCAGCAGCCCGCGGTCTTTTAAGTCAGACAGAAGCACCGCCAGGCCCTGATCCAACTGCGGACACTGCCGCCGCATCGTCGCGAAGTGATTGCTGTGTGTGTCCCATCCGCCCGGATAATTGATGACGACGTACGGCACGCCGGCTTCGACCATGCGCCGCGCGGCGAGACATTCCTGCCCGAACGTGTGGCGGCCATACTTGTCGCGCAGTTCCGGCTTCTCTTTGGTCAGATCGAACACGTCGCGGCCGGCGCCGAGGATCAATTCGTATGCGCGGTTCTTCGCTTCTTCCGATGCGTACAAATCCTTGCTGTCGTGCATCAAATTGCCCATGCTGTTCAAGCGCTTCAGCAATTCGCGGCGGGAGCGCTGGCGGTCGTCGGTGATGCCGGGCGCCACAACGCCCTCGACCTCGAAGCGCGCCGCGTTGGGGTCGCCGCCGGTGGCGAAGGGTTTGTATTTTGGCCCGAGGAAACCCTCTTCAGAGAAGCGGCCCTGTTCTCGATTCAGCACCACGTACGGCGGAATGATGCCCTTGTATTCCGGGCTTTTGAACAGCGAAAAGACCGCGCCGATGCTGGGATAGGCCAGCCGCTCGCCGGGCGTGTGGCCGGTCTGCATCAGGTACGCGGCCGTCTCGTGGCCATTGTTACGGTGAGTCATGCCGCGAATCAGCGAGAACTTGTCCGCCTGCTTCGCCAACTCCGGGAACAAGCCGCCGATCTGGATGCCGTTCGCATTCGTCGAGATGGACTTCCCGAACTCGCCTTCGTAATCGTAGCCGGAATCCGGCTTGGGGTCCCACGTGTCGTTGTGCGACATGCCGCCCCAGAGGAACACCTGGACCACCGACTTGGCTTTCGTCTTCGCCGCCGGTTTTTCATACGGGCTGTCGTCCCCCATGAGTTTGGCGCCGAGCGATCCCGCCGCCAGCAATCCGACTGCGCCCCGCGCCAATGCTTCACGCCGAGTGATTCCTGCGCCACTGTTCAGTCTGCGGTTCGGTTTCATATCCAGTCTCCTTATAGAGCACATTCAAAGATTCGAGATTCAAGATTCAACGTCGCCGCATCCGATAACCTTGAGTTTTGAATCGTGAACCTTGAATTAAGCTGTGTCAATGCCGGTACAAAAATTCATCGCTGTTCATCAAAGCCCAGGCGATGTCCACCCAATCCTCGCGGCGCCTTTGCTGGGCGCCGCCTCCTTTGACCGCCTTCCCTTGCACGGTTGTTGCGGCTGAACTGTATGATTCCGCATAGGACACTTCCTGAGGCGTCGGAAAGCGCGAGAGAATAGTGAGGTACAGGTCTTCAAGGATTTGTGCCGGCTTGTGACCTGAATCGAGGATCGCCTTCATCGTCGGACCTTGCGACAATTTTATCTGAATATGGCTCGAATTGAGCGTGTGCAGCCACTGCGCGGGCACGGGCTTGTTGTTGCGTTCGTTCTCCATTCCCGTCGCGCGTGCCGAGCGCCCGAATAAGGTTAGGAAAGGGCTGGTGATGCTGCCGTCGGCGATGGTGATCGCCGGCTTATCCTTCGGAATGTACGTGAACGGCTCAGGAATGGGACTGGTATAAAGGTCCGTCGCGCCGGTGGCCTTGTTGATCGCGTCGATCAGCACTTCGGCTTCAAGCCGCCGCAGCGGATAGCTCGCAAAATTGGCTTCGGCTTTGGGATTGTTGACGAAGCGCGGCGTCGAGGAGAACTGGTACGTCGCCGAGTTCAAAATCAGGCGGTAGAACTTCTTCATGTCATAGCCGCTGGCGATCAATTCCTTTTCGAGAAACGTGATCAGTTCCGGGTTGCATGGCGGATTGTCGTCGCGAATGTCATCCGGCTCGTGGATGATGCCTCGGCCAATCAGCCACGACCAAACGCGGTTGCAGATCGCGCGCGTGAACCATTTGTTTTTCGGTTTGATCAGCCAATCGGCGAAGTCATCGCGCGGATCGCGGTCGGGCGTCAACATGATCTTCGTGCCGTCCGGCAAGATCGCCGAGACCACGCTCGGCTCGACGAGCGGCGCAGGTTCGGCGGGCGCGCCGGGTTTCTTCTCGGCGGCCGCGTTGGCTACAAGCACGCTGCTGTGCAATGGATCCCAGAAGACGACCTCCTCTTTCCATTCGCGCGTTGACTTGTAGCCAATCTGCGAAAAGAACGCCGCCATGCCGGCTTGGCGCTCTTTCGGCCAGGAATCAATGCGCGACCCCATCAGCGTCAATGCCACCGCGCCGGCGATGCCTTCGGGTGTGCGGTTTTGGAGCGCGCGATAAAAATTCACCGGCCCAACGCGGAAGTTGCTGCCGCTGGACGTGAGCAGTTCGCGCGCGAATTTGTCGTACGGTTTGTTCTCGGCAATCGACGCGCGCACCCAGCGGTGATAGGCCTGCGCGGCGTTGGGCCAGAGATTGACGGGGAATTCCGCCTTGATTCGCAGCACGTCGCCCCACTTCATGGCCCAATAATCTGCGAATTCGTCGCGTGCCAGCAATCGATCGATCAGCTTGGCGCGCTTGCCTCCAATGTCCGGGTCGAGGATGAATTCCCGCGCCTCCTGCGGCGTCGGCAGGGTGCCGATGACATCGATGAACGCACGGCGCACGAAGACCGCGTCGGAACAGCGGCCTGGCCCGCATCCAATCGAGCCGAGTTTGGACAAAACGATTCTGTCCAATTCGCCCATCTGCGCCGGCGAACCGTATTCATAAATTGCCAGATAATTCTGATCCGCCGCGCGTGCAGCCGCGGCGGACAGAACAAAGACTGCCAAAAATAGTGCGCTCCTTTTCATAACCAACTTGCCCCACCTGCGGAGTCAAGCCCTTCTGGCGTTAAGATGATAAACGCCTATTGATATCCGCAGTATTCACAGTACACCATTTTCCCGCGTTTGTCACGATTTTTTTCGTGGATTCAGAATTAGTCCTGAGTGCTGAGTCCTGAGTCCTGAGCGGGAAAGCGCGAAGCGCTTTTGCCGCCATTACTCAGCACTCAGCACTCAGGACTTTATTTGTGGCTCAATTCTTGCGCACTCCTTATTGGACACGAGGAGTGCGCCTTTGACTATTGCCGAACAAATGGCGGACTTTGTCGGAAACGCGGCATTCGACCGACTTTCGGCACATGCCATCGACCGACTGAAGCTCCATACGCTCGATGCGATTGGCTGCGCAATCGGTGCAATCGGCCGCGACGTAATGAATCTTATCCGCGCGCAGTTGGACGACTTCGGCGGCGCGGCGAAGAGTTCGCTGATCGGCGGAGGACTCAGCGCGCCGGATCGCGCGGCATTCTACAACGGTGCGCTCGTGCGCTATCTTGACTTCAACGACAGCTACCTGGCCAAAGGCGAAACGTGCCACCCCAGCGATAACATTGCCGCGGTCCTCGCCGCCGGGGAATACGCTCAAGCTTCCGGGCAGGATTTCCTAACCGCGCTCGCCGCCGCCTATGAAATTCAATGCCGCTTGAGCGAGGCCGCGCCGGTCCGTGCGAAGGGTTTCGACCACACGACCCAAGGCGCCTATTCCGTCGCGGCGGGTGTCGCGAAAATTCTTAAGTTGGAAAAGCCGCGCATCGCTCATGCTTTGGCGATGTCCGGCACCGCCTATAACGCGCTGCGAGTCACGCGCACTGGCGAACTTTCGCACTGGAAGGGCCTCGCGTTTCCCAATACCGCATGCGGCGCCACGCACGCCGCATTTCTTGCCATGCGCGGCGTGACTGGCCCGCTCTCGGTGATCGAAGGCCGCAAAGGATTCATCGAAGCCATCGCCGGACCGTTTCAGATCGACTGGAAAAATTCGCAACTCGACAGCATTCTGCGCGCGAGCATCAAGCGCTTCAACGCCGAAATTCATTCGCAATCCACCATCGAAGCGATCCTGGATTTGCGCGGCGACGCCGGTTTTCGTTTGGAGAATCTCGACCATTTGCGCATCGAAATTTTCGACGTGGCCTACAACATCATCGGCGGCGGCGACGAGGGCAACAAACAGAACGTGCGGACAAAAGAACAGGCCGACCACAGTCTGCCCTACATTGCAGCCGTGGCGTTGTTGGATGGCTGTGTGATGCCCGAACAATACGAGCCCGAACGCATCACGCGCGGAGACGTTCAGGAACTCATGCGCCGCGTTGAAGTCATTCCATCGGAAGAATTCAGCCGCTCGTTTCCTGAAGAAATGCGCGCGCGTGTGACAGCCACCTTCAAAGACGGGCGCGAACGCAGCGTCGAAAAGCGGCAATTCGAAGGCTATTTCACGCGCCCGATGAATTGGGATTCCGCGCTGGCGAAATTCGACGCGCTGACGGCCGGCCGCCTCGGCACAACCGTGCGCAACGAAATCGTCGAACTCGTCAAGACGCTTGAAACCTGTCCGACAAGTCTGCTCGGCGCGGCATTGCGGCGCGTCAAGGAGGTGAATCATGACTGACAACGACCGCGCGTTTGGTTTCCTTCATGCCAACCGCCGTGCGCCCAAGCCGCGCGCCAGCGGGGTCACCGAAATTCGCGGGCCGTATTACAGCGTGATTGGCCCCGCTCAACTGCGCGATCTGCTCAGCTTGATGGCGCGCTACGTCGATTCGTTCAAATTCGCCGGCGGCTCGTTCACCCTCTTCCCGCAAGCGCGCCTGCGCGAACTGATCGACATTTGCCATAAACACGACGTCCAGGTTTCCACCGGCGGTTTCATCGAATACGTCTTGACCCAAGGCGAAGAGGCCGTGCGCGGATATTTGAAACAATGCAAGGAACTGGGCTTCGACATCGTCGAACTCTCAGCGGGTTTTGTCAGCATTCCCACCGACGATTGGCTGCGCTTGATCGAGCAGGTGAAGAAACTGGGGCTCAAACCGAAGCCTGAGATTGGAATTCAATTCGGCGCAGGAGGCGGAACGGCCGCGAAAGAACTCGCCGCCGAAGGCACCAGCGACCCAGCGTGGGCGATCGCGCGCGCGAAACGTTTTCTCGAAGCCGGCGCGCCGATGCTGATGATCGAATCGGAAGGGATTACCGAAAACGTCGAGCCTTGGCGCACGGACGTGCCGGCGCGCTTCGTCAATGCGCTCGGAATGGAGCACCTGATGTTCGAAGCCGCCGATCCGGACGTGTTCGGCTGGTACATCAAGAATTTTGGTCCCGATGTCAATTTGTTCGTCGATCACAGCCAGATCGTGCAGTTGGAGTGTTTGCGCGAGGGAATCTGGGGCACGAAGGACCTGTGGGGCCGCGTGGTTTCATTTCGCGGCGAAGTACAGCTCCCGACCGAGTAACCAAAAGGAGATTCGCCCATGACTACGACTAAACCTGCCGCTTTTGGCGTTTACCACGATCGCGCCGCGTTGGAGCGCGGGCTTCAAGAATTTAAGAAAGAGGGCATCCCGCCAGAAGACATTTCCATCGTCATGCCGCACAAAGCCGACGACGACGCGCCCACCTCAATAGAGGGCGCGGAAATTGGCGCGGGCGCGGGCGCGCTGTTCGGGGGCGTTTTGGGCTGGCTCATCGGTGCGGGTATGCTCGCCGTTCCCGGCCTCGGGGCGCTCGTCATTGCCGGCCCGATCGGCACCGCCATCGCAGGTTCTGTATCAATGGGCGGCATCGGCGGAATTGTCGGCTCGTTCATTGGCTTGGGTTGCACCGACGAAGCTGCGCGTCATTATGAAGAACGACTGAAATTGGGGCATCCGATTTTGTCGGTTCAATGCGACGGCCCGGAATGCAGCCGGTTGGCGGAAACCGTCTTCAAGCGTACGGGCGCTGAAAATGTGTACTCCCCCGAGTTCAATTCGTTCACGAACCCGCAGTAATCGTTCGTAGTCCCGCCTTTCGTTTGTAGTCCCGCCTTTAGGCGGCAGCGCGTCCGCGTCATTGCGAGCGCTAATTTTATCGAGGTGACGCTTGCAAACTATGCCGATTTGCGCGCCTTCGGCTTCGCAGTATGCGCGCCGATGCTCTGCCCGGCTTTGCGTTTCTTCGCTGATTCGGCCAAGCTCGCTTTCAAGGCGTCCATCAGGTTGACCACGTTCGGCGCGGTCGTCTTCGGCATCTTCTGCGTCACTACTTCCTTGCCTTCCGCCTTCTGTTTAATCAAATTCAGCACGCGTTCGCGGTATTCGTCGTGGTACTTTTCAGGATCGAATTCTCCGCTGATGGATTCAACGAGCTGCAGCGCGATGGCCAGCTCTTTCTTCTGCGGCTTGTCCGCTTCCGCGGGAAGCGCCAATTCCTTTTCAGAAACTACTTCATCCTTGAAGTACATAGTGGACATTGCAATCGCCTGTCCCGTGCCGCGCAGCGCCACGATATGTTCGCGATTGTGCATGACCATTTTAGCGATGCCTACTTTCCCGCTGCCGTGCATGGCCTGCTGCAAGAGCGCATAGGCTTTGCCCGCGTTCTTGTCCGGCTCAAGATAGTAACTGTGCTCGAAATAAATCGGATCGATCTCCTTCAAATCGACGAATTTATCGATGTCGATCGTTCTGCGCGCTTCAGGATCGAGCGCATTCAATTCCTCCGGCTTTATTTTTACATATTGATTCGGCGCGACTTCGTACCCTTTAACGATGTCCTTGTATTCCACTTCCTCCTGGTCGGTGACGCTTACTTTCTTGTATTGAATCCGTGCGCCGTCCGACGCGCGAAGCTGGTGAAAATGTACATCGTTTGGCAAAACGGCCGTCACCATTTTGACTGGAACATTGACCAATCCAAACGAAATTGAACCTGACCACATTGCGCGAGCCATGTTACTACTCCTTTCTGACATCATCTTCCCGTATGATTTCGCACGCAGGCTTATCGTCGCGAAGGCCCTCAAACGAAGGATGCCGAAGCATGTGTGTGCTGGTCCAGGACCCGAAGCGAACCTCCGCCACCAATTCCGGCCGCACGAAATGAATCTCCCGTTCGCGCGGCGGATCGACCTCGAACGGATTCGTATCGATCTCCAACTTCCGCAAGCTTGCCTGTATCTCTTCAAGCATGCGCATCGAAAACCCAGTTCCCACTTTGCCAGCGTACACCAATTTTTGCGGTTGCTTGCGATGCCGCGCGGTCTCCGGATCGGTGTCGTAGTATCCAAGCAGCAGCGCTCCTGCCACACCAGATCGCGCGCCTTCGCCTTCATGCCAGCCGCCGATTACGAATTCCTGTTTGCGCACGTGCTTGATCTTCAACCACGCTCCCGTGCGTTTGCCGGGTACGTAAGGACTGTTGGTTTGCTTGGCGATCACGCCTTCAACGCCCAAGTGCCGTGTGGCCTCAAGAAATGGCGCGGGATCGCCCAGGTAATATTCCGGCGTTTGCCAATGCGCTTCGTTCAATTTCAACGCAGAAAGTTTATCTCGGCGAATGAGGTAAGGATCGTCAAGTGCCGACGTATCATTTAAATACAGGATGTCGAAAATCATATAGATGACAGGATACCTTCGTGACAGTACCTGTATCGCCGCATTGTCGCGGACGTGCATGCGCCGCTGGAGCCGTTCGAAATCGGGCAAGCCTTGTTCATTCAGCGCGACAATTTCACCGTCCAAAATCGCGTTTCGCGCCTTAATGTGGCGAGGCAGGCTGCCTAACTCCGGATATGCAGAGGTAATGTCCAGATTATTTCGGCTCAGAAGCCGCAAACGTCCTGCTTCAATATAGGCAATCGCCCGAACGCCGTCCCATTTCACCTCGCACGCAAAACTATCGGCAGGAATGTGCGAAACTAGCGTCGCCAACATGGGCGCAAACTGCATGGAAAATAAATTTGGCTTCGCAGGCATGCTGCTATTCCCCCAACTATTGATCCGCGCATAATCAATGCCTCATGTGACCGCGGCGAGCAGTTGCCGTTCCCCTCTCCCTCCGGGAGAGGGCCGACGCAGGTACTCCTGCGCGGGGTGAGGGGAGGGTGTGGCATTGCGAACGCGCACGTCAATAAGAGGGAAGCAATCGAAATACCAAGCACTGCGCCGCTGTTTCGGCAGCACTCGACGAAAATCAATTCCAATTTCGGGTTAGGTAATCGCTCATCGACAACGTTATTAGGAGCAGAAGCCAAATCACGCCGACGCTTGCCGCAACCTGCACGATGCGCGAACTGAGGCGCAAATGCATAAAATAAATGGCAACAAGCAACGCTTTGCACACCGCTATGAAAAGCGCGGCAGCGATTCCCCAGTGCAGAAAATGGCCTGCCAGTGTCAATGCAAGCAGGGCCATCAACGCTGCGAAAATAAGGATATAACTCATTGCGCTTGAATGCGATGGTTCGCTCATTTTATTTCCCCGCTAAGTAAAGCGTTGGAAAAAGAAAAATCCAGACGATGTCCACAAAATGCCAGTACAGTCCCGCCAATTCAATTGCAGCGGATTGCCCGTCCATGTGCCGCCCGCGCTTGACGCCGCAGAAAAGTATTGAGAAAACGATCAACCCGCCGATCATGTGCAGCGCGTGCAGGGAGGTCATGATGAAATAAAAAAGAAAAAACAATTGAACTCGATTGGATTCAACGGATGCCTGCATGGCCCTAAACGACGCGCCCGGCAGTAATCCTTCGCGAATTTCAATTGAGTACTCGAATCCTTTGATGCACAGGAACGCGATTCCAAGCGCAATCGTCATAAAAATAAACAACTTCAGTGCGGTTCTGCGGCCGGTTTCCAGTGCGTGCACTCCCAATGCCACAGTTAGGCTGCTGCATAACAATACCGCCGTGTTGATGCTTCCGAGCTTCAAATTAAGATGCGTACTGCCTTCCCCAAATGCCATCGAAAACCGGTAGCGGCAGATCGTGTAGCCAGTAAATAACGCGCCGAAAAAGAGCACTTCGCTGGCGAGGAAAACCCACATTCCTAGCGTGCTCGTTTCTTTTTGCTGCGCGGCGTCTTCAAATGCGGCTTCAAGCTGTGCCACTTTCGCGGTCCTTTAAAAGATGGTATGCATACGCCTCAGTCTCCACGACCGGCGTATGTTCAAAATTCTCGGTTTCGGGAGGAGATTGAGTGGTCCATTCGAGCCCAGTCGCGGGCCACGGATTTCGGCCCGCGTCGCCTCCGTATTTGAGCGACCAAATCAGGTATGAAAACGGCAGCAGATAACCAACAGCCAAAATCGATGCGCCCGCCGTGGACATTACATTCAGCACCTGAAATTCAGGCGGGTATGCATAGTAGCGGCGCGGCATGCCGAAATAACCAAGTACAAATTGCGGAAAAAATGTCAGATTGAATCCAAGGAAAATGACCAGCGCCGAGACTTTGCCCCACGTGTCGGAATACATCCTTCCCGTCATCTTCGGCCACCAAAAATGAATCCCGCCGAGATAGGCCATGACGGTACCGCCAACCATAATGTAGTGAAAATGGGCAACGATAAAGTATGTGCCGGTAACGTGAATATCGACGCCCATTGCCGCTAAAAACAGTCCGGTAAGTCCTCCTATCGTAAACAAGCCGATGAATCCCAACGCGTACAACATCGGAGTCTGCAGGGAGACCGCGCCGCGGTGAAGCGTTGCTGTCCAGTTGAACACTTTGACCGCGGAGGGGATGGCGACCATGAAGCTCAAGAATGAAAAAACCATTCCAGTATACATGGACTGCCCGGAAACAAACATGTGATGGCCCCACACACAAAATCCCAGCGCGGCGATCGCGACACTCGATGCCGCGATAAATCCGTAGCCAAATATACGCTTGCGGCAAAAGCACGGCACAATCTCGCTCACGACTCCCATCGCGGGCAGCACCATGATGTAAACGGCGGGGTGAGAGTAAAACCAGAATAAATGCTGAAAGAGCAGCGGATCGCCGCCCAGCGCGGGGTCGAAGACACCGATCCGCAGCGTCCTTTCGATCGCAACCAATGCCAGCGCCATCGTGAGCACGGGAGTGCCTAAGACCATGATAACGCTGGTTGCGTACATCGACCAGATAAATAGCGGAAGCCGAAACCAGGTCAAACCCGGCGCGCGCATTTTATGAATGGTTACGATGAAATTCAAGCCGGTGAGAATTGACGAAAATCCCGCAACGAACACGCCGAGTGCCGCGAGCATGACATTTGAATTGGAAAACATGCTGCTGTAAGGCGTATAAAATGTCCATCCGGTATCCACGCCGCCGAATAAGGTGGCGCAGATCATCAATGTACCTCCCAGCATGAAGACATACCAACTGGCAAGATTCAGCTTTGAAAAGGCGAGGTCTTTTGCTCCAATCATCAGAGGCACCAGGAAATTACCTAATACTGCCGGTATGGAAGGAATCAGGAAAAAAAAGACCATCACCAAGCCGTGAGTAGTAAACAATTTATTATAAGTTTCAGGTTGTACAAGCGCGCCCTCCGGAGTCAGCAGATGAATTCTAAAGACCACCGCGGCGGCGCCGCCTATAAAAAAGAAAAGTGTCACGGCAATCAAATAAAGAATGGCAACGCGTTTATGGTCTGTTGAAAGCAGCCACGATTTGACGGTATACCCGGCGTTAAGATAAGTATTGCGTCGCATTGAAACATGCGGCGCCGGCGCGGTAGGCTCATTCATGGCTTTTGCTCCGGCTGTCTTTGTGCGCCTTGAAGTGATTTAATGTAGGCGATAATCTGGACAAGTTGATCTTCATTTATCTGGTCTTTGTAGCTTGGCATGATCGACTGAAATCCCGATACAGTGCGGTTGCGAGGATTTAGAATATGGTCGCGCAAGTACGACTCGTCCGCAACCGCACTGCTTCCATTTTCGAAATGCACCACACTGCCGTATAATCCTGCAAGTGTCGGCGCCCTGACACCGTGGCATGTATTACAGGCGAATTGCGCATAGAGCCGCTCGCCGGCATCGAGCATCGAAGGCTGATCCGGCGCGATTCCGCGGAGCCAGGCAGTATAGGCGGCAGGCTCCATCACGACGACGCGGCCGATCATGTTGGCGTGCTGATTGCCGCAGTACTGCGCGCAAAACAAATGACTTTCGCCGAGCCGGTTCGCTTCAAACCAAGCGTAAGTATAACGCCCGGGCAAGACGTCTTGTTTGATGCGAAATTCGGGCATGTAGAAGTCGTGAATGACATCTTGCGAAATTAAAACTAATCGCACGGGCTGATTGATCGGCACATGCAGTTCGTTGATTTCGCGCCTGCCTTCCGGATGCTGCACTTTCCACATCCATTGTTTGCCAATGACGTGAATGTCCAGCGCATCCGCGGGCGGCCGATATGCAGTGAAGTATAGTTTCGACCCCCACAAATATATTCCCATTGTCAATGCCATTGGAATGCCGGTCCACGTTAGTTCAAGCCAGGTACGAGTTGCGGCCGGCGTCGCAAATGCATTCACGCTTACACGCCGGTAGCGAATCGAGAAATAAACAATCAGCGCGGCAATTAAAATCGAAAAAAAAACGCCCACTCCTAGAATAAAAAGAAAGAGCGCGTCCACGCGGCCGGCGAACGTGGAACTTTCGTTCGGAAATAAGCGGAATTCATTCATTGTTACACTCGTTGTTGGCGGTTTAGAATGCGTTCTTTCTTCCGCTCGCGCTTAATCATGAAAGCAACATAGGCAGTCAAGCCGCCAGCCGTCAATGCTCCGCCTGCCCGCAATAAATTGAGAATCACTAATCCGTAACGGCCCGTCATTGGGTCGTAGCGGTAACAATACAAAAGCGCTTGATCGGTAAATGTGCCAATCTTTCCGTTGGAGGCCTCGACCAAACCAAGATTCAAATCGCGCGGGTAATATTCGACGCCGTAGTAATAGCGTGAAATTCTGCCTTGTGGAGTAAGCAGCACAATCCCCGCGGGATGAGCGAAAAGCTTTGTGGCCGGATCGTATTGGTACCGAAATCCAACAGTTTTCGCGAGATTTTGAATTGTCGTCTGGCCGCCAGTAAGAAAATGCCAGCCGGGCGCTGCGCCGCTGCGGTTATAACTGCGCACATACTCCGCTTTCTTTCGGGCGGCGATTTCTACAGAATCGCTAGGATTGAAACTTACCGTAACCAATGTAAAATCCTTTCCGGCGGTATAGGACATTGCGCGAAGGCACGTAACCAAGCCGTTTAATTCAGAGCTGCAGAGCATTGGGCATTCATGGTATACGAACATTAGTATGACTGGTTTCTGTCCGAAATATTCCGCTAGCTGAATCTTTGCACCAGCTTCGTCGGTGAACTCCAAGTTTAAAGGAACTTGTGCATCGAGATTCTGATCGAATCCGAGTACGTTAATGACGTCGCGCGGGTCCGTGGCCGCAAACGCCGCGCAACAAGCAATGCTCAAAGCAATCGCTGCGCATGTATACTTCATGGCTTCGTCTCCGCAGGTTTGAAGTGTTTTTAATCAATTGTCTTTGAGCGCGATACAATCAGTTCCATGGCGCGATCGATGGGAATGTGAACAACTCCGGCCTTTTGATCGATCCACTTATAGCCTTCCAAATTTGCCTGCTGCGATGCGCGCAACTCTTGCGTGTGTGCCGCTTCATCGACTTCCAAATGCGGGCCAGGCTGCCATTGCGGGTTTTGGAGCTCGCTCGCTGTATCGTTTTCGCGGGTTTCTATCGCGTTGAAATAATGGAACTGCCCGGCGATGCCGAAGAGCATGAGCGCACCGAGCACGATTGAGCCCAATGCAATCGCGGCGAGCGCGCGCGCATTGATGTCGCGGCGCTCATAACGTACATTTGTGGAGGTTTCGTTCGTCATGCCGAGTTCTCCACCATTTCCGGCGGCGCCAATTCCAGACGGACTGAAAGCAGCGGTGCTTGTTTTAGGAAATATACCATTGCGGCGAGCCAAAAGCCGCCAAGCGCGATCGGCGCAGCTACATCGGACACGTTTGGAATCGCGCTTCTTTCAAATGCGGGCATGACCAGCCAATACCATTCGATGACATGAACGACGATGAGTAGTATGGCGACAGGCATAAGTGAGTGAGGCGCGCCTTTAATCCGGCGCGAGAGTAATGCTAGAAATGGAATGAGGAATTGCCCAGCCGCAAGTATTGCAACGACCCATTGCCAGCCGCCGCGGCTGCGGCGAATATACCACACGGCTTCTTCGGGCAGGTTGCCTGACCAAATGATCAGGAATTGAGACAAACTTGCGTAGGCGGCAAGCAACACGAATACCATGAGCAAATTACCAAAATCGTTGAAATCGCGCGCTGTTAATATCTCCTCAAATGGCGGCACGCGCGCCAGCCACCCGACGAGCAGGACGGCGAGCGCCATCGCCGACAATCCTTGTCCGACAATAACTAGCAAGCCATAGATCGTGGAAGTCCATTCGGGTTCAAGCGACATGGTCCAGTCGATGGCGGCGAAAGTGGCGGTCAGCACGTAAATCAGCAGGCCGGGTCCGCTGAGCTTGTACATTTTTTCGCTGGCTTGGTTCGCGCCGCTGTCGGCGGCCAACGACCAGCGGCGCAAGCACAACGCAATTCCAATCCATATACCAAAGTAAAACGCGCTGCGCAGAATGAACGCGGTTGAATTCAGGTATTGCGCCTTTTGCCGAAGCGCCTGTTCGGGCGAATTGCTCCAATTTACCCAAGGATAAATGCGATTCGACAGGAATGCAATTGGAAAGAAGAGCAGCAACATCAGCGGCAATGTCAGCGCGCCAGCTTCAAAAATGCGCTGTAACAATACGCCCCAGCGCCCGCTGGCCAAGTATTGTAGCAACAGAATAGCCATGCATCCCAGCGCGATGCCAGTCCAGTTGCAGAACGCAAACAGATACGAATGCAATACTCGGTCGGCGCCTTGAAGAAGGGACAGGCCGCATACGACGGCGGCGATGGCGCCAACGATCAGCGCGCGGCGGCGGAGGCGGTTGAGGAGATCGAGCGGCATGGTCATGGCGCGTGCTCCTCAAGGTGGCTGCGCTCGTTATCGGGCACGTCGGTTGATTTTGCGTTTTGAGACAGTTGCAGCGCGCGAATGTAGGCGGCAATCGCCCAGCGGTCCTCAATGGCGACGCGCTCCGCCTGCGGATACATCGCGCCTTTGCCATGCGTAATAACGTCGAAAAAGTATCCGTCGGGCATGGCGCGCAGGCGGTCGATGTGATACGAGGGCGGCGGGCTGAAGCCGTGTTCCACGATGATCCCATTTCCAAATCCATCCAAGCCGTGACAGTTCGCGCAGACGATTTCAAAGCGCTGCCGGCCGCGTTGAAGAAGCTCGCGACTCAGCGTGACCGGAATCTGCTCAACGAATTTTCCGCCGCGTTTGCCGGTGAAAAAGTCATCGTTTTCGCGCAACTGGCCGCGCGCGATGGTGCCGGGCGGAAGCGGGCGGGCCGAGCGGCCGTCGGCGAAGAACTGGCTCGGTTCCAGCGGCTTGATGCGCGCCTGGTCGCGCATGTTATCTTCGCAGCCCGAGAGCGCGGCCAGTGCAACGCCTAGAATGAGCTGCCGGCTTTGACGGATCACGGGTGAACCTCCGATACGGCACTGGCGTTGAGCGTGGTGAGAAACTGCGTGGTCTTGCTCACGTCAAAATTGCTGTCGCGCGCGTCGATGAGCAGAAAGAAGCGGTCGCGCGAGGCCAGTGCGAAGCGCGGGACATTGAACGCGGGATGATAGGGCTGCGGCAGGCCGTTTAAAAAAATCATGCCGATCACGGCGCAGAGCGCGGCGCACAAGACGGCCGATTCGAACGTCGCGGGAATGAAGGCCGGCCAACTGTTGAGCGGGCGGCCGCCAATGTTCAGCGGGTAGAAAACCACCGCGCAGAAATATTGCAGCAGGTATCCGGCGATTGCGCCGAAAATTCCTCCGCCCAGCACAAGCGCGGGGACGCCGGTGGTTCGAAAGCCGAGCGCTTCGGAGAGGCCTTCCACCGGAAAGGGGCTGTACGCGTCCATTCGGCGGTAGCCCTCTTCGTGCGCGCGATGGGTGGCCGCGAGCAATTTTTGTGGCGAATCGAATTCGGCCATGATTCCGTAAAGCGCTGTTGCGGCGATGCTGTTCATGCGACGGCCTCCCCGTGTTGGTGTTCCGCGGCCTGTTCCGAAACAAGTTCGCGCATTTCGTAAATCGAGATCATCGGCAGCAGGCGGATGAATAGAAAAAAGAGCGCGAAGAAAAGTCCGATGCTGCCGAAGTACGTCGAAAGATCCCAGAATGTCGGGCGGTACATGCCCCACGACGAGGGCAAAAAATCGCGATGCAGACTAGTCACGATCAGCATGAAGCGCTCCATCCACATGCCGATGTTGATCAAGATCGAGAGAACGAAAAGCATCGCTGCGCTGCGCCGCACCTTCTTCGACCAAAGCAATTGCGGCACCAAAACGTTGCAGGCGAGCATGATCCAATAGACCGGCGCATAGGGCCCGAAGGCGCGATTCAACGCGGTAGCGCGCTCGAATTGATTGCCGCTGTACCACGCGGAAAAGGCTTCCATGAGATAGCCGTAGGCCACGATCAAGCCGGTGGCGAGCATCACTTGGGCCATGTAGTCGAGGTGGCGTTCGGTGACGAAATCTTCGAGGCCGTAAAAATAGCGCAGCGGAATGGCCAGCGTCAGCACCATCGCAAATCCGGAGAAAATCGCGCCGGCGACAAAGTACGGGGGAAAGATCGTAGAGTGCCAGCCTGGCAGAATGGCCACCGAAAAATCGAAACTCACGATCGTGTGCACCGAGACGACCAACGGCGTGGCGAGGCCCGCGAGCAGCAGGTACGCGATTTGGTAGCGTTTCCAATGGCGCGCCGAACCGCGCCAGCCCATCGCCAGAATGCCATAGGCCACGCGCGCGAAAGTGTGTTTTGCGCGATCGCGCAGCGTGGCCAGATCGGGGATCAGACCGATGAACCAGAACAGCAGCGAAACTGTTGCGTAAGTTGAGACCGCGAAGAAATCCCACATCAGCGGGCTGCGGAATTGCGGCCATAGGCCCATCGTGTTTGGATAGGGAACCAGCCAGTAGAAATATTGCGGCCGGCCCAAGTGCAGCAGCGGATAAAGCCCGGCGCAGGCGACGGCGAAGAGCGTCATGGCTTCAGCGAAACGATTGATGGAGGTGCGCCATTCCTGGCGCAACAAGAGGAGGATTGCGGAAATTAACGTGCCGGCGTGGCCGATGCCGATCCA
This sequence comes from Planctomycetota bacterium, assembly GCA_035308565.1. Lineage (GTDB taxonomy): Bacteria > Planctomycetota > SZUA-567 > H5-PLA8 > H5-PLA8 > JANXLS01. The sequence continues at coordinate 5,024 of DATGGK010000182.1, read as the reverse complement.
CCAGACAAAATTGGTGATGTCGAAGGCCCAGCCGACGGGGATGTTGTTGCCCCAAATTCCAATTCCGCGCACGAAGAGCCAGACGACTGAGACCAGCAGCAGCATCGCCAGTGAAAACGCAAGGCCGAAGCCGATCAGCCAGAACGCAGGCATGCGCCGCGTCTGCACGATCGAGCTGATCTTGTCGGTCACCGAGCCAAACGTGTGCGGCTGGCCGATGAGGTTTTCCTCGAGCGCCATTGTTTCCGCGCGTCACACGGCGCGCGCCTCCTTCGGTTCGGCCAGATCGGAATTCGGATTGGACACATGTCCCAAATACGTCGTGCGCGGTTTTGTGCCAAGTTCGGAGAGCAGCCCGAAATTGTGCGGCTCGCGCTTCAATTTTGAGACACGGCTTTCAGGGTCTTTGATGTCGCCGAAGACAATCGCTTCCGTCGGACACGCGCCCTGGCACGCGGTGACGATTTCGCCATCGCGCAATGGACGATTTTGTTTTTCGGCTTCGACGCGCGCGGCGTTGATGCGTTGGATACAGTAGCTGCACTTCTCCATCACGCCGCGTTCGCGCACGGTCACGTCGGGGTTTTGCATCAGCATCAGCGGCGCGGAATCGATGGGCGAGTATTGCAGAAAATTGAAGCGGCGAACTTTGTACGGGCAATTGTTCGAGCAATAGCGCGTGCCGATGCAGCGGTTGTAGACCATCTGGTTGAGGCCTTCGGAACTGTGCGACGTGGCGGCGACGGGGCAGACGACTTCGCACGGCGCGGTTTCGCAGTGCACGCAGGCCAGCGGTTCGAAGAGCGTCTGCGGGTTGTCGGCGTCTCCTTTGTAGTAGCGGTCGATGCGCAGCCAATGCATTTCGCGGCCGTTGCGGACTTCGTCTTTTCCGACGATCGGAATGTTGTTCTCCGACTGGCAGCCGAGCACGCACGCGGCGCAGCCGATGCACGCGCCGAGATCGACGAGCATCCCCCAGGCGTGGCCGGTGTCTTTGAAGCCGGGATAAAGCGTCGCGGGATGATCTTCATGATGCGCTGCGTGTACGGCGAGTTTTTTGAAATCGTCGAGCGAGCAGTCGTGAACGAGGTCGCGTCCTTCGAGCGAGTGATGCGTTTGCGTAGCTGACAGCGGCTGAATTTCTTGCGTTGGTTTTAGAGTCACATTTGTGGCGTGCCACAGCGCGTCGCTTGTGCGCAGCGCGTACGCGTTGTAGCCGATGCCCGTTCCGGCACTGCCAGCGTGCGTGCGCCCTTGGCCGAGAGTCAAGGTCACGGCGCCATCAGTGTGGCCGGGCGTAATCCAAATCGGCGCGCGAAGGGTGCGCTCGCCAAGCGCGATTTCAACGAGCTGCTCGTTGGAGAGTTGAAGGTTTTTGGCGGTGCGCGGCGAAATCAGCGCGGCGTTGTCCCACGTCAGGCGCGTGAGCGGCCGGGGCAATTCTTGCAGCCAGCCATTGTTAGCGAAGCGCCCGTCCCAAAGTGCCGAGTCGGGCGCGAAGACGATGAGGAGCGATTCAGCGGACGCATTTGATTTTGGAATGGAGAGCGTTTTGATGCTTAATTTTTTTTCGGAGAGCGCTGAGTCTTTGACGACTCCGTCGTGAACAGCGCGGCGCCAGGCGGATTCAAAATCCGGCCCCATGTTTCGACCGCGCCAAGCGTCGCGCAAAATGTCGTAGTTTTCGCGCTGCGACGCGCCTGACATCACATTCAACAATTCGTGCGGCGATTTCCCCCCGTAAAGCGGCAGGATCAGCGGCTGCATGATGCTGACGGTGCCGTCATAGGCGCGCGCATCGCTCCACGATTCCAATTCGTGCGTCTGTGGAATGTGCCAGTGGCAGAGGCGTGAGGTTTCGTCGTTGTAAAGGCTCAAATGCGCGCGCCATTCGACGCGTTCCAGCGCCCGTTTGAAATCCAAATCGGCGGGCGCATTGTAGATTGGATTTCCGCCGAGCATGATCAACGCACCGACTTTGCCGGCGCGCATGTCTTTCGTCAAATCGCGCAGCGATTCGATCTGATTCGCTGGCTGCGCTTCGAGCGGCGCGGAGAGGATCACGGTCGAGCCGATGTTTTTCAATTTGTCGTTGATCGCGTGGCACAGCGCGTGAATGAACGGCGGCTGTGCGAAACCGGGGATGACGGCGCTCGCGCCAGTGTTGGCGTTCAACTCGCGGACAAGCGCTTCGATCCAGTGCGCGCGACGCGGGTCAGGCGAATCTGCGGCTTCGTTGCTGAGCGTGACACTCAGAGCTTTCGCGAGGTCGATCGCGAAGCGTTCCAATTCGTGCTGAAGCACGGGCATGCGGTGATCGGCGGCGGCGCCAGTAATGGTTGGGGTCGTTTCGAGAGCATAGAGGCGATTCATTTTTGTTTGCGCCGCACGGACTTTGCGCCCCGCGGCAAAATCGTGTGCGTATCGCAGATGGCCCGAACCGCATCCCAAAAAATCCGCGCCGAGCGACACGATGGTTTGCGCATGATCGAGCCGATAGAAAATATTGGCGTCTTCTCCGAACGCTTGCACGGCCCCCTCGCGGGCACTGTCGCGATTGATGGGTTCGTACGAATGCCAGCGCGCGTCTTTGAATTGCGCCAGCACTTCGGCAATTTGAGCGGAGAGCGTGGGCGAAGTGATTGTTTCGGTCAGCAAACGCAATCCGCCGCCATTTTTTCGGCGCTGCTCTTCGAGCGAGGCCGATAAATCAGCGAGAAAATCACCCCACGTGCTGATCGTGCCGGCGCGCAACACATTTTGGGATCGATCGGGATCGTAAAGCGACAGAATCGCGGCTTGCGAGATGGCGTCGCACGCGCCTAATGAGGCTGGGTGATCCGGATTGCCTTCAATTTTCGTTGGGCGCCCGAGATTGCTCGTCGCCAGAACGCCTGTGGCAATCCCGCCCAAAGTCAGCGCGGTGGCAAATTGCATCGGTTTGCCGGGGACGACGTCTTCGGGCGGCTGCGCGTAGGGAACGATCTTCGGCGCGGGCTGGGTGTTGCAGCCGTAAATGCCGGCGAGTCCGAGCGACGCGCTCATTAATTTCAAAAAAGAGCGGCGCGATAAGTCGTCGCTCCATGTAGACGCGCAAGCGGGGAATTCGTTTTGCGAATCGGAACTGAGCGGGAGCTCCGTTCTACATGATCCATTTAATTCGTCGAGTGTTCGCCAAACGCGATTTTGCGCTGCGCTTTCTTGCGCGGAATCGGTTCGGTTCATGCTCATGCTTCACCTATGGCAAGTTACGCAATCGGTAATGCGCTGCGGTTCGACTTGATTCTCTTTGAGAAGCTTCACGCCAAGAGTCTGCTGCGGTTCGTTCGGCACGTAGCCCATTTCGAAGACACGATCCTTGGGGCGCAAATAGCGTTCCGAATTGCGATGACAATCGAGACACCAATCCATGTGCAGGGTGTTGGCTTTCCACATCAGCGGCATCTCATCGACTCGGCCGTGGCAATTCTCGCACGCGACGCCTTTGGCCAGATGAATGTCATGGCGGAAATACGCGTAGTCGGGGAGGTGATGGACGCGATTCCAACTCAGCGCGCGGCCAGTGCTGTAACTTTCGCGCACAACGGAGAGCATGGGGCTGTCGCGCCAGATTTGTGAGTGGCAGCTCATGCACGTTTCGAGCGACGGTAGGCCGGCGAATGATGAGGTTTCCACACTCGTGTGGCAATAACGGCAATCGATCTTCAGCGCTCCGGCGTGATGCTGATGGCTGAACGGAACTGGCTGCGGAAGCGGTTCCCCGATGCGTGTCACATAAGGAGAGCGATCGACGCTGGTGGCCGCGAGAATGAGCATGGCGATGCCGACAACGATTCCCACCGCGCTCGCCTTGGCGAACGAATTGATGCTCGGATGAAAGAGCTGGGGCATCGCCAATGCCTTGCTGAGGGGATGTGCTCCGGCGCGAGTGGGGCTGACATTCTTGTCTGCCCGGCTTGGCAGACAGGAATGTTTGCCCCACCATTACCGCGCCGAACGATGGCTCATTTATTTGCCGGCGGCCATTGCCGCGCGCGCACGAGGTTTTTTCGATTCGTCGAAATCCGCGGATGCTTCGCTGCCGCTGTAAATTTCTTCAGCGCCGCTTTTCTTGAGCAGGTCCTTGGCACGTTCGACCCATTTGGAGTCATCGCAATGCACCGACAGCAGCGCGCCGTTTTTCGTGACGCGGCCGGCGAAGCGTTTGGCTTCGTATTCAGGCATTCCCAGGCCGATCAGCCCGCCGACGACTCCACCCGCAGCTCCGCCGCCGCCCATACCGGCGAGCAGGCCCATGATCGGTCCGGCGGCGATGAAGGGTCCGGCGCCGGGGATGGCGAGCGCTCCGATTCCCGCGAGCCAGCCAAGCGCGCCGCCGATCACGGCGCCGGTGACACCGCCCGTCGTCGCGCCTTCCGGCACTTTCGTCGCGTTTTTCACGCCCAAGTCTTTCGAGCCTTCGTTGAATTGACACAGCACGGAGATGTCGGTGTTGCGGAAGCCGGCCGAGCGCAGCGACGTGACTGCGCTTTCAAGCCCGCTGATTGTCGGAAACAAAGCATAAACGGATGTATTGGCCATGGTCGTCCACTCCTTATTCACTTTGGTTTCTGAGCAGAAAAGCGCTTGAAGGAAATCCTCAAGCGCACAAAACCCAGACGTAAATCGCACTGCGCAACTGCCGAAAGAATTCCTCGTGTGAAAACTCGTTCGTGTTGGAAAAGCAAGTGAAAGGCCGCTTAAAAAAGAGTTGTCATTCGCGAAGTGCAGCAGAGGGAGATTTCGGCGAGAAATGATTTTGCGCCGAATCGTCGTGAGCAGGGCCAAGCACTCGGCAGGGCTCGAAAATCGAGCGGATATATTGCTTGCGGGGAGGCCGGAAAGGGATTAAAATTTACCCCATTGTGATGCCTTCTCCTCTTAGCGCTGGCGGCGTGCTTGCGCGGGTGAGGTATTTGTCATTTTTTAAACGGTCTTGGGCTACGTCATACATAGTCCTGAGTGCTGAGTCCTGAGTGCTGAGT
>DATGGK010000181.1:0-8483 GCA_035308565.1 Planctomycetota bacterium | reverse complement strand
CGGCAAAGTCGCGCGCGGCGCAAAATGTGTCGGAATACAACAAGGCCGAGTACGGCCTGTCGATCAGGATCGGCGGACTGCGTGAGGGCGATTACGCGAAATAGACGCTAATCGGTGGATTGGCCTAATGCGGCACCCGTGGTGCAGGCGTCTCGCCTGCACGTTTTTCGCGAAGCGAAACGCGGGATCTCTGAACCTGCAGGCGGGACGCCTGCACCACGGGGTCTTCACAAGGACTCAGCACTCAGGACTCAACAAGGATACAACCATGAACATCGTTAGCACAGCCACGTCTCTCAGGCGGCCGGTCATGATCATCGTGGCCATGCTGGCCCTCGCACTGGCCGCGATTTCCGCCGTGCAGAAGATTCCGCGCGACATCTTCCCCGACTTGGGCGTGCCGGTGATCTATGTCTCGCAGCCCTACGGCGGAATGGACCCGTCGCAGATGGAACAATTCCTCATGAATCACTATGAGGATCATTTCCTCTATATCTCCGGCATCGAACACATCGAAACGAAGACGATTCAAGGCAGCGGCCTGGTGAAGGTTCAATTCCACGAAGGCACAAACATGGCGCAAGCCATGGCCGAAGTGATCGGCCAGGTCAACCGTTCGAGGGCGTTCATGCCGCCCGGCACAGTGCCGCCGACCGTGATTCGCTTCGACGCCGGCAGCGTGCCGATCGGGGATCTGGTTTTCGAATCCCAGACGCGCCGCTCGGGCGAATTGCAGGACATGGCGCTGACGCGCGTGCGCCCGCTGCTCTCCACGCTGCCGGGCGTCTCCTCCACCCCGCCCTTCGGCGCCAGCGCGCGCACGATCGTGATTCGCGTCGATCCGGACCGGCTGCGTTCGTACAACATGGCCCCGGAAGAAGTGGTGCAGGCGCTGATCGGCGCCAATTCGATCGCGGCGTCGGGCAACGTCAACGTCGGCAACATCATGTACATGGTGCCGAACAACGCCACGGTCCACGACATCAAAGAACTTGAAAACGTTCCCATTCGCCCAGGCTCGACCAACACCGTCTTTCTCCGCGACATCGGCACGGTCGAAGACGGCAACGACATGCGCACCGGCTACGCCACCGTGAACGGCCGGCACACAGTCTACATTCCCGTGACCAAGCGCGCCGACGCATCCACGCTCACCGTCGTGGACCTGGTCAAATCCAACATGAAGAAGTTCCAGGAAATGCTGCCGTCGGACGTGAAGGTCACGTTTCAATTCGATCAATCGCCGTACGTCACGCGCGCCATCGCCGGATTGTTGAGCGAAGGCGTGATGGGCGCGATCCTCACCGGGCTGATGATCCTGATTTTCCTATGGGATTTCAAAAGCGCGCTGATCGTGACGCTGAACATTCCGCTGTGCATCATGGCCTCGCTGCTGGCGCTATGGGTCTGCGGCCAGACGATCAACATCATGACGCTGGGCGGACTGGCGCTGGCCGTCGGCATTCTGGTGGACGAGGCCACGGTGACCATCGAGAACATTCACACGCATCTTGCGGAGGGCAAGCCGATTTCGCTGGCCGCGCTGGATGCGACGAATGAAACCACCATTCCGCGCTTCCTGTCCATGCTTTGCATTCTGGCGGTGTTCATTCCGGCGTTTTTCATGGCCGGATCGACCAAAGCGCTGTTCATTCCTCTCTCGATGGCGCTGGGTTTTTCAATGATCGCGTCGTACACGCTCTCCAGCACGCTGGTGCCGGTGCTTACTGCATTGTTGCTCAAGGATCACTACCACGGCGCGCAGGGGACCGCGGCGGCGCAGCACGACGCCGCAGCCGCCCCGCACGCGGCCGCCGAAGCGCCGCATCCAACGCACGACAAATCATTCTTCTCAAAGATCGTGCGCATTTACGCGGCCTGCGCCGGGTTTCTGTTGAAATGGCGCTGGGCGGTCATTCCGTGCTATTTTGTGGGCGCGATATTAATCGTTGCGTTCGTCGGATCGACCTTGGGCACAGAGATTTTCCCCAAGGTGGACGAGGGACAATTCCAACTGCGCTTCCGCGAAGCGACGGGCACGCGCATCGAAGAAACCGAACGCACCGCGGCGAAGACGCTCGACATCATCAAAAGCGAAGTGGGGCCCGACAGCATCGAAATGACACTGGGATTCGTCGGCGTTCAACCGCCGAATTATTCGATGAATTCGATCTACCAATGGTCGGGCGGGCCGGAAGAGGCGGTGCTGCAAGTGCAGCTCAAGCATGGCGTCAAAGTGAAAGTGCCGGAGCTGCAGGAGACGCTGCGCAAACGTTTCGCAAAAGAACTGCCCGGCGTCGAATTCTCGTTCGAACCCAGCGACATCATCAGCCGCGTGATGAGCTTCGGCGCGGCCACGCCGGTTGAAATTGCCATCGCGGGGCCGGGCGTCGAAGCCGATCTGGCCTTTGGCGAAAAAATTCGCGCGAAGCTGGCCGCCATGCCGTCGATGCGCGACATCCATTATGGCGAGGCGCTGGATTATCCGGCGCTGCGCGTCAACGTGGACCGCGAACGCGCGGGCGTGATGGGATTGACCACGACGGAGATCATCAAATCGCTGACGACCGCGACGTCGTCGAGCCGCTACGTGGTCGCGAATTTCTGGGCCGACGACAGCAACGGGATCGGCTACCAGGTGCAAGTTGAATTCCCGCAAGCCAAAATCAAGTCGATCGAAGACGTGCAAAACATTCCCGTCGCCAAGCGGGAAGGGCAGCAGTTGCTGCTGCGCAACGTTGCCTCCGTCACGAAATCGACGGCGGAGGAGCAGATCGACCGCTACAACACACAGAAAACATTGACGCTGTGCGCCAACATTTCGGGCGAGGACCTGGGGCGGGTCTCGAAAAAGGTCAATGACGCGATCGCCTCATTGGGCGCGCCGCCGCCGCGCGTCTCAGTCGAAGTGCGCGGGCAGATCGCGCCGATGAACCAGATGATGGCCGGACTGCAGAACGGCTTTTTGATCGCGATCGTGGTGATCTTCCTGCTGCTGTGGATGAACTTCCAATCGCTCAAATTGTCGCTGATCGTCGTTTCCACGGTGCCGGCGGTGGCTTCGGGCGTATGCATCATGTTGTGGCTGACAGGCACCACGCTAAACATCCAATCGTTCATGGGCGCGATCATGTCGATTGGCGTGGCGGTCGCGAATTCGATCCTGCTGGTCACGTTCGCGGAACGCACGCGCCTGAAAGGCGAATCGGCGCTGAATGCCGCGCTCGAAGGCGCCAGCAGCCGCTTACGGCCAATCATGATGACCAGTTGCGCGATGATCGCGGGCATGATCCCGATGGCTCTGGGAATGGGCGAAAGCGGCGAACAATCCGCGCCGCTGGGGCGAGCCGTGGTTGGAGGCTTGGCCTTCGCGACGGTGGCGACGCTGTTCATTCTGCCCAGCGTTTATACGCTGGTGATGTGGGCCAGCGACCGGAAAACGGTGTCGTTGAATCCGCACGATCCATACAGCGAGCGTTTTGTGCGGCATGAGACGCCACCGCACGCGCACGCGGTAGCGGCAGGAGATTAGAATACAGGAGATAGGAGCAAAAAATCGCAAAAAGGGTTTGACAAGACTCAGTTAGAGTTGTATAGTCAATAAAGTTGATAGGGTTAATAGACAATTGCAATTCTATTGTCTGTTGACTCTATCAATTTTTTTGACACAATATACTAGTCAAACGATAGACTAACTAGTTTTAAAAATGGAGAATGAAATGAAGCACTTCGCGGCAATGCTGATCCTTTTTCTTGCGGCAACTGTTCTGCGTGCCGAAGAGAGCAACGCCCCCGTGACGCGCCAGGAGATTGAGCTGCTCAAGAGGCAATTGGCCGAAGTCAGGGACGAGAACTTCGCCCTTCGCGCGAAGATCGAGCCGCTTTCCGACGCGCTCAGCAATGGCGTCGCCGAAAAATACGGCCCGGGCTCCGTGGCCACCGGCAGCACCTGCAAGCTCACCATCGGCGGACTGATGCAAGTCTGGTACTACGGCATCCAGAACGACAGCCGCGGGTTGTTCTCGAATCACGCGCTGAAAATCACCGACGTCAACGCCGCCAGTGACAACGACAGCTTCCGCGTGCGCCGCGCGCAGTTGAATTTTCTGGTGGACATCAACAAGCACGTCTCGGCGTATTTCATGTTCGATCCGGTCTTCGAACAGACCAGCTTCCCCGCCCTTCCGGACAACCAGGGCATCTTCAAACGTTTGCCGAATTCCATCACCGGCCCGATTGTCAGCGCCATTCAAACCGGCGCCGGCACCTCGCCGCGCCAGTTGCAGGATGCCTACATTCTTTACCGGGACATTCTGCCGCATCACGAATTGCAGCTCGGCCAGTACAAGCCGCCGTTGAGCGAGGAAGCGTACCGCTCCAACGCGCTGCTCGATTTTGCCGAGCGCTCGATCTTCAGCCAGATCGAGAACGGACGCGATCTGGGCGCGCACATCCGCGGTTTCTGGTTCGACGACCGGCTGCAATATTGGCTGGGCGCGTTCGACGGCGCGGGGAATTATTATTTAAGCGCCGGACAGGAACAGAACCGCGCTGACGACAATGACGCCAAAGATTTTCTCGCGCGTCTTCTCGTTCGCCCCGTGTGGAACGAATGCGCCGGACATTTGGAATTGGGCGCCGGTGGCGAATTCGGCATTCACGGCGAAGCGGGCAGCACCAACCCGATCAAGCATCCGGTCCTCGGCCTGAACCGCCAGCAGACGTACGCTTCGCGCCTCAACGCATGGCTGTATTACGCCGCGCCGCGCGAACTGACCGGGCTGTGGCTGCGCGGACAGTGGGGCCGCATCCACGACCGCAACGCGCCCAGCCAGGTGCTCGATCTGCTTAAACAGGACCTCGATCACAACGGCACGCAGGACAACGTCGAACCGTTCTCCAGCCAGTTCTTCAGCGCGTCTGCGGGATACCTGCTGGGCGATGGCCCGTGCGCATCGCATCTGCCGTGGTGGGCGCGGCACATCGAGCCGGTTTTTCGCTACGAGCACGCGCAGAACGTCGAGGTCGCCAATCAAGTGCGGCCGTACCTGACCGATGTCTTCGCCACCCAAATCTACACGGCGGGCGTGAACTACTACATCAATGGCAAGGGCACGAAGGTTCAGGTCAATTACAATCACGTTCACAATCCCGACAGCGAAAAGGTCGCGGGCGTTCCGGTGTTTCATCAGGTAAAAAACGACAACTTCATCATCAATTTTCAGATCGCGTTTTAGAATCACGGAACCATGCCGCAGAGCCGTGAACCAATGTAACCATCATTTCACGGTCTCTTTGTCCACCGCCTCTTTCACGCAATCCGTCCAGTGAACCAGAAAGAACTTCTTTTCCTTTGGTAAAATCGTGTCGGACGTGCCGATGATCGGCCGCAAGGCCGTGGTCATCTGCAGTGCGACGAGCAGAAACAAAATCATCCAGAATTTCAATCCCGCGCGGCTGACGGCTTTGAAATGCGTGAAGCCCGCGCTTAAAAAACGCGCGCCGAAAAAATACGCGACCAGGCCGAAGACGATATGCAGCGCGCCCATCGCCGGCAGCGAATCCGTCGAAGTCGAGAAGACCAGCGCCACCGGCGCGAAGCCCACCAGCAGCAGCGCGAGAATCGCCGTCAATCCCGCGACCAATCCGGCGACTTCGACCAGCCGCGCGCGCACGCCCGCCAGACACGCGAAGATGTACAGGCTGGGCAGGCAGATCAGCGCCGAAAAGACCAGCCCGCCGGCGATCTTCACCGGCGCAGCCCACAGTTGCGTGCCGCGCGCGTACGTTCCCGCCACGACGCCGTAGAACAGATAGCAGAGCGCCGCCGCGATGAACATGTTGCGCACCAGCGCGCCCGCGCGCGGGCCGCTCAATTGAACCATCACGCGGCGCGGCTCGCGGATCAGCGCCTCCAGCCCCGCCAGCAGCCCGCGGATCGGAACGTCATCCGGGCTCGGCGCGCGCGGCGGCACCGGTGTTGACGACATGTCTACATACGCTGTCGATTCCATGACTTAATCCTCCTCGTTGTCGCAGGAGCGGCGGCACTCTTGCCGCCGTAAATTTTAGGGCGGCAGGAGTGCCGCCCCTCCTATCGCGATCAAATGCCGAATCGAGTAGTAAACCGATTCGTAAAAATTCCCCTGAAACGCGTTGGGCCTCAAAAATTGAACTTCCAGAAACGGCGAGCCAATAAACGGGCGCAAGATCCAAACCAACTGGCTGCCCAAAAACAGGTTCCCCGCCAGCCACGAAAAAAGCACCCTCCGCGCCGCGCTTGCGTTGCTACTCAATCTGTTGAGCAATTGCATCAAGCGCAGATTCGCCGCCACGCCCGCGAACGCAATCGCCGTGACATGCGTGAGCTGAATCGACAGGTATGTCTGCACCGGAATCTGCGCGCCGGGTCTCATCGGCTGAACATTCCACACCAAAAAACCAATCAGCGGGCTGAACGCGCCCAGAATCGCCGAGGCAATCGTGAAGCTCATCAAGATCGCCTGCAGCGATTGCGTGAAGCGCAGGTTCAGCCCCAGCAGCGGCGCCAGCATTCCGTTGAGCAGCGCGTTGCCCAGCGTGGTCAGCAAAATAATGAGCGGAAATTTGATCGCGACATAAAGCGCCTGCCGCGGGTCGCGCCACCAGCCCATCGACGCGCCGTACAGCCCCGCGCCCATGAAAATGACGCTCACGTACAGCAGCACGCGCCGCGTGCTCCAGCGTTCCACCCAAGCCGCAATCGGCACCGATTCGCCGCGCAGCAGCACGGGCACCTGATCGAAGCTGATTGTTGAGGCTGTATCCATGGCGCGTCCGAATTCAGAATGTTCTGATCTATTCAACGGCAGATTTAACTTTGTGTCACAAAGAATAATCGAAGAAAGGCGACTTTCCACGAAAAAAATCGCGTGATTGATTCGGTTGCGCGAAAATCGCGGCGTGGGTATATAGTTTGTAGTCCCGCCTTCAGGCGGAACGGCTTTCCGCCTAAAGGCGGGACTACGAACAAGGAGGGCGTCGCCATGTCCGACTGCATCTTCTGCAAAATCGGCGCGAAGCAGATTCAATCCATGGTCGTCTTCGACGACGACGATTTGATCGCCTTCCGCGACATCAACCCTCAAGCGCCCGTACACATCTTGATCATTCCAAAGAAACATTACACCTCGCTCAACGATGTCGAGGCGGCGGAGATCGGCCTGATCGGACGCATGTTCAGTGCCGCCAAAAGCATCGCCAAGCAGGAGAAGATCAACGGCAGCGGCTACCGCCTAGTCATGAACACCGGCGCCAATGCCGGCCAGTCCGTTGCGCACCTGCACCTGCATCTGCTCGGCGGCCGTGTGATGGCCTGGCCGCCGGGCTGAACCACAGGTCCAAGGTCCAAGGTCGAACGTCCAAGGTCATCCACCGCTAGATTGGGCATTGACCCTGTGACTTTGGACTTTGGACCTTGGACCAAAATTTTTCCTGAAATTCCAGTGCCCGCGCCTCCTATTAATGGTGTAACCTACACAGACAAGTTTTCGCGTTCGGGGTCCATCGCGCCGGCTGCTTGCCTGCGCCTCTGGAGACAAACCATGCCTGCAATCTCGATCCGGATCGTTCGCATCGTTTTGGCCGCCGTATCCTGCTGCCTGTTCGGCGTCGCTTACAGCGCCGCGGAAGAGCCGGTCAAAGATGCGCCGAAGGAAAATCCGCTCAAGGCCGTCAAGCCCATCGAGAACACGCAGGTCAAAGTCGGCGAGGGTTTGCACCGCACCTCCGACCAGATTCGCGATCTCGAAGACGAGATTCAGCAGAATATTCTCAAAGTGGACAACGAAAGCGAAATCAAAAACGCGACCGTGAAACTCGATCACGTCTCCACGAAAATGGTTGGCGACGTGATGGACGCATTGGTCGCCGCGCGCAAAGGCGACACGCCCAAAGAAGGAATCAAGACGGCGATCAACGGCGAAGACGAAGTCATAAAGGAATTGAATCTGCTGCTGAAACGGATGAAAGGGCAGCTCAACCCCGAGAACACGCACAAACTGCTTGACGCCGCCATCAAGAAGCAGGAAGAGGCGCTCGCCAAGACGAAGGAAACGCGCATCCGCAAGGAATTGGAAGGCAAGCCCAAAGCGCAGCTCAACGAGGAAGACAAGAAAGCGCTGACCGAAACCAACGACAAGCAGAAGGAAGCGACCGACGAATTGGAAAAGGCGGTCAATGAGTTGAAGCAGGAAGCGCAAGCCACCGCGAAGGACAACCCGCAGCAGGCCGAGAACATGAAGAAGGCCGAAGATAAACTCGAACAGGCCGGCGCGAAGGAAAAGTCGAACGAAGCGCAGAACGACATCGGCGAAAACAAACTGCGCTCCGCCGAACAGAAGGAAAACGACGTGCTCGCCGCGCTGCGCGAAGCCGACAAGCAACTGGCGCAAGCCAACGACAAGATCGACAAGCTCGAAGCCAATCTCGAAAAGCTGAAGGCG
>DATGGK010000180.1:0-24499 GCA_035308565.1 Planctomycetota bacterium | reverse complement strand
CATCGAATGCAGGAACGATATCTGGCTCGGCACGCCGTTGAGCGCCGGCGTTACCAAGTCAATCTGGTTCGCTCCATTATTGAGCACGCCCGACGCAATCTGGAACGTGATCTGCATCATCGCATTTCCGCCGCTCCACGTTGCCTGCCCCGCCGGCTGGCCGTTCACCAGCACTTGCAGTGCATGATCGGATTCCGTCAAGCTCCACAGATTTACCGTCAGCGACGCCGCACCGTTGCTGGCGTTCGGCGTCGAAATGCTGAAACTCTGTACCGTGCCGCTCGTCAGATACTGGCTCGAGAACCACGGCTCGAACGTGTAGGGCCGATAGTTGTAATCGAAGTACACGTCGTGATACGACGCGGTAACCGTCGCGGGCGAATCGGTGTTGACCGCATGCGCACCCGCAAACAGCCCCGATGCATGCAAAATCTGCCCCGCCGAAGTCGCTCCATTAATGGAGCGCAGGAACAGCGCGTCCTTGTCCGTGTATTGATCCTGATAGCCCGGTGCAAACACAACCAGCCCGTTGCTGGTCACCGCCAACGCCGTTAGCGGGCGCCCTTCGCGCGTGATGCTCGCTCGGCTTGCGTTGAATCCCGCGGGCAGCATCGCCTGCGGAATCAGCAGCACGCCCGGCGCGCTGTAAGTTACCTTCGCTCCCGTGTAGCTGCCGGATTTGCTGGTCCCCGTGGTAAACCAACGCGCACCCGCCGCGTAGGACGGGACTCCGAGCCCGTCCAGATTCGCGCCGTTCGACGGCGCGGGCTTGGAAGATTGTCCAACTTCCGCATCGTTCCGATTCAGCGCGCGCACACTCGCCGCGGGCAACGCCAGTTTGCCGTGCGCATCGAATGCACGCGCGGCATTCCCGTTTCCTTGCGGTCGCGGCTCGTTGTTTTGGGGCTCGTCGGCTTGGCCGCTTACTGGCGTGCGCGGTTCTGGCGCGAACATCGCGCTCAAACTTTCGGCGCGCTTGAGGTCCGCCGCATTCGAAACGCTGGACAGCGCCGCATCCATGCCCGCGTCGCTCAATTCAGCACCCGAAGCTTCGACGACCACCGCCGCAGTCTTCGCGTACGTCTCGTTCACTCCGCGCACACTAACCGATTCAAGCTTGTACTCGTACGCCCCCGGCGCAGCCCAATCGTACACGCGATACGTCTTCGCATCGGCGCTCGTAATGCGTCCGCCAATCAGCGCAGTATTCACGCGTGCCCATGCACCCGTTAATTTTGAATCTTGAATTTTGAATTTTGAATTGCGTCGATAGACGTTGAATCCCGCATTTTGGAATTCAGAAATGCTCGTCCAGGAAATCAACGCGCCCGAACCGTCTGCCGTCACCGCAAACGCGTCCAGCTTCACCGGCGTCACCGACGTGCTGTTGAATCGCACGATGATTTGATTCGCCGGCGGCGAGACCGATGCGCCGGACGCCGGGCTGACGGTCGGCGTCGTGCCGTCCGTATAAATCACGTCAAAGTCGGATCCATAGTTCATCGATCCCGCCAGCACCGTGTTGAACGCGTTGCTGATCCCGCCCGGCGCGGTCGTTACGATCGTGTACTGCTTGGGCACAGTCAAAGGCGCATCGAACGCCAGCGACAACGTGCTCAATCCCGCGAGGTTCAAACTGCCGGTCAGGGTCAAGGATTGATTCTTCGAATTCGAATTGACCATCACGATGTTGAGCTTTCCGCCCGGATTCAAATTGAGGCTGTCGCCATTCAAATTCTCATTGGACGTAAGTCCGCTCGTCACCGTTGCCGCGCCAGGCCAGATGGTCCCGAACGAACTCAGCGAGTTCTTGATTGTCCCGAATCCTCTGATCGTTCCGTCGAAAGTCTGGCCATTGCCGTCGAGTGTTGCAGCCGCGGCAAGCGTTACCTTCGGCTGCGGCCCCAGCGCGGATGTAGCACCGAGTATCACCGTGCCGCCGCCGATCGAGACGTTTGTGGCGCTTGTCAACGCGCCGGTTGCGGCCAGATTGATTGTTCCGGAGGTTGCACCGCCCGCGTTCACGGCTAGCGTGCCGGCCGTTCCACTGTCGCTCAACGCTCCAAGCGTCAACGTGCCCGTGCCCGTGCCGTTGTTCGCAATATTAATGGCAGAGGCCGGCCCGCTCAACGCCGTGGCGCCCGCGATGAGATTGTACGCTTGATTGACGGGTGTCGTCAGATCCGCGCCGAAGCTGATGACTGCATTCGCACCGATCGTCAAATTGCCCAACTGCACCGTCGGTGTCGCCGCCGTCGCCGCGAAGCTTACTTTGGCGGTGTTGTTGAGCTGCAGGTTCGTGCCGTAATTGGCCACGGGAAGCACCAGCGGCACCGTCGGAACCAGCGCGAAGTTTTTCACCACTTGAATTGAATTGACCCCGCCCGTCGCGCCGGTGAATCCCACGTACGCGCTCGTCGCTCCAGCCAACTGCGCCGTCAAATTAATCGGCGCCGACAGCGTGAAAGTATGAGTCGTCGTGCTCTCGCTGAGCGTGGTCACCATGTTCGTGCCGTCATACGTGACCGTGACAAGGATGTCGTTTCCAGAGGCCAGGTTGACCGGCGCAACGGATGTGTTTGTCGGAATGCTTCCGTTCAAGCCGTAGGACATTCCAATGCCGCCGGCGGCGCCCGTGTAAATATTCAATTCGACCGCGAAGCTCGGTGTGATGCCGGCGTAACCGAATGATCCACCGCCGCCGCCGAGCGCGGTGGGGCCGGTGGTCTGAATGACAAACGCCGTTCCATCCGCCCCTCTGTTTCCTGACGGCGTATAGGTGAACGTCGCGCTGAAGCCCGACGCAATGTTCGGGACGAGCGTGTTATAGAACACACTTCGCGTTTCGCCGTTGTTGCCATCCGTCAGCGTGACGGCGTTGTTGGCAATCAAATTCGCGCCGCCGTTTTGAGTCCAACTGGAACCGTTCCCGCCGAATCCGCTCAGCGAAGCGGCTGTCCCAAGAATCAGCGTGGCGTCGTTGTCCACAGTCGCTGTACCAAGTCCGAGCGTGCCGGGACCTGTCGAGATCAACGCGCCCGCGTTCATTGTCGTGCTGGCGTAAACGTTCAGCGCATTGCTGAGCGTGAGCGTGCCCGCGCCGTTCTTCGTGAACGAGCCGCTGCCCACAATGCTGCCGCTGAGCGCCAGTGTATTGGCGCCCACGTCGATGGTGTTGTTTGCGTTAATCAGTGTCAGCCCGCGGTTGGTCGCGCCGGATGTGCCCGCAAACTTCAGCGTGCCGCTGCTCAACACGAGGTTCGATGAGGCGGCGCTGGCTGCGCCAATGCTGCTGCTCACTCCGTCCGCAGCGACGGACGAAACAATCAGCGTACTAGCGGTGATCGTTGTCGCTCCAGTATAGGTGCTTGCGATGTTCGACAGCGCCAGCGTGCCGCCGCCGCTAAGCGAAAGACTGCTTGTACCGGTAACCATTCCCGAAACGGTGAAGGTGCGCCCCGCTCCGACCACGATGCTCGCGTTTGAATTCAGCGCAATTCCGCCGGCGAACAAGTGATTTGCCGCCGCGGGATCGATGGTGATGCTCGCGCCCGGCGCCACGCCAATCAGCGCAATGCCCGTTGCTCCGCCCGACGGCGCCACGGTGATCGGCGTCGTGGTGGAACTGTCGAATCTCAGCGAGTAGAGCAGCAAACCCGCCTCGTCCAGATTACTCGGCGGATTGGGCGCGCCCACGGTCAACACCACCGCGTCACCCGTTTGCGGAACGCGATTCAAATCCCAATTCGTTGCGACGCTCCAATTCGTACTCGTGGTGCCAGTCCACGTAATGACCTGCGGCGCGGTGTAAGTGAACGCGCCCGCCTGCGATCCTGACGGCCCGGTTCCCGTCTGCACCGCGACCGTCACCGGTCCGGACGTGGACATCGCGGGAGTCAGCGCCGTAATGGTGGTGCTGTTGACCACAACCACATTCGTGGCCGCCACGCCGTTGAACATCACCGCGGGCAGGATGGGGTTGTCGCCAAACTGCGCGATGTCGCCGAAATTCGTCCCCGTGATCGTAACCGCCGTGAATCCCGCCATTGAACCGCTTGAAGGCGAAACGGAAGAGACTGTCGGCGCCGAATCGACGCTGAACTGTGAATCCGGAATATCGATCTTGGCTTGGCCCGGCCCTGAATACCGCACGTTGCACACATATCCGCCGCCGCCCTGAGCATATTGAACCTTGATCAGATGCGCGCCTGCTTTCAGCACGATGCTTCCGTTTCGTTCAGTCGCTCCTTGCGAGAAGTTGTTGTTGACCACAAGAGTATTGCCGATGTACAGCGCGCTGCCGTCGTCTGAATTGGTATAGAACGTCCAGACGCCGTCCGCCGCCACGGTCACATAACCGGTCCACTGCACCGCCCAATCTGTTTGTCCGGCGGTAGCCACATCGAACGGATTTGCAGGCGCATTGCCCGCGGCAATGAACGGCTGAAAACTGTTCTGCAGGGCGCTGCTGAAAGGCTGTATGGTCGTGAATATCGGCAGCGTGCCATTCCCCGTCGAACCTTCGTAATAACGCCGGTACAAACCTAGTTGCGAGAACGCCGGATTCTCCGGCATTCGTTCAAGATAGAACGGCGCCGACGTGGCCACGCTGCCCGCGTCGCCCTGCGCGTTGATCGTAATCGCCTTGAGCGTCGTTCCGGGGTAGCCGGACGCCGGCACATTGATCGCGCCCGTGTATTGCGCCGAAGCCGCCGTTGGAGTCGATCCATCGAGCGTGTAATACGTCGTCCCCAGCGGCGATGTAATCGTGACGCCCACTGGCTGCTGTGCCGGCGTGAACAGTCCGCCGTTGACGGAGAACACCGGTGTTGACACGGCCGTATACGTGAATGTCGGCGGACCCGACACCACGCTATCGCCGACATTCTGAACCGCGACGTTTCCACTTCCCGCGCCGCCAGCCGCACCAGTGGTCGCGGTAATAGTAGTAGCAGTGACATTCGTCACCGTCGCCGCAACGCCGTTCAATGTCAGCGCGATTCCCGGCAGGAAATTCGTTCCGACAACATTTACCGTCGTACCGCCGATCGTCGCGCCGTGAGCCGGACTGATCGAGCTGATCGTGGGCGGCGCACCCAGGAACACAAAACCATTAGGCAGCGTGCCCGTGTAGATATTATCTCCATTGGTCAGAACCACATTAACCGGCCCGGGCGTCGAAATTGTATCCGGTGTCGTCGCAGTAATTGTGTTGGCATCGACAAAAGTCACATTGGTTGCCGCCGCTCCGCCAAACGTCACAGCCAGGCTCGGACCATTGACGAACCCAGCGCCCTTGATCGTGACCGCCGTTGCCGTCGAGACTGGCCCGCCCGGCGCGTTCACGCCGGCGACTTGAATCCCGTGCCCGACAATCTGCATCCCCTGCATGCTCATACGCGATCCGACGGCCGTTACGTCGATCTGGAATCCGTTCGTGACATTGGCAGTCGTTGTGCTTTGTACGCCTCGGAAGACAGAGTAGTTGCCGGTCACCGTCCCATCCGCCGACGCTTCCACAAACGTGGTATTCGCCGTGTTGAACACGTAGTTGATTTTATTATAAGTATTGGTGACCTGCGGGCTGGTAGATACAAGTTTAAATGTACCGTTGCGCGTCGGATCGGTGTTGTCCGTCTGGCTGTAAATGTAAATATCGTAAAGCCCGAATGGCACATTGTTGACCATCATCGACCAGGTAGTGGTATTTGTGTTGTCGATATAGCTGCGCATCATGCGCACGTTCGGATTTGGATCGTTGGTCACATTGTTGACATTGTAATTCTCATTGACCGTCCAATTCGCCGTCAAACCCACCGAAATGCCCGCGGAATCGAACAGGTTGTTCGCCGGCCCGTTCGATCCGCCGTTGGTTCCATTCACGTTGTTCCAGTTTGTGCGCGCGACCGACGGCGCCCCGACCAGATCGCCCGGCGACAGCGGCACGGTCTGTCCGCCGTTGTTCCCGGAGCCATTGAAATTGAGCGAGATGACGTCGCCGGCCAAATAGGCGAAGCCGCCCACGAGCGTGCCGGATTGTCCATCCGCATTGGTCACGACCACGTTTTTGATTCCGACACTGCCGGCCGGTGTGACCGCGGTGATGCTCGATGCATTCACAACCACGACCGATGTCGCGGACGCTCCGCCGATCTTGACGCTGGCTCCTGCTGCGAAATTGATGCCGGTAATCGTAATCGCTGTACCGCCGCCGCCCGGTCCCACAGTCGGACTTACGGCGAACACTGTCGGCGCCGGCGCCTGAGTATACGTATACAAACCCGGCGCGGTAACGAAGCGGGTATCCTGCCCGGTGTAGCTCACGTCCACAGCGGTAAAAACCGTCGATGGCGGCGTGGTGCCGATCACCGTCGTGGTGTTGACATACGACAAATTCGTGGCCGGATTCCCGTTGAACGCGACCGCAAAGCCCGGCGCGAAATTAGTGCCGGTTAATGCAAATGACGTTCCGCCCACTGACGATCCTGAGATCGGGGAGATTGACGCAATCGTCGGCGGGCCTGTAAATGTGTACAATTGATTTCCCGCCGCATTGCTCTGCGCGTCGTTGTTCGCCACGATCACATCGACAGGTACGCCAATTGTCCCGCCATACGCGGGCGTCGCCGCCGTGATCGTCGTGGAATTCACCACGACCACGTTGGTGGCCGCCACGCCGCCGATCGTCACGCTTGTGACTGTCGGCGAGAAATTCGCGCCCGTGATCGTCACCGCCTGCCCGCCCGCCGGAGTGCCCAGCGCCGGCGAAATCGCCGCAACAGTCGGCGCATTATTGGTGAACGTTTGCGACACGACGGTGCTGGCCAGATAACCCGGCCCCGCTGCAACGGCTTTGACCGTCGTCGGGCCAGGCGAAGCGATCGCGAAGGCAGACGTATATATAGTAGTAGAACCAAGCGGATTGAAACCCGCATCGAACGCCGGCGTGCTGCCGTCGGTCGTGTAGAAAATGAAACTTCCCGACGGCGCCGCGCCGGACAAACTTGTGCTCTGATTGAGCGCCGCTTGAATCGACGTCCCGCCGAACGTCGTCCCGCGCAGAACCGTGAAACTCGATCCCGCCAGCGCAGGCGTAAACGTGCCCGCGGTGGTCAGCGACGTTGAGCCGCCGATCGCGGTCACTAGCTGCGTCTGCCCCGCCGAAATGATCGTATCGCCCACGCGCAACTGATTGAGGAAATTCGTGCCCGCCCCCGTCACCGTGCTGCCGCTGCTCGTCAGCGTCCCCGTGCCGTTTGGATTCGACGCCGCGCTGGTGCCGCGGATGATGTTGAATTTCGTGTTCACCGCAAGTGTTCCATTGAACGCCGCCGCCGTGGTCAGCGAAGTCGCGCTGCCAATGGCGGTGACGACCTGCGACTGCGTGCCCGCTAAGATGATGTCGCCAATCACAAGCTGGGTCGTGAACGCGCTGCCCACGCCCGTCACCGTCGTGCCCGCGCTCGAAATCGTGCCGGTGCCCGCAATCGGCGTGATCGGCGCGCGGATGACCGTGAACGGCGTGCTCGCCGCCAGCGCCGGATTAAACGCATACAACGTCGTCAGCGACGTGGCGCTCGCGATGGCCGTAACCACCTGCGGCTGGCCATTCGCGACAATCGTGTCGCCCACATTGAATTGAGCCGTAAAATTGGTGCTCGTTCCGGTCACCGTCGTGCCGGAGCTTGCGATGCTGCCAGAGCCCATAATCGGAGCGACTGTGCCGCGCACGACCGTTAATGCCGTGCTGGCCGTCAGAGCCGGAGCAAACGCGGCAAACGTCGTCAATTGGTTCGCGCTGTTCACCGCGGTGACGACTTGCGATTGCGCGCCCGCGATGATCGTATCGCCGGGGCTGATCTGGTTCGTAAAATTCGTCGGCGTTCCATTGGCCAGGCCGCCGTTCACCGTCGTGCCGGTGCTCGCCACGCCGCCCGTAATCGTGAAGCTCGTCTGCACCGGCGCGAAAGTAATGCCCGCCGCCAATTTCGACTGCACACCCAGATTCGCGTTCGGGATATTGACAAGGCCGCCGGGGTTGTTGTTGTTGTTTCCCGTCGGATCCCACGCCATTTCCATTCCAAATCCGCCGCCCGTGTTCGTGTAATCGACCTGGATCGTGTGCTGTCCAGCCAGCAGTCCAATCTGTCCCAGTTTCCGTGTGACGCCCTGCCCGACGTTGTTCGCCACCACAAACACACCGTCAATCGACATCTGCGAGCCGTCGTCCGTGCCGGTCGCAAGTGTGTAAATGCCTGTTGAAGGCGCCGTAAAAATGCCGGTGAAGCGCGCTTGAAACGCGCTCGCACCCAAACCATTCGCGCCGTTGTTGTTGCCGGCGGAAGCCAGGCGGCCATTCAACATAGTTCCGTCGCCGAGCAATCCGTTCGCGGGAATGGTCGTTCCCGGGGCGAACGCAGTGGTCCTGTCAGCGACAAAATTCGTCAACACATCCGGCGACGCCGCGTAGACGATTCCAGTGTTCGTCTGATTAGCCGCCGTCGTACTATAAGGAGCCAGGCCATTGACATTGTTAAAAACATAATTCAGCGCGCCCGGAGTCGTCTGCACCGGACTGGCCGAAGCCGCCAAATATGGCGCAAAGACTTGGATCGCAGCCGTGCTGCCGGCGCCGTTCACCACCACAATCGATTCGACCACCGTGTAAGCCGAAACGTTAAACGGTCCGGTATATTGCAAAGTGGAACCGGTCTGGGTCGTCGCCGGCGCCGTTCCGTTGGTCGTATAAAAAATCGTGCCCGTCGGATTGTTGGCGTTCGCGTTCAACGTCACGCTCTGGCTTGCGGCATTGAAGAGAAACGCCGGCGCGTTTCCGTTGCCAGTGCCGAACCCAATCACATTGGTTCCGACTGGCGTATACGTGGGCGGCGCGATGTACGTGTAGCCGTTGGTTAAAGTGCCGCTCTGAGTATCCGGATTCGTTACCACGACATTGACCGCACCCACCGCGCCGGCGGGCACAGTGGCCGTGATGCTCGTGTTGCTATTAATGACGATCGCCGTGGCCGCCGTTCCGCCGATCGTCACCGTCGCTCCCGGTTCGAACCCGGTGCCGCTGATCGTGACCACATTCGCTCCGCCCAGCACTCCCGCACTCGGCGCAATGCCGGTGACCGTGGGAACTGCCGCAGCGACGTAGGAGAAACCCTGCGGAGCGAGCGACGTTCCGGAGAGCGTTGTCGATTGGCCATCAACGTTGATGACGGTAATGTCCGCCGCGCCCTGAAATGTCCCAGGATTGGGCAATGGAATTCGCGCGGTGATTTGCGTCGAATTCACGTACGTCACGCTGCTCGACGCCACGAACGTAGACGTCTGCCCGCTCGGCATAAAAAACTGCACCGTCGGAACCGGCGTATTCAAAAACCCCGTGCCGTTGATCGTCAACGTCTGGAACTGAGCCGTGCCGTTCGCCGGCGCAATGCCTGTAATAGTCGGAGCAACCGCCGCTGTGTAGGTATAAGCAGCCGTTGACGTCACCGAGCCGCCGTCATTGTTTGTCACAGTCACGTCGGCCGTGCCCAAATAGGCGGCCGGACTCGGCCGCGGAACCGTGAACGTAATCGACGTGGCGCTGTTCCACGTGACACTGGGAGACGTTGCATTAATGCCGGTGCCGGACGGCGCCTTCAACGTCACGATTGGCGGCGGTGTGTTGAGGAAGTTTGTGCCGGTGACGGTGACTGTTGTCGTGCCATCCAAGCCTTCGCCAGACGCAGGCGCAATATTTGAAATCGTGGGCGGCGGTCCCGCGGATAGAGGCGAAAACGCGGCGGCGGCAATCGCCTGGCGGTTGCCGCTGGTATTGTTATACGTCGCCGTAATCGTGACACTTCCGGCCGGAATGCCTGAAACCGTCCCGCCGCCCTCAACCCCGATGTCGCCCGCGGGCAGTTGCCCGCTCCATTGCTGAGCGGAAGTTCCCGCTGTTGCGGCAAGGCTGATGCTTCCGCCCGTGCCGCCCTGTCGGTTCGATTCCTCAACGACGGCGAACGCAAGCGCAGGCAGGCTGTTTAATGTCACCCCCAAGGTGGTGCCTGTCGCGGAGGTGGCGGAATTGGCGATGGGCGCAGCGGCCGTATTGACACCCGATAGCGTGAAGATGCCAAGTTCGACCGAACGGCCCGTTGTTGTCACCGCAACGTTGCCGGTTCCCGGCGTTGGGTTGAAAAGATAGTAGATTTCAGAGTAGAAATAGGTCGAGGTGGTAGTGACTACTCCAGTGGCCATGGTTAAAGGCACGCCGTTCCATTTAACCGTCGTGTTCGTCATTTGAGTATTCGTCTGGCCAAACTGGCCGTACTGCACGACCAGAACCGATGCGCCGCTGGTGACTGTGAAAGCAACGCTGCCATTAATAGCGACATCGCCGCCGTTGACGCCGCCGATGTTTCCGGTGACCAAAGGGTCTTGTATCGCGACCGCCGCCGCCGCACGCGGCGTGAAAGTGAGTTGCAAGAGTGCCAGGATAAAAACAAGCGCTGCCGCCGCGGGACCGTTTCGTTGAGCCGTGCGAGTATTCATGCTACATCCCTTTCAGCTTATTTTCGCCGCGTCCGTTTCGCCGCTTTCCACAGCGCGCGGATTTCCGTTGCCGGCGCCGGCGATTCACTCAAAGACCATCACATTCATTATAACAAGAGCTTCATATCGTCATATAAGTCTACACAACTCGCGCCCGAATCCGAGAAGAATTTTGTCAATAAACGGATATTTTTATCATTTTATGTGGACGGATAGTTTTGAGCCGGCTTGCCCGGCCGTGCCGCTTTTTATGGATATTGAATCCTGAATCTTGAATCTTGAATTATTTTTTCCCCGCCGGAACCGCGAACGCCTTCTCCCAATCGCTGAAGCGGAAGAGCGCCGCGTGGCTGCTGTCGAGCGCAAAGAGCACGCGGCCGTCTTTCGAAAAAACCGGCTGGCTGGCGATGAACGGCAGTTTCGCGATGATCTTGCCCGCCGCGGAATACACGTGGGCCTGGCTGGCCGCGACGCGCCCGTCGGCACTGGCCGCTTGCAGCATGTCGGCGCGCGCGTAGACGAGCTTGGCTTCGTCGCTGATCTTGTCGTCGGTCCGCAGGGGATTGGCTTCGAACTCGGTGTCCTGCTCGACTTTTTCGCCGAACTTGTAGGCGTGGCGTCCGACCAGCAGCCGTTCGCCGCTGAAAATAATCGGGTCGCCGAAACCGAATTCTTCGCCGGGCCCGCCGAGGTCGTATTTCTTCTCGATCGCTTCAAGCTTCTTGGACAGTTCGTCGAGCTTCGCCTGCAATTGCTCTTCGGTCAAGTTCGCGTTCTTGCGCCGGAAGGCGCTCCAATCCGCAAAGAGTTTCATGAACGCCGGCGTCGGATACACGCGCAGCGTCAGCGAGTTTTCGTCGAGCGTGACGAAGGCCGCGTACTTCGCGTTGCTCGCCGCGCTGAACGGCAGCAGCGGCTTGGGCATTTCGACGCCCGCGAAGCCCGCGACGTCGTCGCCCTTGTCCACCCACACCGCGTCGGTGATCCCGTCGCGCTGGGACGGCGTGGCCAGGATCACCGCATCGCCCGGCCCGCCTGCATACGTGAGAAACCTCGCCTCCGAGCGCAGCGCGGATTCTTTTTCAAGCTGCATGGTGGCGGTGTTGATCATCAGGAGTTTTTTCTTCGTCGAGGAGAGCGCGACGATCTGCCCGGTCGATCCGCGCGTCACCGCGCCGTTGATCAGAAACCCGGCCTGGAACATGCGGCCAAGGCGCCGCTCGCCGATCAGGTATTCCTGAATCTTACCCGGCTTGGCGTAGACGAAATAGAGCGCGCGGCCATCGGGCGTGGGCAGGATTTGCGAGCACTCATCCGTCAGTGGCGTGCCGTATTTTTCGAACAGCTCGCGGCTGGCGGATTCCAAGCTGACCTTGGGGTTGTGTTCTTTTTCCCAATTGGGCAGGTCGGCCACCGCAGTGCCGTCTTCCGCGCGCTTGTCCATGAAATAGCGCAGCGTTTCCGCGGGCACGGCGAAGGAGACGGCTTGCGCGTCCAGCAATTTGGCCGAGACCACGCCGACGACCGAGCCTTTGGAATCGAAGAGCGGCCCGCCGGAATTGCCGGGATTGACCGGCACGGTCATTTGCAGCATCGAAGCGCCGTTTTGCGAGCGGTCGGCGGAGATGATGCCGGTGGTGATGGTGTAATCGAGTGCGCCCCCGTCCCTCGTTCCAGGGCTGCCGATCGCGAATACGCTTTCGCCCACTGCGCCGGGGCGCCGCCGGATTTCAACCGCCGGCCAATTGCCTTCGACGCCGATGTCGTCCGGCGCTTTTCCCAGTTGAATCAACGCCAAGTCCAACTCCGGCGCAGCGGCCACGACTTTCGCGCCGCGTATCTCCGTCATTTCCGTGGAATTGCGCGTCTGCATTTGAATCGTCACACGATTGGCGCCGGCCACCACGTGATAGTTGGTCACGACCGTGCCGCCCGGTTCAACGATGAAACCCGAGCCCAGTCCCTTGTCGGTGTGAATGACCACGACGCTTTTTTCGACGGCGGCCATCAAGCGCGTCATGGCGTTCCCGACGTCGCGTCCTTCGCGAATCGCGCGCTCGTCTTCGGCGTCGTCCTGCGCGCGTTTGATCGCGCTCAACGCGGAATTGGAACTGGCCGCGGCGAAGCGGTGATCGATCATTTCGCTTTCGTATTTTAAATCGCTGGTCTTCTTCTGCTCGTCGGTCATCTTCTTCTTGAGGTCTGTCTGCGCGAGGCTTTCCGCGGTGACGGCGTCCTGAGCCTGCTTGAGCTTGTCGCGTAGTTCTTTCTTCTTGCTCGTGAGCAGTCCCGAATTATTCGAGGTCGTCGATGGCGCAATCGCGACCAGCACCAACCCCGCCAGTCCCAGCACGGCGCCGGCGATCATGACGTAGACACGCGCGCGCGATGGTTTGGAGGGCGCTTTCACGCCTGTTGCTTCCGCGCCGTCCGCAGCGACAGGCGCACCGGCGGCACGCCGCACTGGCCCGCGCACTCCACGCACTACCGCGGATCGCACGCGTTGAGCGCCGGCTTCCAGCCGGCCGGCTGTCGCTGCCGCATCGGCTTGCTCCGCGCCCGTTTCAGCAGGCACAACGATCTCGTCGTCAGCGGCCTGTGCGTCAACCGCACCTTCCGCGACTTCACTTTCCGCCGGAGCAGCTTCAGCTGCCTCAGCTCCCGCCTGAACTTCCGGTGGTGTAAAAGGCATTGGCACAGCGTCATCTTCAACGGCTGGCGCGGCTTCGACAGCCGGCGGCAGTCCCGCGACCGACGATTGATCGATCACCGTCGCTGGCGATTGAACCCACGACACGGAACCGGAGACGGTGCAGACCACCGCGCTGGGCGGCGATGCGGGCTGAATCGGAACGGGTTTCGTCGGCGGACGCGCGGGCGCAATTGGACGTGCCTGCGCTTGCACCGGACGCGGCGTTGCGCCGCTGGGCGCGCGCGGTGGAATTGCGGTCGTGGGACGCGCCGGAACGGCGCCCGAAGGGCGCGGTGCAGTGGCGACGGGAGGGCGTTGCGGCAACGGCGGCGGCATCGCCGCGGGCGCTTGGACCACAATCGGCGCTACGGGCATCTGACCCGTTGCGACTCGCACGCGGTAGGTGTGATTGCAGGACGGGCAAGTCACTTCCGACGCGCCGTCCGCAATTTCAAGGTCAGCGCCGCATTTGCATTTTACATGAGCCATAAATACGACCTTGTCGCCAAAACCTGATTCCTGACCCCTGACCCCTGACCCCTATTTTTTCGGTACCTTTTCCAACACTTTCAACATATCTTTCGCCGAAACCGCAACGGACGTCCGTTCCAAATCCTCGACGGGCGCGTAGAGAATCCCGATCAATTTGAGATCGGGGGTGATCAGCGGCGTGCCCAACGCACCTTTGTTTACCGGCAATGCCACTTGCAGCATGGTTTTGCTGTGAAACTTGCGGTTCGTCGCGCTGACGGTGCCGTCGAGCAGACAGCAGTCGAGCGCTTCGCCGTTGACGACTTGCGTGCCGATTGCAAAAATCTTCTCGCCGGGCTGCGCCCCGCGCACGGAACTGGCGTCGAAGCTGAAATCTTTGATGTCTGAATCTTTCTCCAGTGCCAGGAACGACAGCCCGCTGTCCTTGTCGGCCAGCAGCACGCGCGCTTTGAGGCTTACAGTCTTTGCCTTCTTGTCGTCGCCGCTCCGAAGTTTGACGGTCATCTCCGCGCCTTCCGCGGCGATGCCGGTCGTCGTCACGATCACCGGGCCGTCGCTGCCTTTGAACACAAAACCCGTCCCCACCGGCCCGCCGGTGGCATTCACCGTGACAATGGCGCTGTGCAGTTTCGGCAATTCCGCCTGGAATTTTGCCAGCGCCTTGTCGTCATCTTCTTTTGGAGCCGCGGTTTTATCGGGGGTGGTCTCGTCCTGTTTTTCGTTGTTCTTGATCGCTTCGATCTTCTTCTGAGCGGCGTCGAGCTGATCGCGGTTGTGCGATTCCATGTCGCGCACCTTCTTAGTGCGCGTCTCGTTGGTCGTGGCCAGTTGTTTGTTGTCGGCCACCAGCTTTTCATATTCGCCGACCGCAGGCTTGCCCTTCTCGCGTAAGGCCGCAAGTTCCTTCTGCGATGACTCGATGTCCTTTTCAATCTGATCGGTGCCCTTGTCGGACGTATTCTCAACTGTCGGCGGCGGCTTTACGAATTTCATGTACATGCCATAAGCGAACAAACCCGCGCCGGCCACGCCGATCATGCCCGCCAAGACCCACGAAATCGCGGGAGGGCGACGCTGCTGTTGAATGTGTATGGGTCGCATCGGAAGTTCCTTCGTAGGCAATAAGAATAACCAGCGCCGCCGGAAGAGCGAGCAAAAAATCCTGCATTGCGCGGCTTTGCGTTTCTCACTAATGTAACCCCGAAAGCATCGTTTGGTTGCGGAGAATTTGCCATGAAAACGATTCGGGCCGTCGTGTTTCTGCTAATCGCGCTTATCGGGACGGGGACTTGTTTCGGCGCCGATGCGCCGCCCGTCACCGTCGTGCAGGACGCCGCCGCCTTCACGCTCTCCAACGGCACCATCTCCGCGCGCATTTCGCGCCGCTCCGGCGATCTGCTCTCCTTTAAATACAACGACGCCGAGACGCTCGGCAACGGCTCCGGCCATCCCGGCGGTTATTGGTCGCACTCCGCCGCTGCCGCGAAGACGGTGGACAGCATCACCATTGATCCGAAGAATAACGGCGGCGAGCGCGGCGAAGTGTCGGTGAAAGGCTTCTCGCAAGGCGCGCCGCTCGGCAACGGGCCAGGCGGAAGCGTCGTCGCCGATATCGAAATTCGCTACGCGCTCAGCCGCGGCGCGGCGGGGCTGTACACGTATTGCATCTTCGATCACAAAGCCGATTATCCCGCGACGTCCATCGGCGAAGCGCGTTTTGCGGTGAAACTCAATGGGCAGGTTTTTGATTGGATGACCATTGACGCCAAACGCAACAAGCAGATGCCGACGCCTGAAGATTGGGACAAAGGCACGCAGCTTAATATGAAGGAGGCGCGGCGGCTGAATACCGGAATTTACAAGGGACAGGTCGAGCACAAATACGATTATTCCGCGATTCAATTCGACATTCCCGCGTTCGGCTGGTCGAGCACGCAGAAGAAAATCGGCCTCTGGTTTATTAATCCGACCATCGAATACCTCAGCGGCGGCGCGACGAAAGTTGAACTCACCGGCCATCTCGACAACAACGCCGGCGCCGCGCCGACGCTGTTGAATTACTGGCGCGGCAGCCACTACGGCGGCAGCAGTTGCGAGATCGCGCAAGGCGAAGCGTGGACGAAAGTCGTCGGTCCGTTCATGATTTATTGCAACGCCGCGCCGACCCCGGATGAGACGTGGAAGGATGCGCTGAGTCAGGCGAAGAAAGAAGCCGACGCGTGGCCGTATGAATGGGTGAGCGGCGTCGATTATCCGCACAAAGCGGAGCGCGCGACGGTCGCGGGGCAATTGACCCTCAACGATGCGCAGGCTCCGACTGCGAAGATGTCGAACGTCCTCGTCGGCCTTGCGTGGCCCGATTACACGCCGCGCGCAGTTCCCCCGTCTACCCGTGGCGGCGAGGGGCCGGCAGTTCCCCCCTCTCCCCTTGGGGGAGAGGGGCCGGGGGTGAGGGGTCGCGCGCGAAGCGTCGATTGGCAGCAGGACGCCAAGCATTACGAATTCTGGACGCGCGCCGACGAGCAAGGGCGCTTCACGATTCCAAATGTGCGCGCGGGCACGTACACGCTGCGCGCGATTGCCGACGGCGTACTGGGCGAGTTCGTGAAGACGAACATTGCCGTCAAAGCGGGCGACAAGATTGATCTCGGAACGCTCGAATGGAAACCTGTGCGCTTCGGCACGCAACTTTGGGAGATCGGCATTCCCAATCGCAGCGCCGAGGAGTTCCTTCACGGCGACCATTATTGGCAATGGGGCTTGTACAACGACTATCCGAAGGATTTTCCGAACGACGTGAATTTCGTCATCGGGAAAAGCGACTTCCACAAAGATTGGAACTACTGTCAATGCCCGCGCGCGGACAAGCCCGCCGGCACGACGTGGACAGTGACGTTCGATCTGCCCGACGCGCCGCACGGCAAAGCGACGCTGCGCCTGGCCATCGCCGCCTCCAGCGCGCGCGGCGGAATTCAAGTCGCCGTCAACGACAAACCCGCCGGTTCGACCGGTCCCCTCCCCTACACCGCCACAATCAACCGCGATGGCATCCGCGGGCTTTGGCAGGAGCGGGACGTGAGCTTCGACGCAGGACTGATGAAAGCGGGAACGAACACGCTGACACTGACGATCGCGGGCGGGAACGCGATGAATGGCGTGGAGTATGATTATTTGAGGTTGGAGGTGGAGAAGTGAGGAAACATTTGTTATTTCGTTTCAGTATTGTTAAAAAGGCACAATTCGATTGCGCTAACAAACACGGCCATTCACGAAACGAGCTTTTATGCGACTTTCTGAGACTGCGGTTAGGCAAGTTGCCTATAAGCTTGGGCATTACGTTTACGTTTACGTGAACCCGATTGACAACTCAGTATTTTATATTGGCAAAGGAAAGGGATCGCGCGCATTGGTTCATTTGGATGCGGGAAACAAAAAGGTCCGAAGGATGATCAAGGCGATTAGGAATCTCGAAAAAGAGCCGAGAATCGAAATATTAGCGAAGAACCTGTCAAGCGCAAAGGCGGCGCATAAAATTGAGGCTGCCGCCATTGAGCTTTTCGGGATCGACAAGCTTGGAAATCTTATACGCGGGCATGGCTCTAAGGGCCTGCGAACGCCAATCGAGGACGTCATAGCGTCTCTTGTCACTGAGAAAGCAAGGATTATTGAACCGTCGATTCTGATCAGGATCAGACAATTTTACGTGCGTGGAATGACCGACGTTGAACTCTACGACGCGACGCGACGCTGTTGGAAGATAGCGGATTGGCGGCGCGAAAAAATTCAACTCGCATTTGCGGTGTACGAAGGGATTATTAGGGAAGTTTATGAAATTACCGGTTGGCATCAAGGAGGACAAACGTTTTGTACGCACCGGGACGGTCGGCGTGCGGATTGGACGAATCGGTGGGAATTTGTGGGCGTTATCGCTCGAAACAGAATCCGTGACCGATACCTCAATCGTAGCGTCGCGCATTTGTTTTCGACAGGCGCTAGGAATTCGATTCAGTATGTGAATTTTGAGTAACACCGAACGCAGTTCACGGAGAATGGACAATGGCTACATTCGACGAGCAATGGTGCATCGCATTGATGAAAAGAGTTGGCCCTTCGCGATTCGCGGAAAAGAATGGGCGTAAATGCATGTCTTTTGGCGAGGAAGCGGCCGACCAAGTTTACGCCACCATCGCGGACCCGGACGAAAATGAGCCAGAAGGTCTTTATGTTAGATTTTGGCCGGGCCATACGGTAAGCCAAGCGCGCCAATTTTACGCGGGAGTGGATATAGGAAGGCTATCGGGCCTCGATGAAATCGGATGGGAGGTTCAAAGCAATTTCCATTTGTCCGATGCATTTGGCCGCGCCACTGTAAATGAATGGAAAACGAATCGTTTGAGGGATTATCTTGCGTTTTGGCAACTGAACACGCCGTTGATTGCACAACACCGCAAAAAAAAGAATGACTATCCGCTGATATCGGGGACTCTTCCCAATTGGCTCCCCGCGCCGCAAATGCTCGAATACGACGAAAAGTTCATTCAAATGCGAACACTTATGAACGTTTGTCCGGGGATTTACATGC
This sequence comes from Planctomycetota bacterium, assembly GCA_035308565.1. GTDB lineage: Bacteria > Planctomycetota > SZUA-567 > H5-PLA8 > H5-PLA8 > JANXLS01. Next base: position 6,188 of record DATGGK010000180.1, on the reverse strand, counting down.
ACTTCTATTGGGACAAGAATAACGTTGAAGCGCTCGAAAAAACAAACAATCTCGTGAATGATGTTCGGGATCGAATTATTCAGGCTTTCGAAACATGGAGGGAGCCTGGACCACGACCGTGGTAACGCTAAAGCAGAATCGAAGAGGATAGCGACATGAGTTTCATACTCTTAATCGAACGCAAGGCGCGTGAGAAGGGCCTGAGAGAGGGCATGCGAGAAGGCCTTAAAGAAGGCCTGAAAGAAGGCTTGAATAAGGGCATCCTCCAAACCAATCGCGCGAATATCGTGGAGTTGCTGCGCGCGCGGTTTGGGCGGGTACCGCTGGCGATGGGCAAAGCGGTGCGATCCATCGACGATCCCATCGTTTTGAAATCCATCTTCCGTAATGCCGTGAAATGCGAATCGCTGGATGAATTCAAGCGCGTCTTGTCGCGCTGAGTTCCGAGATTCTTGCGTTTTTCACGAAAATGCGGTTTAAATTACTCCATACTTTCAGGAATCCGCGCATCGTGAAGACTCTTCGCTGCATCGCCGCACTATCCCTCGTCCCCGCTCTCTTTTTATCCGCCTCCGCCTTCGCTGGAGGCGACCACGCCGGCGAAGTCCAGAACACGCCGGATTGGATAAAAAAGCTCCCCCCCGCCCCGCCCCTCTCGCCGGAGGAGGCGCTCAAGACTTTCAAGCTGCAGTCCGGCTTTCACATTGAACTCGTCGCCGCCGATCCGCTGGTGCACGACCCGATTGCGCTGGCGTTCGATCCCGACGGCCGCATTTACGTCGTCGAATACGAAGCGTACATGCCCAACCCTGAAGGCAAAGGCGAAGACCAAGCCATCTGCACCATCGCGCTGCTGGAAGACACGAAGGGCACCGGCAAGATGGACAAGCGCACGGTTTTCCTCGACAAGCTGCGTTTGCCGCGCGCGATCAATCTTTCCAACGGCGGCGTGCTGGTCGCCGAACCGCCGCATCTGCTCTTCTGCAAGGACCGCGGCGGCACCGGCGTGGCCGATGTACGTGGCACGATTCCCAAAATCACTTACGCCACGCAAGCCATTCCCGAACACACGGCCAACGGCTTGATGCAGGGCATTGACAATTGGATTTACAACGCCAATTCCAACGCGCGCTTTCGCTGGCGCAACAACCACCTCGTCAGCGACGATTTTCCGCAAGCCGGGCAATGGGGTATTACGCAGGACGATTGGGGACGCATCTATTTCAATTCCAATTCGAATCTGCTCTTCGCCGATTTCGTTCCGCCGCATTACATCTTCCGCAATTCCGCGTATTCCCTCGCGAATAAGAACGACATGAACGCGCTGGGCATCAACGTCGAAATTGTCAAAGATCAGCGCGTCTACTCCAGCCGCGCCAACCCCGGCGTCAACCGCGGCTATCAAGCCAATGCGCTGCGTCCCGACGGGCGCCTCGACAAAGTCACGGCCACGTGCGCGCCGTGCGTGTACCGCGGCGATCAATTCCCGCCCGAATACAAAACAAACGTCTTTATCTGCGAACCCGCCGGCAACCTTGTGAAGCGCGAACTGATTTCGGAATCCGGCATCACACTCGCCGGCAAACCCGCGTACGACAAAGACGAGTTTGTGACGTCCACCGACGAACGCTTCCGCCCGGTCAATCTGTACACGGGACCGGACGGCGCGCTCTACATTGTGGACATGTACCGCGGAATCATCCAGCATCAGATTTATTTGACCACGTTCCTCAAGAATCAATCCATCGCGCGGGGACTCGACAAATACAACGGCCTGGGCCGCATTTACCGCGTCGTGGCCGACGGAAAGAAGCCTGACCCCAAGCCGCACATGTCCACGGAAACACCGGCGGAATTGGTCAAACATCTTTCGCATCCCAACGGCTGGTGGCGCGACACGGCGCAACGGCTGCTGATCGAACACAACGACGAATCGATCGTGCCGGAACTGCGCAAGATTGCCTCGTCGCCCGAACCGGAAGGTTCTTTCGGCCGCTTGCACGCGCTCTGGACGCTCGAAGGCATGAACGCGCTCGATACGCCGACGGTCATCGCCGCGCTGAAAGATCCGCGCCCGAAACTGCAAGCTCACGCGCTGCGCGTCGCCGAAACGATTTTGAAACCGCCGCCGATGGAGCCGGGACAGACGCAACCCAAGCCGTTCAAGCCGCCGCAGGACGTGCTCGCGGAAATCAAAGCGCTTGCCGCCAAGAACACCGACGAAGGCGTGCGCTTGCAGTTGATTTTCACCATGGGCGAAGTGGACGATCCGATCGCTGTGCAGATCGTGGACGACATCTTGAAGGATCACATCGACAACGCTGCCGTGCGCGGCGCGGCCATCTCCGGCATGGGCGGGCGCGAACTCGAATTCCTCGAAAAAGTATTCGCCAATCCGTCTTGGGCCACGGCGTCCGCCGGAAAGGAAAAGTTCGTTCAAGTGCTCGCTGGATGCGTGATGAAACGGCGCATCGGCGAACGCGTCGCGAAACTCATCGACCTCGCCGGCGCTCAAAAGGAATCCTGGAAGCAGGACAAAGCGCTCGTCGGCATGGTTGAAAACGGCCCCAAGAACGGTGTGCGCGTGAAACTGCCCGCTGAATCCGCGGCGCTGAGCGCGCTGCTGCGTTCATCCGACAAGGCTGTCGCGACGGCGGCGAAGAAGCTCGACGACCTGGTCAAATGGCCCAATCGCGCGGGCCTGCCGCCAGAACCGCCGCCGCCGCAAGGCGAGCATCTGGCCAGCTTCGAACGCGGGCAGGAAGTCTACAAACTCTGCGCCGAATGCCATCACCCGCAAGGCTGGGGCATCGTCGGCAAAGCACCGCCGCTGGCCGGTTCCGATTGGGCGCAAGGCACGGAGCAGCGCACGATTCGCATGATTCTGCAAGGCATGGCCGGCCCGAAAACGCTTTTTACCGGCGAAATCTTCAACAAGAACGGCGAGCTTGAAATGCCGGCAATGGGCGGCACGCTCACCGATCAGCAAGTCGCCGACGTGCTCACGTACATCCGCCGCGAATGGGATAATTTCGCGCCGCAAGTCATGCCGGCGACGGTCGCCGAAATCCGCGCGAAAGAAAAGAGCCACGACGGGCCGTGGACCGAGAAGGAACTCAACGCCGCCGCGGGCGTCAAAGACACGCCGCCGCCGAAGGATCCGAAGAAGAAGCCGAATTAACGAAATCATTTCATCGGTTGAGCACGCCGTTAATCCCGCTTTGGAGATTGATATTTGCGGAAGGACAAGCCAGGTTGCTCCGCGCCGGCCATTTTCAAAGCATTTTCAGACGCCACGCGCCTGCGCATTCTCTATATGCTCTGCGACGGGGAAATGTGCGTGTGCGACATCGCCGGTGCGCTCGGCGCGTCGCAGCCGAAGGTGTCGCGCCACCTGGCGTATCTGCGCAAGGCCGGACTGGTCTTGCCTCGCAAAGAAGGGCTGTGGATTCATTATTCACTGCGTCGAAAGGCAAGCCCGCTGCATCGAAATCTCCTCAGTGCGCTCCGTTCCTGCGCCCGGCTCGACAAGCGTCTGAACGCGGACCGGCGCAAATCGCGAAAGCTGAGGGCCAAGGCGAACCGCTGCGCGTGACTTTTTTTCAATTGCATTGCATTTGTCTTTCCATATATATGGATAGGCGTATTTAAGGCGAGGAGCCATTCATGGGAAAGCCAAACTTGCTGGTGCTGTGCACCGGGAATTCCGCGCGCAGCCAGATCGCCGAGGCCTTTTTCCGAAAGCACGGCAGCGATTTGTTCAACGCCTACAGCGCAGGCACCGACCCCAAGGGCATCAACCCGCTGACCGTCGAAGTCATGGCCGAACGCGGCATCGACATGAGCTGCCACCGCTCGAAGAACCTGACGGAGTATCTCGGCCATCTGCCGGTGCACACGCTGATCATCGTCTGCGGCGGCGCCGATAAAAAATGCCCGGTCGTGTGGCCGGGGATTTTCGAGCGGCTGTTCTGGCCGTTCGACGATCCGGCCGCAGCCGAAGGCGCCCGCAGCGAACGCCTCGACGAATTTCGGCGCGTCCGCGATCAAATCGAGGAAAAGATTGTGGCGTGGTTGAAGTTGAAGCGCGAGAAGTGAACGGCTGCGTGATCCGTTCGTGAGATATCCCGCTTGATTTAACGGCACAACAACGGCTTATGCCGTTTGAACCCCGGTTCACCATCACGCCCGAATTCGCAACCAGCCTGATGCGCATCGAGGCGGCGAGACAAGCGATACGCGACTTGTTGATCCTCATCGCGAGAGATTGTTGGTGGATTTTCCACGAACCCGTCGGCATCGGAATCCGTTACAAACCGGCGCCATCGAGCAACGCGAAAGTCGCGGACCGATCGTAAGCAAATGAGAGAACCGCTCCAGGCAGCACTGCCATTCATCATCCTGGCCCGCTGTTCCCACGCGGTGACGGCCGACGGCGCGGGCCGCTGGCCAAGCCCAGCGGCCGGAACATCGGCAACAAATTGTATTCTATGTTGCGCGCAAGCATTGTCGTTCCGCTTTCGGCACTCAGCAGGCCGGCGCCGGCAAGGCCTGAGCACAACGCCATTAGCTCCTCGCGCAATGCTCGCAGACTGCGGCCGCTGAGCTTTGCCAGCACGGCGGCAAGTTCATCCGCGCTTCGCAAGCCGTCGCAGAGTTTCCACACCGCAGACGCGAGCGCATTGAGCGACCAACGCGCGCCTGAGCGCGGATCGACCACCAGCGTCTCATCTCCAAGTTCTTCCCAAACCAATCCGTCCGATCGTTTCCACTTGGCGCTCATGGTCGTTGCTCCATTTTTCCGTTGCGGTTCTTATTTCGGTCTGCTAACTCATCTGATTGTTCGATGCAACGCCGCCACAGAAGCCGCGCCGCGTTTTATGCGGATGCTAGAATTGTCCCGGTGCCACGCTGGAACTCGGCGTCGTCGAACCGCTTCCGATGGAACTGCCCGCCGTCGTCGAACCGCTGGTTCCCGTCGTGGTGGTTGTGCCCGACGGAACGGTCTTCGTTCCGCCGGTCGTGGTCGATGTTCCAGGCGTGACTGCGGCGGCGGCCTTCGACAAGATCGGCATCGCCGGATCGCCGAAGATCTGCTCGGTGTTGCTCAGGTCCGTGTAGAACCCGCTGCCTTTCGCGTACGCCCATTGCTGCGTCTTCAACAGCGCGTTGCCCCAGCGCTGCGTCGTGCCGGCGTTCGTCAGCAACTGGCTCATGAATTCCGTCGCGTTCTGCGAATTCATATAGGTTGACGACGCGATGCTGGCGCTGATGCCGCCTTGCGGTTGCGTTAACGCCTGGATCGCGATGCTCTGGTAACCTGCTTCGTTCTTCGCCATCCAGTTCGCGGTACACGTCGATTGCAGGAATACGGCGTTTCCGGTTAGGTTCTTCACCGTGTCCGCGGTACTGTCGGTCTCCAGAATGCGCGGATCGTCCTTGCCCAGGCGCACTGCATTTCCATGCCCGATGTACATCAGCAGATCCGCTCCGCCATTTGCCGCGTTTGTCAGCGCAGCCGTTACTTCCGGCGAAGTCTGGTACGTCACGCCGAGATAATTCGGCTGCCACGCAAGGTCCGGATGAGCTTGCGCGATGGCGTCGGCTTCCGCCGGGAAATCGCCCGCGTCAGGATCGGCGCGGTCAGCGGCGGCATGCACGCGGTAGCCCGTCGAAAGTCCGGTGTTGCTGAGCACGTGCTTCACGGCATTGCTCAATTCGCCGGCATCGTTCACCGGCAAACGGCCGACTGCAACTTCAGGATAGCCGCGGCCCAAATCTCCGAACATCGAGTCGCTCGTCGCTTGCGCCCAAAAAGTGGTCGAGACGAGGAACGTCGGACAGAGCGGATCGACTCCCAAGCCGCTGTAGTTGCGGTAATCGTAAGTTGTGCGGCCCAAGAGCAACACGTACTGCGGTCGCACGGCGCGCACGGCGTTTTGAATGCCGGTCGGACCGTAGCGGCCGTAGTTGTAGTAATCGAAGATTTGTTCCTGATCGACAAACGTGCCGCGCAAGCCTTCCTTCGCGCGCTGCATCAGCAGCGGCTGCACCGCCGCACTGAATTGCGCGGGGCCGACCGGCATATACGTCATCGCTTTCACCGGTTTGACTTGCCGTTTGCTCACGGAAATCGGCAGATTTTCCTGGCCCGCTGGCACGACGAGGTAATGGCCCGCGCCGCCGGC
>DATGGK010000179.1:0-50605 GCA_035308565.1 Planctomycetota bacterium | reverse complement strand
AAACCGAATTCACAACCGGCATGGGTTTCCACGAAGCCAAAATCGCCGACCTCAACGGCGACGGCTTGCTGGACATTCTCGACAAGCCCTACAACTGGCAGGCCCCGCGCGTGGACGTCTGGCTGCAGCAGAAGAAGTAATTGTGGTGCAGGCTGGAAGCCTGCACCACAATGGCCGGTGTATTCACGATCAGCGAAGCTCACCATTAATAAGGAGTCCATCTCATGTGCCGTTTATTTGCCGCGGTTATTCTCAGCATTTGTTTTGTGTTCGCCAGCGTGGGCTGCAATCGAAATGAATGCTGCTGCGACGAATGTGCCAGCGCTGCTGCCGCATCAGCCGATCAGCCCACGCCCGCGCCGAAAAATACGCCGGATCCCAAGCTGAACACAATGGTGCCTCCGTCCATGCCTCCGCGCCTCGGCGAATTCGACGCGGAACGCGACATCGGAAAAGTCGATCCGCCCGGAACGTCCGCGATTGACCGCGCGGCGGGAAAGTACACCATCAAAAGCGGCGGCGCGAACATCTGGTTCAAGCAAGACGATTTTCATTTCGCCTTCAAAAAAGCATCCGGCGATATCGTGATGTCCGCGGAGATCGAATTTGTCGGCGAAGGCAAAAACCCGCACCGCAAAGCCGGCCTGATGATCCGCCAGGATTTGGACGCCGATTCCGCCTACGTCGATGTCGTGCAGCACGGCGACGGAACCATCGCGCTGCAATACCGCAAAGCGAAAGGCGACGACACATACGAATTGAAGTCGCACGTCAAAGCGCCGGCGACCGTGCGCATCGAACGGCACGGAACGACAAACACGGTTTACGTAACGCCCAAAGGCGGCAAGACCGAGACCGTGACGCCGATTGAAATTGAACTGAAGGATCCCGTCTACATCGGCCTTGCAGTCAGCGCGCACGATCCGTCAGCAGCGGAGACGGCGGTGATTTCGAACGTAAAAGTCACGGCCGGAAAGTGACCAAAAAGTCGATAGCTCCATGCGATTCACGCCGATAAACTGCGATCATCAAACCGCGCGAGGGCATTGAATGGACGACGATCAGGAATCTGCGAGATCAATGGGACCGGTGGCGGAAATGCGGGTTCGCCCTTCGGCGCTAGTTGATACGCGCGTCATCTATTGCGGCGACAATTTGGAACGGCTTAAGAGCCTTCCCGACCGCTGCGTCGATTTGATTTACATTGACCCGCCGTTTAACAGCAATCGCAATTACGAAGTCTTCTGGGGCGAGACGAGGGAAAAGCGGGCCTTTGCGGATCGCCACGCCAGCACGCAAGCGTACATCCAATACATGCGTCCGCGCTGCGTGCAACTTGAGCGTGTGCTGAAGCGAAGCGGGTCATTTTATTACCATTGCGACTGGCATGCATCGCATTATGTGAAAGTGATGCTGGATGGGGTTTTTGGCGAGAATAATTTTCAAACTGAGATAATTTGGCGCCGCAACATGTCCAAGGGACTCTCTTACAATGGATTCCCAAATAACCATGATACAATTTTTTATTACGGAAATGGGAACCTATCGGCCATGACCTTTAACAGACCATACATCCCGTACGATATGGAGAATCTAAGTCAAAAGACGCAGAGCAAATACTCACATGTCGATTCGAAAGGGCGACATTACCAGTTGGACAATTTGATTAACCCCAGTTCAAATAGACCCAATCTTACGTATGAGTTTCTCGGTATTAAACGGGTATGGAGATGGACGAAGGAAAGGATGATCGAAGCTTATAAAAAGGGAATGGTCATTCAAACGAAGCCTGGGGCTGTACCACGATTTAAAAGATATCTGGACGAACAAGAGGGGTTGCCGATCGATTCGGTCTGGACCGACATTCCGCCGCTGAACTCGCAAGCCGCCGAACGCCTGGGATATCCTACGCAAAAGCCCCTTGCGCTGCTGGAACGCATTGTCAAAGCCAGTTCCACAAAAAACGACATCGTTCTCGATGCGTTCTGCGGATGCGGCACCGCGCTGGTCGCCGCACAGAATTTGAAGCGCCAATGGATCGGGATCGATATTTCACCGACCGCGTGCCGCGTGATGGCGAAGCGCCTTCGCGACGTGTGTTATCTCCCCGAAGACGAAAAGGACTGGCGGCGAGGCCGTGGATTTGTGGTGCGTAATTTGCCCTGGAGCATCGAACGGTTGCGTGCGATTCCGGCGTTTGAATTCGAAAATTGGGCCGTGAATGAATTAGGCGGTGTAGCGAACAAAGTGCAAGTTGGTGATTTTGGAATCGACGGACGCATTTATCCCGTATCGTCCATGCCTAAAAAGCGCGGTGCGGAAACCGGCGAGCTTGAAATTTTCGACGAGTGGTATCCGATTCAGGTCAAACAGAAGGATCAGGCCGGCCGTCCCGATATCGATGCCTTCGAAACTGCGATGCGGCGCGCGGATCGGAAGCTTGGTTATTTCGTGGCCTTCGATTTTACAAAAAGCGCGCTGGATGAAATCGACCGCTTCGAACGCGCTGAAGGCCGGCGGATCAAGGCGTATTCAGTACAGGCGCTGTTGGACATGGACACCAGCACGGAGAAAAGCCGCACGTCGTCATAAAGGAGTCGAATCATGAAGACCACAAACAATCTTTCCCGCCGCGCAATGCTCGGCGGAATGGCGGCGGCGAGCGCATCAATCCTCGCAGGCGGTTCGCGCGCGTTTGCCGACGGCGAAAAAACGCGCATGGGCTTGGCCGATTTCTCCTACATCGTCCGCCAGCGCAAGGAAAACAAGAGCGCAAAGTTCCCGCGCTTCGCCAACGCGCTGGAGATGCTCGAACACCTCCACGACATCGGCCTCGGCGGTTTGCAGATCGGCGTCGGCGGATGGCAGACTGAATTCGCGAAGAAGCTGCGCGAGCGCCGCGAGAAAATGGAGATGTACATCGAAGGGCAGATCGGGTTGCCGAAGAACGAAGCGGCGGTGGAGAATTTCAACAAGCAGATCGAAATCGCGAAAGAAGCCGGCGCGAGCGTGATCCGCACCGTTTTCACGGGCGCGCGGCGCTATGAGTTTTTTGTATCGGCGGAGCAGTTCAACAAATTCAAAGACGATTCGTGGGCCGCGTTGCAACTGGCCGCGCCGGTTGCCGCGAAACAAAAAATCAAACTCGCGATCGAGAATCACAAGGATTTGCGGTCGGAAGAATTGGTCGATTACATCAAGCGCATCGGCAGCGAATGGATTGGTGTGAATTTCGACACCGGAAACAACATCGCGCTGCTCGAAGATGCGGAAAAGACCACCGAGCTTCTCGCGCCGTACACCTTCACGCTGCATTTGAAAGACATGGCCGTGGACGAATACGAAGACGGATTTTTGCTTTCGGAAGTGATATTGGGAACGGGGTTCCTCGATTTAAAGAAGATCGTGGACACGTGCCGGCGTTTGAATCCGAGCGCTCAATTCAATTTGGAAATGCCGGCGCGCGATCCGTTGAAAGTGCCAGTGTTCACGCACAAATATTGGGCGACGTTCGCCGAGCTGCCCGCCACTCAGTTGGCGGATACGCTGGCGATGGTGCGGAAGCGCAAGACGGCGGCGCTGCCGCGGCCGTCGAAATTGCCGATGGAAGAACAGTTGGCATTCGAGGAGGAGCAGATTGTGAAAAGTATGGCGTATGCGCGGGAGAAGTTGGGGTTGTGATTTTTGTACCGCCGGCGTCCCGCCGGCCCGATTTTGGCCGGCGGGACGCAGGCGGGACAAACTCAACCTACCGACACAATCTCCGGCCGTTCCAATCCCTTGTGCTCCTCGCCGCGATTCACGAAGCGCTCGTGTTCGAAGCGATACTGCTTATCGTACAGCGTGCGGTACCGTCCGCCGCGGGCGAGGAGTTCGTCGTGGGTGCCGCGCTCGACAATTTCGCCGGCTTCGAGGACCAGGATTTGATCGGCTGAGCGGATCGTCGAGAGGCGATGGGCGATGACGAAGGTGGTTCGTCCGCGGCGCAGCGCCTTGAGCCCGTCCTGGATCATCGCTTCGCTTTCGCTGTCGAGGCTCGACGTGGCTTCGTCCAGAATCAAAATACGCGGCTGCGCGAGCAACGCGCGCGCGATCGCCACGCGCTGGCGCTGGCCGCCGGAAAGCTTGACGCCGCGTTCGCCGACGATGGTGTCGTAACCCTTTTCGAATCCGCTGATGAATTCCTCGCAGTGCGCCAGCGTTCCCGCCGCGCGCACTTCGTCCATCGACGCGTCGGGCCGCGAAAAGCGAATGTTTTCGGCGATGCTGCCGTCGAAAAGAAAATTATCCTGCAAGACGACGCCGAGGTGCGAGCGGTAATCGCGCAGGCGCAGATCGGCGAGATTCTGGCCGTCCACCGAAACGACGCCGGACAGCGGCCGATTGAATGCCATCACCAAACTGACGAGCGTGCTCTTGCCCGAACCGCTGCTGCCGACGAGCGCGGTCGTCGAGCCGGCGGGCGCGTGCAGCGAAATATTTTTCAGCACCGGCCGGCCCGGATTGTATTCGAAAACGACGTCGTCGAAACGCACGTCGCCGCGCGAATCGGGGCACGCCTTGCGCTGCGCGTCGCCGGCGTCTTCAGCGTCCATGCGGCGCAGTTCGCGGATGCGGTCGAGGCCGGCGAAGGCTTCGCTGATCTGCGTGCCGATCGAAGCGATTTGCACAATCGGCGCGGTGACGAGGCCGACGTAGACGAGGTACATCACGAAATCGCCTTTGGTCATCGTGTCCGCCAGAATCGCGCGCCCGCCGACGACAATCATCAACATGCCGATCGCGCCGACGATCACGGTGGTCACGGCCATGTTCGCAGAGATGCCGGTCATCGTGCGCTTCACGTTTTGAAAAATCCGGTCGGTGCCTTCGCCGAAGACGCGCTGCTCGCGCTCTTCCGCGACATAAGCTTTCACATTGCGGATGCCGCCGAGCGTTTCAGTCAAGCGGCCGGTGACTTCCGCGTTGATCTTGCTGCGCTCACGAAAGAGCGGACGCAGAAACATGAAGGCCCTCGACATGCAGATGCCGAACACAGCAAGGATGACAACGATCATTAATGTCAGCGACCAATTCAAAAAGAAGAGCACGGCCAATCCGAATGCGGCAGTGACGATTCCGCCTATGAGCTGGACGATGCCGGTGCCGATCAGATTTCGCACGCCTTCCGCGTCGCTCATGATGCGCGACACAAGCGCGCCCGAAGTCGTCGAATCGAAATAGCGCACGGGCAGCCGCGTGACGTGCGCTTGCACGACATTGCGCAGGTCGTTGATCGCCCGCTGCGCGGCGATGCCGAGGATTTGGGAGAGCGAAAACGAGCTGATGGCTTGAACGACCGTCGCGCCGCCGCCGATCAGCGCGAGCGTCCAAAGCAAGTCGCTGCGGTGCTTGTCGATCACGTCGTCGATCAAAAATTTTGAGAGCGTGGGGAGGACCAGGCCGGAGATGCGGTTGACGATCATCACGGCCATGCCCAGCGCGAGGCGGCCTTTGTGTGCCGCCATCAATTCGCGCGTTTCGCGCCACGCGGCGCTGAGAGTTATTTTCTTTTTCTTTTCGGTTTTCTCTTTCGCCATGAGAACGTTTTAACACGAAGGGGGCAAAAGCGCAGTGGAAAGTGGGGCGCGCCCCTCGGAGCTCCGGCTTCCAGCCGGCCCGCATCGGCAACGCGCATGCGCATTTCAGAAAAATTCCCGCCGGCAGTTTATCCGCCGCGGAGATATTTTGCCGGCATGCTATTGAACATCCACGAGCTAAAAGCCCGTGTTGCTGTGTGCCATGAGCTGCTCGATCGGGGCAAAGCGTTCGGTGACTTCGCGGACGAATTCGTCGTAGCGCAGGCGCGCGGCTTCGCGGGAGGCTTTGCTGAGTTTGCGGATGCGCTTTTTGACGTCGCGGAAGGCGGCGGCTTTTTTCGCGCAGGCTTCTTCGAGGCGCGCTTTGCCCTGTTGGTAGGATTCGACGACCGATGCTTTGCCCTGGTTGTAAGACTCCACGACGGACGCTTTGCGCTGGTTGTAGGACTCCACAACCGATGCTTTGCCCTCGTTGTAGGACTGCACGACTGACGCTTTGCCCTGGTTGTAAGATTCCACGACGGACGCGAAATATTGCTCGAGCTGCTTGAGGACCTGATCGCAATAGGCGCTGGCGTCGTGGGTTTCGATGGCGCAGTGCGTGATGTGGGCGAGGTGGTGGCCTTTGATGCCCAGCGCGACGGCCTCAGCGAAGGTGTGGCGATTTTTGATAAAGCGCCGCGCGAGGAATTTGAGGTAATTCAAGCCGTAACTTTTCGGCGCAATTTTGACGATGGAGCGAAGCACGGCGGCGAGCTTGCCGAAGCTCAGCTTCTGGCGCACGGCCGGATGGCGCGCGAGGCGGTCCAGCAGGCCGTTGCAGCGTTCGAAATAATGCGCGAGCTTCTTGTCGTAGAGTTCGCTGAGCAGACGCTTGTACGAGGCCACGATGTCGGCTTCGGGGCGTTTGGGCTCGAAGTTCATGTCGAAGCCGTGGGTGTTGTTGCCGGCGGATTTGCCTCTCATGCGGCCTTCGCGCGCCAGGCGTTTTTCGAGGTCGGTTTCGGGCAGCGCGGTGAGCAGGCCGGCCATCGCCATGGGGATTTTTGCTTTCTGGATGAAGTCGGCCATGAGCGTGTCGATGTTGGCCGGCTCGCCGTCGAAACCGAGAATGAGGCCGGTGGAGACTTCGATGCCGGCGCGCTGGACGGTCTCGATTTGCGCGAGCAATTTCGCGGCCGTGTTGTGCGTGCGGCGGTCGGTGTTCAGCGCTTTGTTGGCTTGCAGCAGCGAAGCTTCATCCGGCGTTTCGATGCCGCAGAAGACCATGTCGAAGCCTGCGTCATGCATGAGCGTAAGCAGTTCGGCGTCGTCGGCAAGCGTGATGGTGGCTTCGGTGAAGAAGCGGAACGGATAGCCCGCCGCGGCTTGCCACTGAATCAATTCGGGCAGCAGCTCGCTTTTGACGGCTTTTTTGTTCCCGATGAAATTGTCGTCCACGATGAACAGCGCGCCGCTGAATCCGCACTTGCGGATGGCGTCGAGTTCGGCGATCAGCCGCGCGACGGGTTTGGTGCGCGGACGTTTGCCGTATTGAGTCCAGATGTCGCAGAAATCGCAGCCGACCGGACAGCCGCGGCTGAACTGCACGGCCATCGAACCGTATTGGTCGTGATCGAGCAGATCGAAGCGCGGCAGCGGCAGCGTGTTGAGCGCGGGGCGTTCGCCGACGATCAGCGAAACGTCGCCGCCGAAATGCGCGCGGATGCGTTCGGCTTTGATTTCGTCCACGACGTGGCCGTAGGCTTTCTTCGCGGAATGCGCGAGGTAATCGGCGATGAAACTGGCGAAGCCGTATTCCGCCTCGCCGATGTAATAGTGGTCGGCGTCGCGCACGTCTTCGAAGCAAGTATTAATAATCGGGCCGCCGACCATGATCGGTTTGCCGAGGCGGTTGCAGCGGTGGATCAGGTCTTGCAGCGAATCTTTCTGGACGATCATCGCCGAGGCCATGACCAGATCGGCGTTGGCCAAGTCTTTGTCGGTGACGGGGCGGATGTTCTCGTCGAAAAGGCTGACCTGAAAATTCTCGGGCAACATGCCGGCGATGGAGATCAGCCCGTAGGGCGGCATGTTCGCGGATTTCTTGACGATCTTCAGCGCTTCGCGAAAGCTCCAAAACGTCGGCGTTCGGTACTCGGGGTAGACCATCGCAACGTTGGGCATCGCTGATTACTCTCTGTAGGGTTTTTTATCTTCAAACAACTTTAACCGTTTCCGCACGCCAACGCCAGACTGCTTCTCGAAGGCTGTATTTTCGAGCGCTTGCTTTTCGTTTTTGACAGCGTCGTCGAAATTGCCGGCTTCGGCATTGGCGACGGCAAGCGTGTCGAGGTACGCCGCTTGTTTGCCGGACGCCTCATACGCCGCATTCGCCAATTCCACCGCGCGTTTGCCGTCGCGGAATTTTTCATCGGGGCACGACGCGAGCAGCCAGCTCAATTGGGCGAGCGCGTTGAGGTGTTTGGGGTTGAGCTTGAGCGCCGCTTCGTAATCTTTGACCGCTTTGTCGTATTGCTTCATGCTGCGATAAGTCAGGGCGCGCGTTTGAATGGCGGCTGTGTAATTGTTAACCAGCTTGACCGCTTCGTCGAAATCTTTGAGCGCCGCGTCGTACTCTTTTTTCAAACGCAGCGCATTGCCGCGCTCATAATAGGCCAGCGAATTCTTCGGGTCGAGGCGGATGTCTTCGGTGAAATCTTTGATCGCGTTGTCGTATTCCTTCTTTAAATTCTGCGTCACGCCGCGCTGATAATAAGTCGTCGCGTATTTGGGGTCCACGCGCGCGGCTTCGTCGTAATCCTGAATCGCTTTGTCGTAATCCTTCTTGTCTTTCCACGTGTTGCCGCGATTGACAATCGCAATGACGCTCTTCGGATTGAGCTTGATCGCCTCGTCGAAGTCCGCGATCGCCTTGTCGTAATCTTTTTTGTTGCGCCAAGCCACGCCGCGGTTGTTGAAGGTCGTGCTGTTCGGCTTGATGCGCAGCGCCGCGTCGAAATCGGCGATGGCCTTGTCCAACTCGTTCTTTTCGATCCACGCTCCACCGCGCATACCCAGCGCAAACGTATCGTTGGGATCGGCGTCGATACGGCGCGTGAAATATTCGACGCCGTCGCGCGACAACACGAAATCGGATTTGTCCACCCAACCTTCGTGCGTCCCGTCGAAGAGGCGCAGCTTCCCGCCGCGGTCCTCGCGCACTTTAAATGGCCACGGACCCGTGAACGGAATGACCTCGTCCTTTCCGTTGACTTGATGGATGAACCCTATCTCTTGATTTTGTTTCACGGGCAGGACCATCTCGTTGGTCCAATTGTCCGCGGCGAACGCGGACACGCCCAGCAGCGCGGCGGCAAGCACGCGAAAAATGGCGGTGCGCAGATGCGTGGTCACGCTATAACCCTCCACATGTCCGGCGATGAAAAGGGATGGCAGCTAAACGGATAGGCATATAGAGAATACACCCGCGGCGTGGAAAAACCAACCACGGAGCGGCGATTTGGCGCCCGAACTTGTTCCGCGCCGTGCCGAGAAATCGCAATCAGCCCCTCGCAGTTGCAAGAACGGAACTCGAAGCATGCCCACCCCTCCCCGCCGCGCGCGCTTTCAGATTCATCTTTCGACGGCCATTGCGCTGATGTTTGCGGCCATTCAACGCCAACGGCGTTGCGTAGCAAAGCCCAGGGTTGCCACGTACTCGTGGCTACCCTGGGTAAATGATGCAGCGCGCCAACAATCCGGAACGGGTTGCGTCAAGGGTCGCGCGGCGACTTGGCGTATTAAACCACTTCGGCGAATCGTCGTGAATTCGGACGCAACTCCTTCGGAGTTGAGGGGTCTCGCGCGTTCAGTGTCCCAGGGTAGGCGCGGGTACGCGCCAACCCTGGGCTTTGCTGCGCAACTCCTTTGGAGTTGTAAGAACGAAGCGTGTGAACTGCTCATTCGTCGCCGCGCAGCGCGGAAGGGAGCGTGAACCATGCCATCGCTTCCGCTCCGCGCGGGGATTTGTCGGGGGCTTTTGATCGCTCTGGCGTGGATGCTCTGCGCGCTTTCGGGCGGAGCGGCCGACGCGCCGCGCGCGTTCCCGTTGTGGGATGGGAAAGAGACGGTCGAAAGCTACGCGGCGCGCGTGGCCATGCCGGCGACGAAGAGCATCGATCTGGGCGGCGGCGTCAAATTGGATTTGGTGTTGATTCCGGCGGGGCAGTTCATCATGGGTTCGGCGGAACCGGCCAAGCCTTCCGCGACGGAGACGGAAGCAATTGGGTTGATCGTCTTCGGTGGGAGCATGGCGGCGTTTCTGGCTCTGGTGTTGTTGATCAAATGTGCAAAACAGAAAAAGTTTTCGTTTTCGCTGCGCTGGCTGTTGCTGATGACGATTTCCATAGGCCTCTGCGTCGGCGGCATCGCGCGCCGCTCGCTCGCTTTAAAGGAGGCCGCGCGGTATGAAGGCGAGTTGGCGGAATTCAAAAATCTTCCATCCAACGAAAAACCCGCTCATTTGGTAACGATTGCGGAGCCTTTCTACATGGGTAAGTGCACAGTCACAGAAATTCAGTGCATATGGGTAATTGGATACAGTTTAGATGCAATGAAAGGCGATCAATTTCCCGCGGTAGGTATTTTGTGGGACGAGGCAACGGAGTTCTGCAAGAAACTCAATGGAAAATTGAACGACAAAGCGTTTGAAGTGCGCTTACCAACGGAAGCGCAGTGGGAGTATGCCTGTCGCGCGGGCACTCGCACGCGTTTCTATTCCGGTGAAAATGAAAGCGATCTGGATGCAGTTGGATGGCATAGAGCGAACAGCGGTGGCACGCGGCATCCAGTTGGACAGAAGAAACCTAATTCGTTCGGATTGTACGATATGCACGGGAATGTCTGGGAATGGTGTCAAGATCTGTTAAATGATGGCAGCTATTCGGGAACGCCTTCGGAAGCCCCGGACCCTCCTTCATATTATGCGAAGCATGTGTTGCGTGGCGGTGATTGTATTAATGAGGCAATAGATTGTCGTTCGGCACGGCGGGCAGGACGATACTTTGATGATCGTGTAAGCAATGGCGGATTCCGCGTAGTACTTAACTTAAAGCCTTAGCGGTTTTACTTTCTCCTTCCCCACGCGACCGAACGCAAAATCCCCCGCGCTGCCCGCGCTCAACACCGCGCACTCACCCCTCCACCGCCGGAAATCGCGTTCAAGAGCGGACCCATCAATCCTTTTCGCGTCACCCACCGCGCTTGGTACGGCGCCAGTTTGCCAACGTCCTCGAGCATGAAATTCACTCGCGGGGTTGCGCTTTCACGGGCAGCGTTTGCGCGGGCGGGCCCTCGCGCGCCGCGCCGATCGGCCCCACCAACACGCTCTGCACGCAGCCCCCGTCGCTCCCACCGCTTCGCAGACGTTTTCAGCCGCAGAGCGGCGGCCCAATAATAGCCGTGGTCGTAGCGCGTACCCGCGCAAGGCCACGGTTCGCACCAGGCAAATCCGACAAGCCGCGTAGCGGCGACACAAACGCTCGCTGCGAGATCTGCGCGCGCCGGTGTCGCCGCTGACGCGGCTAAAGCGCCGCTTGAACTGCGAGACCGTGGCCTTGCGCGCAAGCGCGCTACGACCACGGCTATTAAAAGCGTTTCGCCACTCCGTGGCTGGAACCAACTGAAACGAAAGGACGCGCGCGGGCGCAAAACGGCACATCCACGGGCTAAAAGCCCGTGTTACTGATGCTGTACAGATGCTTTTCGCCGCGCAGGAAAAGCTCTTTCCCCACGAGCGCGGGGGAGGCGCTGAATTTTTCGTCGAGTTCGTTCTGTGCGAGGATTTCGGGTTCGGGACCGTGTTTGAGGACGACGGTTTTGCCTTCGCGCGAGGTAATATAGATGCGGCCCGCCGCGGCCACGGGGGAGGCGTAAATGTCATAGAGTCCAGGCAGGCGCACGGGGCCGTAAACGGGTTCGCCGGTTTTGGCGGTGATGCAGAAAAGCACCGCTTGGTAGTGCTTGAGAAAATAAAGCTTGTCGTCATAAAGGAGGGGCGACGGGACGTACGGCGTGTCATGGCTGCGTGACCACGCGACCTGCGCGGTGCCGGTAATGTCGCCGCGCGCGCCGTCGAGACGGATGCCGAACATGGAGCGCTTTTCGTAGCTGCTGCCCGCGTAGACCATGCCGGCGGCGGCGACGGGCGAGGCGACGACGTTGGTGGACATGCCGCCGCATTCCCAGATCACTTTGCCGGTATCGAAGTCGTATCCGCGGATGCGATGTGTAGCGGCAACTATAATTTGTTTCGCGCCATTGTTCTCGACGACGATGGGCGTTGACCAGGAGGTGACTTCGTCGCGTTCGGTGCGCCAGCGTTCGTGGCCGGTGTGTTTGTCGAGCGCGACGATAAACGAAGGGCCTTCGTGGTCCCAATTGACGATGAGCGTGTCGCCGGAGAGCGCGGGCGAGTTGCCTTCGCCGTGCCCGTGCAGCGCGTGCATCTGGCCGAGACTGGTGTGCCATTTGATTTCGCCGGACATGTCGAGGCAATAGAGGCCCGACGAGCCAAAGAAGGCGTAGACGCATTCGCCGTCGGTGACGGGAGAATTCGACGCGAACGACGCGGACTGGTGCGCGCCCTGAGGAAGATCGTTGTTCACGGTCTTTTGCCAGAGCGTCTTTCCGTCGAGACGGTTGATGGCCATAACCACAAAATCCTGGCGCTGAATCGTGGACATGTTGTCGTGCGCGCCTTGCCGCACGGGCGGCGGAACCGAATCGCCGACAGCAATCGCAGTGGTGATGAAAATGCGGTCGTCCCAGACCACCGGCGTGGAGTGGCCTTTGCCGGGGAGTTCGATTTTCCAGCGGATGTTCTTGGTCTCGCTCCATTCAGTCGGCGGATCAGCGAAAGGCGCGACGCCGGTGGCCAGCGGCCCGCGCCATTGAGCCCATTGGTGGGAGGCGTCCTCGGAGGCCCGGAGCGTGTGCGAAATTGCGAACACAATTAAAATGGGGAGGACAATACGAAAACATTTGAACAACGAATCGCACGAATTTTCACGAAGAGAATTTCGCGGATCATGAACGGTCTTCAATGCGAAACGAAGCATGGGTTCGATTCCTTTTGCCGCTAACTGACATACTCTGGAAGTGCGCAACGTTCTGTAACGTGATTGTAAAGATGCGTGCCCTTCGTCTCGCAAAACAGACGCGCTACTCTGGCGCTTCACAAATATATTATGCTTTTTTTGTCAACTCTTGCCAATGCCGCGCTACACTTAATAGGCGAATTCAAGGTTCGAGATTCAAGATTCAAAATTGTTTGAATCTTGAATCTTGAATCTTGAATCTTAAATCTTGAACGTTGAATGAGTCTTTCGGGGCTGCGAATCATGTCCGATTTTTCTTCATCCTTCATTCTGATCGGCGAACGGCTGAACACGCACCGCGAGCGCTTTCGCACGATCGTCGTGGAGCGCAACGCGGAGACGGTGCTGCGCGAGGTACGGCGGCAGATCAAGGCCGGGGTGACGCATGTGGATGTGAACACGTCCGCCGACGCCGCGCGCGAAAGCGCCGACATGCTCTGGCTGCTCGATACGATTCTGCCGGAAATTCCGAAGGACGTGGGGATCGTTATCGATTCGGCGAAGAACGAAGTCCAAGCGGCGGCGCTGGAGAAGCTCGCAGGGCGGCAGGGCACGATTATCAATTCGAATTCGGCCGACAACGAGCGGATTTTAAAAGGCATTGAACTGGCCGCGAAACACAAGGCCGGCGTCATTGCGATTCTGGCCAACAGCGCGGGCAAAACAGGATTGACGCCGGACCGCCTCAAACGCGCGGACGACGTTCACGCGTGGATGACGCACGCGGGGATTCCCGACGAACGGCAATTTTTCGATCCGCAGGTCCTGCCGCTGGCATTCGATCCGAATCTGTCGCGCACGATTCTCAGCACCGTTCACGAACTGCACCAGCGCTGGCCGGACGCGCATGTGGTCGTCGGCCTTTCGAACGTCTCGTTCAACATGCCGCGGCGCGCGCTGCTGAATCAGGTGTACCTGGCCATGCTGCTCGCGAATGGTCTCGACGCGGTGATCTGCGATCCGTGCGGCGTGCCGATTCACGAGACGCTCTACGCGGGGCAGGCGCTGTTGGGGCAGGACGAATATTTTGCGACGTATCTGTCGGCGTTCACGCCGGAGGATTGAAGACGTTGTACCGCCGGCGTCCCGCCGGCCAGAAACTCGCCGGCGAGACGCCGGCGGTACAAAACGCTCGTCTTTTCCTTTGCGCCTCCGCGCCTTTGCGTGACAATGTAAAGGACTCATGAACATGCGTTCACGCGCGGGAGAATCTATGTCACTCATCAGCCGTATCGTTGCTTTTTCATTGGCCGCCGCACTGATTTTTCTTTCGGGCTGCGATGTGGACGCGCGGCCGGAAGGCGGCCCCGAAGGGCGCACGCTGGTCTACGGCGTCTTCGGCCGGCAAGGCGTGCCCAACGGCGGGATCATCTGCACGCGCATCGGCTGCATCGTGATCGACCCGCCGCTCAGCCCGGTGCTGGGCGCGAACGTGAACAATCTCGCGCTCGCGAAAAGCAAAGTATTTTGGGATTCGTTTCACGCCGCGCGCCACGAAAAAGCGGCAACGCTGCAGCCGCCGGTTTTGTACGTGCTGAACACCACGTTCCGCGCGACGCACACGTTTGGGAATCAATCGTTCGACAAAGCGGACATCATTTCGACGCCGGCCGCGAAGGAGCGCATGGTTCGCGACGGGCCGTCGATGCGGGAGGAACTTCGCGACCTCTGGAAAATTCCCGGATTGGAATTGCATTACACC
Organism: Planctomycetota bacterium; assembly: GCA_035308565.1. Lineage (GTDB taxonomy): Bacteria > Planctomycetota > SZUA-567 > H5-PLA8 > H5-PLA8 > JANXLS01. The sequence goes on along the minus strand of DATGGK010000179.1, from coordinate 36,185 downwards.
GCCGCGGCGAATCTTACCGTCGAAGGCACGATGAACATCGACACGCCGGACATCAAAGTTCAATTCATCTCGATGGGCGATTGTGTCGGCGACGGCGACGCGGTGGTGTACCTGCCCGGCCAAAAGCTTTTGTTCGCAGGCGATCTGGTGATTCCGGGCAACGTGCCGTATTACAAAGGCCGCACTCAGACGGTGCGCAACTGGATCGAGGCGCTCAAGAAGCTCGACAAAATGGATATCGACAAAATCATTCCCGGCCACGGCGAAGAAGCGGGCAAGGACGCGATCGCGCGGCAGCGCGAATTTCTCGAAGCGCTGCTCAAGGAAGTCGAAGCGGGCATCAAAGCGGGCATGACGATCGAGCAAGCCGCGCAGCAGATCAAGCTTCAGCCATTCGCCAACTGGTCGCATTACAACGATTGGCTCGGCGAAAACGTGAAGCTGGTCTATCGCGAATTGAAAGGCGAGCCGATGCCGGCGGGCAACGGCGGAATCGGCGCAGTGCAGCCGGCGCAGGCGGAGCGCCTGGATGCGTTTAAGGAGAAATGAATCGGTTCACCAGCGCCGACGTTCCCTCATCAACAACACCAAAAAAAACGGAGCACCAATCAAACTCGTCGTGACGCCCGGCTGCATCAGCGCCAACTGCCGCACCACTCGCGCCGCGCCCTCGTGCTCGACGACCAAGCGCCGCGACAATTCCGGCAGCACGCCATTCTGGATGACGACCACCAGCAGCAGCAAACTTGCTCCCGTCAAAAACGACAGCAGCATCAGCGAGCGGTGACGTGGCCGGGCGATGCGCCGCACCAGATGCGGCACCAGCAGCCCGACGAACGCAATCTGCCCGCAGACTGACACGGCGGTCGCGGTTGAAAGCGCGATCGCCGCGAGTGCGAGCGTCTTGATCCGCGCTGTGTTCGCGCCCAGCGCTTCGGCGTCGGCGTCGCCGCTGGCCAGCATGTCCAATTCCAAACCGATCAGCGGAATCGAGGCGAGCGCGCCCGCCGCGCCGATCCACACAATCAGCGCGTGCCCCGCGCCGCGGTCGTTCAACGCCCCGAAGCCCCACGACACAATCGCGCGCGTGACGTGAACGTCGTCGAGCAGCAGCGTCTGCAGCCCCGCCATCGCCGCGCCCGCGAGCGAATTCAGCGCCAGTCCCGCGAGCAAAATTATCGAAATCGAAAGCTGGCCCTGCCGCACCGCCCAGCGATAAATCACGAACGATGCCGCCAGCGCGCCGATCAGCGCCATGCTGGGAATCGCCATTAATCCAAACACCGAGAGCCAATCTCCCGGCGTGCCGCTCGCACCAAACGCGCTGAAGAGTGCCGCGCCATGTCCGCCCAAAATCGCAATCCCCAGCATCGCGCCCAAGCCCGCGCCGCCGCTCACACCCAGCAGACTGGGATCGGCCAGCGGATTGCGAAACAAGCCTTGCGCAGTCGCTCCACCAAGCGCCAGCGAACCGCCCACCCCCGCAGCGCAAAGCCCGCGATACAGCCGCAATTGAAAAATGGTTTTCGTGGTCCCGGCTTCGGAAGAAAACAGCGCGCGCAGCGCGTCGAGCGGCGAATTCAACGCCGTCTCCCCCCACGCCGCGGCGAGCACCAACAGCAGCGCCACCGCGGCAATCAGCACAAGAAAAAAAATCGAAGCGCGCTTGTTGACCAACGCCGGCTCCCGGTGCGAGAATCAAGATTCATCGCGGACGAACGCACAACACGAAGATGAACGCGGACGATTCTATAGAGATTGGAGCGAGCGCGCCTACGCCATTTCGCCCGTTCGCGTTCGACGGTGCGTGGCGGCATTAGTTGCAGTTACCCTCTCCCTTCCGGGAGAGGGCCGAGAGGCGCGGCTATTTGCGCCTCCGGGGTGAGGGGCAGTTGCAACCGAACTGACCCAGACCCGCGTTCGAAAAAAATGCGCGTTCGAAATGCCGCCATTCTTTCATTTATTCATCCAGCATTTTCAAAATCGCTTCTTTCAACCGCACAAAATCGTCCGCATTCAATTTCTCGAATTTCAGCGGCGCCGCATCGTCCGCAAAGCCCTGCTTGAATTGCGATCCCAGCGGAATGATCTGCGACACCAGCGCGCCGGAATGCGCGCGGCTCCAGCCCTTCTTGATTTCAAGCAGCCGCAGCAATTCGCACAACTGCGCGCCTTGGCGAAACGCGTGCACGCGCAGCGACGCAATCGCATTCACGCCGAAACGCTTGCTGCCATCCACGATCAGCGCGTTCCCGTTGCCCGGCTTGTCGCCAACGTCAAACGCGCTGTCGTCGCCCAAACTCTGCCACGGCACGACGCCGTCGCAGCCGCAGCAATACGCTTTCAAACACCACGCAACAGTTTCGAGATTGCTGCGGTCCAGACTATTGGCCTCGCCGTACGTATAGAGAATCGTGGGCATGCGCCGCGCATCGTCGTGCATGAGCTGCGGCATTTGGAATTGCTCGTTGTTCGCGTTCATCAATTCCATCAGCCCGTCCATAAAATTGCCCTGCCACATAGGCCGGCTGATGTCGCCGCGAAAAATCAGATGCGTACCTTTTTGATCCGCCACGCCTTGATGAAACAGCCGGCTGTAGAACCGCAGCGCATACCAATCGAGCATCGCCGACGGCTCATCCATGTTCCACGCCGAACCCGCGAGCGCGTTTTTTCCATAGGTCCATTTGCCGTTGAAAAAACACTCCGCCAGCGTGCGGTCGTATTTCTTCTCCGCAAAATGCGCCGCAAAATCGCGCGCGCAAGTTGCGAAGGCATCCTGATACGCCTTCGAAAACGCCTGCTCCGGCGGCTTGGCAAGCAGATCGTGTTTCGGTTTCCAATCCTGGCCGCTGAGCGGGCAGCCCGGATCGTAATTGCCTTTCATCGCCAGCGGATAATTTTCGTTGAACGGCAAAAAGAGCACAGGCACCGGCACGCCCGCGCGCGGATTGTCCTTGAACGCCGAGCCGTCGAGCAGCGGGCCGAAATTCTTGTCATACTCGCTCCAGTCGGTGACGTGCCCATCCGCGCCGATTTTCGGCGCACAGCCGCCGTGCATCGCGCCGCTCTGCGAGTACGGCACCGAATTAATCGAGCAGCGGTTGTAATGCGCCAGCCGGTGCGCATCGAAGAATCTCGCGCTCCCCGCCCCGCCGGGTTCGTCGTAGGCGTTGAGTTCGGGATTGAAATGAATTTCGGAAGGGATGATGGCGGAATGGACGTGCAGCCACGTCGTTCCTCCTAGAAGATTGCCTCTATGATCGCCGACTTTCGCGTCGGCAGGCACAACGATATCGCACACAATCAACGCGAATTTTTGGCCAAGGATTTTGTTCTGCTCATCGGGAATGCGCAATTCTTGATTGGGCTTCAGTGGAATCGCGTAAGCGGCCTCCCACATCCCGGAGACTTGAACGAACCATGTTTTCCAATAATTGACTTTGCAGCCGTCTATGTCCGTCGTCGCCGGAATCTTGAACGTACTCGGCCCATTAAGATGGTTTTCAACAGCAAATAGAACGGTCGCAGTTTCTCCCCGCGCCGCGGAAAGCCGGGTAAGGCCTTTGTAGGACACATTGTTGGGTTTCACCGACCCGTCCTTCGTAAAAATCTCTCGTCCCAAAATCGCATCGACGTGCGTGCCTTCGGGAATTCCGTAAATGTCTATTGGAGTCCATTTGTCGAAGAGATCGAAAACTAACATCGTGGACATTTGCGCAGGGGCCGGCACTGCAACGGCGCCGCTACTTTTCCCGTTGGTCGAAACCGCTTCGGAGTGGCTCCCCGTCAAATCCACCGCCGCCACTTCCAATTTCATCTCTGCATCCGTCGGCAAATACCTTAGAAAAAATCGCTGCGTCGTTCCCGCCTTTCCCGCAAACGGAATCTGCCAGCGCGGCAGCGCCTGCCCGTTCAATTTGATCTGGTACGCAAACGCCTTCTCCGGCACCGTCAGCGAAACTTCCGCCGCGCCGTGAGCGGCGGTCGCTTCGTTGGGCGCAGGCGCGATTTTTACATTCGTTGGCGCGGCCGGCGCAGCCGTGTCATCTCCATTAATGGTGACAAGCAGATACGGCGGGTTCTTCCCTTCGCGCGTCGAAATCGTGCAATTGCGATCCACTCCTGTCGAACCGTCCATGATCATCAGCCCGTGCGACGCGCCCGCGACCAGCGCTTGCACGAGCCGCACATCCAGCGGAATCCGAAACCAGCCATCCTTCGGATCGCCCGCGTCCACGTCGCAGCGCAGCGTATTGCCGTTGCCCAGCGTCGCGTCCCAGCATTTCGATCCGGGAATCGTCCACGGCCGTGTTTTGTAACTGGCTTCGTTGAACGTCGCGCCATGGCCTTGCTCATCTTTTGAATACGATTGCCCCAGCCCCTCTTCCCATTCGGAACTCACCGTCGAAACCGTAAACCAGCGCAAATCGCCCCCCCGCCCTTTCGACGCGAATCGCTCGCCGCCGTCGGGCGCAACAAACAGCGCCGCGCTCTCGATTTTTTTGCCTTTGAGTTTCGACACATCAAAATCGAGCAGTCCAAATTCCTGATAAATTTTCAGCTTGATGCGCGGCGCTTTTCCGCCATTAGTATCCGCTTCAGAGCGGTTGGCGCTGCTGAGCCAGACATCTTTGATGTCCGGACATTTGATTTCTTCCGTGGCGCGAAGCGCGAACGCAACGAAGAGCGTGGCGAGAATCGTCTGACGTGATCTGAAATTCATGCTTTCTCACAATTGGGTGTTCGATGTTCTTGAATAAACCGCTGAGTGAAATCAATCGCCACTTACATTTCGTTGTCAAACTCAAGCGCACGCAGCGCGCCGCTGCCGTTTGCCCCGAAGGGGCAGCACATTTTAGCAGCCCGTTGAAAAAGCCTGTCCGGATGAGCCGAGTTGCGACGACAGTAATGTATCCAACGCTATTTGTTTTTTCGAGGAGAATGATTGGCTCGGCGAAAAGCAGACCCCTCAACCGGAATTCTGGATCGCCACGCAGTCGCTTGCGAAGGCGCCCGGCCATCCGTTTTATCGCTGGTTGAACGGCTTGTTGGCCGAACAGAAGTTCGATGCGTGGATCGAAGAACAGTGTCGCAAGTTTTATTCCGAGGAAGGACGGCCGGGCATTCCGCCAGGTATCTACTTTCGGATGCTGCTGATCGGTTACTTTGAGAATCTCGATTCTGAACGCGGGATCGCGTGGCGCTGCCAGGACTCGTTGTCGCTGCGCGATTTTCTGGGCTGCACCTTGGACAAAGACACGCCCGACCATTCGTCGCTCTCGCGCATCCGGCAGCGCATCGACTTGGAAACGCATCAGGAGGTCTTCGCGTTCGTGCTGAAGATTCTGGCGCAGCACGATCTGGTCGAGCACGCGGTGGACATGGACACCGGAGCGATTCTGGGTGTGACGCTGCGAACGGACCTTTGCGCACTGTTACGAAACCGGAGCGATGCGGCGGACGCATTTGCACGGTCATGAAAACATACTCAAGCGCTTGTTATTCCATGTGTGCGGATTCAACCTGAGTCTGATCCTCCGTCAACTCACTGGCTGCGGGACGCCGAAGGAACTGGCGGATCGGTTGAAAACGCTCATATTCACAATTTTTGCGCTTATCCGCGTGTGTGGAGCGTGGCGCTGCAACTTGAAGCAGAATGCTGTGCGTCACCGCAGTTCATGCTTCGATATGCAGCGCCCGCGGCAAGCGTGTTGAAGTAAATTGGAATGTGCGCTTTTTCAACGGGCTGCTAGGGGCAGGGGCTCGGGGCAGAAGTCAGGAGTCAGAAACGGCGGCGAAAACGCTTTGCGTTTTTTGCTGACTCCTGATCCCTGACTCCTGACTCCGGATTCTTACTTTTCCTTTTTGTCCTTGTCGATGCGATTGGCCATGATCACGTCGAGCGTGAGTTTGCCCGCGCGCGATTTTTGGCCGAGGGCTTCGGCGGCAAGGTCTTTGATTTCCTGGTCCGGGTCGCTCTGAGCTTTGGCGTAGACGGCTTCCAGGCCGTCGACCTTCACGCGGCCGAGACTGCGCACAGCGTTGCGGCGCAGTTCGACGGCGTTGTTCATGTCTTCGAAGACGCGCTTGAGGTTCTCGGCGACTTCGTCTTTGTGCGAACCTCCGGCGACGCGGCCAAGGAAAACTGCGCACGGGTTGCGCACGTCGTCGCCGCGGCCAATCAGCGCGGCCGTACAATACGGGACGGCCTGATCGAGATTGATGTGCGAGGCGCTGGCATCCACCATCGCGAGCGTTTTGGCGCAATTAACCGCGATCTCGTTGGCGCGGCGCTTGTTCGCCGACGTGGGCGTGCGCTGTTCGGCGAGTTTGTCGATGGGCGCTTTCAAATCCGCGCCAGTGGCTTCGCGTTCGACCAGCGCGACATTGGTGCCGAAGCGGGATTGAATCAAGTCGCGGTCGGCGCGGTTATAGAGGATGCCGACGGGTAGATAACGCGTTTCGGGCGCGGCGCGCAGTTCTTCGAGCAACTGGTACGTGTTCAGCGTGGTCTTCAAATTCTCCGCGACGATGGCGATGTCCTTCGGCGGGAAAGCGCGCGCGGCGGTGATCGCATCGCGGCCGCTGCCGACAATGGTCACGCCGTAATTCAACGCGGGGTCGCGCAAACGCGCGGCGAAAGCATTGGCGAAGTTCGCGTCTTCTTCGACGAGCAGAATCTGCAAGTTTTTGTTTTCGGCCACGCCGTGTCCCAGGATGTCGCCCACTTTGTCGCTGCCCGGCCAGGGAGCGGGGAAGCGGTTGATCGTGGCCAGCGTGATTGCGCACTGGTATTTCACGCCGAGTTCGGGACTATCCAAGCCGGCGACGAGGGCGCTGTTGGCGTCGAGCAGCGCGCCCATCGGATCGAGCGCGGGAAGTTCCTTCGCGAGCATCGCACCCACGGCCGGCAGGCGCACGTGGCCGGGATATCTCTTGAGATCGGCGTGGACTTTGTTCAACGCCAGGTTCACGTTCTCCTTGCCGACCACGGCGATCAAGCGCCGCGCGTCCATTTCTTTCTTCTTCCAATCTTCCAATTCCTTCTTTTCTTCGGCGGAAAAATTGTGCTTGGGCGGCTGTTCGTTGGCGATGTCGAGCAGGTCGTCCACTTCGGTCGCCTGCGACGCTGAATTGCAGGCCCACAGCGCGGCGAAGTCGGCCTGATCCGGCGCCAGGCTCCATCCGCGCAGAATCTCCTGCTCGGCAATTTGTTCGTTCCACGCCCACATCGGATACTGCACGAAGACCAGATCGCCGGCGTCGTTGAGGTGAAAAATCATGCCGGCCTGGTCTTCGGCTTCTTCGGCCACACCCGGGCGGTCGAGGTAGTAGCGGTTGGCGGCGTCGTAATAGTATTGAGCGGCGGGCTTCCATGCGGCGTCGTCGAGGCCGGTCAGGCGGCGCAGGATGCGCTTGGCGTAGCTCTTGGCGATCTCGGATTCCTTCGCGTCTTCGATCACGCCTTTCAAGGCGGGAATCGCGCGCGCGTCAGAGGGGATGATGTCGCCGATGGTGAGGATCGCGTTTTCGCGCATCAACTGGTCTTTGTGCCCGACCAGTTCGACTAGCGCCAGCGTGGCTTTCGGGCCCATCTGCGCGATGGCCAGGCGCGCGTAAGTGCGGGCTTGAATGTTGGTGGGGTCTTTCAAATAAGGAGCGAGGTACGGCACGGCGTAGTGGCCGAGCTGCGCGAATTCAGCGTAGAGCAGGGTGCGTTCGTCTTCGCTGGTGTTCGGATCGACCAGTTTCGCGGCCATTTTGATCATGCGGTCTTTGTCGGCGAGCTTGCCGATGTTGTATTTGCGGTAAATTTCCCACAGGCGCGTCGGCGCCGCGCCCATGCGCACGTCGGCCATCATCTTGACGATGGTGCGCACGCCGGCTTCGTCCACGAGGCGTGCGACCAAGGCGCTGCGCGGGTCTTTGTCCTGCACTTCCTTGAGCTTGATCTGCGATTCGGCGTATTTGCCCTGCTCGTAGAGATCGACGGCTTCGCGGAAGGCCTTTTCGATTCCGGCGGTGTCTTCTTCGGCGCTGAGTTTGGGCTGACAGAGAATGAAAGCGCCGGTCAGAGCGAGCAACGCTGACAAGAGGCGGAGATGTTTCGCAGCAAAGTCGGTCATGTGCATCCTTATCTTCGGCGGCCGAACGAAAAGCCGCCGCTCCAGTAATGTGCAGGCGAGCCTGCACCACAAACACGGGCAAAGCGCACGCACGCCGCGAATTACGCGGATGAGGCGCATCCAGCCAACGAAACTCAATTCAGAATAGGGCCATCGTAGTCATGGAGAAAGGGGCTGTCAAGGTTGAAAACAAAACTACGAACGAAAGACTGATTTGAGTGGATATTGCGGCGGGAAAAATGAATTTTAACCGTGCAGGCGGGACGCCTGCACCACGGGCTTCATTTCTTCGGCGGCGGCGGCTGCGACGGCAGTACTTCCACCTTCAAGTCGTCGAACAGAACCTCAGCGGGGATGCGCAGGACTCTGACGCAAACCGTCGCCGACAGCGCGTTGGCCGGCATGGCGAAGGAGGTTTTGAGCAGTTGCCAATCGGCACTCGAAAGATTCCATTCGAGCGCGGCCGGCGGCGATTCCCAAACTTGATTTTTCGCCAGTTTGCAATGGAAATAAAGCTGCGGCTTGTCCGTATTGTTGACCATGGTGTATCCGCCGGGGCAATAGGCCAGCACGGAAAGCGCGACGGTTTTGCCTTTCAGTTTGGCCGGATCGAGCTGCACTTCAAAAGAAGGGCTGCCCGCGACTTCGCCCTTGTTCGAAATGGAAAGCACTTTCCCGCGGCCGGGCCGTTCGACGATCGTCACGGCTTTAGGATCGGAGACGTAATAGGTTTGCGGCAGGCGCGACAGGTCGAGGCGTTCGAAATTTTCGTGGATCAGTTGATCCGGATATTTGAATCGAAATTCGGCCGTGGTCAACCCGTTGACCAAGATCAGCGTTTTGCTGGTTTTCAAAGTCTGCGCGGTTTCGTGGATGAAATCATCGTCCGCCGTAAGATTTTTCAGAGGCAGCGCCGCGACTTTCGCGGCTTCGTCTGGGCCTATGCGCGAGCAGAGCATGTCCAGGTTTTCCAGCGCGCCGCCGGCAAGCGGATTGAGGTTCGCGATGCGCGTGTGCGAGAGGTTGAGTTCGCGGAGATTCTTGAACGGCGGCAGATCGGCGATGGGGCAGCCGGAAACGTTGAGCTTGTCCAGCCGCGCGCCGGCGATGGGCGCCAGTGTGGATACGTCTGTCCGCGCGCAATTGAGCACGCGCAGCGGCGCGCCTTTGAGCGGATTTAAGTCGCGGATGAAGGTGTCTGAAATGTCCAAATCCGTCAGCGCAAGGCCTTTGATCTGCGACAAATCTTCGACCGAGGTCAGGGACAGATTCAGACGCGCCAGCAGATTCATTTTTTTCAGCGCGGACAAATCGGAGAGCTTGTTGAAGCGTCCGCCTTTTTCAGCACTGGCCAGGCCGGTGCATTCGAGTTTGCGCAGCTTCGCCAGCGCGCGGAGCGGCGCAATGTTTTCGAGCGCGTCGCTTTGAAGCGAGAGTTCGGCGACCTGGTTAAGTTCTTCCTTCCAATTGTACTGGCCGCCGTAGCCGGGATTCATTTCGGCCACTTTGTCCGCAACGGCTTTGACCTGATCTTTCGCGGTCATGGCCTGCACGGATTTCACCCACGCCTCGTCCACGTCGCTCAGCGTTTTTGTTTTGCCGGCGTCCGGCGCGGGAGGATCGTTGATGGCCGCCGCAGGCAGGCCGCTCACCGCAAAAATCGCCGCATGAAAAGTCTGTTCGACGCTGCGCGCTTTGTCCACTTCGTCCATGCTGAAAGTGATCGAGCGCAGGGTGCGTTTGGAGTCGATGCGGAGCACAGTGGAATTCATGAAAAAATTCTGTTTGTATTGCGGATGGTAAAACAGAAACGCGCTCTGCCCGCTGTCGGGGGGCAGGCTTGTGCCGGGAACGCGCCAATCGGTCACGTTGAACAGCTTCTCTTCGGGAACGCCGCTGTCGTAGCGCAAGTGCGCACGCACCTTGGCATAGCCGGCGTTGGCGGCGTGGAGAATAGCCATGCGTGCGTAGCGCGTGGATTGATTCTGCGGAAGGACGATCGTAAGTGCGCGCGGCTGCGTGCCGCTGGGACCGGTGAGTTTCAGCGCGTTGCGCGGCGCTGTCATTTCAAGCTGGAAGAAGTTGCCTTTTTCGCCGGGAATTTCGATTCGGCCATCGTCGGGGAGGCCGCTTTCTTTTTTGCCGAGCGCTTTCAAGCGCGAGGTAGGTTCCCAATTGAACCAGGGATAAAAGGAGGCATCCGGCTCATAAAAGTGCGCGATCTGGCTGATAAATTCTGCATTGCAGGCCAGGCCGATGTCGAAAGCAACAAACGCATTGGCCGGAGCGGGCGTTTCGGTGATGGCCGGTGACGGATTCGTTGCAGGCGGCGGATTGGCGACCGGCGGCGGCGTGATTTTTGCCGTGTCCAGCGGCGGCGAATTGGTGGTCGGCGGCGGCGGTTTCTGCTCATATCGTTTCGCAAAATCCGCGGGCATCAGGCCGTTGATACGGGCTTGCGGAACGAGCTTTAAAAGCGCTTCGGCGTCCTGCGGCCCGCGCACAGCGCAATTGAGCGCACGCAGGGGCATGTCTTTGAGCGCGCTGTAGTCGCTCACTCCCGCCGGCAATTCGAGCACTTGCAGCGGCATTGCGGCCAGCGGCGCGATGTCGGTGACGCGCGTGCCGATCAGGCGCAGTTCAATCAGTTGCATCCCGCTGAGCGCCGCGACGCTGTCGAGCGCCGGGCAGTTGCTGCAATCCAGCCACGTCAGGGATATGCCTCGGAGTGGTTCGAGCGTGGCAATTTTAGTGTCACGGCAACTGAGCCACGTCAGGGACAAACCCTTTACCTGCGTCAAATCGGAGACGAGCGTGAACGAAATATTGAGCTGCGTCAGCGGCATGTGCTTGAGCGGCTTGAGGTCGCTAATCTCCGAGTACGCAAACGAGGCGCGTTTCAACGGCAGAGTTTCGAGCGGAGATAGATCCGTGACGCGGCTGTGCTGAATGTCGTTGCCGATGCGCACGCCTTCGCAAGTCAGCACACTCAGGTTACTAAGTGCGGCCAGCGGCGAAATATCCTGCGCGACAAAGCTGTGCATTTCAATTTCGTCCACATGGTTGTTGACGATCCTGCTCCGCACAACGCCATCGAAGCCGGGATTGAGCGCCATCAAACGCGCAGTGATTTTCTTGACCTGCACGTCCGGTTCCGCATCCTTCACCGCTTTGATGAACGCAGCCTGTTCGGACGCGGGGTCGATTTTCGGCGGCACGTTGGCCTCGGCGGAAACGGAAGACGTCGTTTGCGCGGCCGTCGATGGCGTTGGCGCGGCGATGGGATTGCTGCTCGCGTCGCCGTCGATGTTCGCGGACTTGTTGCCGCTGAAGGCGTAAATGCATCCGGCGACGACGGCCGTGAGCGCAAATCCCGCAGCGGCGTAAAGCATTCCGCGCTGCTTGGGCGGTTCGGACGGCGGCACCGGCGTTTTGTGCGCGCCGCCGCGGCCTGAATCGGGTTTGATGTTCACCGCCGCCGTGGGTTGGCGCTTGGGCGCATTGCCGGGAATCTTCACGGCTTGCGTGCCGGGCGGAATCTTGGGCGCCGCCGTTCCGCCGGGCCTGCGCCCTTTGGGCAGCGCGACACTGGATTTGTATTCGTCGATCGGCGCAAACGCCGGCATCTTGCCTTGCAGCAGCAAGTCCAAATCCGTGATCAATTCGCTGCAATCGCGGTAACGGTCGTCGGGCGCTTTGGCCATCATCTTGCGAATCACGGTGACCACGCCGTCGGGGATGTCTTCGCGGATGTCCTGCGGGTTGGGCAATTGCTCGTTGATGTGCTTGAGCATGATGATCGCCGACGACGAGCCTTGAAAGGGCGTCTGGCCGGTGACCATGTTGTAGAGCGTCGCGCCGAGCGAATAAATATCCGTGCGCCCGTCGATGCCCTTGTCGCCGGTGGCTTGTTCAGGCGAAAGGTAATGCGGCGTGCCGAGGATCGCGCCGCTTTGCGTGTTGAAATTCGAACCGTCGCCGTCGAGGTTCTTCGACAGGCCCATGTCCAGAATTTTGACCACACCGTTGGTCAGGATGCAGAGGTTCGCGGGTTTGATGTCGCGATGAATAATGCCCTGATCGTGTGCGTGTTTGAGTCCCTGCGCGGTTTGCAGCGCGATGTTGACCGAGCGGTCCCACGGCAGAAAGCCTTTGCGCTTGAGCTTCCTGTCGAGCGGCTCGCCTTCGCAATATTCCATCACGAAATAGTGGTAGCCGTTTTCCTCGCCGGTCGTGTACGCAGCGACAATGTTTTCGTGATTGAGCTTCGCGGTGGCTTTGGCTTCGCGCTTGAAGCGCATCAGGACATTGGTGTCGCTGCTAAGGCGTTTGGGCAGCACTTTCAGGGCGACTTGCCGGCCCGAGACGGTGTCCTTGGCCAAATACACAGCGCCCATGCCGCCTTCGCCGAGTTTCTTCGTGAGCGCGTATTGGCCAAACGAACTGACGCCGGCCGGCGCGGCTTTGACGCCGATTAATTTCTCGACATTTTCGCGGATTTCGGAAGTGATCACGCACTGCCGCACGAGGATCTCGGCCAACGTCGCGCTGGTGCCCCTTTCGGCCAACAAGCGGGCCTGTTCGGCGCGTGCCGCCGCCACTTGCGTCTCCGTCGCGGAACGCATTTGCAGCACATAGCGCGCGAAGACCTCGTCCGTCTGCGAATTTGCCATAGGTCGTTCCAGCCCATTTAGGATACAAGTGGCGCGGGCTGGAATAATAGATTTTTATGCAAAAAAGCGCAAGACGCAGAAAGACAGGAGAAAGGAGATAGGAGATAGGAGTCGGGAGTCAGGAGGCAGAAGTCAGAAGAGAGGAGACCGCAGAAAAAACGCGCACCGTCGCCGCCGTTCTCCTATCTCCTCTCTCCTGACTCCTATTTCGGTTTCGCCACCGGCGCTGAATCCGGATGATCTTTGCGGTATTTGGCGAGCGCCTTTTTATCCGGCGTGCTTTTCGGATCGCCAGGGAAGGTGCCGAGTTCCAGTTCCTCTCTATTGCTGGCCCCGTCGCCGTCGGAATCGACTTTTTCGAGACTGGTGATGACTTTGTCCACAATCGCCAATTCAGCTTCGCTGAATTTATATTTTTCGGTCTTGCCCAGCAGCGGTTTCATGGTTGGATCGGCGGCAATGGCCTTGCCATAGACGTTCAGATTCTTCGCGCCGGGTTCTTCGTTCGGTCTTTTCTCGTGGCACAGGTCGCACTTCCCATTTTTATTGTCCAATTGGTATTTCTTGCGGATCAAATCGAGAAACGGCTTTTGCGCAAAGCTTGGAATCGCACACGCGCACACCAGAACTACGGCCACCACGAGAGTCCAACCCTGCTTGCTCATGCAATCCTCCTGAATGACAGTCCAAGGTCGAAGGTCCAAAGTCCAAGGTCGAACGGCGAATGCACTCCCGCCAAATATATACGACTCGTATACGGCGACATTTAAGGAATTTTTTTATTCATTTCCAGCGCGAAAATGCGCGCAAGCCGCGCGGCGTCGCGATTTTCATAGGAAGGATGCCGCTGCGCACAGGTGCAATCGGCGGCGGCAAATATTGTGGTGCAGGCTTTCAGCCTGCATCCTGGACATGCAGGCTGGAAGCCTGCACCACAATCGCCGACATTGGTTCTTGTCATCCGCACAAATTCTGGGTATCGTTCATCCAAACGACAGTGCAAAGCCGCTTTCTTTCGAAGGGCAGATTTCTCATGCGTGAACGTAGTATTGTCTGGGACATTTTGGTGGTGTTTTTATTGGGCGCTCTGGTGCTGATCAATGGCATCGCCTTGATGCAGAACAAACGCATCGAAGCGCAAAATCTCACCGTGCTGCTGCGCGAGCGGCGCAATCAGTCCGTCGAAATGCCTTCACGCAGCGAAACAAATTCGTCCAGAAACGCCTCCCCCGCACCTGTCAACGATGGTACGCACTCGCCCTCTTATTTCGACGGCTCGACACTGCCGCATTGGGTGCGCGGCGACGAGAACGCCGACGACGGCGACGCCGTGATCATCAACGAAGTCGCCGAACCGAATTCGCTCAACCCCACCGTGGACAACGACGCCACCGCGTCGGATTTATTCAACCGCGCCAACGACCGGCTCGCTGACCACGCCTTTGACGACCTGAATTATTGGAAACCGATGCTGGCGCGCGCCTGGGAAAAAGGCATGCTCTGCCGCGGGCTCGCCGCAAAGAAAAACGCAAAAGATCTTGCTGCGAAGCTAAACGCGGCATTTACGCCAGAACAGCTCAAAACACTGAAGGTTCAGAAAATCGAGGCCGAGTCCGACGACGTTCTGCGCATCGAATTGTTCGATGCGTCCGGCGACTACCGCGACCCGGTGTTGAAGACGCTGGGAGACGGTGCGATTGAACCGCAGCATTGGCTGTACATCGCGTTCGAAGGCGACACATTCGCCGACGGCACCAAGCTCAACGCCGCAAGCGTCGCCGCCCGCGCGCGTGACGCCATCGAAAAATCCGGTTTTAAAGGCCGCTTTCTGGGCAATTGGGAACGCGAATCCTCAGCCGTCGTTCAACTCGTCGGCGACTCCGCCGCCGCGGAAAGCGCCCTGCGCAAAATGCTCGATTCCGGCAGCGCCATGGGCAACGTCACCGATCCGAAATCGCCCACCGGCAAGGCCACCCGAAAAGTGCTCACGCTCGACCTCATCGAGCACTACACCTTCGAGGAGAAGCCGGTCTTCACCTACTATCTCCGCAATGACGTCCGCTGGCACGACGGCGAACCCTTCACCGGCAAGGACGTGGTGTTCTCGTTCAATGCGATGATGAATCCCAAAGTCGAAGCCGCGTCGCTGCGTAATTACTATCAGGACTGCGAATCGGTCACGCTGGTCAACAACGATCCCTTTACCGTCCGCTACGTCTGGAAGAAGCCCTATTTTCTCTCCTTCAATTTCTCCAATGAAATCCCGATTTTCCCGGAGCACATCTATCACTTCACAGACCCGGAGCAGTTCAACGAAAGCGCCAAGAACGAACAGGTCATCGGGACCGGCCCGTACAAGTTCGACAAATGGGAGCACAAGCAGCAGATCATTTTCGTGCGCAACGAAGATTATTACGGTCACAAGCCGCACTTGCTGAGAACCATTTACAAATTCATTCAAGACCGCACGGTTTCGCTCAGCATGTTGGAAAAAGGCGACCTGGACGTGCACGGCCTGACCAAGCCGCAGGCCAAACAGAAGGAAAACGACGAGGAATTCAAGAAGCGCTTCAACATCGAAATCTCGCTCGCGGACCATTTCTCATTCGTGGGCTGGAACATGCGCCGCGATCTTTTCAAAAGCGAAAAGACGCGCCGCGCGCTGACCATGCTCATTGATCGCAAAACAATTGTCGATTCGATCATGAAAGGCTACGCGGCGCAGTTGGACGTGCCGACGCATCCCAGCAGCCCCGTCTGTCCGGACAATCCAGAGCGGCTGCGCATTCCGTTCAGCATCGAAGGCGCAAAAAAACTGCTGGCTGAAGACGGCTGGAAACTCGGCGGCGACAACGTGCTGGCCAAGGAAATCGACGGCAAGCGCCTGCCATTCTCCTTCACGCTGCAGCTTTCGTCGGGTTCTCCTGAGGCGGAATCGATGGCCAACCTTATGAAGGACACGATGGCTCAGGCCGGTATTGTGATGAACATTAAAACCCTCGAGTGGTCCGTGCTGGTGCAGAACATGGAACGCCTCAATTTCGATGCCGTGATCAGCGGCTGGCAGGTGGGCACCGACGATGACCCGTACCAATTGTTCCACTCTTCGCAAACTGGCGAGAAAGCGTCGAATTTCTGCGGCTATGTGGACAAAGTGACGGACCACTTGATCGAAGAGGGGCGGCGCGAATTGGACGCCAGCAAGCGCAACCCGATGTTCAAACAAGTCTACGAACGCATTGCGCAAGCACAGCCGTACACCGTTCTGTTCGTCACCAAACGCACAGTCGCCTACGACAAACGGCTTCACAACGTGGTCTACAAACTGAATGGGCCGGAAATTCAACGCTGGTGGGTGCCGAAGTCAATGCAGAAGAGAAATTAGCGGGGTCAGCGGTCAGGGAGCAGAAAAAATGCGCAGCATTTTTGTCGCCGTTTCTGACTCCTGACTCCTGATTCCTGAGTCCTATTCACATGCCAACCTATATCCTCAAACGCCTCCTGCTCGCCGTGCCGACCTTGTTCGGCATCACCTTCATCTCATTTTTCGTGATGCAGCTCGCTCCGGGCAAACCCGGCGGACAGCAGGGCGATCAACGCGCGAATAAGATGACGACGAAGCAATGGGAGGTGTTGGAGCGGACGTTTCATTTGAATCAGCCGATTCACTTACGTTATTTCTACTGGCTGGGTTTCATTCAGGAGCCGGTTAAAGACTCCGACAAAGTCATTGCCTTGTCGGAGAAACTGACCGAATGGAATGCCTTGCTTGAAGAGAAGACCGTCGAAGCCGAAGCGCGCCGCGCGCGGGCGCTGCTGCCGGAGCTTCAGTCCGGCGCGCCGATCGATCCCGCGCTGCTGCGCGTGCCGCCGCCGCTGGACGAGATGCCGCCCAAGCCGACGCTCGAAACCGTCAGCGTGCCGAAGACCGGCTTGATTTACGGCGATTTCGGATACTCCATGCAAATGCGCTCGATCAAAGTCATCACGCGCGTGTGGGAAGCGTTGCCGATTACGCTGCTGCTGAATGTGCTTTCGTTTTTGTTGATTTACACGCTCTCCATCCCGCTGGGAATTTATTCGGCCACTCACCGGCACTCGACCGCCGACCACATCATTACCGTGGGTTCGTTTCTGCTCTATTCGCTGCCGAATTTCTGGGTGGCGGTGCTGTTGATCAAACTGATGGTGTCGGTGCCGGTCTGGATGAGCTTGCCGATTCAAGGCATCCAGCCCGACAACTCGTGGGAATTGGGCACGTTCGGATGGCTGCTCTCCTGTTCGAAGTATTTGATCTTGCCGGTGATTTGCCTGAGCTACAACCAGATCGCCGGCATGTCGCGCTACATGCGCACGGGCATGATCAACGAAGTCAACGCCGATTACGTGCGCACCGCGCGCTCGAAAGGCCTGCGCGAAGGCATCGTCATCTACAAACACGCGCTGCGCAATTCGCTGATTCCAATCATCACGCTGTTGGGCAGCGAATTGCCGGCGTTGATCAGCGGCAGCGTGATCATCGAAGCGATCCTCGGCATCCCGGGCATGGGCAACTTAGGCTACCAAGCCCTGCTCGCGCGCGATTACACGGTGCTGATGGCCGATCTGACGCTGGTGGCCGTGCTGGTGATGGTGGGCTTTATCGTTTCCGATTTCCTCTACACCGTAGCCGACCCGCGCATTTCGCTCGAAGGCGGCGGGAAGTGAGTTTTATTTGCCTATAGGCCCTATCCCGGCCGAGCCGGAACCAAACAGGCATTTTTCGGTTTACCCTTTATCGAGCGGGTAAACCCTGTCCACATTTCAATCTCGCCACACCGACAAAATCTGCGGTAGCATTGGATCCTTTGACCGCAACAGGACTGCGGCGGCGACAGGGAAAGCTCGGACGGCTTCTGGCAACAGATACCTTAAACTTAACGCAGCTTCTTCAACTCGAACTGCTTGCCCGCCAGCGCTTGCTTCACGAACTCGCCCCAGAACGGCGTGGGTGTGTAGTTCCAATCCTGTAAGGCGCGTGGCGAAGCCTTGGGATGAAAGCACCACGCCGTCCAGTTCAGCTTGTGCTTTTGGATCAGGCCCAGCATGTCGGGCACCCAAGTATACGGATCTTCCTGGCGCTCCGGTGGAATGAACGAGAGCTTCTCGATGTCCGCGCCGACCTCGCCGAGAAACAATGGAACCTTCCCTGCGGCGTCAACGAACTTGCCCTGCCAATCGCCTTTCCATGGATACACATGGCTGGAATAGACGACTCCGTTGCCGCCGCGGTCGTCGAGCGCATAGCCTTTGAGGATGCCCGACAAGTCGTAGCCCCAATCCAGGCCGCCGGCAATGACAATATTTTTCGCGCCAATTTCGCGGATCACGTCCACCAGTTTCTGCATGCCGATGGATTCAAAACTCTTCAGCACTTCCTTGTTCTCATCCAATACGCCGCCGCCGGCCTTTTTCCTGTCGGTCACTGTGCCGCCCTTTTGCCAGACGTCCCACGGAATGTCATGAGGCTCGTTCAGCAATTCGAAGAGCACCGCAGGGTGGTTCTTGTAGCGTTCGGCGGCTTCCTTCCAAAAGACGGCATGTTTCTGTTCCGGCGCGCGGAAGTCGTGCAGATCAAGCACCAGATAGCAGCCATTGCTGGCGCAGAGATTGACGGCATCATCGACAGTTTGGCGATACTGCATCCCGCCGTCTTTTTGATAAGGCCCGCGGCCTGACCAAAAGTTCTCGCGCACGGGCAGGCGGATGCAATTCGCCTTCCATTCTTTGATGCCGACTTCAATTGACTTGAGGATATTCTCGCCCGTTGCGGACCACTCCATGCTGGGGACGGCCAATCCCTGAAGCCAGACAACTTCGCCGGCGGAATTCCGAATCTGATTGCCAACCACACGCAACTCTTTCGGCAGCTTTTCAGGCGCAGGCACCGCCACCTGTGGCTTGGGCTTGGGCAGCGCAGCGATGCGGGCAGCTTCTTTGGCCAGCGCGGCGGCTTCCGCCGCTTCGATGATTTCGGCGGAAATCGGGAGCAACTGGATATCGTCGAAGTCAAGCTGCCCGGCCTCGGCCTGAAAGAGAGTCAACATCAATTCCAGCATCACAGCGCCGTCTGGTATTTTGAACTGCTGTGAGTGCTCCTTCCATTCCGCCGACGTGCCGACGAAAGTTGGAGGTTTGGGCGCGGGTTCGACGAGATTCTTGTTCGCGTCCTTGAAGTTCAGCATGATCCGTCCGTCGAACCAGGCTTGCGCGCCGCGTTTAATGCCTTCGTAGCGCACCTTATACTTCAGTTTAAGCGCCTTGATTTGCGGTGTGAGACTGACCGCGCGATACACCATCACCATTGCGCCCGGCTTCGCGCTTTTGAGGCGCAGGAAATGGTTGTCCTCTTGTTTTTCCCACGTCGCCCCGTCCTTAAGCTGCCAGCCGTCCGGTTGGTTGCCGTCTTTCGTGGCTTCAAAATCGCCATTTGAAATCAGGGACTGTGCAACGGGCGCCGTTCCATTGTCGGCGGCAACGAGAGGCATGCCCGTCATGAAGACGGCGGCGAGCAAGGCAGTCATCCATGAGGAGTAAATAAGACTTATTTTCATGGATTGGCTTTCGAATACTTGAGGTAGTTCGAGCGACGCAAACCAGCGGAATTGCCAACCCGGTTTCAATGGATGGGGAATAATCCGATTACAATATATGTACACCGTTCCCGGCGGAAGCATTGGGATCCATTCGCATTCCCGGATGTCGAATCATGCGGCCGTTTGCTTGGCCGACCCTAGAGGTTTCTGAAAGATGAACTGGGCCGAATTACTTACCACCGCCGCGAAGAGCGGCAGCAAGTGCCTTGGCTTGGATGTATTTTGATATGGGGAGAATTCTTCCCGTTCGTCCCGCGCTCAAGATTGATTTTTGGTTACCGCATACGCGTTGTATCCAACGCTCACCGGACGATCTTGAACTCGGCTATCCGAGCTGATTCAACGTTGAATCTCAATTTTCTTGGAAATATCGGTGTTCGAAAAACGGATGCGCAATATCCCATTTGAAAATGCAGTTTGCTCTTTCGGCAATTCCTTTCCATCGACGCTCACCGCCGTGGGCGCCGCAGGCAACGCGATCAGCACCAAGCCCATCGAATCGGCGATGCCATCGGCGTCAAAAGTGAACGTCCCGAGCGAGAGCCGCACATTTCGAGTGCGGCACGAACCCGCCAGGATTCTGGGTTCCCCCGCTGGAAATGCGTTCAAGTCAACGAGCATGGCGCGTAAGTCGGGCTGCAGATCGACGCGAGAAATTACGCTCAGTTCCGGATCGAACAAATTGACGAAGCGTCCGTCCAAATGATTCGCGTCAAGCGCCGGTCCCGATTCCGAAAGTCCCGCGGCGATGATGTACGGCCCGCGGCGCAAAGCCAGAGCGTTCGTTTCTGTCCATTTCAAGCCAATCTTCTCAGCGGCTTGACGAGTGAAACTCCGCAGTTTATCGGCGCCATCCTTTTGGTACGTCAGCGCAGCGGGAGAAAGGGATTCGCGCAAAACCCAGCCCTTCTCGACGGCGAACCAGCCCACGGCGTCTTCCGGCACGTTCGTCAATTTGAAAAGTTGCTGGCGCGGCGTGCGAAAGGACATTCCATCCGCGTTCCACCATTCCCGCACTGCATTGTAAGGATCCTTGTCGTCGTCCACGACGACCAACACGCCTCCGCGTTTTACCCAATCGGCCAGATGCGCGTGCAGTTCCGGCTTCGGTGGTTTCTGGCCTTCGTACGTCAACAAGAGAATTTTGTAAGGCTCCAAATACCGCGGGATGCCGGCGAATTCGAGCTGCACGGGCTGGACCGGGATGCCGCGCTTCAACAGCGGCATGGCTAGGCCGTAGAACGATCCAAGCGCCTTGTCGGACGGGTTGGGATCGCCGCGCTGAAACATCATCGTGTCTGAAACCAACACGCCGATACCTTGTGTTCCGCAAATTTCCCATCGAACGGATTGCTCCGGCTGTTTCATTTCACCAAGCCCACGAATCACAGCCTGGAGTTCGCTTTCGTACGCTTTCGAAATGGACACGCGCTCCCGCGTCGCTTCGGGCTGTTTCAACGCGGCGTCGTCGGCCGGATACTTTCCGTTAAAAATGCGCTCAGGCCAGGGCATCGTTTCATAGCGCCATACGTCCGGCTGAAGCAGCGATGCCAAAAGCGTGTTCTCCCAGTTGCGGCGATAGTCGCTCCATGAACGTCTCGGATTGTCTTCCACGGGATCGTTCAAATACCAAACGCGCTTGCCGGACGCCCGAACCAGATTCTGCATCGCCGAGTACTCCAGAAACGCGGTCTCAAACGTCCGTTCTTTGCGCTCGCCTTCGTATACGTTCGGCGTTCGCGCGGTCCCCGTCCACACCTGCGCGATGAATCCATCGCAGCCGACGCCCAATAAAGAAGATTCGGGGCTGACGATGTTCCAATGCGCGTAATTCAACAGCGAATGCGACGGCACGTAGCAACGCACAGCGCGGCCATGCTGCTGGTTGTAGTCGTGAACGTATCGAAAAACTTGCGAGAGCGTGCGCTGATAGAGCATGTACTTTAATTTCGAAGCGCGATATTGGGCGTCCACCGACGCATGCGGCGGCTGCCAGTCCTCCTTATAGTAGTCCCTCCACTCGCGCTTGAAGCTCTCGGAGTAGCCGGCGCGCACCCAAAATTCCGGCTCTTCAAGATGGATCGCCTCCGCGCCGGAATCCAAGGCGCGCTGCACGCCGGCGCACAAAAAGCGTCCGTAGCTTTCGCTGGGGCAGATGTAGTAAATCCCACCGCCGTGCATAATCTGCTTGCCGTCGCGTCCAGTCTGTCCCTCGTCAGCGTGAATCGTGCCGTCGAAACGGCCTTCCAGATAATCCTGGTAATGGCCCCACGAAACGCCGGTCATGACGTGAATGCGGTAACCTTTCGAGCGCCACGACTCAATGCGCGCCGGTAGGTTTTTGTCGATGCCATAAACAATGGCCACGTCGGAATCGAGCTGAAGCCGCGGCGACCAGCTCCCGTTCGTTTGAAAACATAGCCGCTCCTCTGGCGGCTCCTCGCCTCCGACTAAAGGGAACGTGAGCACAAGCAAGGCCGAGCAGATGCGATTCATCCGTAGTTGAATTCTTGGCATTTGAGTGAAGCTTATCCTGAATCGAAGAGAAGCTCAATTCAAGACTTTTGCATTTGGAATTTGATTCGAAATAATCGACCTCGGCGCCTAAGTGAATTCGATATCCCGGCACTGCGCGAAATCAGCGGGAAACCCCGCAGGAGTCCCTTTTCTTGGGAACGCAGATCGGAGGCGCAGATATTTGTCGCTGATTCCGTTCGTGCTTTTTCCACTTTTTTCCCCGTCCGGCGATGTAGTCTTCTTTCGATTTGCCATGATGCGTCCTCATCGTGGTTAGCAACGAAAACGCTCACCGTTTGCGCGGCGAGCCTTCTTTCTTCAGCGGCGCTGGTTGGTTGTTGAATTCTCAGTTCGATTGCGACGATGTTCGTGGAGAAAAGCTCAATTGGCGTCCAGTCGCCGGTATTTTTCAACAATAGCAAATTGACTTGCCTTCATTTCGCAAATCTACTCATTTCCCATTCCTTCAAAACTCAGAACCACCATTGCACGCAGCGAGTTGCGCTTTTCGGCTGCTTTGGCCTATCGCTTGCCCACTACTACACAGGCAGCAGGAAGTGCAAATCGAATCGCCGCAGAGAGGAGCACGCCATGACTTGCATATTACTCACCGAGGACCAGCCCGATCAACGCACGCTCTACCACGACGTCCTCACCGACGCCGGATACACTGTCTACGACGCGTGGTCGGCCCCCGAAGCGCTTGAATTGTACCAGCGTTACAAGCCGGACATTGTCGTGATGGACATTCAAATGCCCGGTATGGACGGCATCGAAGCGCTCGGAAAAATTCTCGATAAGGACCGCAAAACGCCCGTGATCCTTTACAGCGCCTACCCCGCCTTCAAAATGAATTTCCTCACCTGGTCCGCCGACGCGTTCGTCGAAAAAACTGGCGACCCGCAGGAACTTGTTGATGCCGTCAAAAAGCTGTCCAAGGCCCGGGGAATTCCCATCCCCGAATCGAAGAAAGTTGAAGGGGTGGCTCCCTAGCCGCCCTTCTATTGCGTTAAAAAGCCCATTTCGTCCAATTTCTTCAGCACCGCATCCGCCGCTTCGTCCGTCGCGATGCGATCGGAATCAA
Organism: Planctomycetota bacterium; assembly: GCA_035308565.1. Taxonomy (GTDB): domain Bacteria; phylum Planctomycetota; class SZUA-567; order H5-PLA8; family H5-PLA8; genus JANXLS01. Next base: position 13,147 of record DATGGK010000179.1, on the reverse strand, counting down.
CGATCAATTCCGCATTCAACGGCTCCTCGAAATCGCTCCCCGCGCCCGGCACATAATTAATCTTCCCCGCCGCGGCTTTCGCATACAGCCCTTTCGGATCGCGCCGCCGGCATTCGTCAATCGAGCAGCGCACGTACACTTCCGCAAAGCGCTCAATCTGTTTCCGCGCCGCATCGCGGTACGCGCGCCGGTTCGCCGTTGCGGCAATCAGCACGTTCACGCCGCCGTCGGCAAGCCATTTCGCCAACTGCGCGATCGCGCCATAAAACCAATCGCGTTCCTCGCGCGAAAACGTCGGCGCCGGCGTGAGAATCTTCCGCATCTCGTCCGAATCGATGATCACGCTTTGAATTCCGTGCGCACTCAGTTTGCGCCGCAGTTCGTGAGCCAGCGTCGTCTTTCCCGACGCGGGCAGTCCCGTAAGCCACACCGCGAAAGCGGGCTTCATTTCAGATACCGGTTGACTTCCGTCCATTCAAAACGATCCTCCGCCATCACGCGCCGCGCGAACGTGAATAACACGCGCCGCACGCTCTCCTCCAATTTTGGATACCACACAGGGCTGGCCACCACCAGCACGCGCCACGCATACCACGGCTGAATCGACTCAAGCAATTCCGCATCCTTGGACGCGTTCAAATACGTCTCGAAAAATGTCTTGAAAATCGTTTCGAACGGACCGGCGAGCTTGCCGAATTTTTGCAGCGCGAAGAACAAATAATTGATCGTCATCGAACTCACGTCGTCCGCCGGCTCGCCCCATTCGCCGCGGCTTCTGTCCAGCATGTGAAAATTCTCACCGTCCTCGAATAGAATATTGAACGGATGAAAATCGCCGTGCACTTGGCTCAGGCGATGCGCCTTCGGCTTCAGTTTCCAGCGCCAGCGATTGGCCTGCTCTTCGATCGCGCGAAGATCGTCCGCGTTCGCCAGCGCAAAATCGGCCGGGTATCCGTCGGTCTGTCCGAAAATGCCTTCTCCGTCGCCAATAAGATCGCGCAAGCGCCGCCGCCACAGCAATGAATCGTCGTGCTTCACCGCATGAATTTGAGCAGCATAGGTAGCCAGCGCCCGCACGCGAGCGAGGTCCTGATCGGTGCAGACATTGGTATCGCGAATGCGCACCAGATCAGTCGTATAGATTTCACCCGGCACATACTCCGTCAGCAGCAGCACGTCTTCCGCATGCGCAATCGAATCCAGCCGCCCGGATGCGTCGAGCGTCACCAAATCTTTCGCGCGAATGTGCCGCGGCAGGCGGTTGAACGCCCTGAAATCCTCCCACACTTCCGCCACGCGGTCGGCGTCGCGCTCGTGGCCAAACCCATTGCGTTTGATCTGCCGCAAAATCACGCGCTCATTTTTCCCATCCGCGCAAAAGTCAATGCACAGCGGCCGGCCATATCCGAATAATTTCAGCGCCTCCTGGCCTTTCGCCGGCCCGCCCAATTCGCCGACGTGTTCCACGCGCACCGCCGAGCCCAAGCGGCGCGACAAATACGCTTCGATTTCAGAATGCACCAACGCCATGCACGGCATTGTACTGCATCTAACCGTCAACGAAAACGATGAACGACAAATGATGAACGGTGAATGGACAGGATTCGTTCATCGTTCATCATTTCCGCGTTCATCGTTTTTAGTTCAATAGCATCCGTCCAAACACCGCCTCGCCTTTCCCGCTCTTGTCCAAAACGAACCCGACAGACTCCAGCAATTGAATCGCGCTCTTCGCGTCGCGCAACGATTCGGCATAAAGAACTTTCACTTTCTCATTCCGCGCGACTTGCACCATCCGTTTCGCCACTTCCGTTCCCAATCCCAGCCCTTGCTCGTGATCGGTCACGACAAGATACAAATGCGCTTCGCCGGCGCGGTTCGATTTGATCAGGCGTCCAACTGCGATAATTACCCGCTCGCCGTTCTCATTCCGCTCCGCCACCAGCGCAATTTCGCGTTCGTAATCCACAAAACAATTTCGCATCAAACGCTGATGGTCGATGCGCTCTTCCAGCGGCTTGGCGTACAAATAGCGCAACCGCACCGAGCGCTCCGAAAGGCTTTCGTGGAATTTCACCATCAACGGCTCGTCTTCCGGGCGGATCGGCCGCAGCGTCACCGCGCGGCCGTCTTTCATCCGCCATCCCGTCACATACTTCGACGGGTACGGCCGAATCGCGGCGCGCGGAAGATCCTCGTCCTTGATCGATGCGTCATGCAACACCACGCGCGCATCCAGCGCGAGGATGCGTTCGGGCGACGCCAGCAGCGGATTGATGTCGATCTCTTTGATGCACGGTTGCTCGACCACAAGCTGGCTGAAGCGTACAATCAGCCGGTCCAATGCGCCAAGATCGGCCGGCGCGCGACCGCGCACGCCTTTAAGCGCTGTGAAGATTTTCGTCCGCTCCAGCATCTGCCGCGCGAGCGTCGTGGTCAGCGGCGGCAGCGCCAGCGCGCGGTCTTTGAACACTTCCACCAATTGTCCACCCATTCCGACCATGATCACCGGACCGAATTGTTCGTCCAAACTGCTGCCCAAAATAATTTCGTACCCGTCGCGCGCGATCATCGGCTGCACGGTCACGCCCTGAAAATGATGCGCGCCCGTTTTCTCACGCACTGAGTTTTCAATCCGCGCAAACGCTTCGCGCACCTGCTCGGCGTTGGCCAGATTCAACTGCACGCCGCCCACGTCGGTCTTGTGCGTGATCGTGTACGAATTTAATTTCAGCACGACCGGAAAGCCCACGTCGTGAGCGATGCGCGCGGCCTCTTCCGCGCCGTTGGCCACATACGTCGGCACCGTGGGAATGTCGTAAATCGAAAGCAGCTCTTTCGATTCGGCTTCAGTCAGCAGCGTGCGCCCGCTCGCGCGAATGCCGTGCAGGAACTGCTCGGCGCTCCAAGCGTCTTCGCGCAAACCGTCGATGCCTGCGGTCTCCTCCGGCGTTTCATACAAGCGCGCGAGATTCGCGCTGTATTGCCACATGAACTGGAACAGCCGCGCCGCGGAATCCGGATACGAAAACGCGGGAATGCCCGCCGCATTGAAAATCGCGTTGGCTTTGTCCACGCTCTCGCCGCCCATCCAGCTCGCCAGAATCGGCTTGCCGCTGTTCTTCACGGCCTTGCAGATTTTTTCCGCGGTCTCGGTCGGCTCGGTCATCGCCTGCGGCGTAAGAATCACCAGCATCCCGTCGCTGTTCGGATCGGCCGCGGCGGCTTCGAACGCATCCGCATAGCGCTTCGCATCCGCATCGCCCAATACGTCGATAGGATTGCCGTGGCTCCAATGCGGCGGCAGCAGCGCGTTGAGCTTGCTCGTAGTGTCTTCCGAAAGTTCCGCGAGCTTTCCACCTTTTGAAATCAGCGCGTCCGTCGCCAGCACGCCCGGTCCGCCGGCGTTGGTCACGATCGTCAAACGCGGCCCGCTCGGGCGCGGCTGCTTGGCCAGCACTTCGGCCATGTGAAACAGTTCCGCGATTGTATCCACGCGCAGCACGCCACAGCGCCGAAAGGCCGCGTCCAACACGTCATCGCTTCCCGCCAGCGCGCCCGTATGCGACGCTGCGGCTTTTGCGGCGACAGCGGTGCGGCCGGCCTTGATCACAATAATCGGCTTGGTCAGCGCTATTTCGCGCGCGGCCGAAAGGAATGAGCGCGCATCGCCGATCGACTCCATGTAGATCACGATGCTCTTCGTGTTCGGATCGTCGCCGAGATGATATATCAAATCGCCCCAATTCACGTCCAGCATCGAACCCGTCGAAACAAACGCGCTGAAGCCCACATTCTCCTTGAAACTCCAATCCAGAATCGCCGTGCACAGCGCGCCGCTCTGGCTGATGAAACCGACGCTGCCCGGTTTCGCCATCGACGCGGCAAACGTCGCGTTCAATCCGCTGACCGGATTCATTACGCCCAGACAATTCGGGCCGATGATGCGGATTTTCCCGCGCGCAATTTCTTTGATGCGCGTTTCAAGCGCCTGTCCTCCCGCGCCGTTTTCCTTGAATCCCGCCGAAATCACGATCGCGCCTTTGACGCCGAGATTCACGCAGCGTTCGATCAAGTCCGGCACCGTCGGCGCCGGAGTCACGATCACCGCCAGTTCCGGCACTTCCGGCAACTGCGAGATGCAACGATAGGCGCGCACGCCCATGACTTCCGCGCGCTTCGGATTCACCGGATAAATCGTTCCGCCAAACGGCGTCAGCAGCAGGTTGCGCATCAGCGTCGCGCCCACACTGCCGACGCGGTCCGTCGCGCCGACCAGCGCGACGGATCGCGGTTTGAATATGCAATCCAGCGGTTGAGCGGTCTCCGGAGCGACATGACGGCAGCCCTCGGTTGGCAATTGGTCAAACATGTATTTCGCAGCGCTCCAAATAAGTTTCGCAATGTTGCGACCACTTTTCTCAGCGCTGCGACGATTCACGCCATTCTTCACAGTGACCGCAGCGCCAAAATCCCAAAACCGCAAATGGTGCGCCGCGCAAAAATGAAAAAGCGCGGCCCAAAAGAGCCGCGCCAACTGTACCGCCGGCGTCCCCGCCGGCCCGTCGCGCGTAGCGCAACCGGTTGTTTGTTACTGATTCCTGACCCCTGACCCCTGATTACTGCTTCGGCGGCATCGCCTCCTTCACCAGCGCGCCGTCTTTCTCACTCATCACCAGAATCGAAAACTTCTGAACGTTGTCGATCTCGGTGGTGCTCAACGACGCGTAATCCAGTTTCCCGCGCAGGTCCGTGTAGCCGTCCTTATAGAAGGAAACCGAACCGTCGTGATTCTTCGCGTACACTTTCACGTACGCTTTCGGAATCGGCTTGTTCGTGTCCTGATTCAGCACTTTGACCTGCCCGTAATTTTCGACGACCTGCACCGCCAGTGAATTCGCATAATACGCGCGCGATTTTTTCGCGCCGCCGGCCACGATTTCAACCATCACGTTGCTGCTGCTGTATTCCTTCGGCAGATCGACGACCAGCGCATTTTTTCCCGCCGGCAGCGCTACCGTTTCGCTCTTGTTTGGACGGATGTACGCGAACTGCCCCGCATATTCCTGCACGAACGGATTGCCGGAAAACAGCAGTTCGATGTCCATCAGATAATAATTGATCCGGCAATCACTGAGATTCTGGTAATTGATGTTGATCTTCCGCGCCTCGACATTGAATTCGAGATTCGGCTCGGTCGCCGCCAGCGCCGCCTGCCTCTGCTTCTTGTCCTCCTTATCGACGATCTGCATATCCTTCCCGTCAATCTCGTCGCACTGCGCGCGCACTTCCGCGAACGCGTTGCGCCAGCGGTCTACCGGGAATTCCGCGTATTTGTCAGCCACGGCGCGCGCGGCCTTCGTGTCGTTGACGTAAAACGATGTGTAGCATTTGAAATAATCGTGCTGCAAGCGTGTGGCGAGCGCGTTCGGATCGACTTTGTTGAAATAGTTGAGGCCTTCTTCAACGCGGTCTTGCAGCAGCATGTAATACGTCGTCGCCATGTAATCGACGTTGTCCAGCTTCGGACGGAAACAGAGCACGCGCAGCAGACGCTGGTATTGTTCGCTGAAACGATCGTTGAGAATCTTGCGGACTTTTCCCAGCCGGTGCGCGCGCGCGTTAACAAGCGGGCTGTACTCCATCTGCTGATAAGTTTTGCGGATCACCGGATCGATCGTGAGCAATTTGCTGTCGAGAATCGGACCGCAATCGTTGACGAATCCGTCCGCATGCTGCAAGAATTCGCGCGCGGTTGCCACGTCGCCGTGTTTGATCGAGTATGAATAAATCGTGTTCGAGTACACATGCCGCGCGGCCAGCAGCGCGGTGAGCTGATTGTAAAATTCAGGGCCGTCCGGCTGGTGCAATCGGAATGCGATCAAATCCAAATTCAAGCGGTCGATGTTGTTCTTCTTCAAATAATCGATCACTTCCGGATTCGTTCCGTTCTGCGAAATATAATCCCACGACGCCGTGTCGGCTTTCGTGGGTTTCTCAACGACATTCAGCGTCTCAGGCTGAGTGAACGCGACGATCTTTTCGTTCTTCGCGGCCTGCACCGGGTAATGCGCGAACTGTCCTGCCAGCGGGAAATAGAAGTAATATTCCGTCGAACTCGTTGCGTACGGCTGCACGTCGATGAAGATGCCCTTGGTGAAGAATCCGTTCTTCACCGGAATTGCGCCCGCTGGAATCTGCAAAAGCAATTCAAGTTTCTGCGGATTGGCCGTCGGATTGGTCAGCACCACCTGGCAGCCGTACACGGCGTGCGTCAAGAATTCATCCGACACATATTTTTCGTAGCGCTCGTTGTTTTCAAAACGATAGCGGTCGTCGAGCTTGAAGAAATTCTCGCTGATCAATATCGGCGTGCGTCCGCCGTCAGCGCCTTCCTTGATTTCTTTGTGGAACAAAATGATCGGGCTCTTCGCGCCCAGCGTCATCTGCGTGCCTTTGAAATCGGTGGTGTGTTTTTGCGCTTCGAAAGGCAAATCCAGCACCGACAACGCAAACATGATCTCCGTAAAATCTCGCCCCGCATCGGCCAAATGAATCGAACGGAACCCCGTGTTCGCGCCCTTCGCGACGTACGCCGCATAGTCTTTCCAGAACGCATTCACCGGCACCAATCCATAATTCTGAATCTCGATTGGGAGATGAAAGTAATTGTTTTCAACCAGTTCCTCGGTCTTGTCCAATTTGCGATAAAACTGCCGCGCCTGCAGGCGTTCTTCCAGATTGTCGTCAAACGCCTTGTTCGCTTCCGCGCCGGCTTTCCTGCGTGCGCGCGATGATTCTCCCGCCGGAGCTTTCGCCTTTTCATCCATTTTTTTCATCGCGTCTTTAAGGTCTTTGCCAGCGCGATCGGCTTCCCGCAATTGCAGTTGCTGCTCTTGCTGTTGTTTCGCCAAGCCCTCCGATTTTGCAGCCTCATCGCGCGCACCAAATCCCGCCTTGTTAGCATCCAGCGCTCGTTGAGCCTGTTCCATCGGCTTCGCCGCGGTCGCCGGCGCAGACGGCATATTCATCGGCGGCATTTCGGCCACCTTCTTGGCCTCCATGCCCAGCGCATCGTTCGTCTCGAGCGCGCTAGTCTTCAACGCCGTTTGGTACAGCCGGTTGAACAGTTCGACGTCCGGCGGAATCAAATCGAACAAATCGTTGACGTGCCGCGTGCCGGCTTCAGCTTCCGCTTGAATGCGCTGAATCAGCAGAATGCGCTCGACAATATTGAGCTGCCCGTATGCCCACGGCTTGAGGAACTCGCTCAAATCGTCTTCGAGCAGGAAATGATCGAGGAAGGTCTTGTCTTTCTTATTCTTCAAATACGGCTGAATCACGCTCTTGAAGAATTCAGGATCTTTTTTGAACAAGAAGAAACTCAGTTCGTGACTCGCGTATTTCGAGTACTTCTCGCGCTTCTCTTCGATCTTCATCGACGGCCAGCGCGTGATGAAAATGAATTCGGCGAGGTTCGCATTGCCGCTCAGCGTCGCATACAGCGTGTACGCTTTCGCCAGCGTGTCGTACGGCTCGACGGTGGAAGTGGAAATGTCCGCGATCTCAAAATTCTGATTGGCCTCGACCACATCGATCTGCTTGCGCTCCGTAAAATGTTTCGTCGCGTCGAACGATTTCGCCAGCCGCAAGTCGATGCTTTCGAATTTAGTCTCGGGCAGAATCACCTGCCGGTAAATCGTGTTGGACGGATCGGCGACGAGCAGATGAACTTGCTGCCCCGCGCCCAAATCCTTGCGCGCAATCGTCACCACGCCGTTGGCGTCCGGCTTCAAATTCGCCAGCACTGCCGCCGGCGCCTGAAGAAAATCGAGGTTCGCAAACGCGTTCGGCGCTTCAGGCGCAACCGTGCCGCCATGGCGTTTGACCATCAAGTTTCGCCCGCCGCCTTCACGGTTTCCGAAATCCCCGCCGCCCTGCGCCTCCTGCAAACTCGTCTCCGTCTTTCGAATTGCCCAGGGATTGAGCAGCAGGCTCGGCCGGTTGAGCATGTTGCCCGGATATTTCGTCGCGTATTTGCGGTCCATGATGTAGCGGTATTCGTCGCCAATGTCGCGACCCGCGAGATACTGCGACTCCGCCACGCCCAGCGTGACCTCCGACGGCTCTTCGAATTCGACGTGCCCAAGCTGGCTGAGCATCGAATATGCCGGCTCGAAGCGCGTCGCCGCCGCGTGCAAGCGCGTGAACTGATTCGCATTCTTCAGCGTGACTTTGATTGAATCCGGCGCGACCGCGACCGACGCGATCTGCACCGGATCGGGGTTGAGAATCTCCAACATGCGCGCGTTCGACGCCGCGAAACCGTCCACCACCACGCCTTCGGCAATCTTCACATTAATATGGTGGTCGTCGTCCTTGAGATAAAGATCGTAATCGCCCGCCGCCAGCTTCGGAATTTCGAAGTAGCCGTCTTTGATCGAAAGATCGCCGAAATGATCCGCCAAATATCCCGTGCCGCGCCTCTCGAGCAGCGAGACTTCCATGCGCGACGGCGCCTGCTGCGCACCCATGTACGGAATGTGCAGCGCGTCACCGGCCTTCGCGTTCAACTCGCTCGGCAAACTGTGGTACGCGCGATCGATCGTCCAGCGCCGGTTGATGTTGTCGAGGCCCGGCGTCTGAATCCACGCGACCCCCGCTTCGTCCAACGCGCCAAGATCGATGCGGCCGTCCGGGCCGCTCTTGAGCGTCGCGTGAATCGTCTCGGTGAAATTGCGGTGCTTGAGTTCGATATTAATCGCGCGGTCCGCCAGCGCCTCGCCACTCTTGCCGAGCACGCTTAACACATAACCTTTTTCAAGATGGCTGAGAAGAACGTCGGCGAAATGTTCAGTCTTGTCGATCTGGTTGAGCGAAATCGCCACCGAATCCGCGAGATCGATTTTGTTGCCGTTGCTCAAGTTCTGAATCTTCGCTTTCAAGGTGATGTGCAGGTCGCTCAAACTTTCCGGCACTTGAAATTCGTAAACGGATTCCTTGTCGTCTTCGAGCTTGAAATCGCGCACTTCTTTCATCGACGAAATGCCGTCGCGATCGACCGACTGAATCACGAGCGTGACTTCTTCGAGCGCTTTAAAGCCCATCGCCGTACCATTAATGTAGAGCATCGGCCGCACGAGAATGTGCGCCTTCTTGCGCTTGATCAGTTCTTCGCGCTCGACATGAATTCCGGCCATCAGTTTGTAATTTTCGCTGAGGTGCTGGAAATGATCGAGTGACACAATGTTGCCCGCCGTCACGACAATGTTCTGATTTCCCGGAGCATTCGTAAATGGAACGAGAATCTCGCCGTCTTTGTTCGCTTTGTAATCGTGCCCGGCCAGCCAGATGCTTGCGTCTTTGAGTTTGCCGTTATTTTCGTCGAGCACGGTAAACACGTGACCGGCGGAACTCGAATGTTCCAGCGCCCGCACGCGGCCTTTGCGAACCACCGCGCGGCTGCTCTTTCCGTTGCCGATAAAATCCACGACATAAACGCCCGGATTTTTCAGCGCTGGAAAATCGAATGTGCGGCGAACGCGCTGCAGCGGCAGATCGGGGTACGTGTAGGGCGTCTCCTGATTCGCGACCAGCCCGTCGAGGCCAATGCTTGTTTCCACTTCGCGCTGCAATTCGCGGTAATAATTGGTCGTGTTGATTTCATAAACTTTCACCATCAGTGTCGTGACGTTCTTCACATCCACGGCAAGCGAGACGGCCTCTTCGCTGCGGAAATAATCCTTGTTCGAAGGCACAAAATTAATATCCACGCGGTCTTTGAGCTGCTGATATTTCGCCGGATTGTTGAGCAGCGAATACCATTTCTCCTGATCGCCGATGTTGCCGAGAATCTTCGTCTCCGCGAACACATCCTTCAGCCAATTGTCCTGCACATAAACGGCGTACGGTTCGTACGAATCCTCCTTTTCAAAGAAATGCATCAGGTAATCGCGCACAAGCGCTTCGTCGTACGGCACCGGCGGCAGCAGCGTGTCGGGATAATTCTGCCCAAGTTGCGCCTGAACGTTGCGCATCTGCGGCAAATTGAGGTATTCCGGCTTCATGTAGCCCACCGCGCGCGGCAGCTTCAAATAATCCATGAAGCGGTCTTTGTCGTAGACGCCCAATTTCTGATCGTATGCGAGACGATTGTAGAGCACGTGCGCTTTCAGCGAATTGAAGACGGGCGCCAGCTTGTTCACGAAGGCCCACTGCCGTTCCAGAAACGCAAGATGCTCCTTCTCATCGTGCTTCCAATCCACGTCGGCGTTCGGCTGCAATCGGGACAAATACACGTTCACGTAATTGTGATTGTTGATCAAATCCGGTTTGAGTTTCGCGCATTCATCAAGCTGATTGAGCATCAGAAGACTATGAATGCCGATCGAACCAAAGCCGCTGCTGTTTTTGTAATTCAAATCCGCCACAACCAGCTTCGCGAGGTTGTCGTAATCGGGCCGCTTGAGGCGCTGCAGCAACTGCCGCCGCCGGTCGCCATTGGCGTTCTCACCGGAAAAAGCCGGCGACGCCATCAACAGATCGATCGCGCTATCTTCGAATCCGCTCAATTCGCCGTGGCGATTCAGCGCATTGGCGATCAGCGTGTCCAGCGTGAGTTGCTTGATGTCGAATTGCGTCGGATAATTCGGCTTCTGTCCGGCCACGTGCCGCTCTTGATTGAACTGCAAGCCCAGTCGCCAGGCGATGAAATCGAATGTCTGTTTGGGATTTTTGTCGAAGGTCAGCAGCGCCTGCCGATTCTTGATTTCGTTGACGCGCGCGTTTTCGCCGTGGCGCTCGATCCACTGCTTGAGCAGCTCGTCGATCTTGTCGAACTGCCCGGTGTTTTGATAGTGGATGCAATGGTAATAATAGTAGTCGTCGGTGCCCGGGATGAGCTGTTTGAGTGTTTCGTCGCGATTCGCCGAGAGCGCGAAATCTTCGGCAAATCCAATTTCTGATGCGGGCACGGATGACGCGGCAACAACGAGGATGGCGCAGGCGGCGGCAAGCGATGTGAGAAGGCGTGGCATGGCGAGGCTCCGATGAGTTGTGAAACTACCATATCGAATGTCCGTTAGACGGCAATCGCGCGAATCAGTTTCGGAAAAAATCGACAGAGACAGTGACGCATCTCATTCGTCGCCCCCTTTGTCCGCGTGGTAAACTTCTTTTCCGGCGCCTTGAGCGGGAGTGGAAACAGGCAGATGAAATGCCGTCACCAATTTGCGAAAAATGTAATTGATGACCAGCCCAATCAAACAGCCTCCGATCACGCTTGTCATGCGGTACAGCGCGCCGTGCCAACTGCTGTTCGCTTCTTCATAGAACAGCACGATGATGAATGCGACGAGCGTGGTTCTGGACACCGCGATCAACTTCAGCATGAAACAAATCGCGATCGCCAAGGCAATCCCGACGCAAACGGTTGCATAATTCGGGGGATTGTGAAGCACGAAAACGAATAGTCCGACCGCGGAACCGATGATGTTCCCCTTCATGCGGTCGAAGGCGACCTTGCTGTCGTTGTCATAAGTGATCGATAGGAGAATCGAAATCAGCATCCAAAGAAATTGGCGGCTGTGTTGCGGATATGCGACGTAAAAGCCGTAGCCGATCGCGGCGCCGACGAAACATTTGAGATTGTATTCGTAGAACTCGACTGTGCCGGCCCGCGCAAGCTTCCGGACTCGATTGAATACGTCCCGGATCATGTTGGACCCTTAGCAGACAGTCAACCCGTTCTAAATTGCAAGCAGCGTTCACGCTGGCCATTTTGATTTCTACCGCGCACGCGGTGAATACGTTCACGCCAACGTCAATGTTTCTTAACAACGCGCGATCATACCACACCGCCACGCTCCTTCCAAACGGCAAGGTGCTTGTCGCGGGCGGCATCAATCGAGATATGCATTCAGGCCACTCCCATTTTCATTGAAATCAAATAGTTACAAGCATCAACTCCTTGTTCTCATTGGACTTAGACTTATCCATCACTGACATCAGTGCCGTCATGTCCCTTTGAACGAATAATGGCAAAATCTAACAACGGCGGTCGTTTTTCACGGACTTGACAGGGGCACGATTGGAATTCTTTTTTTTCGCGAAGCCACTTCTCTTTTGAAAATGCAAATTAAGTCCACGTCAACGTTTACATGAGTTTTTCATTTATTTTGCTAACGGACCATACTACGTGCATAATCCATTCTCAGATTGTTTCAAAGAAAGCTTGACGACATGGCAAATGCAATATATGATTTGCACGTGGTGCAGTGGGGTTATTTTTATGAGCAGTGTATCAGTTAAGAAGTCCGGCACATCTGGCATGACTCTCATTGAGGTCATGGTTGCCTTGGCTGTTCTCGCCATTGGAATCATGGGCGTGATGTCGGCCTTGATTTCAATCACGGCTCTGGAAAACGCCGATCACGAGGAACTGGTCGCGATCAACATCGCCCGTCAGAAATTCGCCGAGCTTCAAGCCGCCCCCTTTGCCTCGGTGTTCAATTACTACGGGCCCAGTTCGACTAAAGGCACGTTCACGGTGGACCCGGCGCTTAATCTCCAAAACGGCGTCGGGACAATCACCTTTCCGGTCAACAGCAGTGGCAATTTGGACGAAACGGTCGTTGATGCCAATATGGGGATGCCCATGGATTTGGACGGAAACGGAAAGAGCACGGACACCAACGTCTCCGGCACTTACACGCTTTTGCCTGTGCGCATCAATTTGACGTGGACTAGCACGACTGGAACGCGAACTATCAACTTCAACGCTATGTTGACCCAATTAAAATGAGAAACTTACTGCCCACCCTACCTCGTATTCGGACCCCCGGTTTCACGGTGCTCGAAATCGTGATGGCGGTGGCCATTCTTGGCGGCGTGCTGCTCATGGTGGGCGTGGCCATGCAGTCCACTATGCTCGGAGCCGAGTGTACGACGATACATGCCGGCTTGGACAACAAAGCCGCTGAAATTGTGGACCGGATGGCCAAGGAATTGAAAGACGGCGGCGCGAAGTTCTCGAAGTTTGCGGTCGCGCAGGACAATTCATACGTTATTTTTTCGCGCAGCCAGGGCTACACGGGCGGCGCATCGGGCAAGCCCCTCTTTGGCAATCAAATCCAGTACGTTGCAAGCA
>DATGGK010000178.1:0-2860 GCA_035308565.1 Planctomycetota bacterium | reverse complement strand
CAAGCTGAGCGGCGGCAGCCCGGCGAATTTCCTCGATGTGGGTGGTGGCGCTTCCGAAGAACAGGTTAAAAACGCATTTCGCATTTTGCTCAGCGACCCTAATGTGAAAGCCGTCTTCGTGAATATTTTTGGCGGCATTCTACGCTGCGATGTGCTGGCAAGCGGCGTTGTAAATGCGGCGAAGGAGCTGAAGTTCAAAGTGCCAGTCGTGGTTCGCATGGAAGGCACCAACGTCGAGAAAGGCCAGGAAATTTTGCGCAACTCAGGTTTCAATTTCACGATCGCGAAGGGCATGAAAGACGGGGCACAGAAAGTCGTTGCTCTCGCGGAAGGTGCGCGATGAGCGTTCTGATTGACAAAGATACGCGCGTCGTCGTGCAAGGCATCACCGGGCGCGAAGGCAGTTTTCACGCGCAGCAGATGCTTGATTACGACACCAAAGTCGTCGCGGGCGTTACGCCTGGCAAAGGCGGAACAAAACATCTCGGCGTGCCCGTATTCAACACCGTTGCCGAGGCCGTTGCGAAAACGGGCGCGAATGCTTCGATTATTTTCGTTCCGCCGCCGTTCGCTGCCGATGCGATCCTCGAAGCCGTCGACGCAAATTTGCCGCTCGTGATTTGCATCACCGAAGGCGTGCCGGTGCTCGACATGGTGCGCGTCGCCGCCGCGATGAAAGACTCGAAGACGCGTTTGATTGGGCCGAATTGTCCCGGAGTGATTTCCCCTGGAAAATGCAAGATGGGCATCATGCCCGCATCGATTCACAAGCCGGGAAATGTCGGCGTCGTCAGCCGCAGCGGCACGCTCACCTATGAAGCGGTCGGCCAACTCACGCAGCTCGGCATCGGGCAATCCACGTGCATCGGAATCGGCGGCGATCCGATCATCGGCACCAGCTTTCTCGATTCGATTCGCATGTTCAACGACGATCCCGATACGCACGCCATTGTGATGATCGGTGAAATCGGCGGCAACGCCGAAGAAGTTGCGGCGGAATACATCAAAAAACATGTCAAGAAGCCGGTCGTCGGGTTCATCGCCGGCCAAACCGCGCCGCCTGGCCGTCGCATGGGGCACGCCGGCGCGATCATCAGCGGCGGGCACGGAACCGCAATTGAAAAGTACAAAGCGATGCGAGCAGCCGGGATCCACACAATCCAAAGCCCCGCCGATATTGGCGAAACGATTGCGCGCGTGATGGGTTCGAAACCGAAATCGGGCGCGAAACGGAAAGCCGCGGCAAAGAAAAAATCATCGCGCAAACCGCCAAAACGCGGAAAACGTTAGGTCTTCGACCGCAATAAAATCAAAGGGAGGAATGATCTCTTGGGATCGCAGCGCACACTAGCAATTATCAAGCCGGATGCCGTCGGCCGGGGAATCTCCGCGGACATATTGAGCCGCATTCATGCAGCAAAATTTCAAATCGTGGCGATCAAATCCATGCGACTCACGAAAGCGCAAGCCGAAGGATTCTACGCGGTTCATCGCGAGCGCCCCTTCTTCAAAGACCTGACGGAATTTATGAGCTCGGGCAAAGTAGTCGCGATGGTCCTGGAAGCCGAAGGTGCAATCGCGAAATGGCGCGACACGATGGGCGCCACCGATCCCGCGAAAGCCGCCCCCGGCACGATTCGCAAGGAACTCGGCACGAGCATCCAGAACAATTGCACGCACGGTTCGGACGCCCCCGACACCGCCGCATTCGAGATCAGTTATTTCTTCGCAGGTGAGGAACTGGTCTAGCCTCGCTGTTAGTCTTCTGTAGCGCCGGTTCTCAGACCGGCAGGGTTTGATTTGAAAGTTAACCCGGCACGCGTCGCGAAAACTCACCCTGCCACCCTAAAGGGTGGCGCTACAAAAGACACGCTTGCGCCCAACCCGCGATTTTCGGCTCGTTTTCCAGAGGCGGGTTTAATGCGAGTAGAATGTTTCCTGGGTTGATTGCTTTGGAACCAATGCGCGAACTCGGGAAGCTGCTGCTCGTGTGCGGAATTGCCCTCGCAGTTGTCGGCGGATTTTTCTTTTTCGGCGGGCGATTGCCTTTCCGCCTGGGACGCCTTCCCGGCGATATCGCTTATCAGGGTAAAAATAGCAGCTTCTATTTTCCGATCGTCACTTGCATCGTCCTAAGCGTTGCGCTCACGCTGATTCTCTGGGTTATAAATTTATTCCGGCGCTAGAATTTCGGTGCTAACAACATGAATCAGGCTTCGCTTTTCAATCTGATGCCCGAGCGGCGCGTGTGGAAAGTTAGCGAGCTGACGGACCGCATTCGCGACCTGCTCGAAAACGCTTTCTTTGACATCTGGGTCGAGGGCGAAGTCTCGAATTTCCGCGCGGCACAGTCCGGCCATCTTTATTTCACGTTAAAGGATGCGCACGCACAGATCCGCTGCATCTGTTTCCGCGATCAGGCGCGCGGACTGAAATTCCGGCCTGAAGATGGTCTGCACGTCACGGTGCGCGGCTCCATCAGCGTCTACGATGTTCGCGGCGAATATCAGATTTACGTCACGAATATCGAACCGGTTGGCCTCGGCGCTCTGCAGCTTGCGTTCGAACAGCTGAAGAAGCGCTTGCAGGAAGAAGGCCTGTTTGACGAATCCCGGAAGAAGCCGTTGCCTGTTTTGCCGCGATGCATTGGCATCGTCACGTCTCCCACAGGCGCTGCCATTCGCGATATTCTTCGCGTTCTTAAGCGCCGCTTTCCCAACGCGCATGTGCGGCTATATCCAGTGAAAGTGCAGGGCGATGGTGCCGCGAAAGACATCGCTGCCGCCGTAAATTATTTCACTCGCGCGAAATTTGCCGACGTACTCATCGTTGCGCGTGGCGGAGGCTCGCTCGAAGATCT
>DATGGK010000177.1:0-10764 GCA_035308565.1 Planctomycetota bacterium | reverse complement strand
GAACGCGGCGGACTTTTTGGCTTGGTGCCAGAACCTGTTGGGCACGATTGGCGATTCGCCGACGACTTGGTGCCTCACGTCGGACCAGTTGACGGCGATCAACACGGCGGTGTCGGCGGTGGCGACGGCGGTGGGGGCGCTGCCGGGGTTGGCGGCGGCTTATCATGCGGGCGTGGATACGCAGAACGCGGCCATCGCGGCGGCGACGGTGTTGATCCGTCCGGCGATTGTGCAGGTTCAGGCGTGTCCGTCGGTGACCGACGCGATGCGCACGACGGCGCGGCTGCCGATTCACGACACGGGCCGTTCGCCGATTCCGCCGCCGGCGACCGAGCCGATTATTTATTTGAGCAACGGCGGGCACACCAAAATTCTGGTGGTGCTGCACGATTCCGGCAGCCCCGATTCGCACTCGCACGCGCGGCCCGACGGCGTGGCGGGGATTGAATTGTGGGTGCAGAAGAACGGCACGCCGCCGGTGGACAATTCGACCATGACGTCGCTGGGCGATTTTTCGAAGACGCGCTTCACGCTCACGTTCGACCCGACGGATGTGGGCAAGACGTTTTATTTTCTGGGGCGCTGGGTCAACCCGACGGGCGAGAAGGGCGCGTGGAGCACGGTGGTGAGCATGGTGCTGTCGTAAAAACAACTCATTGGTTATTGTTGATTGTTAATTGTTGATTGTTGATTGAACGGCGGCGCGTCTTCAAATCAAAAATCAACAATAAACAATCAACGATAAACAATGGCTGTTGAAAGGCGCGCGATGAATCCGAAGCGCAAACGCTTTCAAGTGCATCTGAGCACGGCGGTGGTGCTGATGTTCGCGGCGGGGGGGATGATTTGGCTGAATGTGACGGACCGATGGCAGGGTTTTCACTCACTATACGGATGGCCATTAGTTGCGATGGAGGCGTGGCACTCGACTATTCTGGACGGAACCCAAAGAAACTTGCTCATCGGCTCTATAGCCCTAGATGCACTGACGGCCCTCGCGATTCTGTTCGCGGTGTGGTTCGTGTGTGAGAGGTGGATTGCGTGGCGGGCGGGGCGGAAGAAAGGGTGAGCGCGGACTGCCGCGAGTGGTAATTTGAAGGCACAGGCGCTAAACTCGTCTCACTGTTATCTTTTTTAGACGACTTTTGAGGCGGCGGTTTTTGACGCGAGATTCTGCCTGAACGCATGCCCAGACTTCCAATGTATATCATTTCTTCCGAGGAGCCTGTCGTGGATGCCGATTATGCGCGCACCGTGCTGCGCGCTGAAGCGCGCGCGGTGGGATCGCTGGACGAACGCATCGGCACCGAGTTCGTCGCGGCGGTGCAGATGATCCTGCGGCTGAACTCGGCCGGGCGCGTGGTCGTGGCGGGGATGGGCAAAGCCGGCATCATCGGGCAGAAGATCGCGGCGACGTTTGCTTCGACCGGCACGCCGGCGCTGTTCATGCATCCGGCCGAAGCGGTGCACGGCGATCTGGGCATGGCCACGCAGCAGGACGTGGCGCTGGCCGTCTCGAACTCCGGCGAAACCGAGGAACTGCTGCGGCTGATCCCGACGCTCAAACGCATCGGCTGCCCGATCATCGCGATCACGGCGTCGAAGGAATCGTCGCTGGGCCGCGCGAGCAATTGCGTGCTGGAAATCGGGAAGATCGAAGAGCCGTGCCCGCTGCGCATGGCGCCGAGCGCTTCGACGGCCGCGCTGCTGGCGATGGGCGACGCGCTGGCGCTGACGGTCTTGAAGATGCGCGGATTCACGCGCGAAGATTTCGCGCGGCTGCACCCCGCCGGTTCGCTGGGGCGCGGGCTGATGCAGGTGCTCGACGCAATGCGCCGCGCCGACCGCATGGTGTTGGTGAAGGAAGACGTGCCGGTGCGCGAAGCGCTGACGCTGATGGCGCGCCCGCCGCGCAACGGCGCGGCGGTGGTCACCGATGAATTGGGGCGGCTCAAAGGAATTTTCACGCACGGCGATTTCGGGCGGCTGGTGCTGCAAGACCCGGCGATGATCGCGCAGCCGATTGGCAAGCACATGATCAACCCCTGCAAATTCGTGCGCGGCAGCGCGAAAGTCGTGGACGCGCAGGCGCTCATGGCCGAAAAGAAAATCAACGCGCTGCCGGTGGTCGATGTGGACATGACCGTGCTGGGACTTTTGGATATTCAGGATTTGGTGTGAAGGAAGTGCTGAGTGCTGAGTCCTGAGTCCTGAGTGCTGAGGAAAAGTTTGAATGGGCCTTATAGGCCTTATAGGGCCAATGGGGAACGATGTTGAATTTGGCGGCGGCAGCAGAGGTCATCCCCGGCGGGCGCGGCTTCCCCACTGTCGAGGCGCTGCGCGCGCTGAAGCTCGTGCTCTTCGACGTGGACGGCACGCTCAGCGACGCGCGGATTGTGCTCAACGACCGCGGCGAGCAGACGAAATTCTTTGACGTGCGCGACGGAGCGGGCATCACGCTGCTCCAAAACGGCGGCATCATGGCTGGCATTGTGACGGGGCGCCTGTCGAATGTGGTTGATGTTCGCGCGCGGGAGTTGAAAATACCGCCGGAGCGCGTGCGGCAGGGCGCGGCGGTGAAATTGCCGGCAGTGAAGAAGCTGCTCGCGGAGTTGAGCGTCGCGCCGCACGAAATGGCGTTTGTCGGTGACGATTTGATCGACGTGCCGGTGTTGGAATTTGCGGGAGTGGCGTGTTGTCCGGCCGGGTCGTATGTGGATGTGCTTAAGCTCAGCCACATCGTGTCGACGAAGTTCGGCGGGCGCGGCGCAGTGCGGACGATCTGCGAGTATCTGTTGAAAGCCCGTGGCGATGGCAGTTGGGAAAAGGCAGTCGATATTTACTTGGGACGCGCATGAACGGATTGTTTGTAGTACCGCCTTCAGGCGGACCAACGCGTGGGCTTGGCGCCCGTCCGCCTAAAGGCGGGACTACGAACCGGCTCGCCCGCACCACATTAATGGTGGCGCTGGCGCTGCTGGCGTGCGCATTTGCGCGCGCATCGGAAGAAGACACAGACGACGTGACGAAGAAGAACGCCGAGGTCATCGACCTCAATCCCCCAAAGCTGCCGCTGGACACGCTTGCGCCGTCAACGAGTTTCACGCCGCCGGACGGCGACAAACTTTGGGGCGACGCCAAACAGCGCGCGCTGAACGAATCGATCGACCGGCCCGGCGGGATCGTCGATTTTTCGAAAATGATCGACGACAAATTGCGCTTCGCGAGCCGGCTGAACATGGAAGTGATGGCGCCCGGCGAGAAGGAAGACACGATCCAATACATACTCAAAGCCAAAGACGTTGTGCGCGACGGAAAGTTTCTGCGCATGACGGAGATGCGCTTGATCTACCCGACGCCGGACGCTCCGCCGGCGGACGCCGCGCCGGATGCGGCAAGTGCGCCGGCGAAAAAAGCGGCGGCGGCGAAATCCGCCAGCAGCGGCTCGATGATGAGTTTTCCGCCCGGCAGCCGCGTGTTGATCCGCGCGCCAAAATGCGACATCAATCTCGAGACCAACGAACTCTATGCCTATGCGCCGGAAGGCCAGCTTTCGGATCTCGAGATTTATCCCAAGCCTGAGCCGGGCAAGGAACTCAAGCCGATGGTAGTGGTGACCAGTCCCTTTATGCGCTGGCGCAGTTGGAACGACGCGGGCACGGGCGCGATGGAGATGGTCATGTACACGTGCGGGCGCGACCCGGCCGAACTCGACCCAGTGGTCAATGTTCACATTTCACAGCCGCAGGACGACGGTTCCGTCTCGAACACGACCATCGTCGGCAAAGGCATGATTTTCGAGAGCGGGCAATTTGACCACCTCACGCCCGTGTACGACGAAGAAGGCCGCACGGCGGGTTTGAGCCAGACCGCGCGCAGCCGCGCGATTTTTCATGAGACGGTGACGACCGAGCTGCTCTCGACGGTCACCGGTTCTTCGCTGGTGCCGTTTCAATTCAAGGGCGTGCCTGGATTGCCGGAGAACAAGCCTGAGAACGACGCCCAAGCGAGCGCCGCCGCGCACATGGACCCCAGAAAAGCCGCGAAGCTGCAGCAGCAGGCCGAAGACCCGACCAAGACGGTGATCTTCTGCAAGGGTCCGGTGATTTACGACATGGCGCACGTGCCCAAACAGAAATATTCGCCGGTCGCCGATCTCAGTTCCGCTGACACAGTCGATTTGGTTTTGAAGCAGATTGAAATGGGCAAGCGCTATGATTTCCTCAACAACGTCAAGATGGACGACGTGCCCGTGACGCCAAAACCGGATGAGTTCGATCTATCACAGCACATGACCTGCGCGCACTTGCGCGTGCAATACGCTCCGCCCGCGCCGGCCGCGCCGGCGCCCGATGCCGCCGCCGCAAAAACGCCCGGCGATAAAAACGCAGGCGACAAAGCGCCGCTCGCCAAACCTGACAACGAAGCGGCGGCGAACAACGCGCCCGCCGCGCCGGCCAACAAACCCGCCGACGCTCCGCCGCCCAAGGCGGCAGGCGGCTTGATGCCCGGCGGGAAAACGCCGCCGGAATATTCGGAAGCGATCAGCGGCATCGTCGCGGACGGTTCGCGCATCGGCGTGAAAATCTGGGGCTACAAGCTTCCCGATCCTGATCCCGATCCCACCAAACCGCCGGCGCCGCCCGAGCCGTTCCTGATCGAATGCAAACGCACGTACCTCGATTCGCCCAACGACTGCATGTACCTGGTTGGTCCGGAAGGCAAGCTCGACAAAGACCTGCCGCTGGCGTATGTCAAAAATCCATCCGGCTCGGCCTATGCGCAGCAGTTCTGCTACCGCACCAAAACGCAGACGATGACCATGCCCTCCGTGGGGCGCAAGAAGATGATCATGCATTCGCAAACGCCCGCGCAGGCTGCTGCGCCCGCGAATGGAGCAGCGCCGGCGAATGGAACAGCGCCGGCATCGGGAACAACTCCGGCCGGCACAACGTCTGTCGCCGGCGGCGGAATGCTCAGCGGCGGCGACACGATCATGACCTGGACCGGCCCGCTCTACCGCGAAATCCGCCGCGTGCCGGTCGCCCACACGAAAGACGAAGTCAAAGAAGTGCTGACGTTCAACAACGACGTGACCATCGAGCAGCCGACGAACGGGATGAAAATCTTCGGCGAATTGGTGCGCCTGCACCGCGACGTGGAATCGCAGCAAGTCGAATACATGTACGCCGAGAAGAATGTCGATGTGAGCATGAACGACGTGCGCGCGCTGGGCTATACCGTGATGGTCGATATGGCCTATGAACTGCGCGATCAAAAGAACGACAAAGGCGAAGTGGTCAAAGACGAAAAGGGCGAGCCGATCAAGGAATATGCGACCGTTAAGAACATGGTGACGGTGCTGGGCAACCGCAAACTGGGCATCAAAGCCGACTGCTTCCGCGGCGGCGGCAACGCGATTCGCACAAACAAACTGATCATGGACCAGATCACCGGCAACTTCACCGCGTGGAGCGGCGCGGTGGCGGTGATGAAGCCTGAGCCGCAGCCGGAGACGGCACCCAAGTCGGAAGAAGCCAAAGGCGCGGCGGGGCTCGCCGGCGGCCTCGATTCGAGTAAAGCGACCACGATTCAATGCGACGGAATTTTCGTGAACGACGCTGAACACAATCGTGTCACTGCCGACGGCAACGTGCTCATTCGCCAGGAAGGCCTGATCCTCAAGACCAATTACGTGAGCATGGACATGGAAGCCGCGCCGGACCCGGCGAAGCCGGCGGACCCGAATGCACCGAAGTCCGACGCGCCGAAGAGCGCCGTTGGCGCAAACGACAAAGCGCTCTCGGCGTCAGGCACCGCGATCGCATCCGCGGATAAAGCCGCGCCCACGACGCCGAAAGCCGATGACAAGAATCCGCCCGCGCCGCCCGCACCACAACCCAGCGGCAGCTTTTTCAGCGGCTCGTTGAAGCTCATGCAATGCTGGGAAAATGTGGAGATGGTCAAAGCGCCCGAGGATGCGCCCACAAACATGAACCAATTCATCCATTGCGACAACATGACCTTCGACGCCAAGGCCAATGTCACCTTCATGGAAATGGAGGATCCCGAAGACGACGTGCGGATTTACACGTGGGAAGACGACGGCTCGACCAATGTGCTTCTTTCGCGCACAAACCTGCGCCTCGATCAGAACACCGGATTGTTCACGCCCGGCGGCCAGATCATGCGCCTGCCGTTCAAGGAAGACGCGCCGGCGCCGCGCGGCAAGGACAACAGCCCGGCGAGAAAGAAGGCGAAATGAAATTGAAGCGTCCTTCTTACATGTCGGTTCTGAGGGCGATCCCAGCGAGTGCGGTCTTGTCCTGTGCGCTGGCGGGGCAGACATTCCTGTCTGCCGGCGAGGCTGCGCCGCCGCCGCCAAAACCCGTCACGACCGCACCCGAAGCGCTGGCCAGCCGGATCGATGCGCACGATTTGGATTATGTCTCGCCGGCGCCCGCGACGAAATTCCCCTGGGCCGGCAAACCACCCGTCGCTCCCAAAAAACCAGACCCGCCAAAGGATGCCGCAAACGGCCAGAGTTCAACGGCCCCGGATAATGGTTTGACAATGAACGGCGAAATCATCTTTCGCGCCTTAGGCCCATTCACACGCGTGGAAAAGACGATTGAAACGCCGACGGGACCCGTCGTGAAAGTCCACATGAACATGACCAAGAATGTGGAAATTGAAATGCTCGCGAACGGCTCCGTCTTGCGCGGCGAAAACGTCGTCATCGTCAGCGACAAAGAAAGCGGCGACACGGAATTGCTCGATGCCAAAGGCGACGTGGAAATCGTCCAACCCGATCAGACTGGCAAAGGCCAGTTGATGCGGATGGAACAGCAGTTTGGGCCCAACCATGACTTGATCAAGAGCCATTCGACGCTGGTTGGCGATACGGCCAAGAGCATCAAAGCCACGATGTGGCTGCGCAAAGATCCGAACGACCCGAGCAAAGTGGACGTGATCGAAGGCATGCGCATGGAACGCGACGAAATCGAACAAAAGTTCCGCGTCACTGGCGGGCCGAACGCCATCATTACGCCGCTCGATCCAACCGCCCCGGCCGATCCGCAAAAGGCTGGCACGGACGCGTCGCAAGCGAACAAAACGCCCGCGAAGCCTGCGACTGCGCCGAAGCCGCCCGCAAGCGGCTCCTCCGGCGGGGGCGGCGGCGTCGCCAACTTAAACCTCTCCGGCCCCGGCCGGCAAAATCTGCGCTGCGACGGCGAACTCAATTTCGACGGCATCACCGGCAAGATGCGGCTGACGCGCAACGTTGTCTTGATCAAGGAAGGCGAAGCGCCGGGCGAAGGCTCGAAGATTTGTTCGGACGAAGCGATCATCACGCTGGACGTGCCGCCGCCCAGCGCCACACCCGCCGCGGGCGGAGCCGCCAGCGCGCTCACCGGCGAAATGAAATTGATGGAATGCTTTGGGCGCGTCGAAATCAAGACCGGCACGGACACGATTTTGTGCGACAAATTCACCATGGACAACGTGGCCAACACCGCCTTGATGGAGATGAAAAACCCCGCGGACGTCGTCAACGTCTACAATTGGAAAATGCCGGAAGGCGGCGACGTGATGATTGTTCCCAAGAGTTTGAAGATGAACATGACCACCAGCGAAATGGAACCCGGCGGCCCGATGAAGCAGCGCACCTTCGCAGCCCCGCCCGGCTCCAACCGCGGTAACGGCCCAAAGCCCGAAGACGTCAAGCCGCTGCCTGATCCGAAGGCGAAGCCGACTCCGAACGATCCGAACGCGAAGGCGAGCCCAAAGCCGGGAGCGAAATAGGCCCTATAAGACGAATAGGGACTATCTATGTGGCGCACGAAAAATAAACCAAGCTGTTACTTCGCCGCCTTCACTTTCACCGCCATATCATTCACAAACGGCGGAAACGCGAGCTTCAATCCGCTGCCTTTGACCGATTCGCCGTCCTCCGCTTTGACCATCACGCCTTCGTACGTGTCCCAATATTCGATGCGGTACTTGCCCGGCGTCAGTCCCGTGAGCGTCTGGTGAATATCGCTAAAATGCTGCCGTGCGCCAACCGCCGGCATCGACATCATCGCCTGCGGATCGAAGACCCAGGCGTACGCGCCGGTGGGCCATTTGTAGGCTTGGAATGTGACCGGCGCCCCGTTGATGATTTCGCAGGTGCCGCCTTGAATCATGCGGCGGTCTTCGCCCGCGACGTACGCGGCAAAGGCCTTGTAGTACGCGTAATGGTTGCGCTGGTCGATGAAATCGAACCACCACATCAGCGGCGTGCCCGCGCCGTCGGTCATCCACGTCGCCCACAAGCCGCAATGAATGTCGGCATTCAGACAGGTTTCGACCGCACCGTTAAAATCGCCGCCGTATTCGGTGATCCAGAAGGGCTTATTGGCCAGCGTTTGCCCTTGCAGATAAGGCGCGATGGAACCGTTGTACCACTTCTCCATCGCACGCGCGGGCACGACGTAACCCATCGGCTGCGTCTGGCGATAAGCATCGGTGACGATGTAATCGAAGAGCGGCGGGCGCGGCTGTTTCGCCTGCGCCGGATCGCTGGACGGAATGGCTTCCTTGGCCAGTTCCGTGTCCACCCATGTGTAGTCGGTGGCGTAATGATTCGAAACGAGGTGATCGTACGGATCGTAATGCCGCAACGCGGCCATCATTTCGCGCACCCAATTGCGTGCTTCGGGCGTGCGGAAAAATCCGCTGTTGGGGTCGCCGACATGGCCGCGTTCGCCTTGGGAACGTTTGTGCTTGATGTCGGCGTCCGAAGTGACTGGCATGCCGCCAACCAGGTCGAATTCACTACAGAGTTCAAAACCCATGATGGTGGGATCAGCGCCCCAGCGCGCGGCGATGTAGCGCAGTTTGTTGCGGTGCGAGGTGCGCGCCAAGTCGTTGGTGAAGAAATCGCGCGGCCCGCGGCACACGCCGCTGCTGCCGGTTTCGGTGCGCATGTTGTACGGATTGTTCTCCCACTCCCAATCGCACCATGAACTGAATTTGCCATGATTGTCCAACACCAGATGAACATGGATTCCGTTTTCGCGCGCCATGTCGAGCAGGCGGTCGAGTTTCCACGCGTGCTGCAAGCTGTAGCGGTTGCGCCCGTAATAATCGCGCCATTTGCTGGTCCATTCAATTCCGACCCACCACGAAGCCATCCACACTTCGGCGGTGTTTTCGCCGGCGGCTTTCATCTTGGGAAAGAAGTCGGCGTACATCGGCAACCCGCGATCGGCCGGCGCTTCGCTGTGCAGAATCTGATTCCAGCAGCGCATGTCCACAGTCGTATGGACGTTGTGGCCGATCGGGTAATAGAATTCGCCGTTTTCAAATTCGAAAAAATGCGGGTTCTGCTTCGACACGCGCACGAAACCCTTTTCGTTCGATGAAAGCGCGGTGAAGGCGCGCGCCGGAACTGTCAGCGTGTCGTGGGTCGATTGCCCGTCCGCGCCGGTGCCGGTTTTGATTTTGACCGTGATCGTGTAATGATAATCGCCTGCTTCGCGCGGTGTGATGCGCACGCGCCATTCAGGCCGGCCGATAGGCGCCAGATCGTCGCCGGCGAAACGGTCCGAGCGATCGTAGTCCTGATACCAGTATCCAACGTGCTCAAGCTTCTGATGGCTCGGCGTCTCGACGAGGCACGTGACATCGGCCATGTCCGGATCGAACGGGTTGTTGACCTGTCGGTTGAGTTCGAAGCGAACGGTGAGCGTGTCGAATTTTTTGACTTGCGGCGCCGCGGATTTGCCGTCGGCGCCGATAGCGTCTGCCGGTTCCGTGCGCAAATTCAGCACGCGCAGCGGCGGTTCTTTATAAGTCTCCGCCAACTTGCGCAGCTTGGCGTCGTCGGCTTTTTTCGACGCGGGAATCGGTGCGCTCGACGGCTGAAGGAATTTTGCCGCGCGCTGCCAGCCGCGGAAATTGTCCACCAGCACGCTGCCGTTGAATTCCTTGTCACCATAAAAAGTGAGCCCAATCGTGCGGATTTGCATCGCCTGGTTGTCGTCCCATTGGCCTTGATGCCCCAGCGGCGTGACGTCCGGCGAACCGCCGCGGATGTCCGCGGTGACGGTCGTC
Source organism: Planctomycetota bacterium (assembly GCA_035308565.1). Lineage (GTDB taxonomy): Bacteria > Planctomycetota > SZUA-567 > H5-PLA8 > H5-PLA8 > JANXLS01. The sequence goes on along the minus strand of DATGGK010000177.1, from coordinate 663 downwards.
CATTGACCCGGCAGCAGCGCCGCGCGCGAACGCGCCTGATACCACAAGCCGTCTTTGTCTTTCATGAAAAACAGGCAGCCCACGAAGCCGGGGCATTCCGGCGGAACCCATACGTCGTAGGCGATGAAGCGCACGCCGACCATCTGGCGGCCGTCGGCGATGTTGTTGGCGCGGATGATTGTGACCGGATCGGGAAAGCGCACCGGCACTGAGAGCGATTTGCGGCCTTGGCTGGCGTGCGATTCGACGATGGCGAGTTTCGCCGCGCCGGCGGGCGGAGCTTTGCCCTGTGGCGTCGACGTTTCAGTTGGCCCAGGCGGCAATTCGGAATCCGGATCCGTCGAAACCATGCGCAGGGCCGAGTTCATCGCGAGCGGAAAATCCTGCTCGAGCATCCAGCCTTGCGTGCCGCCCTCCCAGTCGTACAACGGTTCGGGGCGATACGGAAACCAGCCGTTGTCGGCGGTGACTTGCGCGAGCGCTTCGCGCGACAGCTTCACCGCGGGAGCTTCAGCGGTGGCGCGGTCCATGGTTTTATACACGTCGCGGACGAAGAGAGCCGCGGCGCCAAGGAATAGCACTATAGCCAGCGCGGCCACTTTCGCATTGCCGCGATAAAAACGAGTCGTCAGACGCATGGTCGATGAGTTCCCAAACGCAATC
>DATGGK010000176.1:0-47480 GCA_035308565.1 Planctomycetota bacterium | reverse complement strand
AGCGTGTCGAACGCCGCCTCGCTGATGGGCCGGTTGACTTTGCCCCAATTGACCAGCGTGCGGCTGGCCGGCTCATCGACGATAAAACGGTCCTGCACCGCGCGGCCGGTGAATTTTCCCGTGTTAATCACCAGCGGCCCGAATTCAGCGATCTGTGCTTCGCTGCGTTTGACCGCCTCCTCGACCAGCGCGGGCGTCGATAAATCGTGGTACACAGTCCCCGGATGCGTGATCCCCAGCGGTTCCAAATCCGGCAGCGCTCGATAAACTCCAGTTGCAGGCATACCATCTCCTCAAATGAAAACGCGGAATTCGATCACGAGTGTAATGCTCGAATCGAATTCCGCATTAAAAAACAGGAGATAGGAGACAGGAGATAGGAGGCTGAAGCACACGGCCTCAAATTTTATTTGGAAATCTGGGCAGCATTTTGGACTTCGCCAATTTGCCCGTGTGGTCGTGAAACGAAATGTTGCCATCCTCATCACAGACCCATACTTCCTTCGCGCCCTTGGAGAGGAACAACATGATTTTTTCGGCGATTTCGGCAGCGGTGTTCGATCGCGAGCGAACTTCGACGCATATCTCCGGCGCTTCCGGATAGGGCGTGTCGTAGCCGTGCTTTTTGAGGAACGCATCGGAGGCCCATGCCGCATTCGGGACCTTTGTGCCCATCGGCGTATCGACCGAGCACTCGACCAGTGCTTCGCCGCTCCCCAATTTGATTTCGATCAAATGCGCTATTTTGAACTGCCAGCGGGCGTGCCGGTTGTTTGCGGGACTCATGACAATGCGGCCCCATTGATCGAGTTCGATTTTGTAGGGAAGATTTTGCAGCGATTTGTCTTCGCAGACTTCCTGCCAAGTCATAACCCGTACCTCACAGGCCCAGCGATTATTCTAGGGCGCTCCGAATGCAAAACAAAGCTTATTCCTTCTTGTCCACCGGCTTCTCCTTGATCTCCGGCGCGGATTTGTCCTTCGTGTCGGCAGGCTTGGTACTGTCCGTGGGTTTGGTCGTGTCTGCCGGCTTCGTTTCCGGCTCGCTCTTGGGCGGTTCCTGTTTGGCGATGGCTTTGGCGAACGTTTCGTCGCTTTCCGCGCGCACGATCACCATGATCCACCCGCCCGGGTTGACTTTGTCCGGTGGTTTTGTTTTGATCTCGCGCCTGGCCATCACCACGGGAATCCACAAACCATTCTCGGTCGCCAGCGCGTAATTAATCTTCTGGTCCTGCTCCTCTTTTACCGTGTTCGCGTTTTGCAACTGGATGAATTTGCGCGTGTGGTCGATGTCCTTGATCATCGCCACCGATTGGTCCTGCGTTTCGTCGGGCTTGCGCCTGTCTACGAATTGGTGCGTGTAAATTACATTATAAATCTTCGGATTGTTTTTGAACGACGTGAAGAGCTTGTCTTCGTTCTCCGCCGTAATGGGATCCTTGCCAATGACGAAATTCGTCCCCGCCGTGATCGCTTTCGGCAATTCGTCCTCCGCCAGTTTGAAATTGCGCTCGCGAATCTCCGTGCGCGCGTTCTCCTCCGATTTTTTTTGATTCACTTCGCCGCTCTTGATTTTCCAGACCACCAGCGCGATGACCAGGATCGCGCCGAGCACCGAACCGGCGATGATCATTTCTTTCATCGGCATCGGCGGCTTCTTTCTTACCACCGTGGGCGACACGCCGCGGCGCGACGCCGAAGCGGAAACTGGCGCGGGCGGCGCGGCGGGGCGCATCTGCGACGACGCGGGCCGCGGAGCCATGCGCCCCGAGCCGCTCGCCGGCGGCGCGACGGACGCGCGCGCGGAGCCGCTCGAGGGTGGCGCGGCTGTCGTGCGCCCGGAACCGGTGGATGGCGGAGCGGCAGTTGTGCGCCCGGAACCACTCGACGGCTTCGCAGCCACACTGCGGTTGCTGCCGCGATTGGGGCTCGGCGTAGCTTCGCCCTCAACCTGCCCCACATTGGTTCGCTTGGAATCGCCCATGAACACAAAATCTCCGATGAATCGCGTGGCGCTCAGCCGGTCATGAAATGATAATTGTCCGCTACGAAGTATACGGATTGCCTGCGAAAAAAAAGCACAGAAAGTCCCCGAATCCGGAGCAATTGCGAAATTGCAACGCACGCGTGCGCTGCAAAGAATCCGCGCGCGCAGCCTTTCGCGGACGTTAGAATATTGCGTTTTAAATGCAGGCTAATGCCTCGATTGCATCTGCCCAAACGGTTGGAAAAACTTTGAACTGCTGCTCTGCGTTCAATGACAAACGACAAATGACAAATAGGCCGTTAAATCCGCACCCACATCCCCTCATACGCCGCGTGCACGTCGATCCCCGCCGCCAAGCCTTCGCGTTTGGCTTCGCTTTCAATGCGCGCGACCGCCCAATCGTCATGCAACGGATCGTGGTGCGTCAAAATCAGCCGCTTCACGCCGGCCGCGCGCGCTTCGCGAATCCCGTGGACGTACGTCGAATGCCCCCACCCTTTCTTTGGCCCGCTGCCGCGCGGGCGCAAATCCAGCGCGCCGCATTTGCCTTCGTATTCATCAACGGTGTACTGCGCGTCGTACACGAGCAGGTCAGCGCCGTGCGCGAGCTTTTGCAGCGATGGGTTGGGTTCGTCGAGATGCTCGGTGTCGGTCGCGAAAACAAACGACTTCACCTCATCGCCGCGCTGTTCTTCGATGCGATAACCGAAACAGCCGCCGGGGTGATGCAGCGCGCCGCTGATAATTTTGAGCGTGCTTTCCGAACCGGTCCGCTCCACGCAGCCGCCGTCGTCCATGTCGGCGATCTTCAATTGCGCCTGCATTTCGGACAAGCCGACCGGAAAATTGAAATGCCGCTGTTGAATGCTCAGCGCTTCTTGCAAGAGCGACGCGCCGTTTTGTGCGGAGGCGCCGATCTTCGGCCCGTACAAGTCGAACGTGTTCCCCGCCACAAAACCGGGGCTGAAAAATGGGAAGCCTTGAATGTGATCCCAATGCAAATGACTGAAGAAGAACGTCGCGTGCAGCGGCATCAGCGCTTCAAGCCACATGCCCAGCGCGCGCAGGCCCGTACCGCCGTCGAGGATGACGTGGACGCCCGGCACGTGCACCGACACGCAGGTGGTGTTCCCGCCAAAGCGGCTGGTCGAAAAGACCGGCGTGCTGGGCGTGGGAATCCCGCCGCGCACGCCCCAGAATTTGATGTCCATGTATTAGTAGATAGGAGATAGGAGTTAGGAGATAGGAGGTCAGCGGCGCGTTTCGCGCATCATTTCCAAAAACCGCGAAGCGGTTTGCCGCCGTTCTCCTAACTCCTAACTCCTATCTCCTAACTCCTCTTCTGGCATTTCCCGCAAAACCACGTCCCGCGCTGACCGACCACAATCCGTTTCACTGCCGCGCCGCAGACTACGCACGGCTCGCCCGCGCGGCCGTAGACGCGCAATTGGCGCTGGAACCAGCCGCTTTCGCCGTCGGGACGCCGGAAATTCTCGACGCTCGACCCGCCCGCGTCAATCGCCGCTTGCAGGACTTTTTGAATCGACGCCAACAACAACTCCGCGCGCGCGAAAGTAATACGCGCCGAATTCGCCAATGGATGCAGGCCAGCGCCGAAGAGCGATTCGTCAGCGTAAATGTTGCCGATGCCGGCGATAAATTCCTGATTGAGCAACAGCGCTTTCAATCGACCCTTGCGAGCGCGAAGCATAGCGGCGAAATCGCGCGGCGCAAGCGTGAGCGGCTCGGGACCGAGCTTCGCCAGCGCTTTCAATGCGGAGAGCTCCGTGCTGCTCCCGCACCACACGCGGCCAAAGGTGCGGATGTCGCTGAAAATGAGGTGTTCGCGTCCGTCGTCGAGCACAAACCGCACGCGCACATACGCATCGAGCTTCGGAATGCTCACATTCGCCGGAACCACGCCCAGCCAGCCGGTCATGCGCAGATGCGTAACGATGCCCAGCCCGTCGTCCAAATCCATGCGAATGAATTTCGCGCGCCGGTGCACGCGTTCGATGCGCCGCCCATGAATCGTCGCGAATTTCGCGGGAGAGCCCGCAATCGAAGGCCGGTGCAGCACGCGCACCTCGCGGATCGTGCGCCCACGCAACGGCGAGAGCATGCGGACGACGGTTTCGACTTCAGGAAGTTCGGGCATGAAAAAAAGTCCTGCGTGCTGAGTCCTGAGTCAGTCCTGAGTCCTGTGTGTGCGAGGCCTCGCCTTGCGGCAGTTCCTTGCCCGTTCAAATCTTTGATCGCAAAGATTCTATCGCCGTCCATTCAGCCGCGTTAGCGGCGAAACATGAATAGCCGTGGTCGTAGCGCGCTTGCGCGCAAGGCCACGGTTTTGCAGGCGCACGAATCCCAAGCCGCGTCAGCGGCGACACCGAGGGCGTGCCCCCGTTCAGTGTCGCCGCTACGCGGCTTGGAAAAATCCACCTGACGTGTACCGTGGCCTTGCGCGAATACGCGCTACGATCACGGCTATTCATGTGCCGCCGCTACCGCGGCTATTCAGGGCTTGAGAAGCATCCGTTCAATCACCACGCTCGCCAGCAACAACAAACTCACCATCCCATTCACCGTGAAAAAAGCCACGTTGACGCGCGTGAGGTCAGTCGGGCTGACAATCCAATGCCCGTAACTCAGCAGCGCCGCAATTGCGCCCGTGGCCAGATAATACCACACACCCATCCCCGCGTAATAGCCGGTCGCGACCAGCAGCACGACCGCGAGCGCATGCAGCACGGATGACAAGCGCAGCGCGTTGACGATGCCCAGCGACTTCGGCGTCGAATGCAGGCGGCTGTCGCGGCAATCGGCGTCGTAATCCTGACACGCGTAAATCAAATCGAAACCTGACACCCAGCACACGACCGTCACGCACAGGAGGATCGGAAAGAGTTCCACCGGCAAGCCCCAGCGCGCGCCCAATCCCGCCAGCGGTTTCAAATCGCCGCGCACAGCCAAATGCGCAGCGATGGGCGCAAGGCCCAGCGACAACCCCAGCCAGAAATGGCACAGCGCCGTAAACCGTTTCGAAAGCGAATAGCCCAGCAGAATCGCCAGCACCGGCAGCGCGAGGATGAAACAAACGGTGTTGAGAAACCACGTCGCGGCCCAATAGATCGCGGACGCAACCAGAAAAAAAAACTGCGCGAAGCGCAGCGAAACAGCCCCAGTGACAGTGGGTCGATTCCGAGTGCGCGGATTGTTCGCATCGATCTCACGATCGACGATGCGATTGAACGCCATCGCCGCCGACCGCGCTGCAACCATGCACAAGACAATCAACCCCGCCACGCGCCAGCCCGGCCAACCGCCCGCGGCCACGATCATCGCCACCAGCGCGAAGGGCAGCGCGAAGATCGAGTGCGCGAATTTGATCGAATCCAGGAGGATGGCGAGGCGCGAAAGCATGTGCGAATCTTAGCGCATTGCCCGCTTTTTTATAGGTCCTATAAGACCTATAGGGCCTATTCTTTCGCGCGCATATTTTCTTTTTTCCGCTCAACCCCACCACTCATCACACCGATACCTTAGACTGATTACGTGAAATTCTTTTGCAAAACGCTTCCAAAGAATCTGTGAATAACAGGCTATGTGTTATGTAAGTGCACGTGTGACTTAACTTTATAAGCGAAAATAATTTGAAAAAAGGTAATTGACAGTTTAGAACGATGTGGTATTCTTAACCTGTCCCCAAAACTCGATGTCCAACTGAAACGCTTTTAACTTTCCTTTTCGGGATTGTGCATGCAAACAAAATCTAATGCGGCCACCGCGCGCGCGCGCCGCTTTCCAGGAGTTAATGCCCATGGACCAGCTCGAACTTTTCCCCGCCAATGAATCCACCAATAATGAAATGCAAGCGGGACGCCCGCACCACAAAAAATCGCACGCTGTAGAACGCCGCCGCTGTGTTTCGCCCGTCTTCGCGCCGCTCAAGCGCACCGCTCCCGCCCTGAAATCCGAAGCGCCTCAATCCGAAAAGAAAGCTGTCGATGCCAGGAAGCAAAAGTTGTGGGAGTGCTACCTCGCCAACCCCTGCGACGAGACGCGCAACGAACTCTCGCTGGCCTATATGCCGCTGGTGAAGCTCGTCGCCGAAGGCCTGAAAGACAAATTCCCGACGCACGTCGATGTCAACGACTTGGTCAGCACCGGCTACATCGGCCTGCTCGACGCGATCAAAAAGTACGACACCACTCGCGATATCAAATTCGAATCCTACTCGGTGATGCGCATCCGCGGCGAGATTCTCGATTCGATCCGCCAGCAGGACATCGTTCCGCGCCAAGTCCGTATCAAACAGAACGTCTACCGCCGCACGCTGAAGGAACTCGCCCGCACATTGCACCGCGAACCGACTGCTGAGGAAATCTCCAAAGAAATGCAGCTCACCGCCAAGCAGTACCAGACGTTGATCGAAAGCTTCAGTTCCGGCCGCATGGTCTCGATCGACGCGGGCAGCGAAGACAAAGACGGCAACACCGCGCCGCACATCGACATGATGCCCAGCCACAACGAAAAGAGCGCCGGCTACGACATGCAGCGCAGCGAAGTGCTCGAGCTGATTTTGAAGGGCCTCAACAAAAATGAGAAGCAGGTGGTGCTCGGCTACTACATCGAAGGGCTGACGATGAAGCAGATCGGCGACGTCTTGGAACTGAGCGAATCGCGCGTCTGCCAGATTCACATGGACGTCCTGCGCGCGCAGAGGAAGAAGCTTTGGGCGTATGAGGATGATTGTTTGTTCGAATAGTTTGTAGTCCCGCCTTTAGGCGGACGGCATCACCTCGGATATTGCGCACTCAAGCCGCGCCGTTATTCTTGCGACGTGAATTGAGGATTCGTAAATGGACCTCATTGGCGGCGGTGGTCATGAAGGTTGGGCGCGAATTATCGGCTATGTGATCGCCGCGTTTTGGATAGGCGTCGGCGTACCAAGTCTTATCTTTACAATCTGGTGGATCAAAAGCGCGCTCGATCTCAAAATCGAAACGACGAACGTCCTCGTGGCAGCGGTCGCCGCGCTTGCAATTCTCGGATTGAATTTATTATACGGCGGACTTCCATTCCCTGTCCGATTTACTCCCGATGGGAGCGTTTCAGAATGGATTTGCCTCTACGATGCGCTTGCCGCATATTGTGTGGCATCGCTTGCCGGGATGGTCGCACAAGGGGTGAAGCAGAAGCCGAAACGGGCGACAACGGACGATTGAATCCTACTTCGGTGCCGGCTTCTTATCATCCTTCTTCGTGTCATCCGGCTTCGTCGAGTCGGGCGGCGACTTCCACGCCGAGCCGATCGCCCCGAATTTCGTCGGGTTCGCCGCAAATTGCTTCTGACAATCGCGCGTGCGGAAGTGGTATTCCTTATCCTTGTATTCAAAATGATAGACGGGCTTGAACTCGCCTTTGCAAACCGGGCACAATCCCGCGTCGTTGGCTTCGTCGGCGTTCATGTCTTTCGGATCTTTTTTCTTGGGCGGGTCGGTCTTGGGCACGGGGTCGTCGGGTTTTTTGCCCGTGTCGGCAGCGTGCGCGGAGGCCGCCATCAATCCGAGCGTGAACATTACTGCCAGTGCCAGCCATTTGATTTTCGACATGAATTATCCCTCCAGGAAAATAGCGCCGCCGTTTCGCACGGCAAACGCGCTATTTCATTAGTCTACACCGCGAGGCGTGTCAACCCGCAGTTTTCACTTTCATTGTGCCGAACCGACGTTTTAATGGTCGCAGGGATCGTTTTCGTTTCATTTAGAAATTGCGCTGTAACGCGCGCACACGATTCACGTATAGTTCAGTACGCCATTGCCCGATTGTTTGATTTCGCAGCAGGATAAGGAGAATTTCCAATGATCAAAGTTTTCCGCATCGTCGCCGTCGTGGCCGTCACGTTCGCCGCTCATTTCTGCGCCGCTGAAGAACCGCGCTGGTCGGTTCCCGAATTGCTCCCCGCCGATACCCTCGGCGTGATCACGCTCCGCGATGTGCCGGCGCTTTCGGCAAAGATGAAAGAAACGGCGCTGTACAAGATTCTCAACAATCCCGACGTTCAGAAAGTCTTCAGCCAGCCATTGGGGCGCGCGCGCGGCGCGATTTTTGGCATGGAAACAATGTTACGATTCCAGACCTCCGACATAGCCTCCTACTTTTCGCAGGGCGAGCTCACCTTCGCGGTGCTCGGAGTTGCTCCCCAAGCCAACGGGCAACCGATGCCGGAATTGATGCTCAGCATTCAATTGGGCGACAAGGCCGACGCCTTCGTCGAGGAATTCAACAAACGCCTCGACCAGCTCAAAGCCGGCCTCGACGGCAAGCTCGAATCGACCTCGAACAAGCTCGGCAACACCACCGTCACACAATTGAGCTATCCGCAGATTCCGGTCAAAATCAGTTGCGCGCTCTGCGACGGCACGTTTCTGGTCTGCACCGGCGAAGGCCGCATCGAGAAACTCCTTGCGATGCGCGAAAAAATGAAAGCTGGCCCCAAAATCGAAGGTGCGCCCGAAGTGCTGGCGCAATTGCCCGCATTCAAGACCGCGGCCACGAAGGCCGGTTCCGACGCCGATCTGCTCGCGTTCGTCAATGTTGAGGCGATCAAGAACAATCCGATCGTCAACGATCCGAACCGGCCCATGACGCCAACCCAGAAATTCGATCTCGACATGTCCGGCTTGCGCGATGTCAGCGCGGTGACTTATTCCGCGGGCATCAAAGACGCCGGCGTGCGCGAAGCCCTATTTGTCGATGTCCCCGCCGCAAAACGCAAAGGCGCGCTGGCGCTGCTCGACGGCGAAAACGCGGACCTCAAAGCGTTCGGCGCCGCGCCGCGCAATTCGATTCTGGCCGCGACGTTCAAAATCAACCCCGAACAGGTTCTCGAAAAAATCCTCGTCATGCGCGAGATGGAAGACCCCAACGCGCGGCAGAACGTGGCGGCGGTGCTGGTCGCGGTCGGCGAACAATTGAAGATCGATCCCAAGAAAGACATCTTCGGTTCGCTCACTGGCCAAGGCGTGTTTTCAGTGAGCATTCCCGCGAAGAATCCGAAAGTGCCGCTGGCGTTCCCGCAGCCGATTCTCTCGCTGCAGATCAAAGATAAAGACGCACTGCAACGCCTGATTGGCGCGCTCGAAAAAGTCGGCACGGAACGCCTCGACTTCAAGCGCATTCCCGAAGGCGACTCCACCGTCACCGCCGCGCGCGACAAAGATACGCATCAGGGATTCTGCTACTCGATCGCCGGCGACGATCTGCTCGTCTCGATTTACCCGCTCGCTCTTCGCGATGAAATTCACCGCCGCGCGGCAAAAGGCGCGAAGCTCGACGACGATCCCGATTACGCCGCGATTCGCGCAAAGTTGAGCGGCCAGCCGCAGACGCTCGTGTACGTGGACACCGCGGCTATCGCCACGGCCGCCTACGATCTGCTCATTCCGCTCGCACAGATGGCCGGCCAGGAGCGCGTGCCGGAATTGGATTTGGCCGCATTGCCCACCGCCGACCTGATCGCCCAGAATCTGGGCGGCTCGCTGCTTGATCTGCAATTCCAGCCCGAAGGCATCGTGCTCGAATCGTATTCGCCGGGCGGTTTGCTTTCGCTCACGCCCGTCGCGGCGGGTCTGGGTTTTGCGCGTGCGCGCCAGGTTCAGGCGATGAATGCAGAACAGCAAGCCATGATTGCGCAGCAAAACGGCGTGCGGCCCTTTGCCGCTGCTCGTGCGGCGCGTGCAAATCGAGTCGATCCCAAACAAGCCGATGCGCTCGGAAAACTGTACGCCGATTTGACCACGTTCGCGAAGGATCACGAAGGCGCCTTCCCGAAATCGCTGGACGAGATGAAGCCGAAATACCTGCAAGATTTGGGCAACGAAGTCGAACAGATCGTCTACCGCGGCAAGCAGGCCGCCGACAATTTCGTGATCGCGCATTCCTCCGAAAAGCTGCCCGGCAACATCACCATTCTGTTACAGAACGGCGCGATTCAAAGCGTCGCGCGGCAGTTGCTGGGCAAAGTGTTGCAGGATGGCTACACCGACCCCAACGCGGCGGTGAAACCGCCAAGGCCGCCGGGCGGGCAGGATTTTTGAATCGCCGAGCGTCAGAATTCTCGGACTCGATATTGTTTTGAATTCGCGTAACCTACCGCCCCGCAAGCAGCGGCAGCACTTTCAAATAGCCGTATTCGCAGCGGCCCGTGTGGCCCATCTGGCGCAGGCCGACCCATCCGCTGTGCGTCCAGACCGGTCCAAAAGTTTTGCCGTCGTCTTCGTAAGCGACGGAAACAATATCATCGACCATGCAGCGAATCGCCCCGCCGCGTTTGTAAATGCGGACCATTTGGAAGGCATCAGCGCGCGCGGGAGCGATGAGGTCCTGGCCTTCAGCGGCGAGATGAAACCCGAAATTCTTGCGCACATTGGCCGTGCCGCGGCCGGCGGCCCAGTAGGAAATGTGGTAGCCGTTCAGCGCGCCGCTGTGGTATTGCGGAAAGGAGCCGCTGCGTTTGGGCAGCGCCGGATTGAAGATGCTTTGGCCTTCGCGGCCGCGCGTGTTGAAGAAAACGATGTTCAAACCGCGCGCGCGGTTTTGCGGGCGCACGGTGAATTCCAACAGAAAATCCGCGGGGATTTCAGTCTTCAGCCAGCACACGAGATGATTGTCGTCGGTTTCCTCGCGGCCCGATTTCGGCTCGCTTTCAAGCACAAACAGTCCGCACTCGACGCTCATCTTCTTCCCGCCTTCGAGCACCCAATCTTTCAACATGCTGGGATCGTCGAATCGGGTTTCGTAGACCGGATGCTCGAAATCGACGTCGAACGGAATGAAGCGTGTGCCGAGCAGTTTCTTCTGCGGCGCCGGCGCAGCTTCGCCGGCAGTTGCGGCCATGAGCCACAACCCAGTTGCAGCGACCAGCAGGCATTGCATCAAACGTTCTCTTTCGATCAGTCGCAATTCCAGTGCCGCGCACGTTAGTAAGCGGCACAATTTCAGCGTCACGGCGCCGCGTTCTTCGCGCCTTCCAATTTGGAAACGACGATCACTTTGCGATCCTTGCCTTCGACGCCTTTGCGGGTTTCGAGCGTGCCCATAGCGCGGACCATCATCCCGTTGAGTTCATCGGCTTTTTTCTTGAGCGCTTCGTCTTTGCCCAAATCCAATTCGTACGTGCCATCCTTGGCCTCGATGGTAACGCCCGTGGTTTCGCCGCCGATTGCGACGACGCCGGTTTTCAATTTGCCCGCGACTTCGATTTTCTGCGCATCCGCGGCGACCGCCGAAAAACTAATGAGCAGCGCCATGAATAGAATTTTCCACATGATGACTTGTTCCCTTCCCTAAAGAGTTGACCGAGCCCGACCGTTCACTTCTTCGTTAGACAACCAAAGCTCAACGGCGGACTGGGAATTTTGAAAAAAATATTCCTGCCTACTTCCCCTCAAACTCCTTCACCAATTCGCCAACCGGCAGCACCAGCGAATGCACGCCGCCGCCGTGCTCGAAGATCGCCACTTCGCCGCTGCCGTCGCCGTGCCCAAATCGCGCAGCCGTGTGATACGTCGAAGCCGCGCTCAGTCCGGCAATCATGATCGAGCAGTACTTCGCCTCCAGCGGCTTGGCGATCACCGCAACAACCGCGCTGTCGGGATGAGCGAAGAGTGTTTTCCCCACGCGGAATGAACTCACGCCAAACGCGACCGGAAACGCGCTCGCCTGCGCGCGGCTCACGCGATTGCATTCCGGCCGTCCGATCAGCAGCAGATTGTGCGAGCGCAGTTCCGCATCCGTCACCTCTTTATCCGAACGAATCGCCACCGTGATGTTCGGCCCGCGTTGAATCAGCGCGTCGCGCAGCAACTCCGCGGCTTCCGCATTCACCGCGCCTTCGTACTCCGTTCCGTACACGATCAGCGTCTCTTCCAAATCGTTCGCAAACGTCGCCAGCGTAAACGCGCCGCCGTTGGCAATCGCGGATTGGCGGTATTTGTCCACGATCAAGCGCAGCGGCTTCGCATCCGCTTCCAATTTGAATTTTCCGTCCGCGTCCGCGCGCAGCGCTTGCGTCTGCTCACCTTTTTCAGTCTCCAACGTCGCTTCCAAATTTACCGGAATCGGTCCGTCATCCGCGGCAATCGTTCCTTCGACAACAAACGCTTTCTCTTTTTTCTCCTTCGATCCTGCGCGCGTCGCCGCTGAATTTATTTTCAATCGCGGCAAGCCCGGCTGCGTCAGCCAATAATCGAAGAGAGGCTTAAAACTCTTCTTCGCAACTTTCTCCACATGCGCAATAAACTCCGCCGTCGAAACTTCCCGCCCCGCGTGCGCCGTTCCAAACGACTCCATCGTTTCGCCGAAAAGTTTGTCGCCCATCGCCGCGCGCAGTTCGTTCAGCAGAAAGAATCCTTTCGCCGCCGAGGCTTTGTACCACGCGTCCGTCGCGGGCGTGCTTTTGATTTGCATCAGCGGCACGTCGCCCGAATTTCGCACGCCGCGCAAATAACCCGCGCGGTGCGATAGAATCGTGCGCGCCGCGTCCCATTTGTCGCGCTCGTGTGAGCAGAATTCCTGATAATCCGCGAACGCCGCCGCGAGCCACGTGTCCGCGTCGGTTTTCGGCAAAATCGTGCCGTGCCATTCGATTTTCCCAGTGTGCCCGTGCCCGCCGAAATGATGCTCGCCGCCCATATCCGCGGCCTTCGCTTCGCCGTCCGCGGGCTTCGCTCCCGGCGCGAACCCATGCAGAATCGTCCACGGATTCGTCAGCAGCGGCTTGATCGCTGGGAACCGTTCGCGCTCCCACTGCGCCGGCTGCCACGAACGCCCCAATGGCGGACCGAAGAGCGCCCACGTTTTCAATTCTTTGGCCATGTCCGTCGTCGTATATTTCGCATCGAGCGACGTAAACGACGCGATCGGCGGCGTGGTGAACGCTTCGCGCCCGAAATTGGCGTCGATCTTTCCCTTGTATTTTTGATATAGGTTCACCCATACCAGATCGCGGTCCGACGGATGAAAAACCATGTTCACCGGCCGTTCTTTCACCGACGCAAACGTTTCCAGCCGCACTTCGCGGTCCTTGGTGTTGTTGCAGCCCCAGTAAAATCCCTCCGTGCCGCCGAACCATTCGCCTTTGCTGCTGCGCCACAATTTGAACGCATGTGTGCCCTGCTCGAACATCGCGATCTCATTTGTCTTCGCGTCGCCGATCAGCCACTCGTTCGAGTACAGCCCGTTGCCCGGCTGCTTAAGCGTCTCGACAAACTCGTCGATCGAATCGCTGTACTGCACGGCTTTGCGAATCTGCGACGACAGCGACAGGCCATCGACGTTGTAGCGCGTCTGCGAAATCGTCGTCTCGCACACCATCAGCCCCGCGGAATTAATGTAATAATCCATGCCGCTCTGCATGCCCGCCGGATAACTCTGCATCAGCACGCGATGCCCGTTCGACGGTTTCACGTCGAGCCACACGTTGCTATGCGACGACGCGTCAAGTTCGAACATCGTAATGTGCCCAAACACAATTTTGCCGTCCGCCGTGGCCGGCCCGGTCGCGGCGAACGCCGAGCAGCGTTCGATTTTCGGCTTCTTCTCAGCCTCGAACCGCGCGCCTTCAAGCCCCGTTGGCAGCGCATCCAACGCGCTGTCGATCGTCATCAATTCCGCCCAGATATTCAGCGCTGTGATGTCGGTCAAATCGATTTCGCGCCCGTCGAATCGCCCGCCCGCCGCGTTGACGCCGTCGGCGATGCCCTGCATTTCGTCAAGATACTCGCGCTCGAAACGCCGCACAAAATTCGCATTCACCAGCGTGCGCAACTGCCGCCACGCATCCATCGGCGCTTTCGGCGAATGGTGCTGCGCCATGCAATGCATGTAATCGATAATTTCGCGCGACATCAACTTCCCATGCTGCACGCCGCGTTCGTGCGGCTCCCCTTCTATATGCAGCACGATCCAACCCGCCTGCGGATACCGATACGCCGGCCCGCACCACTGCACGCTCGCCGCATCCGGCCGGTACGCATCGACTGGCGCGGCGACTTTCTTGTCGCTTTCAGGAGCGGCGGCACTCTTGCCGCCGCCGCCGTTAGGAGCGGCGACATTCCTGTCGCCGTTGAGAGCCGGCGGTTCCAGCGCGCACGAAACCGAAGATAAAATCAGCGCGAAAAATAAAACCAGCCTTCGCATTGAAGACGTCCTTTCAGTCATGACCCGCGAATCCAACCAGCGTACATTCATCGGTCGAATTGTCCACATCGTCAATTTAGTCTATAAGGAAAATCTATTCGGATAACCTTGTATTATTAGCTGCTTCGCATTATACTCCGCGCATGATCTCACTCACCGGTGAATACGCATTGCGCGCGATGGCCCGTGTGGCTCAGCTTGAACCGGGACAGTACGTCCTGGTGCGGGACATCGGCAAGGAACTCGACATTCCCGCCGGCTATCTCGGCAAGGTGATGCTTACGCTTACGCGCGCCGGCCTGCTCGAATCGCAGCGCGGCCGCAACGGCGGTTTTCGGCTTTCCAAACCTGCGCGCGCGATCAAACTCTACGACATTCTCTCCGCAGCCGAACCCGTGAAGAAGTACGAATCGTGTTTACTCGGCCAAAAAATCTGCTGCGACGAAACGGCCTGCCCCATCCATTTCGAATGGAAAGCCGCGCGCGGAAAAGTCGTCGATCTGCTCAAGGAAACGCCGCTTACATCGCTGGCCGAACATCGCAGCCATTTAAAGCCCGCCGATCTTATTCCACGCACCAAAAAGCCGCGTGCCGCGCGCAAGTGATCTGATTTCGCTTCGCGGGCGCGCGCGAAAGGCCGCACCATCATGACTCCGCGCATTGCTTCCATTCTTTTTTTCTCGCTCACGATTTGTCTCAACGCAACCAGTGAAGATACGCCCGCGCTGCCCGACGCTGTCGTGCCCGCGCCCTTCGGCGTCAACATTCATTTCGTCGTGCCGAATCCCGACGAACTCGACAAACTCGCGAAAGGCGGCTTCGGCCTCATTCGCATGGATTTTCCGTGGGCCGCCATCGAAAAGAAAAAAGGCGAATACGAATTCTCCGGCTACGACAAACTGGTTGATGCATTGCAGCAAAAACACATTCGCCCGCTCTTCATCCTCGATTACGGAAATTCAAATTACGATGGCGGCGTCGCGCCGCGCAACGACGAAAGTCGCGCGGCCTTCGCGCGCTTCGCCGCCGCGTCCGCGAAACATTTCGCAGGAAAGAACATCATTTGGGAATTATGGAACGAACCGAACCTCTCGCAATTCTGGAAGCCCGCGCCGAGCGCCGACGATTATGCGAAGCTCGCGCACGCGGTGGTTCCCGCGATGCGCGAAGCCGATCCGAAAGCGATCATCGTCGGCCCGGCCTCGTCCACGTTCGCGTGGGATTACATGGAAGTGCTCGGCAAACAGGGCGCGCTGGCGCTCTTCGACGCAGTGAGCGTGCATCCCTACCGCCAGGAAAATCCCGAAACCGTCATCGCCGATTGGGCGCGCCTGCGCGCGCTCCTGACGCGCTACGTTCCCACTCGTCATGTGCCGATGATCAGCGGCGAATGGGGCTATTCCACCGCGTGGGCCAAGCAAAGCGACGAGCGGCAGGGGCGCTATCTCGTGCGGCAGTGGCTGACGAATCTGTCGTGTGGCGTGAACGTGAACATCTGGTACGACTGGCGCGACGACGGCGCGGACCCGAAAGAACCCGAGCATCATTTCGGAACGGTCTTCCGCGACCTGCAACCGAAGCCGGCGTATTTGGCGGCGCAGAAACTGGTGGAGACGCTGCGGGGATATCGCTTCGTGAGGCGGATGTCGGTTGGTGGCGAAGAGACATTCGCGCTACTTTTTGTGAAAGAACAGGACGCGGCGATTGTGCTCTGGAACAGTGCGGGAGAGAACAATATTCCGCTACCACTCGCTGGGGCTGTGATGCCGAAGGTCATTTCGCTCAATACCGATGCCCCCACCGCCGAACTTGATAAGTACAACCCGCGCATCACAGTGAACGAAGACCCGAAAGTACTCATGTACGCAGGCGCGGCGATGGCCCTCGGCGGATTCTTGCGCGTTTCCGAGCCGTTCATTGCCGCGCGCGCGGGAACAACGCAAACCGTTTCCGTTGTCATCGAGAATCTCATGCCCGCTCCAAAGCCTCAGAAGCCGTTCACTCAGGAGGAGCGCGAGCCGCAGAAGCAAAAGGACTTGAGCGGCGCTGTGCGTGTAATCGGCGATGAAAATGAGAATTTTGGCGAGAAGGAATTCACCGTTAAGGCCGGCGAGAAATTGTGTGTTGACGTGCCGATCATGTTGATACAACGCGACCGTGCCTTGATTCATGCAGGGCTGCGCGTGCGATCGAATTTTGCGGATTTAGTAAACGCGTCTGGTTTCGGGCACGATGCCGTCCAAATGAAGGACATGCACGTTGGCGGCGGACGGATGCTGACTGTTTATATCAATTCGCCCTTCTGGATTGCCGTCACCAACACCCTCGAATCCAACGTATTACCCTGGAACAATGGCAAACTACCCGTGCATGTGCGCAACGCATCTGGCGAAGCCGCGAGGTTTCAGGTGCGCTCCAACGGCGCGACCGCGCCCATCGAATTCAGCGCGGGACAGACGGATACAAGCGTGCTGCTTGAGACAAAGAAACCGGAAGGTCCAATCTCCGCCACAATAGAAAAAGTAGGCGGCGGCGAGGCGCTTGTCACTTCCGCACCAACAGATTGGCGGCCGATTGTTTTGAACGCGGATTTGGGATTGCGAGCATTCCTCGACGGCGACGCGAAAATTTCGGCGGATGCGGCACTGGATTTCGCCCCGGCGCCGCAGCCATTAATGGAGGCGCCGAACGAACCGGCGCTGCGTTTGAAATACAAATTCGCGCAAGGCTGGCGCTTCGCGCGCATCGCGCCGGCGGCGGCTGCGGCCATTGATGGACAACCGTCGCAATTGGGGCTGTACATCTACGGCGACGGCAGCGGGTGCGCGCTGCGTTGCCGCATGATCGATAGCACCGGCCAGGCCTTTCAATCCGACGCGAGCATCGGCGCGCTGAAGTGGGCCGGCTGGCGCTTCGTCACGTTCCCGCTGGCGTCAAAGCAAAGCCATTGGGGCGGCGCGAACGACGGCGTGATTCATCCGCCACTCAAATTGGATACGCTGCTGATTGTGGATTCGACGAAGAAGGGGATGAACGCCGAGAGTTCCGTGTGGATCGCAGGGCCGGCGTTCAAATACCCGTAGCGCAGGCGTCCCGCCTGCACGATCGCGCGAAGCGCGATGGTTCACTGTTTCGCTTCGCGAAACCCGTGCATGCGGGACGCCTGCGCTACGAAACTATTTCAGCGTGGACAAATACTCGATCAAATCCGCTGCCTCCTGCGGACTCAAATCGGAGAGCAGTCCTTCGGGCATCGCCGACAACAATTGCGGCGCCATTTTTTGCACGTCGCTTGTGGGAATGTGATACTCCTTCTGCTGGTCCTTGAGCACAACTTCCGCATCCGTTTTTCGAACCAGCAGCCCCGAATAAACCGTGCCGTCTTTCGCGCGCAGCAAATAATTCGTGAATCCTTCAGCGATCGTCTTCGACGGCTCGACGATGTTTTCGAGCAACTGCGCGCGGTTGTATTTTTTGCCGATCTGCGCCAAGTCCGGGCCGAATGCGACGCCTTTATTTTCGAGGCGATGGCATTTCAGACACAGCCCGTTGTTTGCGCCGGCGTCGTTGGCCGATGGCGCGGTGGCGCCGGTTTCGAAGAAAACTTTTTTGCCGCGCGCGGCGTCGCCTTTTATGGCGAGCAGTTTTTCGCGATTGAAATTCTGCCCGAGGCGATTGGCGGTTTGTTCGCGCGGATCAAAACGGCGAAACAAATCGCGCGCGGTTTCGAGCTTCGCGACAAATGCCTTCGCCAGCGCCGCCTGCCGCACGGGCGCGGCGAGTTTGCCGCTTTGCACATCATTCAAAAGCGTCAGCGCGCCGCTGGTGCAGCCGAGCAAGCGCTCGACCGCCGCGTCGCGCGCGTCCGCGGCGACGCTCGCATTTTCGAGCGCTTGAAGATCCTGCTTCTGCGAATCGCGCACTTTGGCCACGGCGTCGTCCGATTTCTCCGCCGGCAGGCTCGCGATCCATTCGCGCAGCAGCACCATGCCTTTTTCATCGACGAGGTCCGAGCCGATGTGCGGCATGCGCCCGCGCCCCATCTTCGACGCGCGAAACAAAAGCACCGAGCGGTTCGGGTCGCCCGCGCAGATCAGTTTGCCGCCTTCGATGCCGAAATCGCCGAGCACCGGTTTTTCATTGATCGCTTTGAGGTCCTTAGGATGCATCTCTTTTCGCACGTCGATCAGCGCCGTGCCGCCGCCGCCGAAGCGGTGGCAGTGCGAACAATTCACGTGCAGATACGAGCGCGCGCGTTCGTACAGATCGTTGGCCGGATTATACGGATCGCAGAGCGCCATTTTCTCCGGCGGCGGAGGCGGCGGATCGCCGGGCTTCGGCTTTTCCGGCGGCAGCGGTTCGAGCAGCAAACCGAGATGGCGAAATGTGCGGATTTGATTGTCTTCGACAATCTTCCCGTCGCCGCTCTTGAATTTTTCGACGCGGTCCAACTGCGGATCGTTGAACGCCAGCGCGTAATCGCTCCACACGCTGTGACAGGTGTTGCATTGCGTGCGCGACGGAAAATGCCACGTCTGGCGGCGCGTGCCCGTGGCCGCGGCGGGATCGGCGATGACCAGCGAACGATCGTCGCCGCCGGATGGCACGAGTTCCGCATCAGTCTGTTCGTCGTTCCACGCATAGGAATAGCCGCGCCACTGCAAGCCGTCGAAATGCAGAAGCTGCGTTTCGATTTTCTTTTTGCTCGACGCGTCGCCGGTTTTCATTTCAAGCCACAGCGTTTTCGCGATCACACTGTCCTTCGGCCATGCCGGTTTCGCATCGCCCCACACGCCGCGGCCCCACGTCATCTTCGTTGCGCCCGGCGTTGCCACCCAACGCTCGCCAGTCGCGCCGTCGAGCCACTGCGGCGTGTTGATCGCAAACGGCAGCACGCCCGGCGCGGGCGTCTGCTCTTTCACGTTCGAAAACAATCCGGTCTCGCTGAGCTTGCGCGGAAAATTCGACGGCTGCCCCAGCGCCGGATTGCGCACGAGGCGGAACATGCCGCCGCCGAGATGATCGAGAATGATCGGCTCGCGATCCGAGTCTTCGGTGAAACAGACGATGCGGTGCTCGGTCTGCGCGATCTCCCTATAGGGTTCGAGCGCGTCGTCGTTTTTCCCGGTGCACTTCGCCGACCAGATGCGGCTTGTCTGCCAATCGCCGAAGACATAGCAGCCGTAAAGTTCCGGCAATTTCTTTCCGCGGTACACAATTCCGCCCGTGATCGAGGCCGCTTCCGCATGGGAAAGCGCCGCCTGCGGCTTGATGATTTCGCCCGGCCCGCGCTTGCCGTCGGGATGCACGGGGTTCGGCCCCTCCATAATACTCCAGCCGTAATTCCCGCCAGATTTGACGCAATGGACATTTTCGTAAAGCTCCCAGCCCACGTCGCCGACCCAGAGGTTTCCGGTCTTCGAATCGAAATTCATGCGCCATGGATTGCGGAATCCAAACGCCCATACTTCCGGGCGCGCGCCTTCGGTTTTGATGAACGGATTGTCCTTTGGGATAGCATACGGCTTGCCGTTCGCTTCGTGATCTACGTCGATGCGCAGCACGGAACTGAGCAGATCGCTGATGTCCTGCCCGGTGTTGAGGTCATCCGGCGGATCGGGATCGGCGGCGTCGCCGGTCGACGCGTAGAGATACCCGTCAGGACCGAAATGCAGCGTGCAGCCGTTGTGGCCGCCAGAAAGCCATTCGATCAAAATGGTTTCGCTGCCGGGAACGATGCGCGGCGGATCGGTCTCGGTCACCACGAAGCGCGAGATGCGCGAGCCATTGGGATGATTGCGCGCGCGAAACGTGTAGGCGAGATTGTATTCGATGTAGCAGAAATGATTTTGTTCGAATTGCGGATGGAAACAGAGCGCATACGTCGTATCGACGCCTTTGCATTTCGGCACATTCTGCCAGCTTTTAAGTTCCGCGGTCGGATCGAAAAACAGATCGGTATGATCGGCGTTGGGATCGTTTTTGAACGAATAAATTTTGCTCTTTTCCTGAGCGACAAAGATACGCTTGTTGTCCGGCGCGAAGACCAAATCGACGGGCCGGTCGAATCGAATTTTCGGAAAAATGCGTTCGGTCACGTACGGCGACGGTGGTTCCGGCGAGCCGCTCACGCGTGGTGTGGCCCACGGCACGCGCGCGTCGATCCCATAGGGCGCGTCTCCGGCGCGCATTGTCGATGCGTGCAATAAGAGGAGTATGAGCACGGCGAAAAATCGAACGTTCATGAAGCACCTGTAGGGCGCGTATCCGGCGCGCCAGAAAACGCAGCGAAAGCGGCGAGAATTAGTCCACAAAGATACACCACAGCGCGGGTGAAGTGAATGCCATTGCATGACGCTTGAAGCGGATGAATCGTGCAGGCGAGACGCCTGCACCACGGCCTCATTCAAATGAAATCAAACAACACCCGAGATTCAATGCCTTCCCCTTTCGCCGCCCTTCCATGCTGGGCGCCAGCCGATAAAGCACCGCTTTCCCGTCGCGCGACGCGGTCACGATGCCGCTTTCGCGCAAAATTTTGAGGTGATGCGAAAGCAAACTCTGATCGATGGGAATCGACGCATTCAATTCGCCGACGTGGCGCGGCCCGTCCATAAGCTGCCGCACGACATCAAGGCGCGTGTCGTCGGCGAGAACCTTAAGCAGCGTGGCGCAGTTGACGTCTGGTGGCACTTTCATGCGTGAAGAGTTTTAGCGGATATAAGTGAAAGCTTCAAGGATTCAAACATCAATGCACCACTGACTCCGCGGAAAATTTTCAACGATGCTCGCGTCCGCTTGGTGTAAACTTTCCCTCACACGAACGAGTCCCCAAAAATGAGCCATTCCCAATCGCGCCTGCTCGATTTCCTCAACGACCTCGCCGCCAAACGGCCCACGCCCGGCGGCGGCAGCGCCAGCGCGCTTGGCGGAGCACTCGGCGCAGCGCTTGGCTGCATGGCGGCGAATTACACGGTCGGCAACGAGAAGCACAAAGACTTCCAAGTTGCAGCGACGGCGGCGCGCGACGCGCTGGAGGGGTTGCGCGCAAAATTCGTCGCGCTGGTCGATGAGGACATCGCCGCGTACGAAAGTTATCGCGCCGCATCCGCGCTTCCGAAAAACGCGCCCGACGAAAAAAACGCGCGCAGCCAGGCGCTTGCCGCCGCGCTGGAACAATCAACACAGGTTCCGGAGCGAATCCTTTCCGCCGCGCACGCGGCCTTGAAACACGTGCTGGCGTTGAGCGCCGCGGTGAATCCCAATCTCGCCGGCGACGTGGCTTCCGCTGCGTATTTTCTCGAAGCTTGCGCGCGCGGAGCGGCGATACAGATTCAATCGAACTGCGCAGCCGCCGATGCGTCCGGCGCCAGCGCGCGCCGCCGAGCCGCCGCCGACGAGACTGTGTCGCGCTGCCAGCAACTGCGCGAAAAAATCCACGTCGCCGTCATGCAGATGCTCCAACGCGCGTGATTGGCAGAGCAGACATTCTTGTCTGCCTAGCCTGGCAAACAGGAATGTCTGCCCCACCGAAAAATATCCCTTCCGCGTTTTGGACAAGCGCGACGATTAATATTAAGATAGCGTCACGTACGGAATGGGTTCACCATGGACGACTTGCTCGCCGCGTACCCGATGATGAAACCCCTGATCGGAATCGCGGCGCTGATTGCCGTTCTGCTTTTGGCCAAAGTCATGTTCAAGAATTTTTTCAGCGCGTTGAAATTCATTCTGGCGCTTGGCGTCGTGCTGGCGGGCGTGGTCTTTTACCTCGATAGCACCGGCTACTTCGGCCGCGCTCGTTCCGAAGGCGCCGATTTTTCGGAGCCGCTTGAAGAGCAGCAGACCACGCCGCGGCAGTTGTTCGCGCAGATCGTCGATACTGAGGAGAAGGACGCATTCAGCGAGCGCGCGATTCTCGAGGGCCGCCCGTACAAATATCTGCTGCATTTGGTTTCGAAGAAGACCAACGCCGAGCTGCGCAAGGCCAATAACGACCGCACTACTTTTGAAAACTTGCTCGACGAAGGCGACTTACATCGCGGCGAAGCGTACGCGGCGGGGCGCGGCGTAATCGTCGAAGCGACTGAAGTAGAACTGCCGCCCGAATACGGATTCCCGAAGGGCTGGACGGTGATTCCGGCCGTTTTTATCAACACGGCGCGCGAAGTGTACGCGCTGCGCGTGCTCTGCCCGCCGGGTTCAGGGCTGTATAAAAAAATCAAGAAGAGCCTCGATGACGATCAGGAACCGGTGATGAATCTCGCGGGGCTTTTCATGAAATGCTACGCGCGCAAAACCGGCGATCCGAAAGAGCCACCATGGGTGCGCCCGCTGTTGATATGCACCGAACCGGAATTCTTGGAAAAAGACGAGCCGCGCAAAGTGCTCAAGGAAATCGAGGAAGCCGGCTACGCGCATTTGCTCCCCAGCCAGCGCATCGACGCCCCGGGCGCCGACGAGCGGCTGGTGATCGACGTGGCGCTGGAAAAAGACGCGGCGAAAATTCACGCGTGGGGCCAGACGGCGGGCGCGTCGGCCGATGTGAACACTTTTGTCGCGCAAGCGGTCGATCGCTTGAAGAAGCGCCTGCCTGCGGAGCACGTGGCGAAGCCATCGGCTGTATTAATGGTGAAAGGCGGCATGCCCGACGACGCGCGCGTTACGAAAATCGTCGAGGCGCTAAAGGCCGCGGGCGTGACGCGCGTGTGTGTGAAACAGGAATTCGAAAACACGGTCGTTCCGGGAAAGTAAACATGGCGGACATTCACGCGGCCGGCGCGATCATGTACCGGCTCGACAACGGCGTCCCGAAGTATTTGATTTTGCGCTCCGCGCATCACGGCGAATGGGGACCGCCCAAAGGCCGCGCGGACGGCAGCGAGATCGACGTCGAAACGGCGCTGCGCGAAATCTACGAAGAGACCGGATTTGCGCGCGCGAAATTCACACCCGGTTTTCGCGAGACGCTTTCGTACATGGTCAACAAAAAAGGACGCCGCCTCACCAAAGACGTCGTTTTTTTCCTCAGCGAAATGCCCGCGCAGGATCTGAAGATTTCGGAAGAGCATAACGCATCGCACCTGGGCACGATCGACGAAATCAACGCGATGGTGGTGCACGACGATCTCAAGCGCGTGTTTCAAAAGGCGCACGCGTTTTTGACGAAAAAGTAACATGGACTTTTATCCCGTGGATACCGATCAATTCACGCGCTTGACGAGCTAAAAGCTCGTCCTACAACGTACCCATGGGCGAATTGAGTCTCATCGAAAAATTCCGCGCGCAGGCGCCGACGCATCCGTGGATCACGATTGGGCCGGGCCACGACTGCGCAGCATTGAAATGGCCGGCCTCGCAAGAGTTGTTATTCAAGATCGATCAGGTTATTGAGGGCACGCATTTCGTCTTCGACGGATTTTGTAAATCCACACCGTATCAAGCGGGCTGGAAAGCCATGGCGAAAGCGTGTTCAGATATTGCTGCTGCGGGTGGATGGCCCGTAGCGGCGGCTGTTGCGATCAACATCAGAAAGGGTTCAAACGAAGCGATTGCGTTGGAAGTATACGAAGGGCTCATCGCCTGCTGCAAACGCTTTCAATTCGGATTGGCCGGCGGCGATTTTAGCACGTCCGAGAGTGGCTTGAGTGTCTGCGTTTCGTTGCTAGGCAAATGCGAGCGGCATAAAGACGGGCGAGGCCGAGCCTGGCAGCGTGGTGGAGCGCGGCGCGGAGACGTACTGATTGTCACTGGGCCTCTCGGAGGGTCTCGCCTCGGCAAGCATCACGAATTCATGCCGCGATTGGAAGAGGCGCGCAAAATCCGAGAACTCTGTCCAGATGGTGTTCATGCCTGCATCGACATTACCGACGGCCTAAGCCGCGATCTGCATCACATCTGCAAAGAAAGTCAATGCGGCGCGCGGATCTTCTCGGAACAGATTCCGATCACTCATATTGTTAAATTCAAAGCGAATGATGAAGAGTCGGCCTTGCATCAGGCGTTAACCGATGGCGAGGACTTTGAGTTGCTTCTTGCCATTGACAAAGACGAAGTAGAAACGCTAAAAAGAGATTCCAAGTATTATTTCACGCAAATTGGACGGATCGAATTGCCGCGTCGCGGCGTTGTGATTGTAGCACCCGATGGTACCGAGCGCCCGCTGCCCGACGTAGGCTACGAACACCATGTCTGACCAAGCCGCGGAGACTCGCCGCGAATTCGAAACGCATTCAGCGCGCGAAACCGAAGCGCTCGGCGAGCGCCTCGCACGCGCGCTGGCACCGCCCGCGCTGGTGATTCTATCCGGCGAACTCGGCGCCGGGAAAACGTGTTTTGTGCGCGGCATGTTGCGCGGGCTCGACGCGCCGCCGGACGTGCGCGTGACCAGTCCCACGTATGTGCTGCAGCACGTGTACGAAGGCGGGCGCGCGACGGTGGTCCACATCGATGCGTACCGCATCGCCAACGGCGCGAGTGAATTTGAAGCCAGCGGGTTGCTCGAATCTCTCGATGACGCGAACACAATCGTCTGCGTGGAATGGCCCGAGAAGCTTCCCGGCCTGGCGTGGCCCGCCGATCGCGTGCTCGTCGAGATCGAGCATCGCGAGCCGACGGTGCGCACGATTGCGCTGCACGGAATCGGCGCACACTCCAGCGCGGCGGTGCATAAGATGGATCCTTGAGCGATTATCGCGCTTTGCTTGTTTGTGCAGGCGGGACGTCTGCACCACGGGCTGTCTTTGTGTCTTCGCGCATTTGTGCTAAGAATATTCAGGCATGCGAATCCCGCGAACAACCTCGATGCAAATCCTCAACGCCGCCGCGCGGACGCTCAAGCGCGTGGCCTCGCCGTGGATGGGCGTGTTGTGGATTTGCACGCTGCCATTGCGGCTGGCGCAGCTTTATTTTTTGTATCAGCTTCAATTTCTCGCGGACGCCGGGCCTCAGCATTACCTCTATTATTTGTGGCGGCTGGCCACGCTCGTTTTCGCCGCGTTTCTCGTTTCGCTCTATGGCCGCGCAGTGTTCGTGCGCGCCTGCTGGCTCGCGCCGGACGGCGTCTCGCGGGCAAAACTCGAACCGCTCAAAGTTCCGCTCGGCGATTTTGTGCCCTACGCCTGCACCGCATTGATTTTCGAATTTCTGTTCTACATTGGCCTGTTCACGCTGATCGCGCCAATTCCGTTTGTGATCTTCGCCGGACTTGCCGCCGCGGCGTCGTACGGCATCGGCGGTCCAAAAATTCTGCACGCACCCGTGAGCG
The DNA here is from genome assembly GCA_035308565.1 of Planctomycetota bacterium. Lineage (GTDB taxonomy): Bacteria > Planctomycetota > SZUA-567 > H5-PLA8 > H5-PLA8 > JANXLS01. The sequence goes on along the minus strand of DATGGK010000176.1, from coordinate 22,023 downwards.
TTATCGCGCTGCTAAATTCCTGGCGCTCGCTGGTGTTGCTAAGCGCGATTTCGCTGCTGTTTGCAATCGCGCTGTTTTTTGTTTATGTCAATCTGTACGTGCTCATTCTTCTGGTGCTAATGCTCTTCGGATCGTTTCTCGGCCCGTCGCTGCCGGTGTGGCAGCACATTTTTGAACCCGCTGCGATCATGCCGAAAGAACAATTGGCGGCATGGATGCTCATGATTGGCACGGCGACGATCGTTGAACCGTTCTGGCTAGCGGCAAACGTCGAGTTGGTCCAGAAAATCCGCGCGCAAAAATCCGGCGACGATCTGCGGCTTTGGTTTCAGGATTTGAAAAAGGAGGCGCGATGAACGCAATTTTCTTTTCGCGCCGATCTGTAGCAGCGCTATTGATCGCGTTTTGCGGCGGCGCAACCGCCGCGGAACTCACCGTCTCCGAATACCGCAGCGAATTGAAAAGCATCCGCGCCGCGCTCGACACCGGCGATCTCAGCGCTGCTCAGCGCTTCGCACGGAAGCTCGACAGCGCGCGCATCAGCGCGCCGGTGCCGTTCAAAGCCGATGCGTCGATTCTCGATCCCATTCTGAAAGCACGTTCGGCCGCGGACGCCGCCGCGCAGAAAAATCGGCTCAACGCGCTGATCACGTCGCTGGACGGCGGCGAGCAGGATGCGAACGCCGGGCGCATCGACGCCGGCCTTCTGGAAAAACTGCGCCGCGACGAGGAAATCACGCTGCCTCCCAAAGACGGCGAAGCCCCTCAACTTGACGATCAGGGATGGATTGACGAGATTGGACACCATCTGCGCGGATTTTTTAAGTGGATCGGCGATAAACTTTCCGACTTGTTGGACCGCCTGGCCAAGCTGATTCCCAGCAGCGGTTCGGGCGGCGGAATCGGCACCGTTGTCAATGTCATCCTTTTCACTGCCGTGGCGGCGGTGCTGATTCTTGTGGTGTGGATGCTTTTGAAAAAGCGCAAATTCAAAGCGATGCCGGCGGCTTCGACTCCCGTGCAAGCGCCGGCGAAGGACGCCGATCCACTTTCGCGCGGCGCCGATGAATGGGAACAGTATGCTGTACAATTGGCCGGCAGCGGGCGTTACCGCGAGGCGATTCGCGCGTGGTACCACGCGGCGCTGGTGCTGCTGTTTCGCGCGGGCGTGTTGAGTTACCGCAAGGGTCGCACGAATTGGGAGTATTGCTACGCGCTGCCGCAGGAGTTGCCGGCCCGGTCCACTTTTCAGCAGCTTACCGGCGCGTTTGAAATCGAGTGGTACGGAAAGGCTGAGAGTTCGCAGGACAGCGCCGGCGCGTACGCGGCGGCGGCAAAACAATTCATCACGAAAACGCGCGGCGGGAGAAGCGCATGATGCTATGGATTATGCGCAAGCTTTCACTGCTGGCCGCGCTCCTCGGATGCGTCGCGGCCTTCGTCTGGCTCAGCAGCGACAAATATATTCGCAGCACGCTCTTTCCGCCGTATTCGCTGCACAACACGAGCGTGGAAAAGCACGGCTGCTCGCTGGCGTTTCGCTACTTAAAGGAGTCGCGCGAAAACGGCGCGCGTCCCGTGCGCGAACTCAATCGCCGGATCGATTTCGCGGAGCTCGAGCCGGACGCCGTGGTCCTGCGGATTGCTCCTGCGCTCAAACCCGGCGATCGTGAAGCCATCGATGAGGAAGTCGCAAAAAAAAGTTTAAAGCCGGACAAGAAGGACAAGAAAAAGAAGCCGCCGGTTCTCGCGAAAGACAAGCCGCTACTTACTGACGGCGAAGCCGCGTGGGTGCGCGGCGGCGGCCGGCTGGTGCTGGCGCTGGAAGGCGATTACGGGCCGATTGAAACGAGCACTGAACGGCGCGCCGATCCGTTCGAAAGGACATCCGCGCTGTGGCCGGGCGTCCAGCGCATCCAGCCGACGGGAGCGCGCACACTCAAAGGCGCGATCCTCAACGACGCGCTCACGCTGTTCACACTCAACCGCGGGGTCTTTGCCGCGAAGCTGCCGATGGATAAAGGCGAAGTCATTGCACTCGCTTCTGCCGAGCCGTTTACGAACAGCCACTTGGACGAGGCCGACAATCTCGCGCTACTGCAAGCGCTCGCGCCGGCATCGCGCGCGATTTATTTCGACGAATACGTGCACGAACTGCAAGACGCGCCGGGCGTCACGGAATTGCTGCTGCGCTGGGGTTTGGGCGCGGCGCTGATCGTGATGGGCGCGGGCGCGCTGCTGGGGTTCTGGCGCGCGCGCACGCCCATCGGTCCTCCGGAAGATGACCACAAGGAAACGCGCACGCAGGCCATCGACTTTGTCGGGTCGCTTGCGCCGCTGTACAACCGCGCGCTGGAGCCGCATCAGGCGCTGGCGCTGCACTACAAGAATCTTCTTCAAGCGGTGACCGCGCAGACGGGCTTGCGCGGCGCGGAGCTGGAGGCGAAGATACGTGTCTTGCTCAACACGAATGATCTCGCCGCATTCGCCGGACAGCGCCCGCTTACGCGGGGCGGGTTTGAGCGGTATTTGTCGGAATTGAACCGGGGTTATGGGAGGCTGGAGCGTGCTCACCGTCGCTGAAGTTGCCGCAAAATTTGCCGCGCTGCGCGAGCAGATGAACCGCGTGATCATCGGGCAGGATCGCGTGAAAGATCAGGTGCTGGTGTGCCTGCTCGCCGGCGGACACACGCTGCTCGAAGGCGTGCCCGGCACCGGCAAAACACTTCTGGCGCTGACGCTCGCGCGGCTGCTGGGCTGCGAATTCAATCGCATTCAATTCACGCCCGATTTGATGCCGTCGGACATCATGGGCACGAACGTATTCAATCCGAAGACGCAGGAGTTCGATTTTCACGCGGGGCCAATCTTCACCGATTTTCTGCTCGCGGATGAAATCAACCGCACGCCGCCGAAGACGCAATCGGCGCTGCTCGAAGCGATGCAGGAAAAAGCCGCGACCATCGACGGCATAAAGCACAATATTTCGCCGGTCTTCACCGTTTTCGCGACGCAGAATCCTGTCGAATTCGAAGGCACTTACCCGCTGCCCGAAGCGCAGCGCGATCGTTTTCTGCTGAAAATTTCAATCGACTGTCCCAGCGCCGCGGAGGAAATCACGATCCTTGAAAATTACGTCAAAGGCAACCGCCTGCATGATATCGCGATCAACGATCTGGGCGTGGCGATGATGGCCGATGATTTAATTGCGGCGCGCCGCACGGCGGCGAAGCTCGTGCGCGTCGAACCGGCGCTGCTGGGCTATATTCAGAAAATCGTCGCCGCCACGCGCAGCGACGATGCGGTGCAGATCGGCGCCGGCCCGCGCGCGTCGCTGGCGCTGCTCGACAGCGGACGGGCGCTGGCGATTTTGCGCGGCCGCGAATTTGTGTCGCCGGACGACATCAAGGAGATGGCGCTGCCGGTGCTGATTCACCGCGTGACGCTTTCGCCCGAAGCGGAGATGGAGGGGACGACGCTGGGCGATGTGTTGAGGCGGTTGTTTGAGAAGATTGAGGTGCCGAGGTAACGGAAATGCAAAATTGAAAATGCAAAATGCAAAATTGAAATTTACGTGTTTGGATAATTTCATCGGATTATGCGCCCAGGTCCCCTCCTCTTCCCCTGCTTCATCGCGCTCTTCTGCCTCGCGCTGCTTGCGCCGTGGGTTCCGATGGCGGCGGTTGTGGCGTTGGTTGGGATGGTTTTCCTGTTCGCGGCGTTTATCGCGGAGCGCGTGATGCTGGGGTTCGCGACGATTCGCGCGGAGCGCGCGCCGGTTACGGCGTTGTCGCTGAATGAAGTGCAGCCGATGGCGTTGACGTTGTCGAGCGATTCGAATCGGGCGCTGACGCTGAACGTGCGGCAGCGCTGGCCGCGGCTGATTGCGGCGCGTTCGTCCACGCTCGCAGGCGTGTGCAGGCCGGGTGAAACGCTGCCGCTGGAATTCAAGATCCTGAGCGTCGAGCGCGGGCGCGAAGCGCTGGAGAAGCCGTATGTGGCGTCGAGTTTTTTGGGGTTTGCTGAACGGATTGCGCCCGTCGGTGACGTGGGCGAATTGAATGTGCTGCCGAATCTTGTTGCGGTGCGGCGGCTGCACGCGCAGCTTAATGCGTTCGTGTTGCGCGGGCTGGGCATGCGCGCGGCGCCGAAGTTGGGCAAGGGGCGCGAATTCGACCGGTTGCGCGAGTACCACACTGACGACGATTTTCGCGACATCAATTGGAAAGCATCAGCGCGTCACAATAAATTAATCGTGCGCGAATTCCGCACCGACCGTTCGCAGGACATTCTTGTCTGCATCGACCGCGGGCATCGCATGGCCGCGCGCGCGGGGCATATTACGAAAGTCGATCACGCGGTCAACGGGGCGGTGCTGCTCTCGTACATCTGCAACCGCATGGAAGACCGCATGGGGCTGCTGTCGTTCGCGGCGGACGTCGATCGCGGCGTGGGACAGGGGCGCGGCATCGCGCACGCGCGGCAGCTCACGGCGTTTGCGACGGGGATAAAACCCGATTACATCCATACCGATTACATTGCGCTATCCAGCGCCGTGCGGCGGCGCATGCGGCATCGTTCGTTGATTTTGATCATGACCGATTTGCCCGAAAGCGGCGGGCGGCACACGCTGGTACGCGCGATACGCCTGCTGCTGCCGCAGCATTTGCCGCTGGTGGTGGTTCTCTCCGATCCGGCGCTGGAAGCCGCGGCGAAATTCAAACCGGCGAACAAAAAGGAACTTTGCCGCACGCTCGTGGCGCACGACGTTTGGATGGAGCGGCGTTTGTTGATGCAGGAATTGCAGCGCATGGGCGCGATGGTTGTGGACACGACGCCGGAAGATGCGGGCATCGACGCGATCAATGCGTATATTGAGGTGAAGCGGAGGCAGTTGCTTTAACGGCAGTAGCTAGGAGATAGGAGATAGGAGAATGGTATTTTTTTACTATCTCCTATCTCCTCTTTACTGATTTATGGACATCGACCATTTCATCGCCGAGCGCAAGCCAAATTGGGTGCGGCTGGGGACGCTGCTGGATGCGTTTGAGCGGACCACGGAGTGGGACATGGGGCACGAGCGCATCAAGGAATTGGTGACGCTCTACCGCCAGGCCTGCACGGACCTCAATCAAGCGCGTACGTACACGGCCAGCCCCGAACTGCTCGAGACGCTCAACCAGCTCACGGGGCGCGCGTACCGTTTTGTGTACGCTGAAGGCGGACGCAAGTCGGTGCGCGAAACGTTTTGGCGTTTTATCTCGGTGTCGATTCCGGAGACGTTTCAGCGCGAAAGCCGCTATGTCCTGTACGCACTGCTGCCGTTTGTAGCGGGTATTGTGGTCGGATTTGTCGCAATAAAAATTAATCCCTCCTACGAGGAGGTTATTGTTCCAGCGCAATTCCGGCAAATAACGCCGAAAGAGCACGTGGCACAAGTAGAGGGCACGGATGGCGAACGAATCGACTCTGTACAAACGGCGGCGGCGTTGAGTTCCTTTTTGTACACGAACAATATCAAATGCGCATTTGTTGTGTTCGCTCTCGCCGCGATGACGATGATCGGCGGAATTTATTATTTGTTCTGGACAGGCACTTGGCTTGGCGCCATCGCCTGTCTATATCACGACTCTCATTTCGTTCAGTTTTTCTACGCGTGGGTCGGCCCTCACGGCGCGCTGGAATTACCGTCGATTATTTTTGCCGGCGCGGCGGGGCTGCGCTTCGGTCGAGCGGTGCTGATGCCCGGCAATTTAACGCGCGCGTCCGCGGTGCGCGAGGCGTTCACGCCGGTGTGGCGCATGCTCTGCGCGACGGCGATGATGCTGGTCTGCGCCGGATTGATCGAAGGCTCGTTCTCGCAATTCTCGTCGAAGACGGTGCCGTACAACGTGAAGATCGGCGTGGCAATTGTGCTTTTTGTGTCGATGGTGACGTATTTGTTTGTGCTGAAGCGCGACAGGCTCAAGGATGGGGCGGCGTCAAAATAGGAGGGGCGGCACTCTTGCCGCCCAGGAATTTCGGCGGCAAAAGTGCCGCCGCTCCAATGGAGCGCGTAATCAATGGAACAAGGCGTCGTGATTCTTACGCCTGAGCACGTGCCGATCCGGCTGAACCCGGCGGGGTTCGGCAGCCGCTTCATGGCGTGGCTCGTCGATGCGCTGATTCAAGCGGCGCTGGTGATTTTTTTTTCGCGGGTGCTGGGCGCATCTGAAACGCTTGCGTCGATTTTTTTTGCGACGCTGGTTTTCGTCATCACGTGGGGCTATCACGTGTTCTTCGATTTTACGGCGCAAGGCCGAACGCCGGGCAAGCGGATGATGGGCTTGCGCGTGGTGGACGAGCGCGGGCTGCCGATCAGTTTGCAGCAGTCGCTGGTGCGCAACATTGTCCGAGCGGTGGACATGCAGCCGGGATTTTTTTACGGCGTGGGCGGATTGATCAGCCTGCTGCATCCCGAAGGCCGGCGGCTGGGCGACATCGCTGCGGGAACGCTGGTCGTGACCGAAACGCAGGCGCTCAATTATCCCGGCCGCGTGGCCGAAGGGCGGCAGTACAACAGCCTGCGCACGCCGCGCGTGATGCGCGCGATCCGGCATAAGATCAGTTTGGAAGAGCGCGAATTTTTGCTGACGCTGTGTCTGCGCGCGCCGAAGATGGACGACAAGGCGCGGTTTGATTTGATGGACGAAGTGGGCAATTATTATCGCGAGAAATTGAAGATCGAGGACGAGCATCTTAGCGGGGAGAATTTGGTGCGGGGGATAACGGCGATTATATTTGAAAATAGGTTCCAGGTTCCAGGTTCAAAGTTTCAGGTTCAAGGTTTCAAGGGCGACGGCGGCATTACGTATGAGTAAGCACTGTAGTGGATTTCGCTCCAGGCCAGGTCCGCAAGCGGGTGGCCGGGGAAGAGGGGGATTGGGACGGGCGTGAATTTTACTCGGACGCGGATGGCGGTGCGGCCTTTTGTCAGGTCGCGGGGGACTAGGAATTCGTCGTCGCGGAAACGGCGGTTGGAGGTTTGGACGGTGTGGGTGGGCGGGTCGAGTTCGCCGGGCGGATTGGAATAGACGCAGGTGTTGGAGCCGGCGAGGTACCAGATGCCGGCGGGTTTGAAATCGGAGTCCTTCGGCGCTTTGGCGGGGTCGCTAACGTCGGCGACGAAGACTTCGGCGCGCTGGTTGGGGAAGGCGTAATCGAGTTTTCGCCGCAGCATCGCGCCGATGTTTTTTGGGTCGAGCTTCACGGTGAATTCGGATTGCGTTTTTGTGTGGCGGCCGCGGTCGAGTTCTTCGGGAAAGATTTCCACACCGCCGCTGTGGTCGGGGCCTAATTCGTAGCGCGATTTGATTTCTTCGGGCGCGGAGGCGTCGGGCGAGACGTAGGCGTGCGCGTGTTCGCTTTCGGGATCGCCGATTTGGAGAAAATCGCTTTTCACGAGCGACGCGCCGGGGAGGCCGTACCAATATGTGACCGTTTCGTAGTGCTCGGTCGATTCGTTGGTGCCGCCGTGCTCAAGCTGAATCCGCGCGTTGCGGCCGAAGGGCATCAGGTCGGCGAGCAGGAAGCGGTAGGCGGATTCAATTTTGTCCTCGTCGTTTTTGGCGCTCTTCACGTCTTTGGCGCCGGTCGGATGGCCGGCGAAGGCGAGCGTCATGGTGTTGCCGCCCCAGTAGTCGCCTCCTCCGCCCCATTCTTCGGTGCCGGTGCCTTGCGCTTGCGGCGTGCGGCTGTCGTCGAAGAAAAAGCGCGGGTCGCCTTCGAGCGTGCCGAGGTTGGCGTTGTGCGAGAAGATGAAGGACGTGCCGACGAAGCTGCCGGTCCAGTCGCCGCCGCCTTCGGTTTCGCGCGTGTTGAGCAGGACCATGTCGTGGCCGCGCTTGGGCTGGGGGTGATCGCGGTAGGTGGCGTGGAAGTAGGCGAGGTGGTTGGGGGGAGCGCGTAAAAAACCCAATCTGACAATCGTTCCGATGTCGGCGATTTGCTGGCCTGAATTGTTGACAAGTTCAATCTTCGCCGATTCGAAAAATGGCATTGGGAAGTAGCATGCCATATACACTCGCCCGCCTGCAAAACTTATATTCATCGGAAATGCATTGACGAGGTGCTCCTTATTGTCGCGGTTGTACAAAGTGCCAGCGCCGAAAAACATCGGCAGCGGCGCATCGATTGACGGTGTCGCGCGCGCGTCCCACGTGATGCGTAAATTCACTTTCGACATGAGCGGCGCCGTTGCTTCGGGAATTGAAATTTTCAAGGCGCGAATCTCCATTGCTGCCTCCGAAAACTTCCCGACAGTCACTGCGCCGCCCGCCGGCAAGGCAAGCGTTCTCAAGTGTTCAGGCAGCGCAAAAATAGGCGCATCCGGTGGCGCTCCCGGTGGGGCGATGTCCGCCCCCGCTTTGTTAATCAAATCCAGCGCATCCTGCCCCGGCGGCGTTTTGCCATCCCACGTGTGAAGCGGCTGCGAGAGTTTCGCGCCGGGGAGGTAATGATGATAAATGTAGTAGCCGGTGCCGTAGCGCGTGCGCGAGTAGCCGAGGCGGAGCGTTTTTTCGAAGGGCATCGGCACCCACATCAAGTCGGCGCCTTTGGTGATCGACCAGGTCCACGTGAGCGGGTTGGGCAGGACTTCTTTTGGAAGAAAGACGGAATTCGCAACGCGGTGCAGGGGATCGGCGGTGGTGGATTCCTGAATGATGTGTTCGGTGCCGTCGATCACGTAGCGCCACGGGCTGCCGTGCCAGTGGTTGGTGCGGACGAAGTAGAGCGCGCCGGGCGGGCCTTCCACGTCGAGCGCGACGTTGTTGTCGGCGGCGAGTTGGTAGAGGAAGTGGCTGGCGTCGGCGCCTTCGTTGCCGCCGCGGCGGTCGTAGGTGCTGCGCATGTAGGCGCGCGCGCCGATGCGCTGCTGGGGCCATTTCTCCCACTGGCGGTAGGCGTCGAGGCCGACGGGAATTTCGGGCGGTTCGTCGGCGGCGCGGGCGATGACGGCGGCGAGCAGGAAAAAAATAAGCCAGCGTCCGAGGTTCAAGGATCGCGGTCTTGATAGACGGAGACCGGTGAACTTGGGACGCTGGTTGGGGAACATGAGCGGCTCGAAGAGAACGATTGAAGGCTGAACGTTTGGGGCGATGCAACCCCTCACCCCCGGCCCCTCTCCCCCAAGGGGAGAGGGGAGAACAGCGGCGCGCGCAGCAATCTTTTTCAATTTTTAATCTTCGATTTGATACACCGTCGTGCCGCTTTGGACCATGATTTTGCCGCCGAGCGCGAGGACTTCGCCGAGGTTGGCTTCTTTCTTCAGGAGGTCGAAGTACTCGGGGCTGAACTGCTTGATGATGGTCGGCTTCGCGTCGGCTTTGACTTGCGAATCGATCCAGACGCCGCCACGGTTGTAGAAGGTGCGCTCGCCGACGTGCTTTATGAGGGCTTCCTGCGCTTCTTCGACGAGCTTCGCGGCGTTTGCGTCGAAGCTTCTGTAGGCTCCGTTGCCGCCACCGCCGCCGAAACCGCCCGCTTTGGTCCTTTCCGCGGCGGCCCATTTGGTGCGCGCCTCGACTTTCTTCGCATCAGCCGCGGCGGCCAGATCGGCAGGCTTCGCGGCGGGCGCTAGTGGAGTTTTGGGGTCGGCCGCTTGCTTCAGGTCTTTTTCAAGATCGGCCAGCGCGGTGGCGTTTTCGCCGGTTTGCAATTGACGCGCGCGATCCGCGAGACGCTCGGCGTCTTTGCGCGCTTCGATGACTACGCGGACTTGCTCACGCAGAGCGTCTTCCGGTTTATCGGCTTTTTGCGCGTCGCGGAAGCCGAAGCCAGATGTTCCCTGGCTCACGCCGTCTCTGCCTTCCGCAAAATCCAATTCTCCACGTCCGCCGCGGTTCGCGGTCCGCGGTGTGTTCGGCATGTTCATGCCCGGCTCCAGCACCAACTGGCTCGTGTAGGGCGTGACGATGCCGTGGCGGGTGGCGAGGTCCACGATTTCTTTGACGATTTCGGGATTCTGGCCGTTGAGGCGCATGGATTCGAGCAGGTGGCCGATCTTGCGCATGGCCCAGACGCGCGGGAGGAAGGAATTGTCGAGGCTGCGCGCGGGCCATTCGATGGGGATGGCGATGCGCTTTTGTTCGCCGTAGACGCTGCCGGTGAGCACGATTTCGCCGGGGCCGGAGCCTTTGTAGCGGCCGGTCAGGACGAACTCTGCGCCTTTGAAGAGCGCGGAGATTTTCTTGGGGTAGATGCTGTTCGCGCCGCTGCCGGAGCCAAAATCGAAGAAGGCGTCGGTCATCACGGGGTTCTTGACTTTTGCGAAGAAATCGCTGACTTTAATTTCGATGTCTTCGCGCGGCGAGACGTAGGTGCAGGTGCCTTCCTGATCGTTGGCGAGCTGGTCGAGCAGATGCGTGTTCACATCGTCGCCGACGCCGAAATTGAAGAAGCGGACCTTCTTTTTGTTAAGATCCTTCATGCCGCGCAGGATTTCGCCCATGTCGGTGACGCCGTTGGTGGGGAGGCCGTCGGTCATGAAGACGATCATTTTGGCGGTGGCGGGGCCGTCGGTGAAATCGCTGCCGATGGCGGCGCGCAGCGCGCCGTCGATGTTGGTGCCGCCGCTGGCTTCGATCTGATCGACGGCGGCGAGCGCTTTGTCGATGTTCGCTTTGGTCGCGGGCATCATCGGCCCGCTGCTCAGGCCTTCGACGTCCGTCGAGAACGTGATCAAATTGAAGCGGTCGCGTTCGTTGAGCGAATTCAAACAGAACTTCAGCGCGTTTTTGGTCTGCTGAATCTTGGGGCCTTGCATCGAACCGCTGCGGTCCACGACGAAGACCAGTTCCTTCGCGGGTAGCTTGGCGTTGTTGAGCGATTCGTCGGCGCGGCCAATCAGCATGAAGTAGCCGTCTTCAGCTTCGGAGACGCGATGCGTGATCACGCGGAAAGCCACGTCGCCTTTGGCCGGCGAGTAGTACAACCGCAGATCGTTTTCGGAGGAGAGATTATTTCCGGCGAGTTTGACGATGGCGGTGTTGGCGTCGGGGCGCTGGATGTCCACTTGGTGGCTGGCGCTATAGACGGGGCCGAGGCCGCCTTTCGAGCGAATCTGGCAGTTGAATTCGTAATGGCCGATGCCTTCGTCGTAGTGCTGCGAGGTGGTCATGATGTGGCGAAAATCGTAGAGGCCCGCGGTGGCGCTGAGCATCTGCGTGTAGCTGAATTTAAGTTTGCGCTCCTGATTCGGCGGCACGGGAAAGATGCTGGCTTCGTAGAGATTCTCGCCGGCGTAGCGGAGCAGCATCGGGTCGCGGCGCTGCATCACGATCGATTGGTAAATGCGCTGCGCTTCTTCGGCGTTGTGAAGCTGGCCTTCGATCATCTGGCCGTCCATCGATAGCGAGGAGTTGTTGATCACGGCACCTGCGGGAAGCGGGTACATCATTTTCACTTCAAGATTCTGCCCGGAGAGATTGAGGACGGATTGTTCGATGGAGGTCGTCGCGACATTTTCTTCAATGCGCACGTCCACTTTGCAACTTGTGATGCGGAAGGGCAGGCGGCTGGGCGCCGGCGGCAACGGGCGCCGATTTGGGCGGTTGACGTCGGGCGGAATGACGAAGTTCGTGCTCGGCACCGCCTGTTGATTGACGATGGGAACGAAGAGTCCTTCGGCGCGGACGACCGAGGCAGCGAACAGAACGATGAGGGCGAGGAGCGAGAGGCGATGCAACATGGCGAGACTCCCGAACGAGTGAGTTGTATTTCTTAAACGAAGGACCCGGACATTTCTTAGATTGAGAATTGCAAATTCTGGATTCGGGCCGGCGAGACGCCGGCGGTACAGAACCATTTCCGCCTCTTTGACGCGAGCGCTTGAATTTGGTTGCACAAAAAATCGAGAATTATTTGCGAAGTCGCGCGCCAACAATTATCGTGAGCGGCCATGCCTTGCCCCAATCATCCCGAAATTAACGAAGGCTTGGTCGAATGCTGGCGCTGCCGCAAAGCGTATTGCCCCAATTGCGCCGTGGAACTTCACAATTATTTTTTCTGCACGGAATGCAAGACCGCTCAAGTGCGCGACCTGCTGGCCGGCACGGACGTGTTCAGCATCGATTACGCATTAATGGAATGGCGCTTCCTGGCGTGGCTCCTCGACGGCGTGATCAAGTGGGCAATTTACTTTGCAATCTATTTTTCTGGCGTAATGGTTTTTTCCGGACTCGTTGGCATGGGCCCGCGCAGCCGAACCGATCCATTTGAAGCGCTGGGCGCGCTGGGAGTGCTCCTCCTATTTGTGACGATGGGGCACGTTGCGGGCATGCTTTACGAGGGATTTATGCTGGCGCATTTCGACGGGCAGACCGTGGGCAAGATGGTCGCGAAGATCAAAGTGGTCACGGCGGAAGGCAGGCCGATCAACAGCCGGCAAGCGTGGCGGCGCTCAGCATTAAAATTAGTGATGTTTTTTCTGGGATGCGAATGCATGGTCGGAATCGTGATCGACGCGATTTTCGCGCTGGGTGAAGAGCGCGCAAGTTTGCACGATCAGGCAGCGCAAACTCGCGTCGTAAGAGTTTAAAGCAACATCTCGCAGGCGGGACGCCTGCGCTACGGGGATCAGCATGGCAGCGAAGCCATTGAGAACACACAAGCCGTACCCGAAGCCGTGCTGCCCGGTGTGCGACCGGACGTTGAAGCCCGCGGAGCTGAAGAACGGGGCGATTTACTGCAAAGTCTGCGGAAACACGTTTGAGGCGGTGGTGTTCTCGCCGCCCGCCGAAACGATTGCGGTCCGGCCGGTCGTTGGCGGCGCTGAGGGAGTTGCGCCGTGCGCGAAACATCCGCTCAACGCAGCCGAAGGGAACTGCGAGCGTTGCGGGAATTTCGTCTGCGCGCTGTGCCGCACGCCGTTGGAAGGAAAAGTGTATTGCCCGGCGTGCCTCGAGCGCATTCTGGACAAAGGCGCAAACGAAATTGGACCGGAACGCGAGCCGTTCGCGTACGGGATTGCCAACTCCGCGGCGTTCTGCGGATTGCTGCCGCCGCTGGGCGTGGTGCTGGGGCCGATGTCGATCGTTTATTGCATCAAATGGATTCGTCAGGCGCAGGCGCGCAATAAACCGGTCAGCAACATCACCGGCATAGTGTTGACGCTCGCACTGGCGCTGGCCGACATCGCAATCAGCGTCGCGATAATTCTGTGGATTGTGTATATGATTCAACGAAGGACGTAGGGACAGCCTGATGCATCGCTTTCTTGGAAAAAGCGGATTGAGCGGAAGTGTGCGCGTGTACCTGGCCGGCGACTGCCTCGAAATCGAGGAGCAGCGGCCCGTGGACATCGTGCGCCACCGGGTCTTTCTCGACGACGTGTTGATGGTGACGCGTTGCAAGCGCCTCGGCTGGATTTTTCTGACCGTGGCGGGTCTCTTTGCCGGTCTGTTTGGACTGACGGCAACGATCATGTTTATTCTCGGCTTGCCACTCGCCGGCGCGATTTTCGGAGCGATAGCGCTGGCGCTGGCGGTGGCGTTCGTCGTGCGGATCATGATCAAAATGGACGTGATCACAGTGCAGGGCCGGCGGCGTCACGTTGAAATCGCATTCGGCATGGACAAGGCGGAAGTGAAAGCAACATTCGACGATATCGTCGCCGCCGTGCGCGAGAAAATCGAGGAAACCAACGCGCGGCTGGCGCGCGAGCGGCCGGTGGAAGTAGTGCCCGATGTTGGGCCGCCGCCGGAATGGGCGCCCGTGCCAAAACCAGCGGCAGAGGCAATCGACGTGGATGCAGATATATCGGAGGCGATGAAAGAATTTCAAGCAACGGTCGCACCGCCAGCGCAGGCCCCCGAACTGCCCACGCCAACTAAACCGCCGCCAGCGCCGAAGCCAGTGGAGGAAGAATTGCCGCCGTTCATGCCGGCGTGGCGACCACCCCCACAACCTCGGAAGCTGGATTCGCCGGACGCGTGGTTGCCGCCGAAGAAAAGCGATAATGATAATCCTTGAGTGACGCATGACCACGCTTCCCCGCCGCGCACGCTTTCAAATCCATCTCTCCACGGCCAACGTGCTGATGTTTGTCGCGGGCGGGTTGATTTGGGCAAATGTGAACGGTCGGCGCGTGGAGGGCCGCGGGGTCGAGTGGTATCCGATTGGATCGCCCATGACAGGCGACGCGATGACCGAATCTGAATTCTTCGCTGTCGAACAGTACAAATACTGGTGGGGAAATCGCATCGTTTAAGACGGCTGGCCCTTCGATGCCATGCAAAGCCGGAGCGAGATACTCATTCGGCGCAACGGTGTAATGCAGATGCCGCCTAAACCATTACCCGCCATTTGGCGCACCCGATGGACCATCTACAATTCGCTCGTCGCGCTGGCGATTGTTTTCAGCGCGTGGTTTCTCTGCAAATGGCTCATCCGCCGCCGCGCGGCGCGGAAGGGAGTAACACCGTGGGCTTGCGCGCAGGCGCGCTACGCCCACGGCTATTCATGTTTCGCCGCTAACGCGGCTGAAAACAGAATTGCGCCGCGTTTAGTGGTATGCGCCTGATTCGCAACCCGGTAAAAAAATTACCGCGCATACTCAATGAATCGCGACTCGCGAATCAACGTCACGCGCACTTCGCCCGGGTAGCTCAACTCCTCCTCGATTTGCTTGGCGATCTCGCGTGCGACGCCGGCGCATTCGCTGTCGTTGAGCACGTCGGCTTTGGCGATCACGCGGATTTCGCGGCCGGCTTGGATCGCGAAGGCTTTGTCCACGCCCTTCTTTCCGGTCGCGATCTCCTCGAGTTTCTTCATGCGCTGGATGTATTTCTCGAGGCTTTCGCGGCGCGCGCCGGGACGGGCGGCGGAGATGGCGTCTGCGACCTGCACGAGGATCGGGTATAGGCTGTGGATTTCGATGTCGCCGTGATGTCCGCCGATGGCTTCGCAGACTTCGATGCGTTCGTCACACTGCTTGGCCACGTCCATGCCGATCTGCGGATGGGTGCCTTCGATTTCCTGATCGAGCGCTTTGCCGCAGTCGTGCAGCAAGCCGCAGCGCTTCGCGAGCTGGACGTCGAGTTTTAATTCGCCGGCGAGCATCGAGCAGATGTGCGCGACTTCCTGCGAATGGGCGAGCACGTTTTGGCCGTACGAGGTGCGATAGCGCAGCCGGCCCAGCATGTTGCGCAGTTTCGGATGCAGGTCGTGGCAGCCGAATTCGATCGCGACATCTTTGCCGGTTTTGTCGATCAATTCCATCACTTCTTTTTCCGCCTTCGCCGCGGATTCTTCAATGCGCGTTGGATGGATGCGGCCGTCTTGGATCAGGTTGAGCATGGCGATGCGCGCGATTTCGCGGCGCACCGGTTCGAAGCCGGAGAGCACCACCACGCCGGGCGTGTCGTCCACGATCACATCGACGCCCGTCGCCTTCTCAAACGCGCGAATATTTCGGCCTTCCTTGCCGATGATTCGTCCTTTTAAGTCCTCGGAAGGCAGGTCAATCGTCGCGACGGTGTTCTCGGCGACGCAATCGTTGGCCAGTCGTTGAATCGTATTTAAAATTATTTTTCGCGCATCGACTTCGGCGTATTCGCGCGCGCGGTTGACGGCGCGCTGCATCAGTTCGTTGATCTCGCCCTCGATGTCACGCTCGACGCGCTTCATCAGCATGGCCTTGGCCTGGTCGGGCGTGAGGCTGGAAATCGTGGTGAGTTTCCGGCGCTCTTCATCGACCAGCTTAACCATTTCCTGCGAGCGGGCTTCCGCCTCTTTAAGCAGTTCCTGGCGCTTCTGTTCGAGTTTGCCGCCTTCCTGCTCTTTGCGTGCGTGATCCTGCTCGCGGCGCTCCAGCGTCTGAAGCTTGCGGTCGATCAATTCTTCGCGTTTTTCGAGGCGCTTTTCGGTGGAACGGTTTTCCTCTTTTAAATCGTTGAGCTCCTTGTCGAAATCGCGCCGCCTTTTGAGCTGCTCTTCGGCGTTATCTGCTTTGAGTTTCGCGGCTTCGGCGCGTGCCTCGTCCAGCAGGCGTTGTTTGACTGACTCTGCATCTTTGCGTGCGTTGGCTTCAAACTCCTGATGTTTGCCGCGGCCGAACAACCAGGCCACGACAATTCCCGCCATCAGGCCAATAATTCCTCCGACAAAATAATCCATGGGCTTTCATCCCTTTCGTGGAATGACGTGGCCGGAGGCGTTCTTAAGTGTCGTGGCATGCCGCTCGCAAACGGATTATTGGGTATCACGCAGCACGCTCCAAATCGATCAGATAAACGCCCAACCCGCGAGACGGCATTAAGGGCCCGGCGCGCACGCGCGCGCCACACAAGCCAGCCGGCTCGGTCGCGCGCAGACTTTTGCAAGTAAGCGCGCGAACGTCGTGGTGGTGACGAATCAGGCGCTGAGGGTGCTGCGAGAACACGCAGGAAAGAACGGGAAATCAAAAACGGGCGGGGCAGCAATGACGCTGCTTCTTAAATTCTGGAACCGACCATGACACGCAAACGCACTACTCCGCATTCGCGCCCGAGTAACGACCGCAAACAGACGAATCAGAACGGCTATCCAGATCGATGGCCACTCAGGGCCACACCTGTGGAAAAAGGAGGTTCCCAGGCTTGCGAAATGGCGAACGTATTGGTGCTGCTTTTACTGACGTTGTGAACCGGAATGCCCATTTCTAAGGCACTTGTCCGGCCACTTTCTGCCGTACTGCCTCCCACTGCAATTTAAGAGTTCGCGACGTACATTCCAAAATCAGCCGTATTTCGTTGTCCCGCGCATTCCGGGAGTGTGTGCTGCAACGACCACCCGCATGACGCTTGACTGTCCGAATGCACTTTAGTTTGCATTACAACTTTTTCAATTGGAAAAGCGTTACGGAGCGGGATTAATGCCGTGTTTTTTGAGCATCATGCTCCAGAAATCGCCTCCAGCGCCGCCGCCACAAACAGCACATGCTCCCGCAATTCAACGCCCAATTCCGACGCGCCTTTTTGGATGTCTTCGCGGCTTACGCTGCTGGCGAAACGCTTGTCTTTGAATTTCTTGTTGAATGACGAAAATTCCAAACCGGCGAGTGACTTGTTCGGGCGCACGTAAGCCATGGCAGTAAGGAAGCCGCATAACTCATCGACGGCGAAGAGCGTTTTGGCCAGCGGGGTTTGGCGCGGGAGTTCGTAGTAATCGGCATGGCCGATTATGGCGTCGAGCATCTCCGGCGGATAGCCGCGTTCGGCCAAAATGGGAATGCCGGCGAAGACGTGCGTGTCGATGGTCGCGTTTTTCTCGTAGTCGAAATCGTGCAGGAGGCCAGTCAAACCCCACAGGTTTTCGTCCGCGCTGAATTTTCGCGCGTAGGCGCGCATCGCCGCCTCGACCGAGAGCATGTGCTTGTGCAGCGATTCGGATTGCACCCAGCCGTGCAGCAGCGCCAGCGCGTCCTCGCGTGACGAGAGCGGCTTGCCGCTCGCGGCCTGCTTCACGTATTTGTCATGCATCTCCGCGGCGCGCTTGCGGACTTCGGCGAGCTGCGCGGGATCGATGTCCTTTTCCATGGCCATCGAAACACCCCTCCTTCTTTTTCTCACGCAAAGACGCAAAGTTACCGCAAAGAGCGCAAAGAAATTCGTTCATTGTGTTTTTTTCTTTGCGAACTTTGCGGGTCTTCGCGCCTTTGCGTGAAAAATCATTTCTGCGACTGCAAGATCTCCACCAGCTTCGGCGCCGGATGGTGTTCGCCAACGTTGATCCCCGGACAGCGCTCGGCTTCGCGGATCCACGAGAAAACGCTTTTCATCACTTCCGGCCAGAATGGATAATCACGGCATTGTTTGGGGCGAACCGAATAAACCGAGCAGCCCTTTTCGTTCAGCAGAATGCAATCGCCGTTGCGGCGTTCGGTCAGCGACATGCGGCCCGAAGAATAGTGGCGCACGAAACTGTCTTCGAATTCCTGCACGGGCAAATTCATGAACGCGGCAATCGCGTCGATCTCTTCGCGCGAAACGAAGACATCTCCGGGCGCGCCCCCGCAGCAGCGCACACAGCCGGGCTGGCAGGAAAATTGGACGCCGCTTTTATACCAGGGGGCGTTCGTGAGCATGTCGTCAGTGATAAAATTATCGTTCGACACCCGCGCTCCCGAAGCTATTTCAGCGGCTTTTTCTTTATGGCAAGCCGCACGCCAAGGACAGCCGAAATGAGGCCGCTCAACGGTATTAACGATGCGGTTATTCTAGACGGAATTGCAAACCATGCTATGGGGGTTATCACCACAAGCCAACTGCCAAAGAGCGCGAGTGTAAACCCAATAGCAAAGTTCAATTTGGGGACCATCGTTTATTTTTCCCCTGCTGGCGGCACATTTTGCTTTTCGACGGGCACAGGCACAACGGGTTGTGCGGGCACTTCGCCGTCCATCGGCACGTTCCATTCCGCAGGGCGATGCTTCGGGAAAAGCTGATAACGCAATTCGTTGAGCAGGCCATAGATCATGTAGCCATTGAAGCCGACGGCCAGCATGATTTCGTGATGCATCACCACCAGCGACAAAGCGATCACCAGCACCAGCAGATGCATCAGCGATTTGCGGCCTTTCAGGATTCTGTCGCCGATGTGTTGATAGTGTACGCGCGAAACCATCAGGATGCCCAGCGCAAGCATGATGAAGGGCAGCGCAATCATGATCGGGTCGCGCACGACATCGAGGTATTTTTCAAGCTGCGTGACCTGGTCGTTGAGCGGGGAAATCTGGCGCTGCCAGTGGTGCGATGCGGGAATCGAGAGAATGACGAGGCTGGCCGCGCAGCCGGCGGCACCGGGCGAAGGCATGCCGAAGAAAAAGCTGCGGTGGCCGGATTCGCTTTCGACGTTGTAACGGGCAAGGCGCAGCGCCGCGCAACAGACATAGATCACCAGCAGAGGAAACATGTAACGGTCCAGCATCGGGTACGGTTTGCCAAGCCCGGCTTGAAGATCGAGCAGATTCTTGACCAGCACCGCGGGCGCGACGCCGAAGGAAACCACGTCGCACAGCGAATCCATTTCCATGCCGAATTTGCTGGTGGATTTGGTCAGTCGCGCGACGCTGCCATCAAGCACGTCGAAAATCATCGCCACGAAAATCAGCAGCCCCGCCAAGTACAGATAATCGTCGGCGCTGATGACCCACGCGCCTTCGGGCGGATGTGCCGGCAGATTGTTGGCGCGCATGGAAAGCAGAATCGATGCGAAACCGCAGATGAGATTGCCCAGCGTGACCATCGTCGGAATCGGATGGATGCCTTGAAGCAGGCGGCGGGGCTTGTCGCTTTTATGGCGCCCGAGGCGAAAGCGGGGGAAGCGGGCCATTGAATCAATCACTCCATATTTAATTTGCAGATCACCGTTTCGCCGCCGCGCACTTTGTCGCCGACTTTGACGGCGGCGATGGGTTTGTCGCTGAGCGGCACGTACAGTTCCGTGCGCGAACCGAACTTGATCATACCGTATCGCTGCCCGCACGCCAAGGGGTCGCCTATTTTTGCTTCGCACACGATGCGGCGCGCCAGGATGCCGGTGATCTGCTTGAGCATGATTTTGCGGCCTTCGGGTGTTTCCAACCCAAGCGACATCGATTCGTTGCGCTCCGGCGCTTTAGGGTTGTACGCCGGTAGGCATTCGCCTTGTTTGAATTTCAAGAAGCGGACGACGCCGGCGCAGGAGGTGCGGTTGACGTGAACGTTCAGCGGCGAGAGAAAAATGCCAATGCGCAGCGCCTTCGCGTTGAGGAAATCAGGCTCGTCAATTTCGATGACATCGGTGATAGTGCCGTCGGCGGGCGAAAGCAGCGTAACCGCATCGCCGGGGCCGCTGCGGTTGGGATCGCGGAAGAACCAGAATACGATCAGCAGCGGCGGCAGCACACTAAAGGAGAGCCGCCAATCGACGAGAATCGTCAGCAGATAAGCGATGACGCCGGCGGCCAGAATCGCGAGGAGCAGTTCGTCCCAGCCGTATTCGGCGAAGCCGAGCAGTCGCATGAGTTTGCGCATAGGAAAAAGTTTCAACGTTTCAAAGTTTCAAGGTTTCACAATTTCAAGGCGGCGATATTTCCCGCTTTTCAAAGGCGCCGGATTATAATGGTTGGACGGCACAAATGCCGCCGCTTGAGAATGATTTTTTTCAATCCTATTGGAGCATTGTTCGACAGTCATGCTGAAATTGGCTTCGTTTTTTGGAACAATCCTGTGCGCGTCGCTTGCCGTCGCGTTTGC
This sequence comes from Planctomycetota bacterium, assembly GCA_035308565.1. Lineage (GTDB taxonomy): Bacteria > Planctomycetota > SZUA-567 > H5-PLA8 > H5-PLA8 > JANXLS01. The sequence continues at coordinate 1,768 of DATGGK010000176.1, read as the reverse complement.
GGCGGAAGAGCCCAAGCCGGCTCAATCGGGAACCAACGCGCCCGCGAGCAATGCCAAACGCGAGGAATACTCCGATCCGGAAGCGGGCTATTCGCTGCTTTTGCCGGCCGGATACCGGAAGCTTTCGGACGACGAGATGCATTTCGTGACGAAAAGTTTGAGCGAACAGCTTGGCAAGGACGCCGAGGCGCGCGCGATCAAACGGCTGCCGACGTATTTTCTGGGTCCGGTTGATTTCAATTCGCCGAAAGACAAGCCGCCGTCGCTGACAATTCTCTTCACGGAAAACGACCGTCAAATCGACCCCGCGGACATTCCGGCGATCAAGCAGCAATTGGAAGAACAGCAAAAACGCGAACGTGAAAAAGCCGGCGATTACGACGTAAAATTGGTAAAAGTCGATGGCATTAATTCGCTGCAAGTCGAGTTCGACGTCGTTGATCCCAACAACAATAACGAGCGCAACCGCATGATTCGTGTGGCCGTGCCGGCGAAGGGCAAATGGTTTGAGATGCTCTTCAATTACAGTCCGGGCCAAAGCGACACGGTCCACGCGGCGCTGAAGGAAACGCTCGATTCCTTCAAAGTCATGGAACACCGCCCCACGAACATCGCTAATCAAAACAAGTGGCTGCGCGTGCTGTATTACACAATCGGATTCGGGCTGGTCGGAATCGTGCTGAGCATGTTGCTGCAAAGACGAAAGCCGGCACAGGCGAAACGATAAACGTGCAGGCGAGACGCCTGCACCACGAGACTCGGGACTCAGGACTGGACTTTTTCTTCGAATGACTGAAACGCTCGACGACATGATCCGTTTCGATCTGCACGACCGCGGCGTGCGGGACGAGCGAGTGCTGGACGCATTTCGGCGCGTGGATCGAAAGAAGTTTGTGCCCGCAATGGCGCTGGACGATGCGTACAACGACCGCGCGCTGATTTTGAGCCACGGGCAGACTATTTCACAGCCTTATATGGTGGGCTTGATGACGCAGGCGCTGGCATTGAAAGGCGGCGAGAAAGTGCTTGAGGTCGGCACGGGTTCCGGATTTCAAGCGGCGATTCTGGCGACACTGGCAAAAGAAGTCTACACGGTTGAGCGCATCGAGTATCTGGCGACGACGGCGGAGGACCGGCTGCTTGACTTGGGCTTCAAGAACATTCATTTCAAATTGGGCGACGGATCGCTGGGCTGGCCGGAGCATGCGCCGTACGACCGGATCATCGTGACCGCGGCGGCGCCAAAAATTTCGGAGACGCTGGTCAAGCAGTTGAATCCGAGCAGCGGAATTCTCGCTGCGCCAGTGGGGCCGCCGGATTGCCAGGAGTTGATTGTGGTGACGCTAAAAGACAAAAAAAGAAGCGAAAAAGCGCTGGGGCCGTGCGTCTTTGTGAAGTTGATTGGAAACGAAGCATACCAAGGTTGAAAGCGCATTTTTCATTTGTCATTTTCCATCTGTCATTTTGCGCGCGCGAGTGCCGTCAAAATGGAAAATGAGAAATGGACAATGGACAATGGAAAATGAGTTTGTATGGAAACTCCGCTGGTCAAAACATCCTTTGAGGATCGGCCGGGCACGCGCATGCGCGTGGTCATGGCCAAGGAAATTCGTCCGCGCGGCTGGACGCGGAGCGCGTTTGCGTGGCTGTTCAAGTTTGTGTATCTGGTCGCGGCGGGCGGATTTTGCGTGGAGCTGCTGATGTTTGCGCCGACCGGCGGGCCGGCGATTCGGTCGTTTGTGCCGGCGGAGAGCACGGCGTTTATTCA
>DATGGK010000175.1:0-54148 GCA_035308565.1 Planctomycetota bacterium | reverse complement strand
TTCAAAATTCAAAATTCAAAATTCAAGTCGGACTCTTACGCTGAGAGTTTGAACTTGAATCTTGAGTTTTTGAATCTTGAATTATTGTTTTCCCTTCCACGTGAATCCATTCGCCTCAAACCGCTCGCGCGATTCGGCGGACTTGATAGCCTCAATCAGCCGCGCTGTGATGCGCTTGTTTGCCGAATCCTTGCTCTGAGCAATCGGCTGCACCGCCAGCGCGCACGGAATGTCGATTTTAATGGCGTCGAGCTTGTCCGCGGAACTTGTGGCGTTGCTGATGTACGCGACGACAGCGTCCAGCGAGCCGGTCAGCAGTTGATTGACGAGCATGTCGCCGGTCGCCGATTGCACGGTGACGTTTTTCATCACGCCTTCGAACACGCCGCTGGTTTTGAATGTCGTCGCCGTCAGCGCGCCAAGCGCGCATTGTTTTTCATGCCCGACGCCGACGCGCAGTCCCGGCTTGCCTAGATCTTTGAGCTGCGTAATACCGTGCGGGTTGCCCTTCGGCACAAGAATTACGAGCTGATTCTGCGACACATCGTTGCTGTCCAAAAACAAATCCGCCACCTGCGTCATGAAGGATTTGTCGCAGGCAAAATAGGCGTCGGGCAGCGATTTGCCTTTGAGCGCGCGCATCTGCGAAACGAGAATTCCGCAGCCGTCGTAAATGCGCGTGACACGCGCGCCCTCGCGCTCCTCAAAATCGACGATGGTTTTTTCAATCGCAGGTTTGAGCATCGCGCCCGCGAACAATTTGATCTCCGGATGCTCGACCCACGCGTCGCCCTCCTCCACGTCGTAACCGGCTTTCTTAAACTCCATCAATCCCTTATCGCTCGCGGCCAGAAACCGCGCAAAATGCAGCGCCGCCGTTGGATTTTTCGATGAGCGCAAAATCGACGCCGACACGCTCGCCGCCGCTCTGCTTACGCTTGCATCTTCTACTGCCTCCAGTGCCCCATACTGGGGCAGCATCGAATTCCAGATGATGCCGGCATCGACGGCGCCGATGGTCACATCGGCCGCCACGTTACTGACCGTGCCTTTCGACACGGCTTTTTTTTCGAGCGGCTCCCATACGCCGATTTTTTCGAGCGCTTGGCGCGTAAGCTTTCCGACCGCGGCGGCATCGCCGGCGAGCGCAACTTTCACGTCGGCGCGAGAGAGGTCTTTGAGCGCTTGAATCCTCAGCGGATTTCCTTTTTTGACGACGATCACCGCGTGCATGCGCACAAGTGGAAAGGATTCGGCAATCATGTTTTTGGCGCGCGCCTGATCGTTGTAGCTGTCGTCTGCGGGCAAAAGAATGTCACCCAATTTGCTGATCTCGGCAGACCCGACGAGCGATTCCGACGGCTGAAATTGAAACTGAATTTTTGTTTTGTAAAGCTTCTCGTACTCGTGCGCGACGGCTTCCGCGGGAACTTTGATCGCTGGCGCGCAAAAAACTACGAGCGTCTCGCCCGCGCCCGCCTTCTTTTCAGGCTCGATCAGCGACCAGACCAAAATGCCGAACGCGATCAGCGACGCGACGAAGACAATCCATGCCGCGTTGATTCTGCCTGCCGCGCCTGCGTGCCGCATCGTCGTTCCCTTTTTTTCCAGACGGCTCGGAGAGCCGTCCTACGTTCGCTTGCGCCGGCCCGACATTGCCAGCCACAGCCCGGAGACGATCACAAGGATTCCCGACGCAACCGCACCCTCGATCAACCAGTTCCGGCGATTGCTCGTCGATGGCTCGACAACCGCACTCTCGCTGGTGCGCCGCTGCACTTGAACGGCGGTCGATGATTGCGCTGGCTTCATCAGTGGTACCGTAACGCTCGGCTCCGGCTCCGATTTTTTTTCCGTCAGCACCGGCAATTTCGGCAGCGGCGCGGCGGGTTCCGCGGGCTCCTCGCGCAAGGCATGCGCCATCAATTGCGTGTCCCAATCGGTGTCGAAGAGCAAATCGACGCCCGGATTCAGTTCCTTCACCTGGCACGAACACGCGCCCGACAAAAACATCGACGCTTCTTCAATCGTCTGCGGCGCGAAATCCGCTCCCGACAATCCCGCAAGCGCGCGCCCGCGTCCAAAAATCGGATACGCCACCGGCAGCGCCGCATCGCTGAAGTTCTTGTCCATGCCCACCAGCATCGCGACGAGCATCGCTTCCGCCGGATCGCTGCGCGAAAGTTTAAAAATCGAAAATGAAATTTTCAGCGGCAAATCCGAACGCAGCCTCACCATTGGCCCCGCGCCGCGCGAATCGTCGTCCGTCGGCAGTTTGATGGCGGCTTGAAGTTCATCCAGCTTAGCTGCAAGCATCTTCGACGCCGCATCGTCCTTTTGCGCGTCACCTGTCTGCAACAGCACCCACACGGCCGAATCACCCGCCAGCAGCCGCCGCAAGATTTCTTTCCGTGCCGGCGACGAAATTAGTTTCGCCACCACTTCCGCATCCAGTTTCCCGCTCCAGAATGGCTGCAGTTCATCGTTGCCATCCGGATACATCAGCACGGTCAACGGCAGCGCGGCATCTTTGTGCCCGGCCCAGATTTTCTTCAATTGCGGCTCGATTTTCTTTCCGTTCTCAGGATCGAGCATATTATCGAGATCGATCAATTCGAGATGAACGTTCGCCGCCGCCGTTGCGCCCTCACTCGCGATTCGCAGCGCCTCGACGCTTTCTTTATCGGCGCCCGTCAATGCGCCCCGGTAATACACAATTGCGCGATACGACGCGCTCTCCCATCGCTCCAGCGCATAACGAAACACCGGCACGCTGCACGCGCGCGCCGTTTGCAGAGCGCAGAGGAACGCTGCCAATAGACGCAAAATTCGCATGGCTTTGAATACTGCACTCCGCCAAAAAATCGCAACTCGACAACCGCGGAGAGCGTATACTAGAATCATAACATACGCAACCCTTTCCGTCATCCACGCGCCGAGGCCAAACTGTGTCTGAACCGAGTTCGCCCGCACCATCCAATGGCAGTACGCGCGGGCTTGGCTGGCGGCTTATTAATGTGGCGTTGGCCGCACTGATCGCGCTGATTGCGCTTGTTGTTTACTATTTGCCGGCTCTCGCCGGCCGCCCGCTCAGCGATGAGTCCGAAGCGCGCGTGGCCGTCGTCACGCGCGAAATGCTCCAAAGCGGCGATTGGGTGCTGCCAAAAATAAGCGGCCAGCCCAGCGTCAAAGAACCGCCGCTCTCCTGTTGGCTCGCCGCGCTCACCTGCAAAGTTTTCGTCCGCGATTACAACAACACAGCCGCGATGACGTACGCGGTTCAAGTTCCGCCGGCCTTGTGCGCGGCTCTCGCGGTGTTCATCGTCGCGTTGATCGGCTGCTCACTTTTTGGCCGAGCCGGCGGACTGTCCGCCGGATTAATCCTCGCCGCCTCGCGCATCGTCGCTCTGTTTGCGCAATCCGGCTACGGCGATTCCACGCTCATGCTCGCCTGCGCGGCGTCGGCCGGCGGCATCGCCTTGCTGCTGACTGAAAAACCGCGCCTGAGCGCCGCGCTGTTCACCGGTTTTGCATTGGGCGCCGGCATTCTCACCAAAGGCCTCGTGCCGCTGTTATTGCTGGTGCTGCCTGTCGCGATCGAACTGCTGCTGCGGCACAAAATTCTTGCGTGGCGCCACGCGGTTTACCTCGCACTTGCGCTGGTCATCGCGTTGCTCGTCGCTGCGCCCTGGTTCATTTTGGTCGAGCGAAAAAATCCCGGTGCGATTCGCGAGATGGCCGCCGAAGCCTCGGACACTGTCTATCGCTCATCCGAAACCGCGCCGCGCGCGACGGAATTGCAAGCGGAACAATCCTCGCGCAACCGCGGCGTTTTCTATTACTTATATCGAGGCGCGCTGGGCTTCATGCCGTGGACTCCGTTGGCGGCGCTGGCGTTGCTGGTTGTATTGTGGCCGGCGTATGGATCGAACGCGACGCCTTCGGAGAGCGCTTCGGCTTCGCGCTTCTTTGCGTTGTATGCGGGAATTGGCTTTTTGATTTTGCTTATGGTCCAACGCAAACAACCGCAGTACCTGCTGACATTGTGGCCGGCGTTGTCGCTGGCCGCAGCAGGATTGTTCGCGCGTTTCAATACGCCCGGCGGCGTGCGCGAAGAACGCATGGGCTGGGCGCTGTTTGCGCTCAGCATCGCCGGCGCGATTTTTATCTGCGCCGCGCCGCTCTGGCCGTCACTGATCTCCGCACTGGATAAATCCGGATTCGTTGCGACGCGAGCACGTGAATTTGCGGCCATTAACTGGCTCGCCATACCCGCGGCGCTGGTTTTTTTCGTGGTCAACTATTTGTGTGCGCGGTTCTGGGTGCATGCGCGCAGCGTGATCGCGGTTTCACTCTATGCCGCGCTCGCCGCGGCGTTTTTGGTCTATTCCGCGCTGCGCTATTCTACGCGAACTCAGCGCGATTCAACCTGGGCGTCCATTCAGCAGTTGCAGCGCGAAATGGCAACTCAAAGCCCGAGCATCCGCTTGTTCGCCGCAGAGCCTGATCGCACGCTCGCGATCTTCCAGACCGGCAAACCGTTTCGCGAACTTGCCGAATTCGTCAAGCCTGCGCCCGAAGACTCGCCCGCCACAATTTTGATTCGCGGAAAACAAACGCATTTGCTTGGCGTCGATCTCAGCAACGCCGCGCGCGAATTCGACGATTACATGCTGATCGAATTGCCCGCGGGTTCGCCGCTCGAAGCCAAATTGCGCGAAGCCCTCGCGCACGCGACCCCTCGCCCCTAACCCCTCTTCACCAAGGGGCACGGGGAAGGGGCGAGGGAAATTTATTTTCCTTTTTGCGCCTCAATCAATTTGCGCGTGTAATACACCGTCCCCCACAATCGCTTGTCGCCGGTCTCGCGCGGCAGATTTTCGTAGAACGTCGTGATGAAACTCATCATCGGACTGGACCCGCTCGACCCCGCCAGCAGCGTGAGCGCGAGATCCTTCTCGCTGCTGCCGCGCGCAAGAAACTTCCCGCCGCTGTGCGTCATCCGGATGGCCGGATATTGCCGGTGAAAGGGAAACGCTTGCGCGGCTTCGCCGGTGCCGTCGTCGCCGTGGCAGTTGCGGCAGTACGTCGTGAATTCCTTTCGTCCGAATTCGAGCAATTCCGGCGATTCCGGAATCTGTTTTGGAATCGCCAGCGGCTTCGGCGCCGGCCAGCGTTTGTCGCCGGACCAGAATTGCTTGACGTATTCCACAAGCGCCCAGCGCTCGTCATCGGAAAGCGCGCGGAAGCTCAGCATTGCCGTGCCGGGCAATCCGCGCGTGACGCTGCGGAATAAATCTTCGTCCAGCGGCAGCGTGCCGGCTTCGGTCGAGCGCAATTTAATGAAGCGCACCGGCAGCGTGAAGTTCGCCGGACGCGGATTCAAGTCCAGCTTGACGACGAGCGGGCCTTCGCCTTTTCCATCATCGCCATGACACGCCGCGCACGCTTTTGTGTACAACTCTTTTCCGCGCGCGAGCAGCTTTGCGTCGCTCGCCGGCTCCGGCGGAACGCTGAGTTCGCTCCACGACGACGCCGTGTCGCTCTGCGCGCCTTTAATTTGCAACTCGGCCACGTTCGCCGGATCGAAGACGAAATCGTTGGACTTTCCCTGGCTGAAGAAAAAAGTGTAGCCCAGCAGCGCCACCACTGGCAGCAGCAGCAACGCAAACGTCCATGTCGGCAGCATTTTTTTGGCGGGACCTGTTTCGCTCATGATTCAAGTTGCGCAGGCTGGAAGCCTGCACCGCAATTACTCGCTCTCTTTAAGTTGAACCTTCGTTTCAGCGCTTGCGCCGCTCAGCGCGTCGCGCACATCGATGGTCCATTCGCCCGCGGGATCGTTCAACGCAAACGCAAAAATGTGGCTGAGTTTCCCATTCTTTGCGGAGAAGATGCCGCCGTAATGCGCGCGTTCCGCACGGTCCGGCCCCAGCACGCTCACGCAATACAGCGCGGACGCGGCATCCTCGCGCGGTTGATCCGCGTCCGGCAAACGCGGCGATTCAGGCGGTTGGATCGCGATTTCCATGCGCTGCAATTTTAACACATCCGGCGGCGCCGACAATTTCAACACGCCCGGTTCGCCGGGTTGAATCGCCAGAATCGTCGGAACGACCGGATCGAGCACGCCCGCAATCGTGCGCACATGCTTTCGTTTTCCAGCATCTGCCACATTCGCGACGGCCGGATACACGGCGCCCAGCCAAATGTCGTCGTTGAATTGCAGCTCAAACGGCTCCGCTTTTTCGAACGCCCAATTGCCGTCGCCCTCTACGCCCAACTCATGCAGCCGCGCCTGGGGATTGCGCCGCAGCGCAAGCAGATAGCCGCCGGAATTTCCAAGACGCAGCCGAATGACTTGCGTGCCGTGCGGCAGATGCGTGGCGCGCCAATTGACCGGGCTTGAATCCAGATTTTTTTTCAGCACCAAACCGGAGAGCACTTCCTGCGCGGCGCGCGCGCGCGGCAATTCCGGATGCAGCCGCCAGCGCAGATAGTCGGCCAAATCCAGATTCAAAAAGTACGCATTGCCGCGCGACGCCATCACTGGGCTAAGGCGGTACTCGCCGCCTTTGCGCTTGCCGCTGCGCTCGGGCTCGATCCATTTCGGCTCGTCCGAAAAAACGGGCGGAAGGTTGACGAAGAATTCGGCATTCCAATTCGCCCACGCGCCGTCCATTCCCGGCAGCGCGGCGACGCGGTCGAGCGCGTTCGTCGTCTGCGCGAAGAACGGCTCCGTGCTCGTGCTCACGCCAAACAATTCGTCCAGCGCCGGATGCGGGCGCAAGCGGCCGTGTTCGTCGAATCGCGCGCAGACGGCATCGGCGACAACGCGCCCGCCGTTCGCCGCGAACTGCTTGATCATTTCCACTTCGCGATCGCTGAGCGCAATCGCGCGCGGCAGGATTAGCGTCTTGATGCCGTTTTCAGCGCGGCCCAGCGCGCCGTGCTCGATCTCCCGGCTGCTTACAAAGCGCCAGCCGATGCCGATGTCGTCGAGCAGTTTGCCCCAGCTTTCCCGCAGGCGCAGTTGCAGCGATTCGCGCCGCTCGGCGCTCGAATCCAAACCCCACGCGTTGAGCCATTCCGCGCCGTGCAGACGATCGGCTTCCAGCAGCCAATACATGCGAATGCTCGCCGGTGAATAAAGCACCGCCACGCCATCGTGTGCGCGCCGCGCTTGCGCCAGAACGCGCCCCGCTTCGTCATTGAGTTCGTTCAAGGCCGGCGAAATCGCGCGCGCCAATTCGGTGGCGGAGCCATTGGCGTTGATCAAAACGCTGTCGCCGCCGGAGGCCGGCGCCAGATCCCAAAACAGCGCGCCGCGCGGGCCGCCGTCGAGCGCCACGTTCCAAACGGTTTGCACGATTTCCGGAGCTGCGGTTGCCCGGCCATCGGACGAGAGCATGATTGCCGCGAGTGCCGGCTTTCCCGGCGCAAGGTCGCGCCACAGCGCGCGCGCGCCGCCGATGTCGTAAGCTTCGACGACGTCGAGATCGCTGGCGAGGCGCGACCAATCCCATCCGCCAAAGGCGAACGGCCCCATTGCGCCGGTGATTCCGCAGCGCGCGTTCGGAATTTTCGCGCGCAGCAAATCGCCGCCTTCGCGCAGCACTTTGGAAAACGTGTAGTCCTGAAATTCTCTGAAGTCCGCCCACGGCGCAAAATTTCCGATGCCGTCGCGCAGGCGCAAGCGCGCGTCGTCGGTGGTCATCGGCACGATGGCCTGCCACGAGGTGAATTGAGTGCCCCACGATTCATTCAGCGCCGGCAGCGTGCCGTACGCTTCGCGTTCCAGCCAGCGGCGGAATTCGTCGAGCGCCGGCGCGCTGAAATCGAAATCCGCCGACGCGTTCAGGCGCGTCATCGACGGCTCAGACGCCAGCGAAAAAAACAGCGGCGATTCGCCGGAATACGCTTCGCCGATGCGCGCGATTTCGCCGGCGAACGCGTCGGCGAACGCGGGCGCGTTCAAGCTTGGATCGCGCGCCAACGGTTCCGTGCTGTTGCGATTCTGCGCCATCGCGCCGACTGTTTTTTGCCAAAGCCCTTTTTCAGTCTGATAGCGCGAGAGCAATTGGCGCGTCACGTTCTCGACGTAGAACGGCGCGTTGCCTTTTTTGAGCGACTCGCGGCGCGCCGAATTGGTGCGAATCTGCATGCCGCCGGAAATGCCCAGCGCGTTAAGCTTCTCCCATGATCCGTCGGCCGGCGGGAGCGTGGTCAGCGCGATCCATCGATTCCATTCTTTCATGCGCGGCTCGATGGCGCGCTCGACGACGAGATCCGCGCCCAATTTGACGGGCTGGGCGCTGCCCACGGAAAATGCGAGATCGGCATGCAGGCGCAACAGCGCACCGCTGCCTTTGTACTTCTCCGGCGGAAGCGCGAGATCGATCGGCGGCGAGAGTTTGAAACGGCGCAGGCCATCGACAAACGGCATCGCGCCCACAGGGATGCGCCCGTGCGCGAGCATCCGCCCCAGTTCGTCGCTCAGCGAAAAATCGGCGATGGCAGCGCGCAGAAAATTATCGGGGCCGCCAATGGAAAATGACGCCGCTTCACCGGATTTGATGGCCGGAGTTTCGAGCGTCAGCGTCAACTCCGGCGGCTTCAATTCAGTTTCCGGCGGCGGCTCGGCAGAGACGTTCGCGACCAATCGTCGGTCCAGCGATTTCGGCCGCGGGTTCGGAAGTTCATTCAGCGCAAGCCAAAGCGGCTCTTCGTGCGGCACAGGGTTGACCACTGCCGCCCGCAGGATTCGTGGATCAAGCGATCTTGGGCGCGGGTTCGGCAACGCGTTGAGCGCGTACCAAAGGGGCGATTCCATTTTCACCGGCGCAACCGCTCCTGCTTTCAAAAATCGCGGATCGACCGATTTGGGCCGCGGATTTGGCAAGTCGTTGATCGCGTACCACAGCGATTCCGCTTTCGCAGGCTTCTCCGGCGGCGCAATAAAAATTCTCGAATCCAGCGATTTCGGTTTCGGATTCGGCAATTCATTCAGCGCATGAAAAAGCGGCTCGCGTTCCGGCGGCGCGGGATGCGGTTTGGGCGCGGCGCTCAATGCGTACGAAAGTTGCGCACGGATGTTCGCGAGCAGCGCATACCAATTCACGGCGTCCTGCGCACGCGCAGCCTGTGCTGGATTGAAAATGGATGGATCAAGCGACTTCGGACACGGGTTGGGCAATTGATTCAGAGCATACCAAATCGGCGATTCGCTCTTTACGACTTCTCGCGGCGGCGCAGACAACAGTCGCGGGTCCAGCGACTTTGGACGCGGATTGGGCAGCTCATTCAACGCATACAAAAGCCGCGGCGGATCCGGCGGCGGCTGCGTGTTTGAAGCGTTGAAAATTCTTGGATCAAGTGACTTTGGCAGCAGACTGGGCAATGTGTTGAGCGCGTGCAAGCGGAGTGCGCTTTCGGAAGCCAGCTTGAATGTGGGCAGCGCAACAGTTTCGCCGGCGATATCGTCGTTTGGGTCAAGGCGCGGAAGCGCGTCGGGGCCGGCGCCGGGATCAATGAAGGCGGGGCGCGGTGGTTTGTCGGGCGGCGGCGGTTCGCCTGCGCGCAAGTGCTGCGAGCAAACGCACGCGGCGATCATAATCGCTGCCAGCTTTGCCGTGCGGCGGCCCGCGCTCCATTTCATGGTTTGCTCTGCGCTTCGTCGGACGTGAAAATCAGTTCCGTATCTGATTTTTGAGAGACGTAATCGCGATAGGCAATCTTCGATTCTTTCCACGTGCCGTCCGCCTGCTGGCGGCGCACGATGAAATACCAGCTTGAAGGATCGCGATCGCCGCCTCTGAATTCGACCAGCACTTCCTTTTCGTTCGCCGCGGCGCCCTTGTGTACGATTGGCTGACCGTCGAAAGTTTTGGGCTTGGGTTTTCGCGGCAGCACAATCAACAGCGCAACAATCGTGAAAACTCCCGCAAAACCCGCGGCCGCCCATAGGAGCTGCCGGCGAACTGAACTCTTGCGGGTGCTCGCAGTAACTGGCGCGTCGGCGAGCGTCTCCGCACTGCTGATGATTTCGTCGTCGGAACCGCTCACACCATTAATATGCGTCACTGTCGGGTCCAAACGTTTTGTGCCGAGCGTAGTCGGCGTACTGGAGCGCATCGTTGCCGCCGGCCGAGCCAACGTCGTCGCGCCAAATCGCAGCGGCTCAAGCGCAACGCCGTCCGTTCCGGGAGCGCGGCCTTCTTTGACGTCCAGGACCGCCTGATCCGGCACCAATTCCCACAGCGCAGCCGCCAGCGCGGGGCAATCCGCGAAACGGTTTTCCGCTTTCTTTTCGAGACATTTGTGAACAAGCTCCGCCAATTCGGGGCGAATTTCAGGCACCAGCGTTTGCAGTGGCGGAGGCGGCGTGTCGATGTGCTGGCGAATGATCGAGATCGCGGATTTTCCAGTGAACGGCAAGCGCCCGCTGAGCGCTTCGTAGAGCACCACGCCGAGGCTGTAGATGTCGGACGGCGGGCCTTTCGAAATTCCTTCGGCGGCTTCCGGCGGCATGTAATCTGGCGTGCCCATCACCGCGCCGACGCTGGTCAACCCCGATTCGGTTTCATCCTTGGCCAAGCCGAAGTCCATCAGCACCGCGCGCCGGCCGCAGAGCATGATGTTGCCGCTTTTGATGTCGCGGTGGGTGATGTTGTTGCGGTGAACGTAGTACAGCGCCGAAACGATCTGCACGAGATAATGCAGCAAATCCTGCACGGGAATGCGGCGCAGGCGGCGAATGGCTTGCAACAGCGTTTCGCCGCGCAGCAATTCCATTGCGAAATAATGGCATCCGCTTTCAGAGCCGACGCTGTACACGTGCACGAGATTGGGATGCGAAAGCTTTGCCATTCCGCGCGCTTCGCGAATGAAGCGCTCGGCGCCGCGCTGGTCTTCGTGCTCGCCGCAGTACATGACTTTTAGCGCGACGTGGCGTTCGAGCATGGTGTCGGTCGCTCTGTAAACCAACGCCATGCCGCCTTCGCCGATTTTCTCGTCGATGGAATATTGGCCGAGTTTGCGACCGGAGGCGAGTTCGCGCGGCGCGGCGTCCGCATCGGGATCGGGCACCGACGCCGCGCCCGCGCCACCCAGCGATGCGCTGGGTGCGACGGAACGCGCATGCGTGGTCGAAGGGTCGGGCTGCGGGGAGGGCATGGGTGAATTCAAAACGTTAAGATTACGACATGATCCCGTACGCTCTCAGTTTAGCGTAGAGTGTGCTGCGGTCGATGCCCAATTTCTCGGCGGCAAGCTTCTTGTTGTTGTCGGCCGCGTTCAACACGCGCAGGATGTGATTTTTTTCTATATCGGCCAGCTTCTCGGAACTAAGCTGAGTCGATGCCGGAGAGGTTGGCGGCATCGAAATGGCAGCCAGTTCAGCGCTGTCCACCGGCGTCGGAGTGAGGATGCTGTCGGTCGGCTTCGGAATCAGCGCGCTGTCGAGCGGCGTGGGAATCGCCGCGGCGCTTGCCGGCGCCGCAGTCTGCGCCGCGTCGGTCTGGCATTCCGCGGGAAGGTCAGCCACGCCGATCACGTCATGCGGGCAAAGCACCGCAACGCGCTCGCACAGGTTGCGCAGTTCGCGCACGTTTCCCGGCCAGCGATAGCGCATCAACAGTTGGGTCACTTCGTCGGAAAATTCCATGCGCGGCCGGCCGCTGCGCACCGCGGCGGCATAGAGGAAATGCTCCAGCAGAATTTGCACGTCCCCGCCGCGCTCGCGCAGCGGCGGCAGGCGCACGGCGAGAACGTTGAGACGGTAAAACAAATCTTCGCGAAAGCGGCCGGCTTTGACTTCGGCCTGCAAATCGCGGTTGGTCGCGGCGAGCACGCGCACGTCCACTTTGCGCACGCGACCTTCGCCCACGCGCGAAATCTCGCCCTGCTCCAGCACGCGCAGCAATTTCGTCTGGCAATTGTTGGTCAATTCGCCGATTTCGTCGAGGAAAATCGTGCCTTCGTGCGCCATTTCAAAACGGCCCGCGCGGTCGGCAGTCGCTCCGGTAAAGGAACCTTTCACGTGGCCGAACAATTCCGATTCGATCAGCGATTCGCTCAGCGCCGCACAATTAACCACGATGAACGACGCGTCGTTGCGCGTCGATTTGTAATGAATCGCGCGCGCGACGAGTTCCTTGCCGGTGCCGCTTTCGCCAAGAATCAGTACCACCGAATTCGAGGGCGCGGCGCGGTCGAGGAACTGCGCAACTTCTTTCATGCGCGCGCTGGCGCCGAGGATGTTGTGCTGATTTTTCAATTCGTTGATCAAGCGCTCTTTTTTCTTCAGCGCATCTTCCAATCGAAGTAGATTCGCAAGCGCCGGTCCAGCGAGATTGCACGCGGCCGTGAGCAGCTCCTGATCGTCTCGCGTGAAACTTTCGCCGCCGAGACGGTCGGCGTAAATCAATCCCAGCGCGTCGTCTTGCGACACGATCGGCACGCACAGCGCGCTGGAGATGCCCTGCTCGCCAATGGATTTTGCCTGGCCGAAGCGCTCGTCGCTGCGCGGCGCGGTAAGCACGGATTTGCGCTGGCGCAGCGCGTAATCGACGATGGTGCGCGAGACCGGTACTTTTGAAAAAGCGGCTTTCACAACGGTTTCGTCGCCCGCGGGTTCGGCGACTTTCCAGCGGTTTTTGCCTTCGATCATCACCGGCGTGACGCGATCGGCTTCGAGCGCGGAGAGCAATCCGGTGCTGAGCGCGCGCCACAATTCAGAGCTGTTCTTCGATTCGGCGGCTGCTTTGGCGATGGTGTAGAGCGCGCGGAGCGACTTCACCGCGCGCCCGCTGGCTTCGGCTGGCGGTGTAACGCGCGCATCATTTCCGGTTGCGCCTTCCTGGCCGCGCAGAATGGCCAGCGGCGCGGACAGTTCGATGGTTTCAAAACGCTCAGCGCCGCCGGTTTGGCCGGCCGATCCCAACGCCGGCGCCACGCCAATGGGCAGGCGCGCGGCGATCACCGAATCCATGCGAATTCCGTCAACGGCCTGCGGCGCGGGCGCTTCCTGCAGTGAAAAAGCGAAGCGCGTTTCGCCGATCTGAATCTGGTCGCCCTCGGCCAGAACTTTCGGCGCGGGCGCGGGCGATCCATTGAGCAGCGTGCCGTTTTTGCTCTTCAAATCGCGCAGCGTGTATTGCTTGTCTTTGGCGGTAATTTCCAAATGCACGCGCGAAGCGCGCGAATCGGTGATGGGCAATTCCAGGCTCGGATCGCGCCCGATGCGAAACAGCGCCTGAGTCACCGGCACAATTTGCCCGCGTAGAGGGCCAGAAAGAACAGTCAAATGCGGCACGCTGAATGTCGCTCCCGTTAAAATACGGCGTTACTATACCACCGCCGCGCCATCCGGCAAGATGCGCGGGCACGCTCGGCAACCAATTGCGATATTGTTTTCGACATTTATTGGATTATCGTTCATTGGAAGTGAGCGACGTTTTCTAATAATCAGATTAATTCAGTTCGATATCTCTTTCCTCGCAACCCAGCGCACGGCGTGCTCGATGAACTTTTCCAAGCCGGCGGTTTGTTCCGGATGCGGGCTTGAAATAATGACACGGCCTTTGTCGCATTCTGCGCGCACAATCGCCGGCGAATTGACCATGATGCCTTCGGGCGTGCCGTTCTTCGCCACTTCGCTGCGAAAGAACGCGACCAATTCATAAGGCGGCAGATCCTTGCGGCTGTCGGGCTGGATAATCGGGCCGTTGTCGTAGCGCACGTCCAACTGCCCCGGCGCAAAGCCGGTGGTTTCACGGCCCAGTTGAGTTACTTCCATTTTGACGGTGCCATCGCCGCGCTGCCATTTCTGCGAGACGGTTTTGGCATTGAGCACGCCCACACCCCAGTCAAAACCGGAGCACGCCAGGTACGCTCCGGCGCAAATTCCGACGTAGCCGCCGCCGTTGCGAACGAATCGCCGGACTTCGTCGCGCCCGCCTTCGCCCAGCGTATCGGCCTGCTTGTGCCCAGAGCCGCCGGTAAAGATCACGACGTCGAAATCCTTGAGCGCGCCGTCCGCGATCTCTTTTCCGCTCAGTTTGGTGAGTTTGACATCGGCGCTCTTTCCAAGCTGTTCCGCGACGCGCGGTACGCCTTTTCCCGCGGAGCCGGCGTCGTCGAAGAGCGCCACACGGATCGGCGCATCTGTTTTCTTTTCAGGAGCGGCGGCTTCGCCTTCTTTCGCCAGGGCCGACAATGCCGCTACGGCGAGAACTATTCCGAAAATTTGTGCCCGCTGCCTCATGCAAACTGTTTCCATTTTGCGGAAGTCTCCTCCTACGGCGTAACCAACGCCCTGCGCACAATCGGCGGGTAAGGAACGTTTTCCCCTTTCGCCGCGACCCATAGGATGCGGTTCAACTCGTCCTCCGGCGCGTCGTCGTAATCGTCGAAGTTCATCATCGCCGATTTCTTCGCGCCCGGCGCGTTAACCCCATTGATCGCGCTCAGATCGACTTTGGGATCCCGCGCTTGATACGCCACCGCCTCCGCTTTGTTCTGAAAGGTGGCAAACATTGGCACGGCCGCGGCATCGTATTGCGTCATTGGCGGCAGTCCTAAGATCAGTTCCATCGTTCGAATCATGCCCACTTGCGTGTACTGCGTGCTGTCCACCGTGCCGCGTCGCACCCAGGGACTGTAGACCGACGCGACGGTGCGGTGGCAATCGACGTGATCGGGGCCGTTCTGTGGGTCGTCTTCGACCACGAAAATCGCCATCTCGCTCCAGAATTTGCTTTTGCTGGAGGCTTCCACGATCCGGCCCAGCGCCAAATCGTTGCTGGCCACGCAGGCATCCGGTGTGTGTGTGCCGGGTTTCGTGCCGGTCGTGTGGTTCTCGCCCAGCGACATGATCATCAGGCGCGGCAGGTTTCCGTCTTTTTCGGCGGCGTGCAAGTCCGCGATCCAGCCTTCGGCTCTTTCGGTGTCGCGCTTGCCTTTCCACGTGCCGCGGTTTTCAGCGGTCACGCGGGCGGCGCCTTCGCCGTAACATTTGAAACTCAAGCCGTGGCGCTTGCAATTGTCCCAGAGGTAGCCGCCCGCGGGCACCATCATTTCGTCGTTGGCGGGCAGTTTGCCGTGCTTGGAATACGACAGAATCCACGCGCGCTGTTTGGCGTCGGTCACGATCGCGCCGTCGCACCAGTCGTGGCCATCGACGCTCACTTCGCCGTTGCAGTAGAAATTGTCGAGCACCACGTACTCGCGCGCGAGCTGATGCTGATTGGGCGTAACGTTCTCGCCATAAAGCGTCAGCGCCGAATCGCCGTTGCCGAGCGGCTTGCCGTCCGCGTTCTTCAGGTCGCCGAGCACCTGGTCGTAGGTGCGGTTCTCCTTGATGATGTACAGCACATACTTGATCGGGCACGGCGCGCCGACTTTGTCGGGGATGCAGCAGGTGCTGGCGTTCGCGGTTTTGTGCAGCATTTCCGGCGTGTACGGCGAATTCTTGTGCGCTTGAGCCGTGTAGCGTTCCAGCGCCGCCGCATCGGGCCGCGCAATGAACTCGACCGAGCCTTCGAACAGTTTGCCGGGATGCATGAACGGAATCCCGCCGCGCTGCCGCGCGCCTTTGGGCACGCCTTCTTCCGGCGGCACGGCGCTCGGATGAGACTGCACGCCTTTGCCGTTGGCAACCATGAGCGTCCCGCTGTCGGGCGTCACCGCCAGCGCCGATGGATACCAGCCGACGGGAATGAATCCGGCGAGTTGCGACTTCTTTGGATCGTGAATGTCGATGACCATCACGTTGTTGTTGTCCGCATTCGCGACGTAGAGCGTCTTGCCGTCCGGCGACACGGCGACCGCGTCCGGTGTGCTGCCTTCCGGCGATTGCGGATAAAGCGCGGTGTTGAGAATCTCATGCGTTTCGTCCGGAAGGCGACGCTCCGTGTTGGCGGGGATTTCCTCCGCCTCCAGCGTGCGCGTTTGGATCACGTACACGGTGTTGTCGCCGGAGCACGCCACGAACAGCCGCCCATCCGGCGAAAGCGCCATGTCGTTGGGCCGGATGCCGGCACGCAGGTCGCGCACTTTCTTCCCCGTCTGCGTGTCGATCACGCTGACGCTGCGGCTACCCCAGTTCGACACGTAGAGATGGCGCTTGTCGCCGCCGAAGATGCAGGAATGCGGATGCAATTCCACAGGGATGCTCGCTTCGCATTGAAGCGTCTGCGGATCGATGACCCAGATTTCATGATTGGCCTCGTTGCAGACGTAGAGTTTGCCGGTCGTCGGATGGACGGCGATGCCAGATAAAAAGGCCGGGCCTGTCTGAGCGGCTGTAGCCGCTTTAACGGGTTTGTCTTTCGTAAATTCGCTCTTCTCCTTGTCGTATTTGAACACATGGAGTTCGCCCAAATCGCCGCTCGAAACAAACACGCGCTGCCCCTCTTTGTCGAAGGCCAGGCCGTTGAAGACTTCGGGCAACGGAAAGAAGTGCGTCACTTTCTTGTCGGCAATGCTCAAGATTGCAAGGCCCGTTCGGTTGTAGCCGCCGCATGCCGCCAGAAGAAATTTGCCGTCCGGCGAGAGTACGAAACGCAGCGGCAAATCGCTGTTGACGCTTCGAACGCCGTCGGGATCGCCCGCGGGCGTGAATTTAGCCAGATTCGTCAGCGGCACGACTTGTCCCGAGGGCGTCATGCCCCAGCCGTTCCAAAGTTTGTCCTTCTCATGCCCGGCGGCAGCGTCCGGTTCGGCCGCAACAAGCGCACAGGCAGCCAGCATCAAAGAAACGGCAAGACTCCGCGAAAGAGTTTTCATGAGCGGTCCTCGGTGTGAACAAGCGATGTGAGTATGATACACTTCAGTTGGCTTGGGGCAATCGGGGCATATCCAATCTTCACAATAATATCGCACGCGGCAATTTCAGGCGCGGCACGCTCCCCGCTTTTCCTGCGGGACGCGCTACTCCCTCTTCTCCCGCCAACACACACATTGCCTGATTCCCAGATTCGAATTCCATCGCCAGTATTGCGAAAAAATAACCGAAATAATTGTCCGAAAAACCGCCGACAGATGTACACTCAAATTGATTCGCAGACCGGAGATAGCCCTTTATGAGTGCCCCAGCGCGCGCACGCCGTCGTGGCGTCACACTTATCATGGTGGCCGGCGTGCTCTCGGTTCTCGCGGCCATGGGCACTGGATTTTACACGCTCGCCGTTTCCCAAACCAAATCCGCCACGCGCTACAGCGACAGCGTTCGCGCTGAACTGCTGGCCCGCGCCGGCGTCTCCGATGCCATCGCCCGGCTGCGCGAACAACTCTACCTCAAAGCCGAAGACCCATCCGACCTATGGTACCAAGTCGATTACCTCCACAGCGCACAAAGGCGCATCTCCTTTCCGTTTAAAACGCGCGCCGATCAGAGCAGCGCTCACCCCGAACCGTTTATGTCCTTCAGCCGCGCGCTGGGTAACACCGCCGAAAAGGACAGCGACCGTTTCATCCTCGGCATCACTGACGCATCCAGCAAAATCAACCTCAACGCCTGCGACAACCTTGCGCAGCTTCTCGACAACCTGTGCCGCGTGATCGGTGCGCCGCTGGTCGCCGCCGATCTGGATTCCGTTCAGCCCGCTGTCTGGGCCAGTCTCGGCGCGGCCGGTTACGGCGCCAACAGCAGCGACGTAGCTACGAACTCCGACATCTACTATAAGCTCGACGCCAACAACCGTCCCATCCAAGGCGCAACCGGCTCCGCATTGTATGGAGACGGCTACGCCATCGCCGGTTACCGTTCGCAGCTTCCCGGTGGGCGCTTTGGGTGCATCGAAGACGTCAAAGCCGCGCTCACTTACGTCAGCAACCCCACGCATCCGGAACTGCAAGATTTGGAACGAGAATTGAAGTTCACGGCAATCCGCGACTACATCACCATCAACTCCTGGGTGGACACCAACACTGTCTGTGTCGGCAAATTCGAATGGATCAACAACAACGCCCAATCCGGCGCCAGCCGCGCCATCGACCGCGATAAAAGCTGGGTCGCCGACGATCCGGTCAACGATCCCAAAAACCACCGCGGCTCATTACGCGGCTCGTACGTCTCCATCATCAACGGCCACGGCGCAGGCCAGTTGCGCCGCATCAAGACCAACGGCATCGACTGGATTCAGGTTGAGCCGCCCTTTTTGATCAATCCCGGCCCGATCAGTTCCTACATGATCGTGGCCAAGGAAGACGCGCTTACCGACAGCATCTCCACGCCGCTGGGCACACAGGACTTTCCGCGCAACAACGCCGACGGGACGCTGGTGGACGATCCCGACATCGACTACTCGCGCTGGCCGCTGTGCATTCACCGCGCGCCGGTCAACATCAATACGGCCTCCGACAAAGTGCTCGAAGCGCTCTTCATGGGCATCGGCGTCTCGCCGGGAAATTACATGTCCATCGGCACCGACGTGAACGTGGACAATACCTATGCCGCGTGGTATACGGATCCCGACCCGCGCAATCAGGAAAGCCGCATCGTCACTGGCGCCGGCATCAAACGCTTGCCGGTCAGCACAGGTGAGATCATCTTCGACAAGCTGATGGCGCCGATTCAGGCCCTCATCAAAAAATTCGACGCCACCGCCAACGTCGATTACTTGAACAACTTCGGCAGCGTCGATCCCAAGCACACCACCAACATCAACGAAGCGCACGAACTGGCGGTGCGCGTCATGTCGGCACGCCAGCGCAAACTGGACCCCACGACCGGAGTCTACGCCACCTCGGACATCGATCCTTTTTCAACGCCCAATAATGATAATTACGAACGCGGCCCGTTCAAAAGCTGGGACGATTTCTACTTCCGCGTCGTGCGCATCTGGGACGAGCAGCGCTTCCTATTGGACACCAAACGCGGACGCGCCGCGCCCATGATCATGGCGCATTTCAATTCCAACACGGACATTTTGAAATTCAATCCTGGCATCGAATGGATCGACCGATGGGGGCGTAATTTTACTGAAATGGAACCGGTGATGTGCTACGACGACAGCGCCAACCCGGGCTCCCCGCATTTCGTCTCGATCCCCAACTCCGGCAACGGCGCGTACATCACCCGCAACCTGCGCTACAAAGCCGACGAGATGATCGACAAGACCGACCTCAATCGCTCCACCACCGAATTTTGCTTCGACTCCGGCGGAATCTTCGAAATCACTTCCACCGGGCAGCTCGTCAAGGACAACGTCGTGCTCAGCGAACGGCGCCTGGACGCGCTCGTGAGAATCTACGACGTCTGGCGCGAAACCACGCAGAAACAATTCGTGCAGGGCACGCTGTCGCTCGCGCAAAATCAGAACGTGGACGCGCCCAACGCGACAGCGCAGTTGAATTTCAATTTCTCCGGCAAACCCGCACGCGATTCGGCCAAAGACATCACCCGCCGCGCGCTCGACACGCTGCCCGAACCGCTCGTTCCGCTCAACTACACCATCGTCCGCAAAGGCGGCAGTCAGAACGTGGACGTAGTAGACAGCTCGCCCAGCGGCCACGACTGTTACGGCCGCCCGAAACCGAGTATCTACGAACCGGATGTCGTCTCCAACAAAATCCAGCCGGCTTCGTACGACGGCCAGATTGTCCTCGCCACCAACACCGCCTCGTACACGGAAACCGCCGAGCAGTTCAACACGTTCCTCGCCAGTTTCAACGGCGACCTCGACACCGGCACCTCCGTCGGCAACGGCCGCGAGCAGGCCAAGTCACCCGGCGATCGCACCACGCGTGTGGTGGACACGTGCAGCTTGCTGGGGGTGCTCGGCGACAACGACGCGCGGCACATCGATTTCGATGTCAAGGACGGCCGCGGTGGCAACTACATGACTTTCGCCTATGCGCCGGTCAACGCTGAACTGCGTCCGTTGAATCTCACGCGCTACTGGGAAAATTGCTCCGTCCGCCAGGGAGACTTGCGCCCCGAAGGCGCGTTCCTGAATTTCGTCGGTGTTTCCGGCAACGACGGAACGCTCAAGTACCTGGTGGATGTGGACAACGTCACCGGCCGCACGAGTTGCCATCGCAAGAATTTTAATCCCGAAGACGGCGCCGGCAATGCCAACGGCGCGACGATCTGCATGTGGATCAAACCCAACTGGCACGCCGACGATTTGCGCGAGCACGAATTCTTCAACGCCATCGGGCCGGGCACGGATTACAGTGCGCGCTATTGCATGCTCTCAAAATATGGGCGGCTCTCGTGGCTGATGAACGACGGTGTGCGCATGCCGCAGGCTTCGCCCAACGATTTGATGTGCGGCTTCGAAGACGTCAACGACGGCGATGAGCGCGTCTATCTCTATGGCGGCGCCACAAAAGCCGGAAGCATCATTGCCACAAACGCTAAACAAATCGATCAGAACGGGTCCCCGGCGGCATTCTACACGCAGCCCTTCCGCTGGAGCTTCGTGGGCGGCATCATGAAGTACAATTACAGCGTCGGCAATGCCTCCAATCAGGGTTATGGGTATAACAATTTCAGCTCAACCTTCGAAACAACTCTGGAACAGGTGTGCCGGCCATTTATCAGCACACAAAAGGATCCTGAGACGCCCAAAACCGGCGCCGTGCCTTACCTCTGGAAATCGGAATACTATTCAACCGAAGATTCGCAAGGGCAGATGAACGGCTGCGACATCGCGTCCAACGGCGGTTTCAGCGGCGGCAGCAGCATCACCGGCACGGGCACGCAAGCCGCGGTCTGGGATTGGGCCGACGGCGGAAATCAAAATGTTACCGCGCCCAACAATCAGGGCGTCTTCGGCATGAACAACCTCAACCGCAAGACCGACCAATGGCTGTACCGCGGCACGCCCATCGACGGCACGCTCGCCGTCGTGGACGAATTCAAACTCTCCAAACGCGCCTGGACGCACGACCAGATTTACAACGAACAAACCACCAGCCGTTATTATCTCCCCAGCGACCCCACGGCTGCCGCGCAGCAGCCTTTCTTTACCTCGCAGACCATGCTCCAATCCATCAAAGGCAGCAGCACTTCGGCCGTAAATGAACAAGTCACCATCGCCCGCGTCGCCTGGACCGTCTTCACGCCGCGCTTCATGCACGAAAACAAAAACATGAGCCCCGGCACGCGCGGGCCGTTCGATTATTTCAAATACAACCCGCGCATGCAGCGCCCGCCCAGCGACGACGTGACGGACGAAAACAGCGCCGGATGGACGCCCTACGGCTGCTTCCGCCCCTCCTTAAGCCTTTACAAAAAGCGATTCCCTGGCAAACCGTCGCAGGCCGCCTCCGGCGTCGAAGTCGAACTCTACGACAACGGCTATCAACTCACCGGTTACGCCGAAACCACGCCGGGCACGTTCACCAAGCTCACCACGTTTGTGGATCCGGACGTTTACAACCGCGTCGGCGATCCCACCAAACCCGCCTTGGTCCACCCCGCCACGTTCCGCTACCTCGTCCGCTTCAAATATCCGATCGACCCCTTGCTCGGCGGCGGGCAGGTCAACATGACAAGCCAGTACCTGCTTGATACGCCCGTCTTCGACGACATCTCGATCACCTACTTCAAAGCGCCCGTAATGCTGTCCTTAAAGGAGACCACGGAATGAGCCGAGTTCGCTGTTTTGGTTTATTGCTCCCCGGAATGTTGCTCGTCCTCGCCGGCGCTCTCTGCGCCGCAGAGAACAATTCCTCCGAATCCTCCGACGCTGCCGCCGAAGAAGCCGAAGCCGCTACATTCGACAAAGAGATTCGCTCCCCGCTTACAGGCATGGCCTTCGAAGGCACGGTCATCATCAACAAAACCGAGGACCAGCCCGGCATCTTAGGCGCCTTCAAAACCGCGGATTCGTCCTACCTGATCAAAGTTGAAAACGAAGCCATCGGCAAGGAATTGCAAGCCTTGAATTCGAAGCAGATTTCAGTCTTCGGCAAAATTCGCAACAAAGGCAAGTACATCGTCATAGTCCAAATCCTGCCGATGCTCGAACCCCCGCCGAGCCGCCGAAAAACCAAAGGCTTTTAGACGCGATGTGGTACAGAGCGACCCTTGCCGTCGCGGCTCGTTGTCGTGGGGCAGGTTTGGAATGAAGGCTCCCCGACCTGGATTCGAACCAGGAACCCTCGCATTAACAGTGCGATGCTCTACCGTTGAGCTATCGGGGAGTGAATGGCTGGGATGACTTTTATAATTGTCTTCTCGCCCACACGGTCTGGGCGTGGAGCGAGTTATCATACTCGCGAAGCGGTGGTGTCAAGGGCCGGGATTGAAATTAGCATGTTATTTTTTGGATTCGGTAGTTTTTCGCGGCCTGCGCGGGTCTTTTACTTGCAGCGCCTTTTGGGCTTACTATAGTGGGTCGCGTGGGGGGACGTTGCAAAGGAAGCGTTTATGACGCGTTTCAGCCTCGTCCTCGTTGCACTCGTCTGCCTGCTCTGCCTGTCGATGACTCTCCGGGCCGAGAACACGGCGGAAATTCTTGATCCTAATGCCCCTGTGGAAACGCAGGCGGACAACGCTGCCCGCGCTGCGTCCTCGCCGGTCAAAAAAACCGACGTGCCCGCGTCCGGCGCGGTGGATGAACCGGGTTTCAAGGCCAGCGTAAAATTCGGCAATCGGCCTGCTCCAAAATACGATTGGGGCACCAAGAACACCAACCAGATACCGGTGCCTGGAGCGCACAGCGCTTGGGCCGTGCCGCTTGAAGAGGGCTATCAGGCTTCGAATGCCGCGGCAAATTCCGACGCGGCGGAGTTGTCGAGCGATGAGAAAAATGCGGGGGCCATCGGGGAGAACATCAGCCCGGCGTTGGCGGCTGCGATTGCGCGGGAGAAGGCCGGGGCGAAGGGAAAAGAGGGGAAGGAGCGCGAGAAAGAAGGCAAGGAAATCGTTGCGATGTACCGGGCGGTCGTGGAGGCGGAGAAGGACAATCCCGCGGCGCATTACAGGCTCGGATTAGCGCTCGTTCACAATGGCGATGCGCAGCACGGGCTGGTGGAGCTTGAAACGGCGATCGCGATGCAGCCGAAGAATGGGAAATATTTGTGCGACTACGGGATTCTGGCGCTGCGGGCGGGATGGGTCGAGAAGGCGTTTGCGGCCTGTCAAGCCGCTGTGTCGCTCGCGCCGGAAAATGCGCGGTACGTGAGCGCGCTGGGGGACGTGCATCTGGCGGCGGAGCATTTGCCCGAGGCGGCGGATGCGTATTCGCGCGCGATCAAGCTTGACCCGCAGAATTCGGGGTACCTCTACAATTTGGGATTGACGTATCTGCACGCGCGCGATTTTAATAAGGCGGCGGAAATTTTGAACGAAGCGGTCAAGATGAAGCCGACTTACGCGCCCTACTATTGCAGCCGCGGGCTTGCGTTTGAAAATTCCAAGAATGTCAAGCAGGCGATGGAGGATTATCTGACCGCGATCAAGCTGGATAAGAACAACGCTTACGCACACTACTTGTTCGCAGGCGTTTTCAGCGATCCAGACGATCCGACGTACACGAACCGGTTCCAAGCGGTGGAACACGCGGAGAAGGCGGTGAAGCTGTCGAATTATAAGAACGCGCAATATTTGATGGGGTTGGCGCGCGCGCTGCGCGTGGCTCACAATATGGAGCAGGCAGTGGAGGCGGCGCGCAAGGCGGTAGAGTTGGAGCCGGCGCGCGAAGATTATCGAAAAGAGTTGGCACAGTATCAGCAGTTGAAAATGCAGGGGTTGGATAAGTAGCACGCCGAATTTCATCCGATCAGAAACTTAGAGTTATTGGTGGTGCAGACGTGCTTGTCTGCCTGCGCTGGCAGACAGGAATGTCTGCCCTACCAGACAAAATCGCGTGCCGTGGCGTACTCAATGTTGTGGAATTCTTTTTACTCATCGGAGAAAGGTTATGAAAACGAGTTTCGTTTTGTGTGTGATAGCGTTAATCGGAATAAGTGCGGCGGCATTTGGCGAGGAGAATGCGCTGCCGGAGATCAAGGCGGAGGCGTCGGCGTGGAAGAGTTTGATTAATGGTACAGAGTTGGCGGGGTGGAAAAAGCCGGCTGGCGATTGGGCGACGGTGGGAGACGTGAGTTTGGATCCGGCGAATGATAAAGTGCTGGTGGCCAAGCCGGGCGAAGGAATTATTTACAACGGGCCGAAGATGCGGACGAAAGATATTTTTACCGAAGCGAAGTTCGGCGACGTGGCCGTGCATGTGGAGTTCATGGTTTCGAAGGGCTCGAATTCCGGCGTGTATTTCATGGGGAATTATGAATTGCAGATTCTCGACAGCTTCGGCGTTGAAAAAAGTCCGTATCCTGGAAGCGAATGCGGCGGCCTATACGAACGCTGGGACCCGGCGCGCGGGAAGGGCAAGGAAGGCTTCGAAGGGCATTCGCCGCGCGTGAATGTGTCGAAGAAGCCGGGCGAATGGCAGACGTTTGATGTGATTTTTAAGGCGCCGAAATTCGACGCGGCGGGAAAGAAGATTTCGAATGCGACGTTCGTCAAGGTCGTGCACAACGGCACGGTGGTTCATGAGAATGTGGAGTTGAACGACGTAACGCGCGGCGCGGCAGACAAGGAGAAAGCGGCGGGGCCGTTCCGGCTGCAAGGCGATCATGGGCCGGTGGCGTTCCGGAATTTCAAGGTGCTGGAGATGGGAAAGTAATTCGTTCTCACGCAGAGGCGCAAAGGCGCGGAGAAAAGGAGATAGGAGATAGCAAGGGGATGACTTGCTGAAAGAATTGGGAACAGATGTTCTCCTAACTCCTACCTTCTGACTCCTATCTTCTTCCTCACAGCACCGCCAGCGAATCCGGCGCTTCATCCTGTTCGATCACAAGGATTTTGGCTTCGGCGTCGCCGCAGCCGGGGAGGTGCGTGTGCGGGCCGCCTTCGTCGCCTTCGCCGCGGTCGAGGATGCGGCTGGTGGAGGGGGCGATCCAGTAGTGGCGATAAAAACCGGACGGCAGGGAGAGCGCGACGCCGCTGAGCGCGGGTTGCGGAAAGTAGACGAAGTGGCGGCCGGCGCCGTCTTCGGCGGCAAAGGGCGCGGCGTTTGTCTCAGACGCTGTACGAAACGCCGTTAGGATTTCGGGGCATTGACGCAGCGCGCCGCGCGCGGCCCAGGCAACGCTGAAGCGCGCGAGCGAGGCGATGCTGTCCCACAGAAACGGATCGCGCGATTTTCCCATGGGCGTTGAAACGATCGGCCAGTAGCCGCGAAAAAACGTGCGCCAGAGCCAATCGCACCGTGAGGCATCGAGCGCGCCAGGCGGAAAGCGCAGCAACGCGGGTTGGTGCACGGGAGCGCGCGCAAAATAAAGTTCGTCGGTGTGCGTGGCCGCAGCGGATTCCATGCGCAGCAGTACATCTCCGAAATCGGCGGCGTCACGGCCCGGCTGGAAGCGGATGCTCTCGGCGTCGAAGGGCGCGGCTTGAGCGGCGAATTTTTCGGCGAGCGCGACGCCGCGGCGCAGCGCGACCCAGGGGCCGAGGCGGATGGGGGAGAGGTCTTCGCGGTGGCGCGCGAGCGTTTCGGCGACGCTGCCGCCGAGTGCGCGTTCCAAATCGCCGGGCTGGCCGCGGGCGTTGCGAAGCGGTTCGATCCAGACGCCTTGAAAGCCGCGCGCGGCGGAGCAGACCCAATTGGCGGCGGCGATCAGAATGGCGCGGAGACGGTCGGCGGAATCATGTATTCCGCGGGCCGGCTGGACGCCGGCGGTTCCGGCGCTGCGCGCGTCGGATTCATGCGACAACGTGAGACCTTGCAAATTGGCGCCTCGCGAAAATGGACCGGCGGCGCCAGGCTCGGCGTCGAAGAGCGAAAGGCCGACCATCACGCCCGTCGCGCCGGCGGCTTCGAGCAGGAATTTCAAACGCGTGAACGCGCCTTCGTCGCGCCGCTCCAAATCGTAGAGCGCGCCGCCTGGAACGGTGGCGGGATCGACATGTTTGCGCGCAAAGATGCACGAATCTTCGGAGCCGCTGTTGAGCGGGACGATGAGGTGGCGGATGCCGTCGGCGGCGAGGCGTTCGAGCAGTTCGCTTTGATCGCAGCCGCGCTGCAGCGGCTCGGCGGATTCAACGCCGGCCCAGGCGATGCGCTTGCCGCGCAATTCAGGCAGCAGCAACGGCGCAGTGGTGAGCGCGCGGACGTTGCGGCGGTCTTTGAGGGCGAGGTCGAGGAATTCGCTCATTGATTTTTGCTCAGAAGTTGGGGCTATTCAATGGGGCCGATAGGGCTGATAGGGCTCATGGGGCCAATGGGGTCGCGGCATCGAACACGTTATGGACTGTCAGGTCGGCGAGAGTTCCGTGCAGCGCGCGGATGATTCGGACTTGCTCGCCGAGGGGCGCCCACACTTCCGGATCGGTCGGACCGAAAATCGCGAGCGTACGTGTGGCGCGCGCGGCGAGATGCGAGATGCCGGAATCGTTGCCGATGTAAAAGCGGCACGAGTGTAGCAGGGCGAAGAGTTCGCGCAAAGGGCGGTGGGCGAGGGCGTGCCATTTTACGTCCGCGGGCATGGCGCGTTCGAATTCTGAGCGCGTGACATCGTCGGCCGGTCCGAAAAGAACCAGCGGCGTCAGATTTGTTTCGCGTGAGATGCGCGCGGTGAGTTGTGCGAAGCGGTCGGCGGGCCAGCATTTGCGGCGGCCTCCGCTGCCCGGGTGGAGGGCGAAGAAGCCTTGGGCGGTGGCGCCGGTGGATTCGAGGAAGAGGCGGGCTGCGTGCAATTCGGCGGGAGATGGGGCGAGCCATTTCGGAGCGGATTGAAACGTGTTTGGACGAACAATATCCACAGGAATGCGATAACGAGGCCGCTCCGCAGTTTCAGTACCCTCGCGAGAAAGCGTTACGATTAGCGGTAAAAGCAGGCAACCGGCGGCGTGCCGATGAAGCATTCGGAAGATTTCCAAATCCGGAATCGATTCAGGCGCCTCGAGAGGTAACGGGCTGTAGGTTTCAGTAGGGGGAATGATTGAGAGAATCGTTTTGATTCCGAAGCTGTTCAGGCGATTTGTGTGTTCCGTCTTGTCGAATTTCAAATAAACGATGGCGCATTGCGTTTGCGCGAGAATTTCGCGCGCGCTTTTGGAAATTTCGGCGCCGTCGAAATATAAGCCAAGCCAGTCGCTGGATCCACAATCAAGCACGCGCGGCGCGCTGTTGGATTTCGGCATAAAGGACCAGCTTGCAGGCGTGCCGAGGATGGTGATGCTGGCGGCTCCGGCGATTTCGAGCGCGTTGAGCACAGGGAGAGTCAACAGCGCGTCGCCGAGCGCGCCGGGGCGGATGAGGAGGACGTTGCCGAGCATTTTTTGAGTATAGCGGTTTGATTTGGATTTTTCTGGCCGGCGGACGGGCGGAGTGAAATTTGAGAGGGCGGTTTGTTTGCGGCACTCGCAAGGCCAGTGGCACACGAACGGCGAGCAAGCTGTCGGCGAGAATATTTTTGATGAATCTGAGTGCGCTTTTTGAAAATCAATTTTGAGCGTGGCACTATTCGACATTATAGTGCGGACATGGATCGGGACATTGCTGCGAATTTGGACGAGGGCGCTGAGCTGCTTCGCGCCGCGGAGCCGGCGATCACGGAGCGCTTCGCGGCGCTGGCTCGGCGGCTGCGTTCGCACGAATGGACGGTGCTGGTTTCAGGACTGTGCAGCGTGGGAAAGAGCAGCGTCGTCTGCGCGCTGTGGGGCGATGCGGAATTGCTGCCGACGGCGGTGCGCGATTGCACGCAGACGAACACGCTGATTCGCGTGCCCGCAGCGGACGAGTTGGATCGTCGCATTTTTTTGAATTATCTGGACCGGCGCGCGGCGGAAAACTTTGCGCTCAGAGGGCTGGCCTTTCATCGCCTCACTGAAATGCTTGAAGAATATCACGGCGTGGCGATGCCGCGGCTGGATGAGATGCTGCCGGATGCGCGGCTGCGTTTTGTGGCGGCGGACGCGCGGAAACTTTATGCGAGCCGGCGCGATTTGAGCGTGCTGAACGAGCCGCTGAGCGAAGAATTGGAACAGCTTGAACAGTTCATCGCGTTTCTCGATTCGGAGGAGTATCAGCCTGGCGCACGAATTGAAGCGAAATGGGAAGAGCGACGCGAGCATTTGATGGGGAAGCGGCTGCTGGACGGGCGGCTGGCGGGGACGGGGAAGTTGATGGCGTTGGAGCACGTGGAGATTGTGAGGGAGAGTGAGTGGAACAGCTGCGGCTCGCTGCGCTCGCCAGCGGCCGGCGGGACGCCGGCGGTACAGACTCCAGTGCTGATCGATACGCCTTGGATTCCGACGGTGCATAATGCGCGGCGAGAGGATTTGATTTTGGAGCGTGCGCGCGGCGCGGACGTGCTGCTAGTGTTGTCGCTGCCAAAGCTTTACGAACCGGAAAACTGGCTGCTGAAAATATTGGTAGAGCGGCCGGAGCTGGCGCGCAGCACGGTGGTGTTGTTCAATCAGATCGACACGTGCGATCCGCGCACGCTTTTTTCGCGCGACGGTTTCGCGGGGATTTATGCGGAGAATCGCGAGCGACTGGTGAAGCTGGGCATCGATCCGGCGAATATTCTTCTAGCGTGTGCGCGGCTGCGATTTTTGAAGGATTCGCAACAGAGCGATGCGGCGGGTGCGGAGACGAAGAATCCGTTTGGCGCGGCGTCGATTGCCGAGCGCATTGCGCGGCTTGAAAAGGTGCTGGGACAGTTGCGCGAGCAGGCGAAAGGGCGCGGGGAGAGCGAACTGCGCTCGAAGTTTTTGGCGGCGTGCGATGTGAATGACGCGGGCGTTGAGACGCTGCGGCGGCGATTGGAGGAATTGGCGGCGGGGATTGTGGCGAAACGGCGCGAGGCGGAGGCGTTGGGTGCGATGATTGAGGCGGCGCCGGTGGGGTTGGCGGCGGAGAACGCGGCGGCGTGGGGGAAATTGCGGGGGAAGATTTTGAAGATGAAGGTCGGGCAGTGAGTTTTAGCTCGCTACGCTCGCGGGAACGTGCAGGCGGGACGCCTGCACCACAAAATGCAGGCGGGACACCTGCGCTACGGGATCATTTGGTTACTGCGGCTTGTTGATTGCGCAAATGCCAGGCGGCCAGGTCCTTGCGGGCGGAGTCCATCACTTTGGCGACGTCGGACGTACATTTGAAGGCGGTGATTTTTTCGCCGGAGGGCGCGACGACGACCATGGTGTTTGTTTCGGCGCCATATTTTTCGGCGATGGCTTTGTTCTCCTTGTTGATGGGCACTTTCACGAAATTACCGACGCCGATCTCGCGCGTTTGATCGACGAATTTGGGCACGTCCACGAATGTCGCGGGAACTGAGTTGTTGTTGGCTTGCATGTACGCTTTCAGCGCTTCGGGACTTTCACCGATGATCTTGCAGTCGTCCTTGCATGAGAAATAGATCGCGAAGGGCTTCTTTTTGATCCTGGCGATTTGCGCGGCCTGATCGACGTTGGCGTCCCACGAAATGACGGGGGGAATGGTGATGGTGCCGCCGGCCACGGTGATTTTGTCGCCGCAGGCGGCGCTGACGCGGAAATTTGCCAACGCGGCGAATGCAGTGAAGGCCAGAACAATGCGCATTTGAAGAGATTCTCCTATCGAATTTAAACGACGCCTCGAGCGGCGCCGGTGTCCGTCACTTAACGAATCACCAACGCCGCGAAACGATCACGGGCTAAAAGCCCGTGTTACTTGGGCGGGCCGGCTTGCGCCGACCAGGTGGAGAGCGCGGATTTGGCGGACGCGACGAGGTTGCTCAAATTTCCGCCGACGATGCTCCACGCGCCTATCTTCTTGCCGTCGGGCGCGATCAACACGACGGTGAAATTGCCCGCCTCGTATTTGTTGGCCAGTTCGCGATTCTCCTTTGTGTTCGCGACCTTCGCGAATTCGACCACGCCCATTGCGCGAAGCTGATTGATGACCTTGGGCAGGTCGAAGACGGTCGAGGGCAGCGAATTGTTGTTGGCCGCCGCGTATTGCTTGATCGCGTCGGCGCTTTCACCGATGGCTTTGGCTTCGTCCTTCGAAGCGAAGTAAATCGCGAAGGGCTTTTTCTTGATTTGCGCGATTTGAGCGGCCTCATCAATCGAATTGACCCAGCCTACGGCTGACGGAAATGAAAACGAAGTGTCGCCCGAACCGGGCGCATCCTGTTTATTGCCTCAAGCAAACGCCGGCGTGGCGCCAAACGCGAACAGCGCGCCCAGCACCATGACAGCACTAAAATTCTGGCGTGACATGGCATCCCTCTCTTTCTGTGTAGCGCGATAATATGCACTAACAAGCCGCGTGCGGCTCAATATCGCGGCGAGCCGCATCCCAATTCCGCTCAAAATTCTATACCCCGAAGAAGCGCCGTCAACAATTGACGCGGTTAAGAATAAATTAAATTTGACAATTCCAACGCGCGGCGTGGAAGGCGCGGTGCGCGTCGTCGTCGTGAAGCGTGCCAGCATCCGCGAAATTCAACGCGGCGGCGGAGTAGCCGCTGGCGATGCGCTCGATGGTGACGCGCGTTTCGCGGACGGAGAATTCGATGCGCCAGGATTTGAGCGCCAATTGGAGCGCGCCCGATTTCGTGCGCGATATGCGGCGATACGGATGCGGCGCGGCGTCGCGTGAGAGAACGCGTTCGGTGGGCGCGCGGAGGTCGATGTTGAATTCGCGCAGCAGCCACGCGCATTGTTTTGCGGCAAGCGGCGACCACTCGATGGAATTCTCAGCGTGGGCATCGCGCGCGGCGTCGAGCCAACCGGCACGCGCGCCGGGGAATGATTCGGCGTGCGGGAGATAGGGCTTGAGGTCGAGAATCGGCGTGCCGTCGAGGAGATCGGTTTCAGCGACGCGGACGGTCAGGCCGTCGATGCCGATCAGACGCGCGAGCGAGAGGCCGATGGGATTGGGGCGGTGCGGCGAGCGCGTGGCGAAGAGGCCGCGTTTGATTTTGGAATCGCGCGGCGGGAGAACTTTGGGCTTCCAGTTTTTATTTTTGTGGAACCACGAAATAATCCAGATGTAGTCGAAGCCGGCGAGGTCGGCGAGCGCTTGTTCGAAATTGTGGCCGGTGTGCAGAATGATTTGGCCTTCGGCGACCTCTCGTTCAGCGCGCGGCTGGCGCGGGGCTTGGGCGCGATCGTGAAACGGCGTGCGGATCAGGCCGATGGGTTGGAGGATGAGGGGCGGCAAAATGTCTGACATTCAGTGAGCCGCATCTAAAATTCCATTTTCACCGCAGTAGTGACGTCGACGCTAAAACCTTTTAACAATGCCGAAACCGCGCGTTCGCCTTTTTTGTAGATGCCGTGATCGATGTATTCCGTTCCTTGCAGTTTCAACACGGCAATGCATTCATGTTTTGGATCGACGATCCAGTATTCTGGAATTCGAGCTTCGGCGTAGTCGGCTCGCTTTGTGACGAGATCTCGCTTTCGACCCTTGGGCAAGACGACCTCCATCACCAAATCTGCGCCGGACCAAAACGTGTTGCCTGTCCAACTCTTGTGCTCGTCGCTCACATAAATGATATCCGGCTCGCGGTATTTAGTGAGCTTCGAATTTGGAAGTTTGACGCGCAATCCGTAGAAGCACGAGTTGCCACCGACGCCATTTTTGTAGAAGCGTTCCAGTTCCGAAAGAAGAAACATAATTGTTTGTTGATGCCACGACGTCACGGGCGGCAGAATTTCGAGGAAGCCGTCAGTGTATTCGATGCCGTATTTTTCGATCAGCAGCATGTACTCTTCTTCGGTCCAGTTTCCTTGCGTGGGCAGGAATTCGAGGATTTCCAACGGCGGTTCGCCAGCTTTTGAACGGAAATTGCGCAGTTGATAGAAGTCGTCGCAATCGATCACTGGTTTCATGGATGCCTCCTTGAAACTGGCCGGCGGGACGCCGGCGGTACAACTACCCCATCGCCGCCATTCCAAAAAACACCTGCTTTTTCAGGAAGCGGTACACCCAATAATCTTCGGGGATTTCTTCGCCGGGAAGATGGTGGCTGTGGCGGGGAGTGATGCGGTGGAGTTCTTCGAAGGCGGTGCCGCGCCCGCTGAAATCTTTGGCGCCGCTCTTCTGGATGTAGTCGTGCAACTCCTGCGGCTTTTCGAGAATCACGCAGCCTTTGGTGCGCTGCGTGACGAATTTGGTGAAGCCGCGCAGAAACTGGCTTTCGTTGAAGGTCTTGTGCAAGTCGCCGCCGTTGTCCTGCACTTTTTCTTTGGCAAACGAAAGCGCGGGACAGATTTCGATGCTGCCTTGCGGGCCGATGTGGTAGCCGAGGCCCATCGCGGCCGGACAGAAGGCTTCGCCGCTGGCGGTCCAATAGGTGTCGATCACGAAAATCGGATGCTTGCGGCGCAGTTCGAGCAGGCGCTTGCGCATCCAGATAAGCTGCTCTTTGGAGACGCAATATTCCGGATGCAGAATTTCGCCCATGGGGCGGTAGACGTAATACCAGATGTACATCGCGCCCTTCTTGATGAAGTGCTCGACGTAGCCGTCGCTCATCACTTCGGCCATATTCAAGCCGGTCGCGGTGCAGGCGGTGCCGAAGAGAATGCCGGCCTTCTTCAAGCGCGCCATGCCTTCATCGGCGGAGTCGAAGACGCCCGCGCCGCGCCGCAAGTCGTTCTGCTCTTTCCAGCCGTCGATGCTGATCAGCGGCGTGACGTTGCCGGCGTCTTTCAGGCGCTTCACGTTCTCCTCCGTGAACAGCATGCCGTTGGTGATCGTCTGAAAATAGCAGTCGCTGTGCTTTTCGAAAATCTCCCAGATGCCTTTGTGCATGAACGGCTCGCCGCCCAGCAGCGTGTAATAAAACGCGTTGTGTTCCTTGCCGCGCACGATGATGTTGTCGATGTCTTCGGCGGAAAGATAATGCGCGGTGCCTTCCTTCTCGACCCAGCAGCCGTGGCAGCGCAGGTTGCAGGTGTTGGTCAGCGCGATGAAGGTGAAGGGCGGATAGAGTTCGCCTTTCTGGATGCGCTTTTTGTACGCCATCACCGCCTTCAAGCCCTTGAAGCAATACAGGTGCGCGGCTTTCAGCGCGATGCGCGGGCTGAGTTCGGTGGCGGCGCGGTAAGCCAGCTTCATCAGCATGGTGTGCTCCCTGAAACGTCGGGTCAAGAGAACGATGCGAAATTCGAACGCGCGCATCTTATCCGAATCCGGCGAGCTTTAAAGCCCCCATTCCGCGCCGCGCGGGGTTTTTTGAGGCGCGGCGGGGCGTTGCGGGTTATAAAGGAGATCAAGAAGCGGAGATTCTTCATCATGCGCAAAGTTGCCGTGGCGCGCTGCGCCTTTGTTGTGCTGACGCTCGCGATGCTTGCGGCCAGCGGCGCGGATAAGACTGTGACGAATAAGGAACAAGGATTTGAAATCACGTTTCCATACACGTGGCGGATGCAACTAAAGCGGAATAAGGATCTTGGCGCTTTTGGCGAACTTGGGGAGGATAGAAGCCAAGCGATGTTGTTTGTAATGAGCATGGAAAAGGGCGCGATAGCGACGTTAAAGGACCACGTCAACGCCGTATATGTGGAAGGCGGCGCGCTGAATTACAAGATTACTGAGAAAGTTGAGCAAACACTCGCTGGCGTCGCCGCGTTTAAAATTACGTATGAAAGGGACACTGTAGAATATAAAAGCGCTCGCGGTAAATTTGTTGATTACGCTCTCATCGCAAACGATCGAGTCTACACAATCGTCGCGCAAGCACCGAAAGACGACTACGACAAATACGCCAAAGACATCGACGCCATCGTCAAGTCGTTCAAGCTGATTGAGGCGAAGTAGGGGCGGGGCGCGGCGTCGGCTTTAGCTTGAACGGCTCCGGCTTTAGCTTGCGCCGCGTCCGCTTTAGCCTGAGCGGTTCAGGCTTTAGCCTGCGGCTCTCACGCTTTAGCCTGAGCCGCGTCCGCTTTAGCCTGAGCGGCGTCCGCTTTAGCCTGAGCGGCTCCGGCTTTAGCTTGAGCGGCTCCGGCTTTAGCCTGAGCGGCTCCCGCTTTAGCCTGAACCGCTCAGGCTAACTTTTTAAGCGCTCCGTTTGGCCCCTGTTCGTTTTGATAAAGCAATGAAATTCAATGGTTTGTACAAAAAACACATAAAACGTACTGGTCGCCCTCGCGATTCTTTTTGCGGTGTGGTTCGTTTGCGAGAGGTGGATCGCGTGGCGGGCGGGGCGGAAGAAAGGATGACCTTCCGCCTAAAGGCGGGACTACGAACGGCACGAAATTGAAGGAGTACATTCAAATCCGTGGCACCCGGTGCTGCGCGCGGGTATACTGCGCACATGCGGGGCATCCTCTTCGCGGCATTTTTTTTCTTCGCATCCTTGCGCGCGGCTGATGCGCCACTCTCGGCGGCGCAGGCGCTTGCGCACGAAGGCAAATCCGCCACGGTGGAATTCGCCGTCAGCGGCGCCAGCCAAACCGCGGCGGGCGGCGTCGAACTTTATTCCGAAAAAGCCTGGGACTCGCCGAATTGTTTTTATGTGCGAGTTTCGGCGGACGCGGTGCGTGCGCTGCACAAGCAGGGCGTGGCGGACGCCTGTTCGCATTTTCTTGGCGCGATCGTGCGTGTGACGGGCGCGGTGAAGAGCATCACGTACGAGGGCGTGAGCGGGAAGATTGGGCTGATTGAAGTTGGGGATTTGAGCGCGATTCAGCTTGTGCGCGCGCGGCCGGATGCTGTTGCCGGCGAAGTGAGCGCGCATTCGGGATCGCTGGTGTCGAGTGTTCCCGTTGATGCAGCAAAGCCGCTCGCGCCGTTTGTGCCGACGGCGAATTATCATCAGCGCGAAATGATGGGCTTCACGCTGCTGATCAGCCCGGAATTGAACGTGCGCGTGCGCGATCGCGACGCGATGTTGAAATCGCTTGAAAAGCAGATGAACAACATCAAGCGCGTGCTCACCGCGGAACAGTTCGAAACGCTGCGGCAGACGAAAATCTGGATCGAGTGGGAGAATCCGGCGCTGGACAGCCCGTCGGCCTATATGGGCAGCGCCGAGTGGATCAAACTGCGCGGGTTGAACCCCGAAAAATACGGTTGCATCGAAATCAACAACACCACCAAATTCCTGCAATCCGCCGCGCGTGCCCAGCCGTGGATCCTCATGCACGAACTCGCACACGCCTGGCATTTCAAAGTGCTCGGCGAAACGCACCCCGGAATCTTGAAAGCGTACGCAGACGCGATGGACCAGCATCTGTACGATTCAGTCGATTACTACGACGGCCTGAAAAAACGCCGCGCCTACGCCGCAAAAAATCGCTACGAATATTTCGCCGAACTGAGCGAAGCGTGGTTCGGGAAGAACGACTATTTCCCCTTCACGCGCGAGCAGCTTCAGCAATACGATCCGCAGGGATTCAAACTGATGCAGGATGTGTGGGGGCCGACGCCGAGAAAGTAATGGAGGGGCGGCACTCCTGCCGCCCTTAATTCGCACCTCCGCAACAAGGCGCGGCCGGAAAGCCGCCCCTCCTTTTTTCGATTGAGCCATCCGTTCCGCGGGGTAATCTAGTCAGCGATATCCTGCACGGAATCCGCTTGTTCCCTCATCCTTAAGGAGAATCCTTTCGTATGCGTTATCATCTGCTCGTGCCCGCCGTCATTGTGTTCGCCGCCTCGTTTCTTCGCGCAGAAGACAAACCAAAGGCCGAACTGCCCAAGCCTGACGCCGATGGCTTCATCACCATCTTTAACGGCAAAGACCTCACCTATTGGGACGGCCTGCCGGATTTCTGGGAAGTGAAAGACGGCGTCATCAGCGGGCATGAAACAAAAGACAAATCCAAACAGACGTTTCTGGTCTTCCAAAGCAACGCGAGCGATTTCGAACTGCACTTCAAATACAAGTTCGCCACGCCAGACGGCAATTCCGGCGTGCAGTTTCGTTCGAAGCTGATCGACCCGAAAACATTCCGCGTGGGCGGGTATCAAGCCGATTTCGACGGCAAAGGCGGCTACGACGGTTCGATCTACGACGAAGCGGGCGTGGCCGGCGGGCGCGGAACGATGAGCAACCGCGGCGATAAAACCACGTGGGACGCCGACAACAAGCGGCACAGCGACAAGCTCGCCGAAGACAACGCCACACTGAAAAAAGCGATCAACATTGGCGATTGGAACGACGTGGTGCTGGTCGCGAAAGGCAATCACATCACCTATACCATTAATGGGCACCTTACCACGGACCTGACCGACGAAAGCCCAAAGGCGCTCAAAGAAGGCGTCATCGCGCTGCAACTGCATCAAGGATTTACGATGGAAATTCAGTTCAAGGACATCAAGATCAAGCTGATGGAAGCGGGCAAGTGACGGCAGCCCTGCATTGTTTGAATTCAGCTTAGGAGAGATCCATGTTTCAAAATCTGTCGATGGCTTTCGCCGTTGTCGTGCTTGCGCTCTCAGCGTTTGCGGGCGACGAAAACCCTTTTAAGGACGCGAAGGTTGGCGACTGGGTCGAGTACAAATCCAGCTCGGAAGCCAACGGTTACAAAATCGAGTCGAAATTGAAGGAGACGGTAAGTGCGAAGACGGACAAGGAGGCCACCGTTTCAGTCGAAATGGAAATGGGCGGAAAGAAGAATCCACCGTCCGAGATGAAGATCGATCTGACGAAAGGGTACGACTTGACGACGGCAGACACACAGCCCGGCGCGAAAGCGCCGAAAGTTGAAATCACCAATCAGGGCGACGAGACGATCGCGGCCGGCGGCAAGGAATACAAGACGCATTGGATCGAAACCAAAAAGACCGTGGCGATGGGACCGGCCAGCATCGAGCAGAACGTGAAATTCTGGAGTTCGAAAGACGTGCCGCTGAGCGGGCTGGTCAAGATGGTCACCACCATGAATAACGGCGGAAAAATGACCATGGAACTCACCGGTTCAGGACGAAAATGAAATTCAAAATTTAAAATTCAAAATTCAAAATTGCGTTCAACTTGAATCTTGAATCCTGAATTATCCGTTATTTCGTCGCGCCGCTCTTTCCCGCCGTCGCTTTGTAGAAAACAGTCTGCGTGAATTGGTACGAGGTGCCGTTGAAGACGATTTCGATGGGCAACTGCACGGCCAAGTTCGCGATGGTCTTGTTCACCAGCCCCAGCGGCGCGAGCGTGGATTGAAACGCCTGCTTCGCGAAGACCAGCGAAAACTTTGCGTTGCCGCCGCCGGCGATGGGCGTGTAAGTAAATTTTGCCGAATCCACCGCGCTTTTGAACGCGCCCGTCGCATCGGTCGTGAACATCTTCGTCACGCCGCCAACGTTGACAATAATCGGCTGGCTGGTCACTTTCACGCCGTCGGGCACGAAAATCAATCCCGTGATCGTGATGCTGTCGCCGGCGCTCGCGGCGAAATTCAGTTTGATGCTGGAGCGCTGCACGAGCAGATTGAAGACCGGCCGCACGAGCAGCGACGAGGTCGCGGTGGTCGTCGCTCCCAGCGGCAAATTCGCGGTGACGGTGACCGTAAACGTTCCCGGCGCGGAATACGCGTGCGTCACTGAACTGTCGGTTGTCGTCGTCGCCGTCCCATCGCCGAAATCGAACGAGAACGTGGCCGCCGCGTCCGCCGCGACGCTGAAGGTCAGGCCTTGACCGACCACGGCGGGATTTGACGAAATCAGCAGCCCGCTGCCCAGTCCAATTGTGCCCGGATTCAGTGTGAGCGTGTACTGCCCAGCGGCGCCGCCGATGCCGGCGAGCGCGATCAAGTAGGTGGTTCCGGCCGTGGCGTTGAATGTCAGCGTGCTGCTTTTGCCGTCCGCGGCAATCGGGTCGGCGCCGGCCACGGGCACGAGTTGAGGCAGGACGGCGCCGGTGTAGACGGCCAGCACCGTGTTGAATTTCGAGCCGGCGGTGGAGAGCGTCATCGGGCGCGTCTGCGGCGCGGTGTACGAGAACCACACCGAAGCGCCAGACGCAACTCCGGCGTGAAGCGGCTCGCCGAGTTCCGTGGTCGCGAATTCCGTGTCGCCCGAGACCGTGGCGATCAGGCCGGTGAGCGGCTGCGCGTTGGCGAAATCGTCATTGGCCGGAGGCGCCGGCGGGACGTTTACCTGCGTGGTGAACACGAAAAGACCGGATTGACCAGTATCTCCGTCGATCGCAATCCGATAGGTCGAGCCGGCGCGCACCGGAAATGTGGTTTTGTTGCTGCTGATTGTGGTGAGTGCATTCACAGACGTTCCGCCGTATACGCCAAATTGCACGCTGTACGTCGTGTTTATGAAAATGATCTGCCCCTGCCCGGTCGTCACCGGAGTCCAGTTGTACCAGACCGAATGTCCGCCGGTGTTGCCGCCGTGGTTGGGTTCGCCAGTTTCCTTGGTCGCGCCGATGGTGCTGCCGCTGACCGAATTCGAATCGCCGTTGAGCGCGATGGCGGCGGCAAAATTATCGTTGGCCGGCGCTGAGGCGAGCGTCAAATCGAAGCTGCCGGTCACGCCGCCTTTGCCGTCCACCGCAATGGCGTAAACCGTTCCGGCGTTGGCCGCGAACGTAACGAGGCTGGTTGTGACGCCAGTATCGTCGTCGTTCTGCGCGACCAGCGTGAGCGCGTTGACGGTCGCGCCCGTGTACACGCCCAGAAGCGTGTCGAAATTGGAACCGGTGGTGCTGATGAACACATTGCCGCTGGCCGGCGCGGTCCAGGTGTACCAAACCGAATGCCCGCCCGCGTCGCCGCCGTGATTGGGTTCGCCGGTTTCTTTCGACGCGCCGAGAATATAGCCCGACGCGCTGGCGCTGGCGCCGCTGAGCGGCGCGGCGTTGACAAAGTTGTCGTTGGCCGGCGCGGGGATCAAGCCCAATTGAAACGAGCCGGTTGCGCCCGCTTTGCCGTCCACCGCGATTTCATATTCGGTTCCCGCCGTCGCGCTGAATTCAACCAGGCTTTGCGTGGTGCCGTTGGCGTCGTCGTTTTGAGCCACAAGCGTCAGCGCGTTCACCGCCGTGCCCGTGTACACGGCCAGCAGCGTGTCGAAGTTGGTCTGATTCGAAAGCGTCGAGAGCGCGTAGCGTCCGCTGCTGGGCGCGACCCATTTGTACCAAAGCGACGCGCCGCCGGCGTCGCCGCCGTGATTGGGTTCGCCGGTTTCTTTCGTGCAGAGATTATTGATGTCACGAACAGTGAACGACGTGCCGGACAGCGCCGTGCGATTGGCGAAATTGTCGTTGCTCGCGGGCGCGAACGTCAGCACATAATTTCCAGCGTTGACGCCGAAGCCATCGACGGCAATGAAATATTTTGTGCCCGCCGTGGCGGCGAACATCACGTAGCTGGTGTTGCCGAACGTGTCGTCGTTGGAAGCGACGAGCGTCAGCGCGCTGACGCTCGTGCCCGTGTACACGGCGATCACCGTGTCGAAATTGCTGCCGAAGAGCGAAAAGCCGGCAGTCACGTTCGCCGTGGGTGTCCACGAGTACCACACTGACGCCGTGCCGCTGCCAGTCGCATGATCCGGTTCGCCAAGTTCGCGCGATGCGCCGACGGTCGTGCCGCTGACTTTGAATCCGGCCGCGGGGAGCGCGATGGCGTTGGCGAAATCGTCGTTGGCCGGCGCCGCCGCGCGCGCCTCGCTCAGCGCGGCCAGCGCCAATCCGACCACACATGCAGCAGTTCCAAACGCGCGCGCGGCCTGAGATGATCTCGAACTCATGCAACCCCTCCGTTGTTCTGATGAATTTTCGTGACAGTTTTAATGCGCCGAAGTATAGCCGCTTTCAGCGCTTAACGTAAGTGCATCGGCAATTCGGATGGTTTCCTTGAATGACGGGCGCCTCTATTTCACGCAAAGGCCGCAAAGAGGAAATTGGTTCAAGATTCAAGATTCGGCTCATGAGGCAAAATAAGTGATCCGTGGTGCAGGCGTCTCGCCTGCACGACTCGCAGGGGGGACGCCTGCGCCACGGGCCTCGCTCGATTCGCCCCATGAGCCCAAGATTCACGGATTCGTCGCTGCTTGAAGCGCATCATTTAATTGCATGCGCCCATCGTAAAATGCTTTTCCGACGATGGCGCCGAAACAGTTGAGTTTCTTGCAATCGCGGATGTTTTCGAGCGTGGTGACGCCGCCGGAGGCGATCAGGGGGAACGGGCTGGCGTCGCGCATTTCTTCGAGGCGTTTTAAATTCGGGCCTTGCAACATGCCGTCGCGCTCGATGTCCGTATAAATAATCTCGCCCAGCGGCAGACCGGCGAGCGTTGCGACCAGTTTGGTCGCGGGCACCGAGCTGACTTCGACCCAGCCTTGCGTTACGACCATGCCGTCCTTGGCGTCGATGCCGACGTTTATTTTTCCGGGGAAGCGTTGGGCGACGCGCTCCAAAAACGCGCGGTCGTCGAGCGCTTTCGTCCCGATCACGCAGCGCGCCGCACCGGCGTCGATGAAGCGCGCGATGATTTCTTCGCTGCGCAGACCGCCGCCGATCTGGATTTCGTGCGTCGCGCCAAACGCTTTCAAAATCGCTTCCGTCAACGCCGCGTTTTTCGGCGCGCCTTCGAACGCGCCGTCAAGATCGACGATGTGGATGCGCGCCGCGCCTTCATCCACCCAGCGTTTCGCGGCGTGCACCGGGTTGGCGTCGTAGACGGTTTTCTCTTCGGCCTTGCCCTGCTTAAGGCGGACGGCGGCGCCGTCTTTGATGTCCACTGCGGGGATGATCAGCATTCAGGACCTCGTCGGATTCGCTGCGTCATCGAGGAAAAATCGCACCGCGTTTTTGCATTGCCGCAACAGCCGCGCCACGGGCGGAGCTTCGATCGGATCGGGCGCAAAAATCTTGGCCAGCATTTCGCGTTTCGATTCGCCTTCCGCAAGCACAAACACATTCTCCGCGCGCCAGATGACCGGCGTGGTGATCGTAACGCGCTGCACGGCCGGTTTCACGCCGGGGTTGGCGACCGTCGGATCGCTCCACGTGACGGCGCGCGCCATTTCGAGCGCCGCACGCGTGCCGGGAAAAATGGACGCGGTGTGGCCGTCGGGGCCGATGCCGAGCAGGATCAGATCGAAAACCGGAAAGTCGTCGCTTTTGCGCGCAATTTTTTCGAGCAGGGTACCCTCGTAATACGCGGCGGCATCGGCAGCGGTGGGCTGGATAGTGGGAATCGGAAAAATATTTTCGGGCGGGACGGGCCCGTTTTGAAGCAGCGCTTCGTTGACCATGCGGTAATTCGAATCGGCGTGGTCGTGCGGGACGTAGCGTTCATCGCCCCAGAACAAGCGCGTCTGAGGCCAGGGCATTTTTATGGATTGGCGCAGCAGCGCGTAGACGGATTTTGGCGTCGCGCCGCCGGAAAGGGCGATGTTGAATGCGCCGTGCGCCGCGACGAAATTTTGCGCGAACTGCTCGATGGCGCCCGCGGCTTCGCGCGCGAGGGCATCCGGATCTTTGCTGACAGTGATTGAAA
This sequence comes from Planctomycetota bacterium, assembly GCA_035308565.1. Lineage (GTDB taxonomy): Bacteria > Planctomycetota > SZUA-567 > H5-PLA8 > H5-PLA8 > JANXLS01. Next base: position 12,735 of record DATGGK010000175.1, on the reverse strand, counting down.
AGTTTGGTTGCGGCATGACGGCTCAAAATCTTCAAGTGCCCAGTCGACTTTTTCGACTTTCGACTTTTCATTTGACGATCTCGTGTCCGCCGAACTGATTGCGCAGCGCGTTCAGGAATTTCATCGAGAACGAATCGGTCTGGCGCGATTCGAAGCGCGCGAAGAGCGACGCCGTGATCGTCGGCGCGGGCACCGCGAGATTCACCGCCGCTTCGACCGTCCAGCGTCCTTCGCCCGAATCGTTGACGAACGGCTTGATCCCTTCGAGCGTCGGATTCTTCTGCAATGCGGCGGCGCCGAGGTCCAGCAGCCACGAGCGCACGACCGAACCTTGCATCCAGAGCGTGCCGATCTTGGCCAGGTCGAGATTAAAATCGGTCGCCTTCATGATGTCGAAGCCTTCCGCGTACGCCTGCATCATCGCGTATTCGACGCCGTTGTGGACCATCTTGACGAAATGCCCCGCGCCGTGCTTGCCCATGTAGCCGTAGCCGTTTTCGGGCGCCAGCGTTTTGTAAATCGGCTCGAGCCGATCGAAGATGGGCTTGTCGCCGCCCACCATCAAACAGTAGCCGTTCTGCAAGCCCCACACGCCGCCGGACGTGCCCGCGTCCTGGTAATTGATTTTCTTCGCGGACAGTTCCGCCGCGCGGCGCGCGTCGTCGGTGAATTTGCTGTTGCCGCCGTCGATGATGGTGTCATCCGGCTGCATGAATCCGGCCAGCGTCTTGACCGTGTCTTCCGTCGGCGCGCCCGCGGGCACCATCACCCACACCGCGCGGGGCATGTCGAGTTTGTCCACGAGGTCTTGCAGCGAGGACGCCGCCGTGGCGCCCTGCGCAACCGCCGCTTTCACCGCGTCCGCGGACCGGTCGTACGCCACGATCTTGTGGCCCCCGCGGATCAAGCGCGTGACCATGTTCCCGCCCATTTTGCCAAGTCCGATCATTCCAAGCTGCATGGTTCGTAGTCTCCTGATTTTGAGCCCCCTCTTAAAAAGGAGCGACACGAGTCGTTTGGCGATGTCTGTTTTTACGCGCTCGACAGCGATTTGACCACCAGAAAATGCGAATGTCTTCGCGAACTATGCCGACAGCGTCCAACGTCGTTTCGGGCGCGTTCCGGTTATTCGCGGGAATTGCCAAATCGTATCACATCGTCGTTTCGTGATATGATTATCGTATCACCCCTAAAATTCGCTCCCATTGCGCCTTCGGACCACGGCCAAGGCATCTGACCTTATTCTGCGCGCGGAGATCTTCGAGGGCGCGCTTGATCGTCGGGTAACTCACACCGGGACATGCCCGCTGCAAATCGCCGATCGAGAAACGTCCCGGGATCCGTGCAATCGCGCCTGAAACCATCTCCCGCTTGGCGCCTTTCGCCGAAGTAATAGAGCCAACGCGCGCCTCAAATTCCTTATACGCGGCTGTCAACATGCCTAAAAAATAATTCCACCACGGCCTCAAATCGTGCTGGCCCTCGTGCCAGCGTTGAGAACTTTCAAACAGCGCCTCATAGTACGATTCTTTGCTCTCCTCGACGATCCGCTCAAGGCTGATGTACCGCCCCACGTCGAAACCGGCTTGATACAGCAGCACCAGCGTCAGCAGGCGTCCAAGCCGCCCGTTGCCATCCGTGAACGGATGAATGCACTCAAAATCGAGGATAAACGAAGCGATCAGCAACAGCGGGTCTGCAACGCCATCCGAAAGGGACTGCCCGAACAACGTGACGAGGCGCCCCATGTAATCCGGTGTTGCCGCCGCGGAGACGGGCCGAAAACGAACATTTCGTCTTCCGTCGGGTCCAATTTGAATAATCGCGTTATCGTTTATTTTCCATTGGCCGCCGCGTTCATTTGTGAAGCGGTACAATGCGCGGTGCCAATCCAGGATAAGGTCGGAAGACAATTGAATTTTGGAAGGGTGCGCATGGATTGTAGACAGCACGTCGCGGTAACCGGCGACCTCCTGTTCGGAGCGGTCCTGGGGCTTCGTCTTCTTCGACACCAGCGCTTCAATGCGGTCGGGAGCGACCAGAATGCCTTCGATTCGATTGGACGATTCGGTGCTCTGAACCACGGCGACGCGGCGCAACGTATCCAGCACCTCGGGAAACTGCTCGCCATGGAGCGCCGACCGCCCCCGATGCTCGCCCAGGGCGCGCATCGCCATGACCAAGCTATGCGACAGCGGGACGTCCAGCAGGTACCCGTGCTCAAAAGACCTCAAACACAACTCCTATTCTCAAAATTGGCGGCAAGCCCCGAAAAATCCACGCCGAAGACGAAGGCAAGCGCGAGACGTTCATTGCGGCGTGCGCGCCGGCATGATGAAGCGCGGCGCGATGGCGGCGCGCAAGTTCCGGGAACTGCACGAAACTTTTCGCGAATAATTTCGTGCGCGGTCCCTGTTATTCCGTTATTCCTGATATTCCCGTCCCTGTATATTCCTCCGCGCCCCCAATCCTCTCGTGCGCGTCACCGAAATGTTTTTTAGGGAACATAGGACATTGTAAATGTCGCGTTACCAAATGTCCCGGCATTAGAAGAAGTTTGAAATATTATTGTATCCCCCTTATTAAGGAGTGCCTCGGTATAGCACGAGGCAAAGAATGTTCCGGCGCCCGCGTTCACCGTCGTGTTTCTGCCAATTTGGATATTTGAATTCTTCACAATGATCATATCTACAGATGCATTAAAAGCCGTACACGATATGGTCGTGAAAATTCTATATACTCCAGACTTAGGACAGACAAGCTGGTTCGCAGACGCGGAATAAATGAAGTCTCCGTTGCTCGTCGGATCGTTGTAGGCGGTAAGGCCTAGGCTTAAATTCAGAGTGGTTGTCGAACTAGCTGCAGGCGATTCTGAGACAAAGTTACCATCAATCCGAACCTTGGCCAACTTAGCAATAGTTGGATTTGGATACATTCCACTCAATTCACCGCCAGCAGCGCCGCTTGGTATTGCCGTCACGCCCGTTGCGAGTTTTAGCTGTGTCACCGCCCCCGCCGCAATCGTTGGATTCGGATACGTTCCTGTCAAATCACCTCCCGCGGCACCATTAGGAGGAAGGGTGGTTGGAATCACTCCGGTTGCAATCTTCGTTGCCGTCACTGCGCCCGCCGCGATTGTGGGGTTTGGGTACGTTCCCGTCAAATCTCCGCCCGCCGCGCCATTCGGTGCCGCCGTTGTCGGCAAGCTTTGCCAATTCGCTTCGCCGTTGTTTGCGGTTAATACCAATCCGTTTGTGACGGGGCTGCCGGCCACATTGCTCGCGACGTATATACCTTCGACGTTACCCCATTTCGAACCTGCGTTACCGTCCGCTACAAGCGCTTGACCGTCGGGCGCTTTCGAAACACCTTTGACTGTGACGCTGTTGAATTTTGAGAACGATGGTGCCTTGTTGAGTGGATTGGGGATGGCACCGACCTTAATCCCAAGGAAAAGCAGCACGATCACGCCAATGACGCCAAAAACGATGTTTCTTTTCATGGCCTCTAACCCTTTCGATTACCACATTTGGCATTCACTTCAATGCATTCACGGCCGTAGCTGGAATCAGCCAGACCCGCGGGGAATGCTGGAATAGACGGAGCATTGTTTTGCGGGAAAAAGAATCCGTCGCCAGTCCCGGATGCCCCAAAAGCCCTCTTAACAACTCTTTGCTTGGACAACGACATCACGGGGACTAGCGCTATTGCGCGCCGTTCGCCTTGTTTCGCAGCACATTCACCGCGTCGATGCGTCCAGAAACATTCAATTTCTTAAAAGTTCGCGCTACATAAGTGCGGACGGTTTCGACGCCAATCCCTAATTCATGCGCAATCTGCTTGTTCAGCCTTCCTCTCGAAAGCAGCATGTAAACCTCAGTTTCCCGCTTGGACAACCCAGCGGCAAGCGCTGCGGCGCGCTCAAGCGCTGCGGATTCAGCCTCGGAAACGATGGGATTTAACCAAACCAGCAGGGCGCCTTTGTTGTCCAATGTCGATACATTCGACCATGAGACGGAGTACTTCTTCCCCTCTTCCCCATTCACTGTGACCGCGCGGCGCTCGTCCCCGCGTGGGTGGGACAGAAAATCGAGCAAATCGCGGTAAAGCGCACTGTGTGAAAGTTTGCCATGAGGCAATCCAAGCGCCTCTATGCCGGCGCGCGACGCTGAGAGTATGCTGCGGCCCCGAATTGCAATGACCGGCTCGCGCATCTTTTCAATCACGCGGCTGAGCGCCGTCAAGTCCTCGAATCGCTTTTGTAACAACTTCTCAGCGTCACGGTCTGAAATCTGTGTGAGAGCAAGAACCAGGCGGGAGATGGTGATTGGCGACATGGCTGCACTTTCCAATCCGAAATTCCGGAGTTAGCCCTCAAGTGCGATTCGGAATCGAAGGATACTTCGCGTTCTACTTTTGTAAACGCTTTTCTTTGTCCCCTCTTGGGGGGACAGCTTTAATAGAAGAAATTCCTTGTCCGAGTTGCGCGCATAATGCCATATAGTCAAAATTATTCCATGCCTCGGCGATAACGCCCTTTCTCGCGTGGACGATCACTGTGCCATCGAACACGACTTTCTTTCCTGTAGCCGGAAGTCCGAAACCCTCACCAAGGTGCGTCCCGGAAACCGTACAGCGCGCGGCAATCTTATTTTTCTCCGCAATCGAATCAGCGATATCGAAACGGATATCAGGAAAAATTCGACGGAACCCAGTCGCAAGTTTTTTGAACGCCGCGCGGCCAATAATGGTTTTTCCTTCTTCGTCCAACAAGCCGTGTATGACGCAGCCCGGTTTCATCATACGATCCACGGCGCTTAAATCGTTTTTGTTCCAAACTTCATCCATCCATTCGTGGAGGAGTGTCTTGTATTTTTTCGCCATGGAGTCCCTTCGGGAGATTCGGGGGACGCGCACGAAATTTTTCGCGCGCATCCCCCGCAATCATCTTTACGCCTGCGTCTCCGCCTCCTCCCCTTCCGCGGCGTCCATCGCCGCCGTCTCCGATGTCGGCGTGGCCGTGCGCACTTCCGGCGCGGCGGCTTTCAGCCAGCGGGTGCTCGACAGCTTCTCCCACAAGTCCTCTTCGTCGGCGGCGACGTGAGGCAGCTCGTCCGGCTCGGGGTCGAACGTCTGCACCAGCGACTCCCACTCGTGGTCCGCCACCAGCTCGTCCGACACCGGCACGTCCACCGCGTCGTCGTTCTGAGCGGCCTTGATGACTTTTGAGTCCTTTGCGTTCTTCACGATTCCCTGTTCCCGAAACAAATTGGCAATCAACGCGAGCGCCCGGCTCGTTTTCCCCTTGATCAGCGGCCCTTTGAAATTCTGTTCCAACTCTTCTTTCCTCGATTTAATCAACGTCACTTTTTACCTCCTCCTTGTACCGCCGGGCCTTCGGCCGGCCAGAATTGCCAGCGGGACGCCGGCGGTACAATTCCAGGGCACTGCATCTACGGCGTTTCGTCCTGAATGGCTCGATTGTTGAGGCTCCTTTTCTGATTTTTCTTTCTCTTTTCGAACAACGCTTTTTTGAACGATGAATGATGAATGCCGTTAAGTCCTCGTTCATCATTCATCATTCATCATTCATCATTCATCATTCCGCATTCATCATTCCACATTCCACATGCCTCTTTTAATGCATCGGCCCCGGTGATTTTTCATCTACCGGGGCCGCAAAAATTCCTGCGAAATCTGCGAACCCCTTTTTACCCCGGCATCGCCTCGTGGCCCGGCCGGTATCCATTGAACACATTCTGCTCGTTGGCCGTTTCGACCATGAGCGAATTAAGCTTCTCCTTCAACGCGTCGATGCGAAAACGCTCGCTCTGCGACACACGCGAACGTGCTTGCAACTGCCGGCGCATGAAACGCTCGGACGGCTTGCGCGCGCTCTTCGGCACGGCCAGCAGCAGTTCGGTCGCGCTGCCCGGCTTTTCCTTTTTGTGTACAGCATCGCCCTTGTGTTCAGCCAACTCGGGTTCCGACTGTGTGTGCCGCCAATCCACTGTGATACCTCCCCATACTTCGGCGCAAAATTTCGAAGCCGCTGCTCAAAAAGCGACCGGCTTCCTTGGAGCGCCTGTTTCCATTAGCTGCATTCAATTCCTGTCCGCGCGAAAGAAAGCACTTCGCATGCCATCCAGTAGTACACTTTTAGACGACCTTCCGTTCGTTTTTTTACGTCAAAAATAGAAAATTTCTCATCCCCTCAAAACATAACATTAAAAGCAATTTATAGCTCTGTCGTTCGTAGTCCCGCCTTTAGGCGGAATGAAAGCTCGCGATCAATCGTTGCAAAAGTTGCACATCACGCACTACTTCCTCGATTTCCCGGTCTTCTGTTCCTCCGCGCCTTTGCGCCTCTGCGTGAGAACCAGTCGCTCCACCAACTCAATCAGCACCCCACCCGTCGTCTTCGGATCCAGAAACGCCACGGTCGTCCCTTCCGATCCCTCTGCCGGATAACCAGCCAGCGCCTTTATACCCGATTTCCCCAACCGCCGCAAGTCGCTTCGCACATTCTTCGAACTTATCGCCACATGGTGCAAACAGGCCCCCCGCTTGGCGATGAACTTCGCTACACTCCCCTCCCCTTTTGGATACGCCTCCAGCAACTCAATGCACAGCCCATCTTTAACGCACTTCCGCAGCCGCACCTTCTCCCGCACGACTTGCTCCACGTCGCCCAGCTCAAACCCCAGCGCCGCATAAATCGGCGTCGCCTGATCCAGTTCCTCAACCGCAATCGCCAGATGCGCCAGCGCCATCTCACTCATACCATCATAGTGTCGTCACTCCCTCAATTCTTGCCGTGAAAAACAAAAATAAATTTCCTGAGCCACGCACGTTCGTAGTCCCGCCTTTAGGCGGCACAGCGCGCCGGGACACTCTAAATTTCGTTGCAAAAGTTGCACATTGTTCGTTCCATTTCGCGCCACAAATGATCGCGCTCCTCGAAAAGCATGCAAAAGCTGCACAACGTGCGCATTAAAGATGAGCTCACTTTCGAATTTGCTTAGAGTTGATCATGCTTTCCAATATCGCTGCAATGAGATATAAAATCAATAAGCATGGAATTCCATTAATCACCGCCATTTGCACGAACGATCCCTGTTCCGCTATTGCCCCCGAATTGCCAGTGACTTTAATCTCGGGATCGCTCGTCTCGAGGCTCCATCGTGAAATGGTAAATATGGGCCAACCGTAAATGTACGTGTGGAGCGTCGCCTTCGCCGACACATGCGTCGTCGAACGTGTTTGCCTCGGCACAACATTTTGCCAGATCATTCCTCCGGCAACAAACATCAACACCACGGCCGTGGAAAGGTGAATCTGACGCAAGATCATCGCAAAACATCCATACGTTCTGAACCGGTAGGCATCCTAACACATCCCGTACACCCTGTCAACCTCTTTCCTAATTAAATTCTAATCAATTTTCTGAGTTACCCTCCCCTCCATTCCCCGTTATAATGCTCGTTCTCTTAGAGGGTGTTTAAAAAGTGGGTGCGAGCGGAAAACGAGCGATTTTTGTTCGGAACGAGGCGCGAACTTCATGCGCTATCCGAAGGAGATAACGCTTGAAGTTCGCAACGAAGAGCCGGACAAAAAGCGCCGTTTTACGCCGCGCTCACTTTTTAAACACCCTCTTAGCGCATCGCATCCAAAAAACCTGTAACGTGTAACGTGTAACCTGTAACGGTCGTTTCCATGAAACTCTTCCTCATCCTCCTCGTCGCCTTCCTCGTCCTCGCCGGCCTCGCCACCGGCGGCGTGATCGCCCTCCAACACCTCGCCAAACCCAAACCCGTCTTCTACAAAACCGCCAAAATCGACGTCGGCGAAATTCCCATCGTTGCCACTGCCACCGGCAACGTCGAACCCACCTGCTGCGTCAAGGTCGGCAGCCAAGTCTCCGGCCGCGTTCGCGAAGTCAAAGTCAAACAGGACGACCCCGTCAAGGAAGGCCAAATCATCGCCGTCCTCGACACCGAACTCATGGAAAACGACCTGCGCGACAAAGAACTCACCTTGCGCCAATCCAAAAGCAACCTGCTGCTGCTCGAAATCGAAGCCACCACGCTTGACCTCAAAGAGGAACGCACGAAGCAGAGCCTCGATCGCCTCAAAGTCGAAACCGAGCGCGTCAAAGCCAGCGCCGATCTGGCCGGCAAGACCTTCAAACGCTACGAAGAAATGGTCGCCAACAACGCCTCCCCCATCAGCGACCTCGACATCAAGCGCCTCGAAAAAGAAAACGCCGAACGCGACGTGACCTTGAAAGCGATCGAAGGCGAAACGCTCAAAGCCGACCTCAAGGAAATTGTGATCGGCCGCCGCAACCTCACCGCGCGCGTCGAACAAACCAAGCTCGCCGTCGAACAAGCCGACCAGGCCGTCCAAAAAGCGAAGACCAATTTGAGCTACGCCAACATCCTCGCGCCCATAGACGGCGTGGTCATGGAATGCCTGATCGATAAAGGCCAGACCATCGCCGCGCAATTCCAGACGCCCGATCTGTTTAAAATCGCCGCCGACCTAAGCTGCGTGCAAATCACCGCCAACATCGATGAAATCGACGTCGGCAAAATCAAACCCGGCCAGCGCGTCTCCTTCGAAGTGGACGCCTTCCGCGGCGAAAAATTCACCGGCACCGTCCGCATCCTCCATTTCAAATCCGAAACCAAAGCCAATCTCGTCAGCTACCCCGTCGTGATCGAAGCCCACAATCCCGCCGCGCCCGATTTCCCCTTCGGCAAACTCCGCCCCGGCATGACCGCCTACCTCGAATTCGATGTCGCCAAAAAAACCGAAGTCCGCCGCGTCCCCGCCGCCGCCCTGCGCTTCTCCCCGCCCGCCGTCGCCCTCTTCCCCCCGCCCCCAGCCGTCCCCGCCGAAACCGATCCCGCCAAATCTAAAGAAAAAGGCACGCCCGCCACCATCTACATCAAAGATTCCCTCGGCCAACCCACGCCGCTGCAAATCCGAGTCGGCGAAAGCAACGGCCAATTCTACGAACTCCTCTCTGAAACCCCCAAACCCGGCGACGAAGTCATCACCGGCACGCTGGACACGCCCGTTAATTCAGTCACAGTGGAAGTAAAAGAGTAATCCGTTCGTAGTCCCGCCTTCAGGCGGAACCGCAACCAGCCATATTTACGCGCGCACAAATCTCAAGGCACAGTATTCGCGCCGCTCACCGACACTTTGATGCTTTGCGACTTGATCGGCTTGCCGCCCACCTTGAGCGACTTGATCGTTTTGCCGGCTACGCTCGCCGTGCCCGTCACGTCCATATTATCCGCTTGGCAATAGCCCACCGACGGGCTGCCAAACTCCACCGCCGCGTCTGTGCCGCTGACCGGCACAGTGCCGGTCGCATCTGCAACACTCGGCAGCGTTGAATAGAGCGGCACGCCTTCATACTGTGCCTTGGCATTGTTCGCGGTCACCGAGCGGCTGAAGCCTTCAAACGTCACAGTTACAGAATTCGCCTTTACGCCTTGTGCGGACATCGTATGTGGCCCTGTAAATTTCACTGTCGCCTTCAGCGCCGGATCGCCGTTGCCCCAACCCTTGGGCGCATTTGCGAACAAGCTTTGAAAATCGAAACCGTTCTCGCTTGTAAAATCGCCGAACGGCATCAATGAAAAGTTAAGCCCGCCCTTCGCCAAGTCGGCATCGAAATTCGGATCCTGCGACACCGGGATGACGATTAAAACGACCGACGGAATATAGACCGAAATGGATGAGTCCCTGTAAATTGTCAACGATGTTGGATTGGGAGTGGTCTGAGGCAGATTTGTCAAATCCAGTTCCGTGGTCATAAACCAATGGTCGAAACCCAAAGTGGCGATCACCTCGCCGCCGCCGCCCGTCGTATCCGGCCCCAAGTTCACCTCGTAGGCCGTGGCGAGTTCCTTCGCGCGGAGCGAGCCGAGCGCGTTGACAACGGTACGCGGCTGGGCGCCTTCGTTGCTGGCCCGCACCGCGTTTTTCGACAACATCTGAAACACGCACAGCAGAGCCAAAATCGCAATCGCCAGTGAAAACGTTCTCATAAGCAATCCTCCGTGCTATCCAAATTCCAAAGAATAATACAACACCGGTTTTCCGCGCGCCATGATTTTCGCAAAAAAATCCACTCGTAGCGCAGCCTTCATTTAAATAGGGAAGTCATGGACTTCCACCTCTTATTTGTCTTCGTCCGATGTGCACCCCATTCCCCATGCCCCGCGTCCCCGTGTCTCCATTTCCCCCCATATCGGCATTTTCCACGTTGCATACTACCGCCCTCCGCCGCGTGCGCGGGTGCTACGGATTTGCTGCCGTTGGCAAATCCGTGCCGCTTGAAACCTACGCGCTCCATTATTCCAATGCGCAGCTTACATCCAAGCACGGATTTGAATGAGTACATTCAAATCCCAAATCCGTAAATAGGGACAGTGGCGATGAGCGGTACGCCGCTCATCGCCACTATTCGGAACAGTCTTCCCGGTGATCCAACTCAATAGCACGGAAATTCGGGACGTGCACGAAACTTCTTGACCGAAAGTAAAAGTCCATGACAATGCGCGCATGGGCCGATTCGCGAGAGTCGTCATTCCCGGCTTGCCGCATCACGTCACGCAGCGTGGCAATGATCGCCAACGCATCTTCTTTTCCGACGACGACCGCCACTACTACCTCAGCCTCTATCGGCATTACGCGCGGCGCTTCGGCATCAAGACGCTCGCCTACTGCCTCATGAACAATTACGTGCATTGGGTCGTGCTCCCAGAAGGCGAGTGCGCGCTCGGGCAGGCGTTTCACGCGATTGACACGAAATACGCGGCGCGCGCCAACGTTCGTCGGCACCGCACCGGCCATTTCTACCAAGGCCGGTTTTTTTCGTCCGTGCTGGATGACGAATATCTTTGGGCCGCTGTCCGGTATGTCGAACGCAACCCTGTCCGCGCTCGCATCGTCGCTCGTACGGAGGATTGTGGAGCAGATGTCATTGATTCTGGGAAAAGCCAATATTGAAAATGCTTTGCCTCGTTCTCATGGATATTCGGCGATCCTTGGAATATTCCTTGTGGGACTTGGTACGATGATGGTTTTGCTTTCGTTTATCAGGTACAAGAAGGTTGAGAGACAAATAGACGAGGATACCTATCGACCGCCATCGACACTCTATATCCTGGTCACTGTATCAGTCCTCGCAGTCGGAATCTTTCTTGTTGTGTATTTGATTCATGGTATTCAGAGCAGATAAGCAGGAGGAAAAAATGAAACACTACCGCGTCAAACCGGACAAGCGCGTGAATCTGGATGATTACGATGCTCACGATACCGGCGGTTACAAACATGAGGAAGAAGTTGCGGACCGCACCGAAAAGCTCAGGCAGAAGCTTGATGCGCTTCAGGAGCGGCTTTATGCCGAGGGCAGCCGCGCGGTTCTCATCGTCTTACAGGGAATCGACACGGGTGGCAAGGACGGGACCATCCGGCACGTCATGAGTGGCGTCAATCCCCAAGGCTGTATCGTAACGTCTTTTAAAACGCCCACGCTGCCGGAAAAGGCGCACGACTTTTTATGGCGTATCCAAGCCGCCTGCCCGCCCTACGGATTCATCGGCATTTTTAACCGCTCCCATTACGAAGATGTGCTGATCACTCGGGTCCACAAGTCGATTACAGACAAGGAGGCGAAGCACCGCCTCAGTCAGATTCGCGATTTCGAAAAGATGCTCTCGAACAACCGCACACGCATCCTGAAGTTTTTTCTCCACATCTCGAAAGACGAGCAGAAAAAGCGCTTGCTCGCGCGCCTTGACGACCCGGACAAGCATTGGAAGTTCAGCGCACAGGACCTTAAAGAACGGGGATATTGGAAGGCCTATCGGAAGGCTTTCGAGGAGGCGCTTTCCGCCACCAGCACCGAAGAATCTCCCTGGTTTGTCGTTCCTGCCAATCATAAATGGTACCGCAACCTGGTTGTTGCCGATTGTCTTGTGGCAGCGCTTGAAGACATGAATCCCCGCCCGCCGAAAGCCCACGGCATTGATTGGAAGAAGCTTCGTGAGGAAGTATCAGCGAGTTGAAAAACGATGCAACCCATGACAAACAAATCCGACGCCAAGCCGGCCCCTTCAACCCCGGCAAACGCCAAGCCTCCCGACATCGCCTCCGCATCGGTTCCCGACACGCTCGCAACGCTGAAAGTCAATCCAGATTCCGGACTCGCGCACACGGAGGTGGACGGTCGCCGGAAGGAGAGCGGCTACAACGAAGTGGCCGAAACAAAGGGGCGGCCGGTCCTCAAGTTTTTGCGAAAATTCTGGGGCATCTCGGCATGGATGCTCGAACTGATCATGGTGCTGTCAGCCGTTCTCGGAAAATATTCCGATCTCGTGGTGGTAAGCGCGCTGCTGGTGATCAACGCCGTGTTGAGCTTTGTGCAGGAGCATCGGGCCGCTGGCGTCGTTGAGGCACTTCGGAAGCGCTTGCAAGTCAATGCGCGCGTTCGGCGCGATTCGAACTGGCAGGTTATTCCCGCTCGCGAGCTGGTTCCCGGCGACATCGTTCGTGTACGGCCCGGCGACATCGTCCCGGCGGACGTGAAGCTTCTTACGGGCGCGATGACCATCGACCAATCGGCGCTTACCGGCGAATCGAAGGATGCGGACAAGAAGCCCGGCGATGTGCTTTCGTCGGGGTCCATCGTGCGCCGGGGCGAGGGCAACG
>DATGGK010000174.1:0-10649 GCA_035308565.1 Planctomycetota bacterium | reverse complement strand
GTTTGAAATTAATTTTACAAAGGAATAACGATGACGAGACACAGCCCTCTCTTGCGAAGTATGCCCGCGCCGACAGACAAAGAGCGTAAAGAGTGCGAGGAGCACGCCGCGAAAAAAAACTCTTTGAATCCCAGCGTGCCGCCGGCAAAGAGCATTGGCAAGCGCCCCAGAAATGAAACGAAATCCAAGCCTCGTTCATAACAACTTTATTTAACTCAAGCAGGAGAGCATGCCCATGTCAGACTTGCGAGTCCAGACACTGGCTCTAGTGGGTTCCTATGTGCCGCGACAGTGCGGCATCGCTACATTTACCAAAGACCTGCGCGACGCGCTGATGAGCGATGGCGACGTGGATGTCCCGGTTCTTGCGATGGACGACAATGAGGACGGGTACTCCTACCCCGATGAAGTCCGGTTCGAAATTCGCGCAAACGTACTTAAAGATTATCAACTCGCGACCGACTACTTAAACATCAATCAAATCGACGCGGTCATTGTCCAACATGAGTTTGGCTTGTACGGCGCCCGCTCCGGTGAAAATATACTCAAATTAATCCGCAATACTCGAATGCCCGTCATTACCACGCTGCATACGGTGCTGAGCGAACCGAATAAAGATCAGGCCGTTGTCATGGCCGGAATTGTCGCGGAAAGCGACCGGCTTGTGGTCATGAGCGAACAGGCGGTCGAGATACTCACTCATAAGTACAACGCGCCCGCGCGCAAGATATCGGTTGTCCCGCACGGCATACCGGATGTTCCTTTTTCGGACTCATTGGCATTTAAGCCGAGGTTCGGATTGGAAGGAAAGACCGTGCTGATGACGTTTGGGCTGCTTTCTCCGGGCAAGGGGATCGAAACCGTTATTCAGGCACTGCCGCAAATTGTGCGTGAAAACAAGGATATCGTTTATGTCGTAGTGGGCGCCATTCATCCGCATGTGCTCAAACGCGAAGGAAACAGTTACCTGATTCTGCTTGAACGCCTGGCCGAGAAGCTTGGCGTCAGAGAGCATCTTATTTTCCACAATCGGTACGTAACCAAAGAGGAGCTGAGCGCGTACTTGGGCGCGGCGGATATATACATTACGCCCTATCCAAATAAGGATCAGATTACCTCCGGAACGCTCGCGTATGCAATGGGCGCCGGCAAAGCGGTGATTTCCACTCCGTTTTTACATGCGGGGGAAATGCTCGCCGATCAGCGCGGGCGGCTTTTTCCTTTTAACGATTCGGACGCGCTGGCAAGAACTACGATCGAACTGCTGCGAGACAAAGAGTCATTGAACCAACTTCGGCAGAACGCATATCGTCATTGCCGCTCAATGACCTGGAACGAAGCGGGACTATCCTATCAGATGATTGCGCAGGAGGTGTTGCACGAGCGCCAGCGCAATCCGCGCGTCAATCGATTGAATCCCAGCAGCGCGGACCTGGAACGCGTGCCCGGCTTGCTGCCCGATCTAAAACTCGATCATCTTCGCACACTGACCGATGACACCGGCATTTTGCAGCACGCCATTTATACAGTCCCGAATCGTTTGCACGGTTATTGCACCGACGACAATGCGCGCGCGTTGGTTGCGACAATGTTGCATTGGGAATTGACACAGGACGATGCGATCTTGCCGCTGGGAGACAAATACCTGAGTTTTCTCCATTTCGCGTACGACCCGGATCGGCGGCACTTTCGCAACTTCCTCTCCTACGACAGGCGCTGGAAAGATGAATTGGAATTCCACGACGATGTCCTTGGACGTTCCCTATGGGCGTTGGGAACGGCAGTGGCTGTCGGACCTAACGAAGGCACCGTGGCGCTGGCCAGCCGAATGTTCTGCGCGGCACTCGGAACCATGGAGGCAGTCAGTTCCCCGCGCGCCTGCGCCTTCACGCTTGTGGGCATCCACGCTTACTTGAAGCGCTTTTCAGGCGACTCGTTCGTCCGCCGCATGCGTGAGATTCTGGCGCGCCGGCTCTTTGACCTGTTCAAAGCGCACGGCAGCAGCCAGTGGCCATGGTGCGAAAACAAGGTTACCTATGACAATGCGACGCTGCTGTACGCATTGATTCTCAGCGGGCAATGGCTGCCCGATCCGGCGATGATCGAACAGGGGTTGTGCTCTTTACGCTGGTTGCTTGAACAACAGACTGACGAGCGCGGCCGGCTCAATTTGATTGGCAACCGCGGGTGGATGGAACGAGGCGGCGCGCGCGCCAAATTCGACCAGCAGCCCATCGACGCAATGGCATTAGTCGCAGCTTGTGCCGAGGCGTATCGGCATACAAAAGATGCGTTCTGGATGCGTAAGTTGCGCTGGTGCCTGGATTGGTTTTTAGGCAACAACGTCACTGAATCAGTCGTCTACGACTCCACTACCGGCGGCTGCCGTGACGGCCTATATGCGAACGGCGCCAATCAGAACGAGGGCGCCGAATCGACTTTGGCGTGGTTGATTTCGTTGCTCACGATTAACCGGCTTCAACAGGAAGCTGAAACCGGCGCATTCGAAAAGACGGCCTTGTTGGAAATGGCCGTCGGTTCGTAACCTCCAGGTAAAAGAGTCGATGCGAATTGTTGAGCAAATTCAGGTGCGGCATACTTCCGGTCCCGTGGCGGTGCGCAACCTGTCTTTCAGACTTGTGGGCGAGGAACAACGAGTCATTCTGCTCTCGTTCATCTCCGGGTCCTTCACTTCTGACAACCGGCTCCAAATACAAGCGCTCTTCGATTTCCTAGAGAATCTCTCCGATGAGCAGGCTACCGGCGCGCTGTCTCGCGTCGAGCAGCGCTATGCCAGCCGCCATGCCGATTTTCGCGAACGCGTGCTTGAGAATTACGACAAGGCGAAAAACGTCAGCGGCATGGAGCTGCGCAATTACACGCGCAGGCTGCTCGCCGGCTCTTATTTCACCATGGAATATGCATTTCAGGCCAGCGCGCTGTTCAATCCGTCCATCGTGCCGCATCCGGATCAGTCCGGATTGAACGGCGGCGCCCTGCGCTTCGTGATGAGTTTGCGCGCCGTGGGCGAAGGGCATTTGTCGTCGGTTGTCTTTCACACGGGAATTATCGACAGCCTTGGCGGCGTGACATTCGATCCTCCGGCGGCATTCACCGCGCCCACTCAGGTTTCTCCGGATCGCTTTTACGTGAAGGCGCTGTTTCAGCGCAGGTTGATGGAATTGGGGCTCGATAACGCGATCGTTGAGGAATGTCTTAGCACATTGCCTGAATCCTTTTCGCCGGCGGAACTCAATGTCGCGGCCGCACGAGTGCGGGGTTCGACTTCCGTGGGCTCGAAGGTACACACGTGCCTCGAAAGTATGCTATGGCTTGGGCGCTCCAATTATCGCCTGAGCCTTCCGCCGGGGAGCGCCATCAATCAATTATTTCTCTTTCCAAAATCGGACAACGAATCGCGCGGCATTGAAGATTTGCGCCTGGTCCGCTTCGTGGAGGACGACGGAGCTGTTACCTTTTTTGGCACCTATACAGCCTTCAACGGCATGAGCATCATGCCGGTGCTGATCGAGACCAATGACTTTCGCACCGTCTCCCATCACACGCTCAACGGAGCCTGCGCACAGAATAAAGGCATGGCCTTGTTTCCGCGGCGTATCGACGGCCACTTTGCCATGTGTTCGCGCATCGATGGCCGAAATCTGTTTCTGATGTTCTCCGACCACGTCCACTTTTGGGAGACTGCGAAGCTGCTCGCGGCTCCAAAATATGCCTGGGAATTCAGGCTCATTGGAAACTGCGGCTCCCCGATCGAAACGCCGGAAGGATGGCTGCTCGTCACGCACGGCGTCGGCGCGATGCGGCAATATGCGATTGGCGCGATGCTCCTTGACCTTCGAGACCCATCCAAAATTCGCGGCAGGCTGCGCGAGCCGATGATCGTATCCACGGAAGACGAGCGAGAAGGATACGTGCCCAACGTCGTCTATTCCTGCGGCTCCTTGCTCTGGAACGGTAAGTTGGTGCTTCCCTACGCTATTTCCGATCGCAAGACTGCTGTCGCGGAGATCGACATCGATGGGCTGCTGCAAACGCTTTTGTCTGAGGGCCCCTGAATGTACTGGCCAACCCTTTATGGAGTTCTATTAGGTAAAGGTCCCTCACGGTTTCGCCGTAGACGTTAATGTCAAGGTTGTGGCGCGGATGTGTTCCGGCAGATTTGGCCACTTTCAGTCGTTTTCGAATTGATCCGTTGGAGACTGGGGACTGGAGCAATCACACATCAAGACGCGCTTCCGCCTAAAGGCGGGACTACGAACGCGGTTTGATTAAGAAATCTTCATCTTTTTTCCTGAATATTTTATCGTTGACACGCAGCACGGAAGGTCCGAATATAGTCTTAACTGTAGGAAGTGCCGTCACCTAAACAGGAGCGTCTCCCATGAAAGCTCTAACCGCGCTGCTTTTGTTTTGCTTTGCCGCGAGTGTGGCTGTTGGCGCTGAGGAAACCCGGCTTGTCAAAGTCTACACGCTGAAGGATGGTCGGACTGTGATCGCGTTGCGCTCGATTGAATCGACCAGCGACGGGAAGACGGCCTATCAGGTCACCGATCCGAGCGGCAAAAAAGTCGATTTCGACAATACGCAAGTGGCGACGGTGGACGAAGAGCCGGTGCCGGCGAATCTGCTGCCATCATCCGGCGGAGACAGCCAGGCGGGCGCGCGTATCTATGCGGACTTCTTGAATCAGAAGGGCTTCGTGCTGCCGGCGCCCGATCCTGCTCCGAAGCCGGCGGCTCAAAACACATCGCCGGCCACGCCAGCGGCGCGGCCATCGAATGTGGAACCTTACACGGGACCGAACTTGGGCTTGCAGCCGGATTCGTCCAACTTGGGCGGCAACCGCAACGGCGACGGGACGGGCGGGATAGGCTGGTGGGGCGGCGTGGTTTATCTTGGAAGCGGCATGGGGCGGCATCATCATTCATGGGGCAATGGCAATGGATCTTGGGGAAATGGCAATGGAACCTGGGGCAATGGCAATGGAGGTTGGGATAATGGATTCAACAGCGGCCCAGTAATCGGATTGCGAAATTCGAACGGTAATTCGAACAGTTGGATGTCGGGGAATTGGGATGCGCCGCTGGGAGCGGGCGGTTCTGTATTCTATCCGAATACGCCGGCGGGATTCGCGGCGTCGATTGCGGGCGGATGGAATGCGACTCTGGCGCAGGCCGGCGGCGTGTACATTCCGAACACGGCGGCGGGATTCGCGGCGTCGATTGCGGGCGGATACAACGCGACGCTGGCGCAAGCGGGCGGGACGTATGTGCCGTGGAATTCCGTGGGCGGGACGATCGCGGCCAATCCGAATTGGCCGTACACGGGCAATTATTACAACACGCTGAACAATCCGCAGAGCATGACGTCCAACTCACTGACCACGGCGCAGATCATGGCGAATGCGGGCTCGCATTTTGTGCCCAACAATTCAGCCAATTCGACTGGGAAGAACAACTCGCTTTCGAGCGGCGGCACGTGCAGCGGCATGAACTCCACGTACTCGCCGAGCAGCAATTCCACGTCGAATGCAACGACGACGCATTCGGCGCCGGTGATTCATTCGGCGATTCGTCCCAGCAGCGTGGCTACGGACCATGCGCCGACGTACACGCCGTCGCACGTGACGCCGCTGCCGCAGCAGTTGGTGGTGCCGCCGCATCAGCCGCCGGCGCCGGTGCATTTGAACGCGACGCTGGGTGCGACGCACGGCTTGGGTGGCGCGACGCACAGCATCGGCAGCGGGGCTTCGGGGGCGGGATCGGCGCTAAAGCGGTAAGGCGCGCGTCGGCAATTTGATGGAATCCTCGCGCGGCCTGCGCGCTCTCTATAGGGCCTATAAGACTTATAGGCCCTATGCGAGCCCTACTTCCCGCACTCTGCAAAATAACATCGCGTGATATAATGAGCCTGAACGTCCGGCGCGTTGCGTGCGGCGCAGAGGGCATCGTGCGTTGAAACAGGAACTCTTCGATGTCGTAGACCGAAAAGTGCTGGCGCTGCTGCGCGGGTTATTTGAGCGCGGCGGGTCGCCGGAACGATTGGCGCGCGGATTTGCCGCGGGCGTGATGGGCGCGTTTTTTCCGTCGTCGGTGCTGCGCTTCGTGGCCGCGTTTCTTGCGGCGCTTTTTTTTCGCGGCAACAAAGCCGCGTCGCTGGCCATGCCTACCTTGGCGGGAATAATCGAAGGCCAGATTATTCTGAAACTCGAAACCGGAATGGCGGCCAGCGTCTGGCCGCATGGCGATCGCGCAATTCACGCCGGCGCGGTCGCGCTCCACAATACGAACCTGGCTTGGAACTGGCTGCACCCGCTCCATTCGCTGCAAGCGCAGTTCGAAACGTTCGGCGCGCTGAGCGCTGGCGCCGCCGCGGCACTGCTGGGCGCGGCGCTGGTGCTGGGGTTTCTCTCGGGCGCGTTGACGTATCCGGCGACGCTGATCGCGCTCACTTTTTTTTACGACGCCAAGATTCGCACGCAGCAGTACATTCCGTGGGGCGCGCCGAAACGGCCTGCGCCTTTTGAGATCCCCCCCGCCCTGCCCGCGCCGGAACGGAGCGGGAGTTCCGTTCTACTTCCGGAAGAGCTGAGCGGCGGGCAATTGCGCGAGCGCTATTGCGGAAACGTGCGCGAGTTTTTCGACGCCGACTCGGTGCGGCTGCTCATCGACGGCGGACAGGCTTATCCGGAGATGCTCGCGGCGATTGCGTCGGCGCGCGAAACGCTGGTGCTTGAAACGTACATTTTGCGCGGCGACAAATTCGGCTGGCTCTTCGCCGACGCGCTGCGCTCGGCCGCTCGGCGCGGGGTAAACACGCGCGTGATTTACGACGGCGTCGGCTCGATGAATCTGCCAGAAGAACTGGTTCGCGCGCTGATCGACGACGGCGTGCAGGTGCGCGTGTATCATCCGCTTTCGGGTTTCTGGCGCGGCGGGATGGAGGTTTTGCAGCGGCGCGATCATCGCAAAATTATCGTGGCGGACCGGCACGTCTCGCTGCTGGGCGGCTTGAACATCGCCGACGAATACGCGGCCGTCGGCGACGGCGGCGGCGGCTGGCGCGACACGCATGTGCGCCTTGACGGCGCGGCGGCGGCGCGGATTCTCACGAAAATTTTTGACGAAAGCTGGCGTGCCGCCGAGCCGGTGAAACTGGCCAACACCGCGCACGTGAAGCCGGGGCCCGCGCGCGCGGCGGCGAAAGCCGCGGCGGCGGTGGCCGGCGCGCTTGAACCGGTGCTCGCCGCAGGGACGGGTTCCGGCGGAAACGCGCGCGGGCCGACGCGCGAAACCGCGACAACCGGTTCGGGCGTGACCGTCGTGCCGGCGCCCAGCGCCAGCGCCAGCCGCGTGGCGTTCACCAGCTCGCGGCTGCCCACTGAAATCTTAAGCAACCGCGAATTACTCAAACGCATGCGCATCAAGCGCGCGTATTTGCGCGCGTTCAAAGCCGCACAGCGTTACATCCTGATCGAAAACGCGTTTTTCATTCCCGACCGCGACGTGCTGCGCGCGCTTTATGCGGCCACGCGGCGCGGGGTCGTGGTCGGCGTCGTCGTCGCGATGAAACACGATGTCCGCATCGCCGCGCTGGCATCGCGCGCGCTGTACGATGAACTGCTCGTGCATGGCGTGCGGCTCTTTGAATTTCCGATTTCGATGATTCATTCGAAAGTGGCCGCGATCGACGACCGCTGGGCGATCGTCAGTTCGTACAATCTGAATAATCGCAGTTTGCTGCACGACCTCGAAGTGGGCGCGCTTTTTTTCGACGAGAAATTCGCGGTGGCGATGCGCGATCAGATTCTAGAGGACATTTCGAAATGCAACGAGATTTCGAAAGAGCTGCACCGCGCGCGGCCGTGGAATATTGCGTTGACGGAATCGATTTGTTATCAGTTTCGGTATTGGTTGTAGATGGGTGGCTCACCCCGGCGGGGTGGGCCACCCATGCTTTTTTTACTCCCAAAAATGGCGCCGGAAGTGTAGTCTGTTTAAAGCGTTCTCAAGTCGGTCCCCTCACCCCATCTTCAGGAGCCGCGCCATGAATCCTCCGCGAAAAAATTGTCCGGATTGCGATGAGCAGTTTTCCTCTTCGTTTGATCGCCGCAGATTCCTCACGGCGTCACTCAGCGCCGGCGTGGCGCTCGCCGCTGGATCGCTCACCACGCTTGCGCGCGCTGACGACGCGCCCGCGAAAACGCCGGAGACGGCGGTCAAGGCGCTCTATAGCCTGCTGACCGACGCGCAGAAGAAGGATCTGTGCTTCGACTGGGAGTATACGGAAACCAACCGCGGGCTGTTGCGCACGCGCGTGTCGAACAACTGGCACATCACCAAGCCGACGATCAACAGCGACTATTTCACCAAGGACCAGCGCCTGCTGATTCGCGATATTTTCGAAGGGATCATTCAAAAAGACTGGCAATCGAAGATCGACAAGCAGCTCAAAGACGACGCCGGCGGCTATGGCAACGAGCAGAACATTGCGATCTTCGGAAAGCCGGACGGCGGAAAATTCGAGTTCGTGATGACCGGCCGGCACATGACGCTGCGCTGCGACGGGCATTCCACGGAGCATGTCGCGTTCGGCGGCCCGATTTTCTACGGCCACGCGGCCAGCGGCTTCGAGGAAAAAGTAGGGCACCCCGGAAATGTGTTTTGGGAGCAGGCGCTGCAAGCGAACAAAGTCTACGAGATGCTCGACGGCAAACAGCGCCTCAAAGCCGAAGTCGCCAAACGGCCGGAGGAAGCGAAAGTCGCGTTCCACGACTTTCCGTTCCCGGGCATTCCGATTACGGAATTGAGCTCCGATCAGAAAGACGTCGTGCAAAAGACGCTGCAGAAGTTGCTCGAACCGTATCGCCAGAGCAACCGCGACGATTGCATGGAATGCCTGAAGAAGCAGGGCGGCCTCGACAAATGCGCGCTGGCATTCTACACCGACGACGATCTGGGCAACGACCGCGTGTGGGACAACTGGCGGCTGGAAGGGCCGGCGTTCGTGTGGTATTTCCGCGGCACGCCGCACGTCCACGTGTGGGTAAACGTGGCGGACGATCCGACGGTGAAGCTGAACGCGGCGGGATAATTCAATTCAAAATTAAAAATGCAAAATGCAAAATGAACGGCGGCGCGGCGCTTCGCGCCGCATTTGCGTTTTGGGAGATTGCGTATGAGCTTGCAACAGATTGTCGCGTGGGTTTTGTGTGCTGCAACTCTTGGTGGATGCGGAGCGCCGCCGGTTTCGAAGCAAGCGGCTGCGCCGAATCCGGCGCCCGCGACGCCGAACGATGCGCGGCTGGAGGATCGTTCGTTCGCGTCAAATCCTGCGACAACGCCCGCGACGACAGCCGGTAGCGGCAAAAACGCCGGGTATGCTTTCAATGTTCTGACTGCAAATGGGAAGAGTGCGCCAGGTCAATTCGATGGCGTAGGTCGCGACGGGTTTATAGTGAGCAACGCCGGAACAATCTATCGAAAAGATCGAGACGCACCGAACATAAGGCCCGCCGCTGACGCCATCGAAAACGAAACGCGCGTCATCAACGACGCGAAGAAAGAATTAACGCGCACGGTCGTCACTCCTTATTTGCAATACGAACATCGCGACGGCGAAAGTTTGATGTGGTGTACGACCGCGCAGTTGGCGTGGAATGAATTCTGCGACGCGCTGAAAGAACCGCTGCGCATGGCGGGCGATCCACCGTCCGCTCGATTTCTGAATGAGCGGCTGACGTCGAAAGCGGATTTGGACGAGGCGTCCTATGTGGCGCGCGGCGGCGAGTCAACCGTGATTATTCCGCTCATTCGCGAGGAGTGGAAACGAAAATTTCCGAACGGCCCGGAGCCGCGCGGGCTGGATGGGCAAGGCGGCATCAACGACGACGGAAGCCCAAATTATTTTCTCTACGGCGCGCTGATTAAAAAATTAAAATTTGACCACTGGTTTACGGCGTTTCACACACATCTTGCGTTTTTGAGTACGGATGTTCAGGGCTTTGGATGCTCCACCGACACGCCAGAAAAAGAATGGAAGGACATCGCCAGCCAGGTGAAGGCATGGTATCGGTCGGACTCGGAATTTGCGGTCGAGTTGATCACTGAAGCGGCGCAGGACCGTTTGATTTTCGCGCGCGTAAAGCCGGACGCGCGACTGGCGGACACGGTCAAGAACGTGATGCAATGGACGGCACAGCCAGCAGAAGCGCCTCTGCTGCGCGAAGAGCGGCTCGAAATCCCGATGATGAATTTCGATTTGTGCCGGACCTACGATGAACTTCAGAAAGGATTGTTGAACAAAGTTCGCGGAGCGAATCCCATTGCGGAATCGAAGCAGTGGATACGTTTGGAATTGAACGAACGTGGCGCGGTGCTGGAATCGTTCAATCCCGACAGCACGTGGGTCATCGCCGATGGCGAGGAGAGCCCCAAGCCGAAGCTGCGCCGCTTTGTTTTTGACGGGCCGTTTTTGATGCTGCTGATGCTTAGCGCGGCCAGTGGCCGCAACCAAATAGAAAGGCATTCTCAATCGAGGTAGAGTTGTGTTTACCAAGACGCAACTGAAACCAAGAAGGAGAATGCCATGCTTGAATTTATACGCAAACACGCGGCAAATGTCATCGG
>DATGGK010000173.1:0-37853 GCA_035308565.1 Planctomycetota bacterium | reverse complement strand
TCCCGCGCGGCGGTAGAGGTTGAAGCCGAGGTTTTGGAATTCGGAGATCGCGGTCCATTCAAGCATCGTGCCGGCGCCTTGAGCCGAGGCGATGAAGCCTTCGAGCTTGACCGGCGTGACCGAGGTGTTTTTGAAATTAATGATGATTTGATTTGCCGGCGGTGAGATCGTTGCGCCCGGCGCGGGGCTGACTGTGGGCGTGGTGCCGTCGGTGTAAATCACGTCGTAGTCCGCGCCGTAAACCATCGACCCCGCCAAAACCGTATTGAACGCCGTGCCGATGCCGCCGGCCGCGGTGGTGACAATGGTGTATTGCGCGGGAACAGTCGATGGCGCATCAAAGCCCAACGACAACGTGCTTGTGCCGCCCAGCGTCAAGGCGCCGCTTAATGCGAGCGACTGATTGTTTGCGGTTGCGTTGTGAATGACGATGGAGAGCTTGCCGCCGCTGGACAAATTCGCGCTGGCGGCGCTCAGACTTTCATTCGCCAACAATGCGCCCGCAGAGGCGGCCGCGCCTGGCCAAAGCGTCGCCGATGTGACCGTGACTGCACTGCCATTAATGCTGCCGACGCCGCGGAGCGTGCCAGCGTTCACGGCAGTTGCTCCAGTGTAGGTGTTTACCGCATTCAAGGCCAACGTTCCGGTTCCGGTCTTGGTCAGGCCGCCGCTGCCGGCGCCAATCACGCTGCCGATCGTTGTATTGCCGGCGCCGCCGATGGTCAGCAGGCCAGTGCTGTTGACGATGGTGCCGGTGGAGACGGTCAGCGTCTGGCCGGCGGTGGTCGTGTCGACTTCGCCGCCGCCTGCGGCGACGGTGAAGCCGCGCGTGTAAGTCGCTGAACTGCCCGTGTAACTCAAGAGTCCGCTGGTCGCCGCGCCGCCGAGAATCACCGCGGACGCCGCGTTGCCGAGGTTGCTGCTGCCGGCGGTCACGACGATGTTGGAGGCGATCAGCGTGCCGGCGGCAATGGTGGTGTTGCCCGTGTAGGTGTTGGCGCCCGAAAGAGTCAGGATGCCGTTGCCGCTTTTGTTAACGCCGGAAGCGGAGTTGGGGATGATCGCGCCGGAGATTGTCAGATCGGACGCGGGCGTTGCGGCGCCGCGGCTCACGTTAAGCGGTATGTCGCTGGTTTGAGGGCTGATGATAGCGCTGACCAGCGCGGGATTGCCGCTGGCGTCCGACGTGGCAGTGATGCCGGCGCCATTGAAAAATGAATACATGCCGTTCGCGTCGCCGGTTCCCGTTCCGGTCAGCGTGCCGCCGGTCATGGTGACTGTGTTAATCAGGGTCACGCGCGCGGCGGCCGTGATGTTCGTGACGGTTCCGCCGCTGGTGATGACCAGCGCTTCCCTGCCGGCGGTATAGCCGAGCACGTCGCCCGCATTGAGCGCAAGCGTGCCCGTGCTGTTGACCGTAATGGTCGGCGTGGCAAGCTCGCCGTTGGCGCCGTTTGTGCCGTTATTCAAGCGCAACGTGCCGCCGTTGATGATGGTGGCGCCAAGGTAGTTGCAAATCCCCGTCAGAGACATGACGCCCGGGCCGGTTTTGGTCACGAGCTGCGTACCGTTTGTCACGATGGTGGACGAAATCAAGAAATCGATGCCGCCCGGGGCGGTTCCCAGTGCGATCGTGAACGTCGTCGGCTTTTGAATGCTGATGTTCTGCGCGTTAATGGTCGCGGTCGTTGAAGCCGCGTTGGTTGTCACCGAGGCATTGGTGTTGTCGCCATTGAACGAGTAGTTACCCTGGGCATCGCCCGGATTGCCCGCAGTACTGGTCAGCGTGCCTCCGGTAAAATTGAGATTCGGCAGCGTTACACGGTAAGTCGCAGTGCCGAGATCGGTCACGGTTCCGCCGTTGATATTGAGCGTCGCCGGACAATTGTTCGTGCCGGGGGTAAAGCCAAAGCTATCGCCCAAGCCTCCGATCAATGTTCCGCCCGCGTTGATGGTCGTATTCCCTTTGCCCAGCGCTGAATTGCCACCGGTGGTATTCACAATCAACGAGCCGCCGTTGATGGTCACGCCGCCGGTATAGCTGCCGGCGGAGTTCAACTGCCAGACACCGGCGGTGTTGACAGCCAGCGACGTCGCGCCCGTGTTGTCCGCAAGCAGCGCCGCGAGAATATTCGGGGCTGCCGTTGTGCCTGCGCTGCCCATGAGTGTCAGCGTGCGCGTTCCGGTCTGACCGTTAAAACCGATCGTGCCGGTGTTGTTGAGTGTCAGTGCTCCTGTTCCGGATGAATCCAGCGCGCCCCCGGAACTGCCCACGCTAATGAGGTGATCCGTCGCCTGCGCGGGGCCTGTGTATTTCAACGTGCCGCCGTTGAGGATGAGGCTGCCGGCCACATTGGACGAAGCGCCGATGTTGCAGGCAACTCCGCCGTTGGCCAGTGAACTGACGATGATGACGCCGCCGCCGGCCACAACAGGACCCGTGAAAGTATTGGCGCCGGTGAGCGTGACGTTGCCTGTGTTGGTTTTGGTCAACCCCGTGACCCCGCCGATGACTCCTCCGCCAAACGAATAGTCGTTGCCAGTGCTGTTGTTCACTGTGATGGAGCCGGGAAGAACCGTGCCGGCGAAGACGGTAATACCCTTGTTTGCGCCGGTATTGTCGAACGTCGCTGCATCGCCGTTGTAGAACGTGGATGTGGACGGCGTGGCGGTACTGTCGTTCCAATTCTGGGTCGTATTGATATCCCAAATGTTGTTGACGGCGCCGGTCCAGAGTACGGGAGCCGCTCCACCGCTGACGGTAATCAACAGAGATTTCCCGTCACCGGAGAAGCTGGCCGCATAGATGGCCGGGCGATTGAGCGGGTTGGACGGCGGCTGAATCACGGTGGGCAGCGCGGGAGTGCCGGCGCCGACCCCCACAATCGGGCTGGCGGAACTCAAAACCGTGTAAGTGCCGGTCACGCCGCCACTGGGCGAAATGGTCCAGGCGCCGGAGGAGACTGGCACGGTCACGACGCCGGCCACGTTGATGAAGTCGCTGGACCCCGGAGCAACCAGATCGAGGCTCAAGTCGCCGCCATTAATCGTCAAGGTCGATGACATCGTCAATGTGCCAACGGAGCCGGAGCCCGTCGCGCCGGGGCTGATGTGGGCAATGTTGGCGCCATTGTTCACCGGCAGCGCTACGGCGCCGCCGATTGTGCCGCTTCCAGCCAGAGTGGGACTGCCGGGAATGGTTGTGTTATCGAGCGTAAACGCGCTCGCGGCGACGGTGGATCCGGTGATTGAGAGCGTCCCATTCTGGACCACGGTTGCGCCGGTATAAGTGTTCGCGCCGGAAAGCTCCATCGAGCCGACGCCGATCTTGGTCAATCCACCGGCTCCCGACGCGAAATCCCCGGATTGATTTTTCAGTCCAACGCTGACCAATAAATCGCTGGCAGACGAAGCAGTAACGTCGGCCACATTAAAAGTCGTGTTCGCTCCGAGATGGTTGGACCTGGCATTGGTTGTGGACATGGTTGAGACCGTCGTGCCAGTCACGGTGACGCTTCCAAGCAACTGGAAACCCTCGTAGTTGCCCGGCCCGTCCGTGGCTGCCTGCGTGAAGAGCGCACCATTTAGTGTGAGATTGCCGACCACATTGTAGCGCGTGGAAGTGAATGTCGTGTTGTTGACGGTGACCGCCGGCAAATTGTTGTTGCCTTGACCGTTGCCAAAAACATTGTTTGTCGTGAAGCTCAGGATGCCGGGCGAATTAACCGTGACCGTTTTTCCAGGCGTTGTGGCCGATCCAAGACTGGTTACTTGACCCCCTCCGCCGACCAATGTACCGGCGTTCACCGTGACATTTCCGGTGAAGGTGTTGGCGCTGTTCAAGGTCAGCGTGTTGGCGCCAACTTTGATCACCCCACCCGCGCCGCTAACGACGCCCGTGAGCGAAAGGTTGCTTGTGCCGCCGATCGTCGAGTCAGATGCGAGAGAGGTGCCGCCGGTCACCGTCAGCACGCCCGCTGCGGCCGCGCCATTGTTGACAAAGGCGCCGGTGCCGCCAATTCCGGAACCGTTGAGCGTGAGTCCGCCGATCGTCTCCGTCCCGGTTTGCTCTTCGTCGAAAACGCCGCCCGACATCACGATAATGCTGACCGTATCGCCGATTGAATCTGCGCCCGCTCCAGTGTTCTGAAAAGTGCCGCCGGCATTGACCGTGATGTTGCCGCTGTTCCATTTGGAGGCGGCATTGGCCGTTACGATGCCGGCGCTGACTGCCAGCGTTCCTGTCCCTGTCGTCACACCGCTCGTCAATGCAAAGGTACCCGTGCCGGTTTTTGTGAGCGCCGCATTGACTGCAAAGCTGGCCAGCACGCTATCGGACCAAGTCACGCTTGGCGCTACATTGATCGTCGCAGCCGAAGCGATGGTCACGGGACCCGCCCAGGTGCTGGTGCTGTTGACCAGCAGCGCGCCATTGCCGCCAACGCCGGTCCCATTCAGCGTCAGTGACGCGCCGCTGACGGTCCCCGCCGCGCTGACATCCAACGTCGCGCCGCTGACGACGCTCGTCGCGCTGGTGCCCAGCGCCGCGACATTGGTTATCCTCAACGTACCGGTGCTAACGGTCGTCGCGCCGGTATAGGTGTTGACGCTGTTCAGAATCAAGACGCCCGAGCCCAATTGCTGCACGGCCCCCGTCCCGCTAACGACATTCGAGATTGTCGGATTGTCGCTGCGGCCGAAGGCCAGCGTGCCGTCATCCAGGACGCCGCCAGTCCCCAACGTTCCCGCCGCCCCGCCGTTGTCAATTTGCAGCGTTCCGGCGCTGATCACCGTGGCGCCGTACGTGTTCGCGGCGGTGAAGAACAGCGTTCCCGCTCCGCCTTTGGTCAGCGTGAAATTTCCGGAAATACTGTTGCTGGCGGTGACCGATCCGCTGCTCAGCAGCCAGCTTTGGCTGGCTTCGAGAACGACCGGCGCGCTGATCGTCACAGTTGTGGTGCCCGTAATCGAGATTCCACCGTTGCGGATTCCCAGCGTGCCGCCCGTGGCGCTGTCGATGATTACCGCCGTGTTGCGGTTGATGCTCATCCCGCTGATGTCCACGGCGACATTCACCGTGACATTAGTGCCCGCGGAGTTGATGATCACGGCGTCGCCGGGGCTTGGAATTGAAACCCCGCCATCCCAATTGGCCACATCGCTCCACAGTGTGTCCGCACCCAGCGCAGTCCAGGTTCTGGTTGTGGCGGCGTTGATCGTCAGTTTCACCACGCCGGCCGTGCTGAAGTCGAGGCTTCCGGTGAAACCAAAAGGAAGCGTGCCTACCGCCAAATTCGCGCCGCCGTTGACCAGTGTTCCAGTATACGTCATGATGGTATAGTTGCCGGTCGCCGGGCTGCTGCTGATGACGTTGACGAAGCCATTCAAATCCGCGTTGCCCGTGACCGCGATGCTGTCGCTGCTGCCCGGCGCCACCAGGTCGAGGTTGATGTTTCCACCCTGGGCAAGCGTCAATGCGCCGGTGCTGATTGCGCCTGCGGTGCCCGCGCCGGCCGGCGAGACGATGCCGCCCGAACTGACCTGCACGGCTCCCGTAACGGACCCCAGCAAACTGCCGTTCGCATTGACCTGCACGGCGCCCGTGGTCAAGACGCCTGACACCACGCCGCCCGCATTGATCGTGATGGGACCAGTGACCCCCGTGCCGTTTAACGTGCCGCCGCTTGACACCGTCGAGGTGCTGGAGGCGATCGAACCGGTCACGGTTAGCGTGCCGGCGGACACTGTCGTGGCCCCGCTGTAGAGATTAATGCCCGAAAGCGTCAACGCGCCGCTGCCGGCTTTAATGATCGCGCCCGTCGTAGCCGCGATGACGCCGCCGATGGCCATGTTGTTGGCCTGTGTGTCGATCGTCGCGATGGCTCCCGCCGTGATCGTAATCGGACGGATGGCGAGGTTGATGTTGTTGGCTCCGGCCTGGAGCGTGGGCGTCGTATTCAGCGTCAGCAAGCCGTTGGGCGCGCCGAGCGCGGCGTCGGAATTAATGTTCAAGATATCGTTGACAGTCGTGGCCGCATGGGTGTTGTTCCCGGTGAACACCATCTTCGATGCTGCGGTTGCGGATCCCGTGCCGTTCACGGTCAAGGTGAACCCGCCGGAAATGTTGCCGTTGTAGGTGGTGGTGGCAACCCCGTCGGTGCTGAGCGTTGCGTTGGCCAAAAGGGCCACGTTGCCATTAAACGTTCCACCGCTGCCCGAACGAACCGCGCCGCGCGCTTCGCCGCCGGTGGTCGAAATGAAGAGCCGGTTGGGCCAGACGGATCCGGTATTTTGCACAAAAATCTCGCCCGTCCCGTTGACGGTAATATCCCCAGTGCCAAATGGGTTGGTAATGTTGGTTGTATTCAAAATAATTCGGCCGCTCGCAACCGTCATTGGGCCGCTGAAGCCTTGCGTCGCGTTGCTGCTGAGCACGCTGTCGGTGGTTGCCGCGCCAGTGATCGTCAGCAGGCCGCTGCCCGTCAGCATATTCGCCGTGCCAAGTATGAAATGAGCGCCGGTAGCCGCGCCGTTAATCGTGCCGCCATTAAGTCCAATCGCAATCCCGTGGTTGGCGTTCAACGTAAAGGCCGTCGTGTTTGAACTGCTGAGCGTCGCGCCGTTGAGTGTGACGAGATTCGCGGCTGCCGTGGCTCCCAGGTTTGCGTCCGCGCTGATGCTCAACACGCCCTGATTGACGTTCGTTCCGCCGCTGTACGTATTCGTGCCGCTTAAGACCAGCGTGCCGGGCCCGAACTTGGTCAGCCCGCCCGTGCCGGATATGGCGCTGGAAATCGTTCCATTTCCGGCGCCGGTCGTGGCCGTGAAAATAACGCCTTCCGACGCGCCAAAGGCCAGCGTGCCGCCGGCGATTGTGGAGGCCGTGGCGGTTGAGTTCAAAATCACGCCGGCCTGGCCGGCCGCGCCATTGACGGTCGTTGTGCCGCCATTGGTGAGCGTAAACGCGCCGACGCGAAGCGCAAAAGGATTGCTGGCCGTCGTGGCGGTGAAACTGCCGGTCACGTCTGAAATTTCGTTGGCGGGAATGACCACCGCCGCGTTGCGCGCCGTGTAGCTGCTGGTACCGCTGGCGGCATCCACAAAGCCGGCTCCGGCGGTTGCGGAGTATTTCACGAAAGTGCCCACGTTGCCATTTTGAGCGACGATTGTCGGGTTATAGATGCCATTGACGTTAGCGGCGCTAGTCAGCCCGTTCACCACGAATTCTTCCAGCACGCCCAAGGTCGTGAGCGTGGCGGCGGAGGTGCTTATCTGCAGTGTACCCGGCGTCGTGCGGCCAAGCACCGTGACGCTGGGCGCGGCATTTCCGATGGTGTACGTAAGCTGATTGGCGCCATTGTGCGTCAGCGCCAGGATGCTGCCGCCGCCATAGCCAAAGGTGCTGGTTGTGGCCGCGCTTACTCCGGTCAGGCCCGCTGCCGCCGCGCCGGGCGTAAGAGCCAGTGTGCCGCCGTTGTGCTGCAGGCTGCCGGTTCCGAACGGTGTGTTCGTGCCGGAAATGGTCGATGTCAGCGCGCCGTTTCTCACTTTCGTCAGTGTAAATGCGCCGCTGATGACGCTGGGAGTGGCCAGATTGTTGGGACTGCCGATCGTGCTGTTGGCATTCAGCACGATGCCATTGGTCGAGGTCAGCGTGGTGCCGTTTTGAACATTGCTGACCCAGGCGCCGAAGCCGCCGATGCCGCTTCCATTGAGCGTCAGCGTATTGATCGTCTCCGTGCTGTTTTGAGAAAAGTCGAAGACGCCGCCCGAAGCCACGGTGACCAGGACGCCATCCGCAATTGCATTGGCGCCGCCCGTGGTTTGCAATGTTGCGCCGCTGTTGACTTGAATGTTTCCGCTGTTCAAATTGACGTTTCCATTGGCTGTGAAAAGACCTGCGTTGAGCACAAATCCGCCGGCGCCGTTGGTGGAGGTGATCACGGCGAGCGTGCCCAAACCAATTTTGGTGACCGCACCCGTTGCGGTGATGCTCGGGTTCGATGTGCCGATCGTCCAAATCGAGCCGTCCGCCACGTTGATCGTGGACGCGGTTGCCGCCGCGACGTTCGCCGTGCTCGTCACGCTGGCGCTGACAAACACCGCGCCGGCGGTGCCGCCCACGCCAGTCCCATTAATAGTGAGAATCTCCGCGATGGATCCGCCGCAGGCGATTTGCAGCGTGGAACCGCTGGCAACGCTCGTGCCGTTGCCGGCTCCGGCGGCGCCAAGCGCCGACGGATTGTTGAGCACCACCGTGCCGTTGCCGCCGATCGAGGTGGCTCCCGTGTACGTGTTTGTGCCGCCCAAACTCAGCGTGGCCGTCCCCGCCGTGGTCAATCCTGCCGCACCGGCCAGAATCGAATTGATCGCGCCATTGGCGTTGCTGGTGATCGTTGGAGTGGTGCCGGCTAGCGTCAGCGTGTTGTTCGTGATCACATAGCCCGCGGTGCCGATCGTTATTCCGTTCGCGGTTATGCCGGTGACTAACTTCACCGTTCCAGCAGTCCCGCTGAAGACGGCGGTGTCCGTTCCCGTCGTGTCGGTCCAGACCACATCGGTGGCGCCGTTGGACCAATTCGCGCTTGTGGCATCCCAATTTCCACTTCCGCCTGAAGGAGCGGCCGGCGTGTGTCCGGGGTCCCAAGTCAACGTCGCTGCGTGAACCGACTGGCTTGCGCACAAAATCAACGCGGCAAGAACCGGCAGCCCAAGGTGTTTCAATGCAGCTTTCATCACTTCGACCTCGCTTTCCCGTGTATGTTGTGTGAAACGAACGCTGCCGAAAAAAAGGGCGATCATGCGCGCGCCCTTTTTGCAGAGTCATAGGAGCAAAAGATTCAAATATCCAGATTTGAAATCGCGATAAAAAAGAAAGCCATTTCAAGCGAAATAGTCTATCGGCATGCGTCAATAGTCAACTGAAAAGCTTGTGGCAGGCTTTGCGGCAAATAGAATGTCACGTTTTGAAAAAAATCGGGACGGAGGGATTTGAACCCTCGACCTCTTGCACCCCAAGCAAGCGCGCTAATCCAAGCTGCGCCACGTCCCGTTTACGGCGAATTCAAAATTCAAAATGAAAAATTCAAAATTGTGAACACGCACGACGCGTTCCTTCTACCACCAGACAGTGCTGAGTCAAGCGCACACACGCGCCAATTTCGAACCGACAATTTTGAATTTTGAATTTTAAATTTTGAATTGTTTTACTCCGGCTCCTTGACTTGATGCGCCTTCGACGCCGCGATCACCGGCGCGGCGATGTTTTGGGGGACGATGTCGTAGTGCGAGAATTCGATCGTGTAGAAGCCTTCGCCGCCGGTGATGGCTTTGAGTTCCGACGAATAATTCTGCACTTCGGCGGCGGGGATCGCGGCTTTCACGACTTGCATGTCGCCGAGCTGGTCCATGCCTTTGATGCGGCCGCGGTGGCTGCTCAAGTGGCCGGTGATGTCGCCCATGTATTGGCCGGGGACCATCACTTCGAGATTCACGATCGGTTCAATCAATTGCGGGCGCGCTTTTTCGAAGGCTTCCTTGAAGCATTCGCGCGCGGCGATTTGGAAAGCGATGTCTTTCGAATCGACGTCGTGGTATTTGCCGTCGTACAAACGCACGCGCACATCGACGACCGGAATGCCGTGCCAGACGCCTTCGGTCATTTTCGTCGTGACACCTTTTTCGCAGGACGGGATGAACTGGCGCGGGATCACGCCGCCGACGATTTCGTCCACGAATTCGAAACCGTTGCCCATGTTCGGCTCGACTTTCAGCGAGCACTTGCCGTACTGGCCGGCGCCGCCGCTCTGCTTTTTGTGCGCGTAAGTCGCGTCCCCCACCCCGCTGACTGTCGAGCGGTATGGAATCTTCGGCGGCTTGGTCGCGACTTCGATGCCCTGCTTTTTCAGGCGCGCGAGCATGAGGTCGAGATGCGTTTGTCCGAGGCCGGCGACGACCAGTTCGTGCGTTTGCGGATCCACTTCGATATGGAACGTTGGGTCGCTTTCAGCGAACGCGCGCAGGCGCTGGCCGACTTTGGCTTCGTCGTTGCGATTTTTGGCGATGATCGCCAGCGACTGCATGGGCTTGGGCATCGGAATCGGCGCCATCTCCCAGCCGGTTTCGTCGGTGGTGAGCGTGTCGCCGAAGTTCAACGTTTCGTATTTGGCCAGCGCGATAATTTCGCCGGAGACGACGTGATCCTTGTCTTTGGTTTCCTTGCCTTGCACGTCTAGAAAATGCGCGAGCTTTTCGGGCTTGGGCGCGGATGAACTTTTCGCGACGCCGCCGGCTTCGAGCGCGCCGGAATAGACGCGCAGGTAACTGAGTTTGCCGATGAACGGGTCGCGTTTGCTTTTGAAAACTTGCGCGTAGAGCGGGCCGTCGGTCTTGGGCGTGATCACGCGCTCTTCAAAGCCGCTGGGCTGCTCCGGGTTTTTGCGGCGCAAATGCAGCGGTTCGTCGAGCGGGTTGGGGCAGTCTTCGGCGATGATCGTGAGCAGTTCTTTGAGGCCGATGTCTTTGTCGGACGAGACACACATGACGGGCACGAGCGAACCGGCAAGCAGTCCTTTGGTGAAGCAGCGGGAGATATCGGCGTGCGAGATTTTTTCGTCGTTGAGGTAGCGTTCCATCACGGCTTCGTCGCAGGCGACGCAGGATTCGACAAGTTGGGCGTGCATCGCCTTCGCTTTGTCTTCAAGATCCGGCGGGCAATCGTGAATGTCGTCGATCAAGTCGATCACGCCTTTGAACGCGGCGCCTTCGCCGACTGGGATGAAAAGCGGCGCGACGGCGTTGCCGAAGACTTCGCGCAGTTGCGCGACGACGCGGTCGAAGCCGCAGCGGTCGTGGTCCATTTTGGTGACGACGAACATTTTCGGTTTTTCGAGCGCGGTGGCCATGCCCCACAGTTTGCGCGTCATGACTTCCACGCCGGCAATGCCGCTCACGGCGATCAAGGCCGTTTCGCACGCGGCCATGCCTTCCTCGGCGCCCGCGGCGAAGTCGGGCAGTCCGGGGCAGTCGAGCAGGTTGATGCGCTTGCCGCCGAAATCGAAGTGCGTGATGCCGGTTTCAATGGAATGGCCGCGCTCCTTTTCGTCCGGATCGAAATCGCTGACGGTATTTTTGTCGCCGATGCTGCCCTTCTTGCGAATCGCGCCGGACGCGTGAAGCAGGGCTTCGGTCAGCGTGGTTTTGCCGGTGCCGTTGTGGCCAACAAGTGCGACGTTGCGGATGTTTTCTGTGCTGAGCTTCGACATGGGACGGCCTCCTCGTTTGTCATTTGTGATAGTGATTTATCGTTTTTGCGCAGAGACAAAAAAAGCGAGAGCCTTGATTCGGGCGTCTCGCTTTCGTTGAGTCGGTTTCGCTGGCGCGTTCCATGTCGTCGACGGAAGCCGCGCCGGATTCAGCGCCGGGATGGGTTAACCGAGTCATGTTCTGATCTATACCCCGTTTTCACAAACGGCGCAAGGCGAAAGGAAACAAATGCGGGGACGGCGAGCACGCTCACGCTTTCTTCCGCCCCGCCCGCCACGCAATCCACCTCTCGCACACGAACCACACCGCGAAAAGAATCCCGAGGGCGACTAAGACGTTCGCAATAATCTTGTCGGCGTGCCAATTCATAACTCTGTCGCCGATGATGTCGAACGGCCTGCCATCGCCTGGAACTAACGCGAGCACGGTCGTATCCGCTGCATCGAACGGCCATCCGAGTGTTGATAGCCCGACGCGCACGGTTAGCCCCTCTTTCATCTCCGTTTCGCTTAACGTGCGAGTTATTTTAGCAATATAAACGAGCCGTGAAATGTCATCGCGCTCTTTCGTGTTCCCCCAAATAATCCCCCCCCGCCGCAAACATCAGCACCACCGCCGTGCTCAGATGCACTTGCAGCCACTTGCGCCGGGCGGGTTCCGTCATCGTTCACCCTTTCTTCCGCCACGCCCGCCGACTAGCTATAGAACCCATCCCAATACTCGTCGTCCGTCTTCTGCTTGAACTGACTAGGCACACTTTTTCGCAAAAATCTATATCTGGCGAAGATCAGATCGTTGACCGTACAGCTATGTGATTTGAGCCACTCATTTCCGAGCATTTTAGATAATTTTGCGAAGGTCATCGGGTCGCAACTCTCCAAGATAAGAGGGTCAATTTGTTTCCAAACTCGTTCCTCAATATGAGCGATTGCTTTGTCTGCGTTACACATTTTACAGAGGTCTGCTACGCCGTAGATTGTAATAACACGCGACCCGCAACTGGAGCATTGGTAAACGAAATATTTCTTGGAACATTCTGAGCATAAGATTACTCCCGTCGCGTTTGGATCCGCTGGCGCGCCGCAAATTTGACATTTCATTTTTCGTTCACTCATGATTTCCTCATCCCGCCATCTTCGTCGCCGGATCGCTCCACGCGCGTTGCCGTGCGCAGACGCACTTACTGCCGCTTGCGGCGGGGACGACCTATTTTCAAACTGGCGCCAACGATTGCCGTCCGCCGCGTTAGCGGCAAAACAACAATAGCCGTGGTCGTAGCGCGCTTGCGCGCAAGGCCACGGTCTGCGACCCGTGGAATTCCTTAGCCGCGTAGCGGCGACACCGTGCGCGTCACGCCAAGAATCGTTCATCATAATCAACGCCCGCGTCTTTGAGCAATTGTTTATACTCCTCGATGAACGTCACGCTTCGATGATGTTCTTCCTGCCCCGCGATGTAATTCAAGACGTCGTCTTTCTCCTTAATTGACAACGTGAACGCGCCGTAGCCGTCCTGCCATCCCGGCCACCGCGTGTAAATGCGCTCGTTCCGCACCCAATTCGTCGATCCGGTTTTCAATTGTTCAACGTACGAGGACAGCGACAAGGTTGGATGAAGATGCGTCAAGACGTGAACATGATCGTCCACGCCGCCGATGCGATACAGGTGACACTTCAGATTTTTGTTGATGCCCCACATGTACCGGTAGAGCTCGTCGCGGCGATCCTTCGCGATGCAGCGAGCACGCCCCTTGGTTGAGAAGACGATGTGATAAAGGATCTGCGTGTACGTGTTCGCCATGCGTCGCGTCCTCGGTGTCGCCGCTACGCGGCTTGGGTGCGCGGGGCGGCGCGGACCGTGGCCTTGCGCGAGTACGCGCTTCGACCACGGCTATTATTGTTGAGCCGCTAACGCGGCAAAGAACTTCCGACGCGCTGATCTTTACGCTCTTCTTTAAAAAAAGTACAGCGCCAAAAGAAAGGAAAAAGGAAAAAGGAGCGCCGACGTTTTTCCTTTTTCCTTTTTCCTTTCATTTCCTCGCCCGCGGTTTAAAGACAATGAGTTCCCTTTAAAGGAGGCGCGATGAACACGCGAACGTGCGGGCTTTTTCTCTTGTCACTGATCGCCGGATGTCTCTTCGCCGGCGAAAAGAAATGGGTTTCGATCTCCGACGCGGCGGTCAAAGAAGCCCTCGCCGATGGCAAAAAACAAGACTGGCCCGAAGGCACCGCGGGCGTTGTCGTCGATCCGGCCAACGGCGACGTGTACATGATCGTCACCGGCAAGGGCATTTGGAAATCGAGCGACCAGGGCGCGACCTTCGCGCGCGCGGACAAAGGCGAAATCGGCGGGCGCTGCGAGACAGGCTTCACGCTCAACATGGACCCGGCCGGCGGCGGGCGGCTGGCGTGCTTCATGCTCGACGGAAAAGGCGGCATGACGCTCGACGGCGGGAAGACGTGGTCGCCCTTCGCGCCGATGGGGCGCAATTGGGATTACGCGGCGGTGGATTGGTCGCCGAAGGAGCCGAAGAACATTTTTGCAGCGCGGCACGAAATGGGCGGCGAACATTACCTCAGCACCGACGCCGGCGCGCATTGGACGAAGCTGGGCGCGGATAAAGCGTTCGACAACAAGGGCGGCGCGGGCATCTTCGACGACAAAACGCTGGTGATGACCAAAGGCGACGGCATCCTGCGCAGCACCGACGCGGGCGCGACGTGGACGAAAATCTCGGACCTCACGCCGAACGGACGCGTGGTCAAAGTCTTTAAAAATGTCGCGTACTGGCTGAGCGCGCAAGGCTTGCTCGTCAGCAGCGACAAAGGCGCGACATGGAAAGTACAGGGCAGCCCGACCGACGCGACGCTGGGGCCGTGGTTCAAGGACGAAAACAACATCGCCGCCGCGGGCAAGAGCGGCGCAGTGATTAGCACCGATGGCGGAAAGACGTGGACCAACGTCGCTCCGCTGCCGGAGAAATTCGCGCTGCCGAAGGCGGGCTGGTACGCGAACGTGGCGTGGGACCCGGTGCACGATATTTTCTACGCGTCGCAGATGGGGAAGCCGACGTACAGGCTGGAGAAGAAGTAACAACAACGCTTTTCTGAATTAACGACGACGCTTCGGCGTCCGGCGAAGATTTTGCCGCGTTTTGCGGCAGCATCTTCGTCATGTCTTGCCTTTCTTCCTGCGCGTCTCATTTCATCAAGCTGGCGTGTGATTTGCACCTTCAAGAGTGTGTGCCGAATAGGCGGCTGCACATGGAGGAGTCTGATCATGCTTAAAGGCATTAGTTTGGTGGCGCTGTGTCTGGCGCTATTGAGTTGGGGGACACTTGCGGCGGAAGGACACCGCGAAGGTTACGCGTTTCGAAATGGAAAAGTAGTCTTGATGAAAGGCGGGAATGAAACGGTCGTGACGACTGAAGTCAAGCTGAACAACGGCGTACGGATCCTTCCGGAAGGCTTTATCGTCACCCGCGAAGGCGTGCGCGAACGCTTCCCCGCTGATCGCTGGCTGAGTTTGGAAGGCGATTTCGTGGCCGTGGACGGCGGACCCGACGTCATCGTGGACGACGATTTCGACGGCTACTATCTCGAAGACGGGCGAGTCTACGTCATTCGCGATCACCGCCCAGTGCTGGTGACGGCGGAAATCACGCTCGGCAATGGATCGCGCCTCGAAGCTGATGGCACCATCATCACCAAGGAAGGCACGCGCTCAAAATTGACCGCGGGCCAGCGCATCTCGAAGGAAGGCAAGATGGTTGAAGGCAAGGCCGCAACGCCGCGCACGGGCACAACGCCGCGCACGGGGGCCGATCGCGAACAGCCGATCAACACCAGCCGCAATCCGGAGAACGCGGTGAAGAACACGCAGCCGGAAAAGACCGCGCCTGCCGAACACGCGCCGGAAAAAGCAAAGACTCAGGAGACGACTCCGAACAAGGACGAGAAGACGCAGACTCAAGACAAGAAGTAAGCCACTGTTTCAAAATCTTCGCGAAAGCGAAGCGCCGCCATTCCCCCTCTCCCCTTGGGGGAGAGGGGCCGGGGGTGAGGGGTTGGTGGGAAACTGGTTCGCCGGAATCTATTGATCGAACGCCGCGGAGAAATCCGCGGCGTTTTCTATGAGTTGGGCAATCTCGGCGGGCAGCGGTGTAGTCATTTTATCGAGGAGGATTTCGCCGCGTGGCCCGTCGGATCGTCTGCATCGTCTTTTATTTTGTCGGCGCAGCATGCGCGTGGGCCGCCGCGCCCGCGTCCGATTCTGTTTCGCCCGCAGCCAGTTTTTTCGAAGAGAAAATCCGCCCGGCGCTCGCTCAGAATTGTTACAACTGCCATTCAGCGCGCGCGACGAAACTCAAAGGCGCGTTGGCACTCGACACGCGCGCAAGCGCGCTCAAAGGCGGCAAAAGCGGTGTGGCGATTGTGCCGGGAAAGCCGGACGAGAGCCCATTAATGAAGGCCATCCGCCGCGCCGATCCCGATTCGGCGATGCCGCCCGATGATAAAGATAAACTTTCCGCCGAGACGATTGCGGATTTCGAAAAGTGGATCAAAGCCGGCGCGCCGTTTCCGGAAACATCCGCGGGAAATGTCGCCGCGCTGAAAGCGTGGTGGGACACAATCGACGCGGCAAAGCTGCGGCCCGCCGATGAGCCGATCGAATCCGTGATCGATGCATACATCAACGCGAAGCTGAAAGCCGCCGGCGTGATTCCGGCGAACGCGGTCAGCGACGACAACTTCATCCGACGCCTGACACTTGATCTGACCGGCCGCATTCCCACGCCCACTGAGGTGCGGCAGTACGCAACGTCCACCGAATCGGATAGAAAATCGAAACTGGTCGAGCGCTTGATGTCCTCGCCCGCGTTCGTGCGGCATCTGACCACGGAATTGAATTGGATGCTGATGGACGGCAAGGACAGCGCATTTCGCGACTACCTGGCGAAAGCGCTGAAAGAAAATCGCGGCTGGGACGACATCTTCCGCGACGTGATGAGCGCCGATGCGAAGAATCCCGCGACGAAGGGCTGCGAGCAGTTCATCAAAGCGCGCATAAATGATCAGGACCGCATGACCTCCGACGTGAGCGTGCGGTTTTTCGGAGTGAACATCAGTTGCGCGCAGTGCCACAATCATCCGCACGTGCCAGGGTGGACGCAGGATCATTATTACGGCATGAAATCGTTCTTCAGCCGCACGTATGATGCGGGCGAATTTGTCGGCGAGAAGGAATACGGCTTCGTCAGTTTCAAGCCGCTGAAATCCGAACAAACGAAGCGCGCGGCGTTGTTGTTCCTCGATGGTCAGGCGATTGAGGAGCCGGAAATCGCCGAACCCAACGACGCCGGAAAGAAAGCCGAGCGCGAAGCGCTTGAAGCGCTCAAGAAGAAAAAGGAGCCGCCGCCCAAACCGGGTTTCAGCCGCCGCGCAAAGCTCGTCGAAGCGGGATTGTCGCCGGGGCGCGAAGGATTTTTTGCGCGCGCAATGGTCAATCAAACCTGGGCACGCCTCTTCGGCCAGGGCTTTGTGATGCCGATTGACCAGATGCACGGGCAGAACAAACCGAGTCATCCGGAATTGCTGATATGGCTGGCGCGCGATTTCGTGCGGCAGAAATACAATTTGCGCGCGCTGATTCGCGGCCTCGTGATGAGCGACGCCTACGCGCGCGAATGCGAGTGGACCGGCACCGAGCGGCCCGACGCACGCCTCTTCGCCGTCGCCACGCCGCGCGCGCTCACGCCGCAACAGATGGCCACCTCGCTGATGGTTGCCAGCGCCGATCCAGACGCATTTGCAAAACCGAAAGAAAGCGACGCGAACACCGAGAAATTGGAGCGCGATGGGCAGAGTTGGGCTGCGCTTTTCGAGCGGCCGAATTTCGATTTTCAAGTCGGCGTCGATGAAGCGCTCGCGATGAGCAACAGCGAAAAAGTGATCAAGCAGTTGCTCGGCAATGACGATGGCCGGCTGGTGAAGAAACTGTTGAGCATCAAAGAAACGCCGCTGCTGTTGCGCACCGCGTACCAGAGCGTCTTGTCGCGCGAACCCGATTCGCGCGAAGTGGAATTGGTCGAGAAATATTTGCAGAAGAGGCCGGACGGAATTCGCGATGTAGTCTGGTCATTGTTGGCGAGCACGGAGTTTCGGTTTAATCATTAAAGGAAAGTCCTGAGTCCTAAGTGCTGAGTCCTGAAAAAGAGCAACTGCGGGCGCAGCTCGCCGCCGCTGTTACTCAGCACTCAGGACTCAGCACTGAGGACTGGAGAACACCATGAAATGCCAATCCTGCGGTTCGCTTCAGCACGAAGTCAGCCGCCGCGCGTTTCTCGGCACGATGGCCTCGGGTTCCGCGCTGGCGCTCTTGGGCCGTTCGACGGCCGTCCACGCGCTCGGCGAACCGGAAGTCGCGGGCGCGCTGAAAGCTCAGCACAAAAGCGTGATTCTGCTGTGGCTGGCGGGCGGGGCGAGCCAATTCGAAACGTGGGACCCGAAGCAGGGACGCTTGACCGGCGGGCCGTTCGCGGCGATTCCAACGTCGATTCCGGGCGTGCACATTTCCGAATTGATGCCCGAAATGGCCAAGCGCATGAAGGACATTTGCGTCATTCGTTCGCTGAACACCAAGAACGCCGACCACGGCGCGGCGGCGGTGTTGATGATGCGCGGGCGAACGGATGAAGCCGCGCTCGCCTATCCCGACATGGGCGCAATTCTCGCGCGCGAACTGTCGCGCGCCGACAGCAAAGTTCCCGATTACGTCTCGTTTTATACCGCCACGGAGGGGCGCGATTTTTCGAAGCAGTCGGCCTCGTTTCTGGGCGCGCGCTTCGCGCCGATGAAAATCGCCGAAAACATGATGCCGCCGAATCTCAAGAAGCCGGATTCAATGAGCGCCGACGAACATTTCGCGCGCGCGCAGTTGCAGGAACAACTCGGCTTGAGTTTCATCAAAGGCCACGACGTCGCGCCCGTGAAAAGCCACGCGCAAGCTTACGCGCGCGTGCACGGTTTGATGAGCAGCGAGGATCTCTTCGACATTTCAAAAGAGCCGCAGAAAGTCCGCGACAAATACGGCCCAACCCTTTTCGGCCAGCAAGCGCTCATGGCGCGGCGCATGGTCGAGGCCGGCGTGCCGTTCGTGCGCGTGAGCCGCGCGTGGTGGGACAGCCATTCGCAGAATTTCGAAACGCATCAAGAATTGTCGCCCGAATTGGATCACGTGATGGCGGCGCTGCTGGACGATCTGAAAGAACGCGGCCTGCTCGAACGCACGCTCGTCGTCACAATGGGCGAATTCGGCCGCACGCCCGACATCAACGCAAGCCTCGGCCGCGATCATTTCGCCGCCGCATGGAGCGCCGCGCTCTTCGGCTGCGGCATCAGATCCGGCGCGGTCTTCGGCAAAACCGACGCCGACGGACGGAAAGTCGTCGAAGACGAAGTCGGGGCAGGAGAATTGTTCGCGACAATTTTGCGCGCCGTGGGGATCGATCATAAGAAAGAGTATCAGGTCGGCGCGCGCCCGGTGCCGCTGGTGAATCCGGGGGTGCAGCCGATAACGAAGGTTTTGGTCTAACTTGAAAACCTTTTTTCGATAGGGACTCTCGCAGGCAGTCGAGGAACCAAAGAAGTGAAAAATCACGATTCTGACTCAGAGTATATTGAGCGGCTTCGGCACAATATTGCGAAGTTTAACCGTTTTCGGTGGATCATCGTTGCGATTTATATCCTGTTTGCGATATGTGCCATAGCGTTGGGTATCGTCGCCATCAACTTCGCTAGAAGTCTTCCAGGTATGGGATGGGGATTCGCCACCGGAGTCTCCATCGGATTTTCGATGGGGATCATTCTTGTTTCAACCATACATCATTTACTGATGCTCTTGACCATGAACGATCGAAAAACACATTTATTGTTGCGCTATTACGATACGGTACGCGAGATTGAACTTAGTCTTTCTGACAAGGTTGGAGAACAAATGACAGCATTTATTGATTCAAAGAAATGAGATTTTGGACTATGCCCGACATTAAATTCAAACTCATCAAAGAACTCCCGCGCAAAGAGATTCTGTTCGCCATCGCGCGCATTCCCAATTCGCAAAGATTATTCGTCGGCGGCTCCGACGGCAACGTCTACGCGCTGGACGCGTCTCAAGAAAAACCGGAACCGATCGCAATGCCCGGACACGCCGGCTACGTCACGGGCGTCGCGGTCGCGGCGAACGACGTGGTCGTTTCGGGCGGCTCCGATGGAAATCTGATCTGGTGGAACGCGGCAACGCGCGAGCAAACGCGCAAAATCAAAGCCCATGAAAAATGGGTGCGCGCGGTGAAGGCGTCGCCGGATGGGAAACTAATTGCGAGCGTCGCCGACGACATGATCTGCCAGATTTGGAATGTCGAATCGGGGATGCTGAAATTTCAATTGCGCGGGCACGAGGCGCTTACGCCTCAGAATCTGCGTTCGATGCTGTACACGTGCGCGTTTTCGCCGGACGGATCGTTGCTCGCGACGGCCGATCGCGTCGGGCATATCGTGGTGTGGGACGTCGCAATAGGAAAGCAAATCGGCGGGATCGAGACGCCGCAGCTTTACACGTGGGACGGCAAGCAGCGCCTGCATTCCACCGGCGGCGTGCGCGCGGTCGCGTTTTCGCCGGACGGCAATAATCTCGCCGCCGGCGGGATCAATCAGGTCGGCAACATCGACGGCCTCGGCGCGAAGGCGCGCGTGGAGATTCACGACTGGCGCAAGAAATCGCTCGTCGCGGAAGTCTCGCCCGATAAGCAAGGCTTGATTGAGTACCTGCATTACCATCCCGGCGGCGACTGGCTTCTAATGGCGGGCGGCGGTGCGAAGGGCATTCTGATTTTTCTCGATCCAAAGGATCGCAAAATCATATTGGATGAATCGCCGCCGATGTATGTCCACGACGTTGCCGCGACGGAGGATTACAAGCGGCTGTATCTCGCGGGGCATCAGAAGTTGGGGATTTACGAGCGGCAGTAAATGCCACATCTATTGGTACACGAACACGAATGTGTATTCGATGGTTTCGCGGCCGGAAAGCGCGGGCGGAAACGGGTCGGCTTTGGGGTCGGCAGCTTCCTGCGCTGCGCGTTTGGCGGAGGCGACGTATTCGTCGGGCATGCCGCGGTCGCGGCGGGCTTCGGAAGCTTCCATCAACTTGCCGTCTTTGCGCAGGACCACGCGGATTTCGACGGCGCCGGGCACTAGCCGGTTGCGCAGGTAGGCGTGGATGTCGGCTTTCCATTTGGCATCGACGCGCCGCGAAAAGGCTTTGATGTAGGCGGTCTTCGCGTCGAAGCGTTTTTCGAAACGCGGGTCGCCGATTTCGGTGGCGCTCGAGGAGAGATTGACCGTGGTCACGTCGCTGACGGCGCCTTCGTCGCCGGGGCGCAGCGTGCCGTTGCCTTCGTGGCCGGTTTGGCCTTCGCGCAATTTCGGGCCGGTTTTTCCGGGCGAACCGTCGCCGGCGGCGGGGTTGGACGGGCCGTTGAGCTGCGCTTCGAACGCGGCGAGTTCGGCATCTTTTTCGAACGCTTTTGCGATGGCGCTTTCGTCGAACGTCGGCGGCCTCGGCGGCGGAACGGTGGCGTGCGCGCGCGCGGCGTCGGTGAACGGCGGTTTGGGCGCCTCGACGGCGAGTTTGGGCTTCTCTTTTTCAGAAGCGACTTCGAGCGTCATCGGC
Source organism: Planctomycetota bacterium (assembly GCA_035308565.1). GTDB lineage: Bacteria > Planctomycetota > SZUA-567 > H5-PLA8 > H5-PLA8 > JANXLS01. The sequence goes on along the minus strand of DATGGK010000173.1, from coordinate 16,856 downwards.
ACTTTGAGCGGCTCGGCGGGCTGTATTTTTTTGTCCGGGGCCGCGAGTTTGGTGCCGATTTCGGAGACTTCTTCGGCGGTATCTTTCGGGAGCGGACGCGCGCTAGGCTTCACGGCTTTGTCGGCGTCGACGAGATGATCTTTCGACGTATCGAGCACTCCGGCTTTGGGTTGCGCTTCGATTTTTGCGGCTTCGATTTTTGGAATGGCGGGTTCAGCCGCTCCCTTGCTGTCGCGGTTCTTGTCGGGCGCCGGCGGCGCGGTTTGGACGCTCTTGGCGAAATCCTTGGCCCGCGCGCCGCCGCCGTCGCCTTGCACCGGCAAGCCTTCTTTTTTCACTGAGCCGCTGTTGACATCGGAATCGAGCGCGGGCAGGTTGCCTTCGCCGCGCGTACCGCTGTAGCGAACGATATTGGTCTGGCCGCGTTCCATGAACGGATCACCTTGCGGCAGATTCTTCGGGCCGCGGTCGGCGGCGGTGGAATTGCGGTCCGAGAGGTAGCCATTTTTGGGCGGGTCTTTCGTGACCTTCGAGCTTTCGTCGAACGCGGTATCGTTCTGCAACATGCCGTTGACGTCGCGGTCATGAAGCGCGCGCGCGGGTTTGGCAACTTTCGGTTCTTCCGCTTTCGCTGGCGGCGGAGGCGGGGTTTCGACAGCGGGCTTGCCTTTGACTTCAGGTTTGGGCTGCAGAATCTCCGGCGGAAGTTGCACGACGGCGGCGGCCGGTTCGGGTTTCGGCGGCGCGGGTTCGGGCTGCTTTTCGAACGTCTTGACCGGATCCGGCGGTTTGGGCGCGAGCTGTTTGACGATCACGATTTCTTTGGACGCGGCTTTTTCTTCAGGCGGCTTCTCAGTGTCGGGAGGAAGATCGAGCAGCGAGGTGTCGAGCGAAATCGTGATGATTTCAGGCTCGTCGCCGACGTCGGGAACTTTCGGCAACGAAAGCGTAAACAGCGGCAGCAGAGTGACAGCCATGGCGGCGAGCACAATCCCCAGCCAATAGAGGGGTGTGCTATCGGAGTCGTCAAGCGTGTAGACCAAGCCGTTCAAAACGTGCTGTCCTTAAAAAAATCGAAGTCGCAAGCGTCGAAAGATCGAGCTTGCATTATATCGACGAATTCGGCGATTGCGACTATCGACTTTTAGACGGACAAAAGCAAGTGAGGCTTCACGCTATTTCAGGAGGGGCGGCACTCTTGCCGCCCAAGATTGCGGCCGACCGCCATTCACGGCGGCAAGAGTGCCGCCGCTCCTTTTTAGCCCGGCCCTCCGGCGGTGACGTAGGCTTCGAGCGTTTCGATGTCGCTCTTCTGCTCGTCGAGGCGCTTCATGAGGAGCTGGCGGATCGAGGCGACGCCGATGACTTTGCCGGTTTTATCGACGACCGGCAAATGGCGATGCTTGCTGCGAACCATGCGGTTGAGCGCATCGGTGGCGCTCATGTCGGGCGACGCGGTTTTGACCGAGGTGGTCATCACGTCTTTGATCTTGGTCTTTTCCGTATCGAGGCCGCGCAGCGTCACGCGCAACATGTTGTCACGTTCCGTGAAAATCCCGATGACTTTGCCGTTTGTGTCGGTCACGACGACCGCGCCCACTTCGTTGTCGGCCATGAGGCGAATGGCATCGAGCACACTGGTTTCGGGCGAGGCCGTGACCGGTGGGACCTTGGCTACTTGGTGCAGAAACATGAACACCTCCGTTTTCCTGAGTTGAACGGTTTTTCTGATTTTACTCGTTGTGTCCGGAGCGTAGGAGCGCGCGCTTGTAATTTAAGTCTACCCGTTTTTCGTCTTCGTTTGCAAATCAAAGTGGCCGTTTTCAAGATTTTTCCAAAGAAACTTTAACTCGACGGGCGCAGTCGCCTACAATTTAATGTGAAGTTTACGCAAAGCGCTCAAATGTAGGGCGGCTCTCTGAAGCCGTCGAATTTCGTTAAGCGGCTTAAGCGCAAACATCAAGCCATTGCGGAAACGTCCTACTTCGCGCGCTTGATGCGCAAAGCGCGGTCGATATCTCGGCGCATCTCCTTTTCTTTAATGGATGAACGGCGGTCCTCGAAGGACTTTCCGCGCGCCAATCCCAGCAGCACCTTGACCCACGGGCCTTTAAAATAAATTTCAAGCGGCACGATGGTCATGCCCGATTTTTCGGTGCGCCCGCGCAATTTGTCGATTTCTCGGCGCTTCAAGAGCAGTTTGCGCTGCCTGACCGGATCGGGCACTTGCACGTGCGCTTTGTCGTACGTTGTAATTTGCAAGCCAATCAGCCAGCATTCGTTTTCATACACACGCGAATAACAATCGGCGAAGCTGACGTTGCGCGTGCGCAGGCTTTTGACTTCGCTGCCAGACAGCGCGATGCCGGCTTCGAATTTTTCGTCGATGTGGTAATCGTGCCACGCGCGCGGGTTGCGCGCGACCACGCGTTGGTAGGGCTGGACGGCGTTGGTATCTTTTTCCTTCTTTGCCATGCGCCGGCCAATTTACCAGAATCGCGCAAAACATCGCGGCGCAAATTGTCGATAATCAACTGCTGGGTCCAAAGTCCAAGGTCTAAAGTCTAAGAGGGTGTTAAAAAAGGTGGGTGCGAGCGGAAAACGAGCGATTTTTGTTCGGATCGAGGCGCGAACTCCATGCGCTATCCGAAGGAGATAACGCTTGAAGTTCGCAACGAAGAGCCGGACAAAAAGCGCCGTTTTACGCCGCGCTCACTTTTTAAACACCCTCTAAGGTCCAAGGTCTTTTAAATCGAACGACTTTCGACGTCGGGGCCTTGGACCTTGGACCCTTCGACTTTGGACCTTGGACCGGAGTTATGGACTGGCTGATCGATTTTCTCCAAGGCTTCTCAGGCGAAGGCGCGGTGCCGCGCGGGCGCAGGCGCGGGCGGCTGGAGCGAGTGCGTCAGTTCTTGAAGCGCCGCCGCGTGAAAGCGAAAGCGGCGTGGAAGAAATTTTCGAAACGGCTGCGGCGAGTTTTATTCGCGGCGCTCTGCGTCGTGTCGCTCGCCGCGCTTGCCTTCATCGCGATTGTGATTTACCGGCTGAGCAAACCCAAGCCCTCGTACGATGCCGCGCTGCCCGCGCCGGCGCCGCCGATTCTGCCGGAATTCGACGAGCAGGTGCTGGCCATCAGTCCAACGGTGGAGAAGCGCCATTGGAAGTACATCGTCATTCACCATTCCGGCGGAGTCAGCGGCAGCGCGCAAGCTTTCGACCGGCAGCACCGCGAAGAAAACCACTGGCGCAGTCTCGGCTACCATTTCGTGATCGGCAACGGCCACGGCCAGGGCGACGGCATCGCGGTCGCCGGCCCGCGCTGGTACGGGCAGGAAGCCGGCGCGCACGCGCATTCGACGGAGCACAATGAATTCGGCATCGGCATCTGCCTCGTCGGGAATTTCGACGTTCAAAATCCGTCCGCGGCCGAATGGCACACGCTGGTTGCGCTCGTGCGCCGATTGCGCACGGAATACGACATTCCGACGCGCAATATTTTCGGCCACAACCAGATTCGCCAAGGCGGCTCCACAGCATGTCCGGGGAAGAATTTAAATTTGCAGGCGTTGCGGGAGGCGGTGGAGTAGACGGATGTGGAATATTGAATATTGAATATTGAATGTGGAATGTGGAATATGGAACCGGAGGCGTCGTGCACATGTTCCGTGTCAAACAATTCAGCCTGCTCTTCATTATCGCTTTAATTTTGAGCGTTGGCGCGGCGGCGCGGGACATTCGCACGCATGATCCGTCCACGATTGTCCGCGACGACGATACTTACTGGGTTTTTCACACGGGGCGCGGATGCAAATCAGAATTTTCGACCGACCTGAAGAATTGGAAAGAAGGTCCGCTGGTTTTTCCGCAGCCGCTGGCGTGGTGGACCGACGCCGCGCCGGGCACGAACTTAGATGTGTGGGCGCCGGACGTGATCAAAATCGGCTCGCGCTATTTTCTCTATTATTCGATTTCAGTCTGGGGCAAACGCACCTCGGCCATCGGGCTGGCAGTGAACGACACGCTCGATCCGCACGGCGCCAAGTATCTTTGGAAGGACATGGGGCCGGTGCTGCGCTCGTCGGAGGCGGATAATTTCAACGCGATCGATCCGGCGCTGTGCTTCGATGAAACCGGACGGCTGTGGCTGATCTTCGGTTCATACTGGTCAGGCATTAAAGCCGTGGAACTTGACGCGAAAACGGGCAAGCGCATCGCCGCGGAATCGCCGGTGCACGCACTGGCGGCGGCTAGAGCGCCGTCCACTGCAATCGAGGCGGCGTATGTGTATCGCCACGGCGATTTTTTCTATCTCTTTGTAAATTGGGGGCAGTGCTGCAAAGGCGTTGATAGCACTTACGTCGTGGGCGTGGGACGCAGCCGCGCGATTACCGGCCCCTATACCGACCGGGACGGCAATGAGATGCTGAAGGGCGGCGGCACGGTGTTTTTGAAAAACTCAGGACGATTCGTGGGACCCGGCCATGTGGGCATCCTGCGCGACGGCGATACGGAATGGTGCAGCTACCATTATTACGATGCGGAAGACAACGGCCGTCCAAAGCTCAAGGTTGAAAAACTAAAGTGGGACGCGCACGGCTGGCCGGTGCCTTAGAAATGAAACGATGCGAATAATTGCCGGCTATTTGGCCACCAGTCGCACCCGGCCTGAACGGCCTGAATAGGTACTATAACCCCCCTTTGCGGCCCTTGTACGTGTTCTCCGGGCCGGATGGCGTGAGCGCTTTCACGTAGAGATACTTCCCGTCATTGCGGATTTTTCCGCTGAGCGTACAGGTTTTCTTATGCAACGGCTGAAGTTTCGTTTTCAAATCGTCGCTCATCGCTTTCACCAGCACAATGGTTTTGTCCATCTGAAATTTTCCGATGACCGTCGCGTCGCCGTTCGCGTCGATCTCCTCCTTTGTATATAGCGTCAGTTTGCCGGTGAAATCCGAATAGAGCAGATAATCCTTGCCCACTTTTTCCAGCGCGTCTTTTTCTTCCTGCTCGAATTGTTTAGCCTCGTTTTCGGGCGTGTCTTCCGCGGAATGGGCGCTGAAACCCAGCGCGAGCGCGAAAAAAAATGCGGCGCAAGCTTTAGTTCGCCCCTTCAGGGCTTTGGGAACATCAACACACTTGGACCCAGGGCTGCGCCCTGGGCTATCAAAGTTCGCACCTTTGGTGCTGACTCCTGATACCTGATCCCTGACTCCTGATACCTGCTTCATTCCGCAATCTCCCTTACGTACAGAATCTTCGGCTTCGACACGTACACAATCGAAATATCGTCGAAAACCGGCGTGTCGAGCAAATAATGGAGTTGCGGATCGACGGTGTCCTTCGGCGCTTTCGGATCGATGTACAAACGATCGACCGGATACTTGAATCGCACACGATAATGCAGTTCTTCGGCTTTCACCATTTTTCGCGCGCCGCCGTGGCTCATGTCGTAACAGCAATTTTCGGCTTGCGGGTCGGTGAAGGCATTCGCGCCGTTGAAGGCGTTGTCTCTATTAATAAAACACTGAAGCGGCAGCGCGGAGGAGACGGCGCCGGGGCTGGTGCCGCTGTACGTCACCAACTGCACTTCGACCCCTTTGCTCCATGAGGATTGCTCGCCGGCTTTCGGCGGAACGCGATCGACGCGCAGGTATTTGTTGGGCGTGTTGAGTTGATCGCTCTTCCAACCGAGTTGGTGATCGTAATCGAGGTCCCAATTGTATTGCGCGTAGTCGAACGGGCCGCGGATGCCAACGGTGGATTTGGCGCCGTCGATGATTTCGGTGCGTTTGTACGTGCCGGGCAATTTGTATTCGTGCATGAAACGCGGCGTGAAGACGTTCCAACTCACGCGCGCGGGCGCGACCAGTTCGCTGCTGCGCGCGCGGAAGCCTTGCAGCGATTGGATCAGCGACTGCGAGGTGAACGTGGGCAGTTGCGTCACGTCCTGCGGGCTGCCGGGCAGGTAGTAGCGGCTGAGCGTCATTTCGTCGGCGATTTCATTGGTGGTCCAGCGGCGCTTGGAGATTTTCCATTCAGCGATCGTGGCGTAAGCGCTGTCGGCGGGCTGCTGGCGATAGATGTGGCAGAAGGGGCCGCTGCCGGTTGAGCCGGCGTTGTAGCGAAAGTCGGGAATCTTGGCGGGCGCGGCAGCGTCGGTTTGCGGCACGGCGAAACCGGGCGGCAGCGGCTTGGAATTCTCCTCCGGCCGAATCGCGCGTCGCGAAGCGGGCGGCTGGACCACGGGGGGCGGCGGCGACGGCGGGCGCGGCGGGCCGGGCGGTTTCGGCGGCGGCGTGGGGGCCGGAGGCGACGGCGGTTTTGGCGGAGGGGGAGGCGGAGGCGGCGGTTTTGGCGCGTTGCCCTGGTTCACATTATTAATGGAGAAGCACGCTTCGAGGCTCGCGGGACTTTTCGTCTGCGCCCACGTGTACGCCGCGGGCTGTCCGTCCAGGTCGCAAGCGGTGCCAAGCGTCCCCTGCCCCAGCGTCGAAGGCAGCGGGTCGGTGATTTTGAAATCGTAGCGCGTGTTGGCGTCTTTGGCGTTGAGCGGATTGGGGCGCAGGCCGTTGACGGCAAAAAGGTTGTCGGTCTTGTACGCGCCGCCTTCGGGAAAACGCGCGGTGCTGATGAACGGGCGGATGATGTTCCGCGCATACGAATCCGTGCCGGATGGGTCGCGCTTCTTTTCGTGGAAACCGAAATAATCTTCGTACGAGATGCCGTAATCGATCCCGCCATCGGTTACGTAGGCGTTGTACGTTTTCGCCGGGTCGCGCTTTTCAGCTTTGCCAATTTCGTAGGTGGCTTTCGAGTTGAATTGGTGAACCATGCCCACGAAGCCCCAGCGGAACGGCTGGCAATAAAAGCTGGGCGTTTCAGTCTCCACGTTCGGCGGGAGATTCTTGACGTCAATGTTGTCCATGCCGCCGTGCAGCCCCACCGCCGCGTCGTCGTCGTAATATTCTTCAATCGCGGACCACAGCGTCCCGTCTTCGAATGGCCAGCCGACCGCGGGATTGCTGGTGCCTTTCACGTAACCGTTCTTGCAGAGCTTGCAGCCGCGCGATTGCGCGTTCTGGCCGTTCGCGCCGCCGTTGAAAAATTCGTGCTCGAGGTGATCGGTGCCGTGCCAAGCGGGTTTGAACCACATCGAAATCGTGCAGCCATTCGGATTGCCGGGATCGAAATTCATGTTGTGAACCGCCGAGGCCGGCCCGGCGCTGTTCTTTCCGTTGGCGATCCAGCTTTTGTTGCCTTGCTCCGACGGCCCCGAACCATAGGTGTACTTGAGCGTCGCATCTTTGCAGGACATGCCCATGATGCCGGTAAAAATTCCGTCGCTGCGCAAATCGCCCACGCGACAACTCAAATTGTATTCGTAATGCCCGTCGTTCTGCAGCGGCTGAAGCGTTTTCGACGCAGCGGTCAGATTCAACAGAAACACCGGGTACGTGTCCGGATCGAGATCGATCTGCGTGTCGTTGAGCAGACCCAGCAAGCTGATCGTGTCGCAGCAGCGGTACGTCGAATCGCCGGGCGTCTTAGCCTGCTCGCGCCCGTTTCCCGCGCAGGTATCAGTATCAAGATCGCCGACGAAACTCGCGAGGAACGTGTCCTGATGTTTCGACGGATCGTAAACTTCAGTGTTCGCAGCCAGCACAATCTGACCGTCGTAACTCGCGGGCAGGATTTTGTTCGCGATGACGTCGGGCAGTTCAATCGCTTTTGGATTTCCGCGCGCGTCCTTCGGTTTGTCATCGACGCATTCGAGCAGATAGCCGCCGTAATTGTTTTTGAAGCGATATTTGATCGGCACCAGCGGCTCAGGCTGCGTGTCGATCGCTTTGTACGAATTCAAATTATCGGCGTCGCGCGTGATGCGGCCGGCGTCGGTGAATCCGGCGCTGGTGCCGTTGTGGTTTTTGCGCTGCGCGTTCGAAAAATGCCCTTCGACAAATTGACGCTGCGTGGATTCGCGCCACACGTCGTAGACTTTGACGATCGCTTCCATTTTACGCTCGGCCTGGAGGGTGCCGTTCTGCACGACCTGCCCGGTCGAAAGAATTTCGTAGATGCCGCCGGCATCCATCGAGAATTCAGTCGTGGAACGATTGAGGTCCGTCTTGTCGATCATCTCTTCGAAGCGGTAGCGCATGTTGCGGATGAAATAAAAGTTCCCCGGCGTCACGCCGGCGGGCGTCGGTCCGGCCGACAGCCCCGTCGCCATTTCCGGGTTGCCGTTGGCGTTGAACGTCATGATCGGTTCCATCGAAGTAAAGTTGCGCCCCCAGCGGTCGATCCATTCGATGTTCGGGTTGAATTTCAAAATATCGGTGTTTGAATTGAAATGCGCCATCAGCATCGGCGCCAGCGAAAGCTTCGTGCTCGTTCCGTTGGCGAGCGTATTTTTTTCGAGCCGATCGTTGTCCCACGGCTGCACCACGCGGAAAAATAAATCGTCCCAGCTTTTGAACGGCCCGCGCGGCAATTTGCTGAACGGATCGATGTCGTGGGCGATCGGCTTGCCCGCTGAATCGGTCTGTGCCTGACGCGCGACGATGATGCGATAGGCCAGATCGTGCGCGTCGTTGCACGGCCCGCCTTTGGGCAGAAACTCCGGCAGGCTTTGCGTTCCGAAATTGTTGATGTAGCCAAAACTCGCGGCGTCGGTCCACGGCGCGGGTTTATCGAGCACCGGCTTGCCCGAATCTGTCGGAATGCGCTTCAAGCCCTTCTGCGTGGGAATGCGGCCGAAGAGCCGCAGCGCGTCGCCGGTAAACCACGCCGCCGAAAGTTTCATCGCATCGGCCTCAGTGCCGACGGCGAGCGGCGTGCCGTGCTGAACGTTGATCCCCAGCAGCAGCGCTTCGAGCACTTTGTCCGACGCCGTGTTGATGTTCACCGGCGCGCGATGAATGCAGAGCGGAAATTCGCTGTAATCGATGTTCGGATCGTCCACCAGATGCCCGTCCACGTCCGTGATCGGCTCCTTGTTGCTGTCGATCAGCGCGTCTTCTCTCGATACGATCATGTACGAACTGGTCGGCCCCGGAATAATCGTGAACGGCTCCTCGACTTCAATCCAATCGATCCCGTTTTCTTTGATGCGCCGCAATTGGCCGGAGCCGTGGCCGTTGACAATGGAAATGTACGACCCGACGAGGCTGCCGCGCGAATTGCGCGGGTCGTCGATGTGCTTGTAGGAATCGTCCACCGACGCGATCCACGTTTTATCGCGGTCGATGCAGCGGTAGTAATCCGCCCATTCGAATTTTCCGACGCAGACGGTGTTGCGGTCGATCCACGAGTCGATCGTGACGTAATCGCGGATGCAGTTGTACTTCACTTCGCGCTCAAGCTGCTCGAGTTCCGGATGGTCCGGATGCGCGGCAGTCGTGAGCGCGTTGCGGATGTCTTCAAGCCGCTCGAAGCGCCCGTATTTTCCGCGGTACGCGGCAATGGCGTAGCCGTCGCCGTACAGCGCATGCCCGTTGTCGTCTTCGATCGGGCGGTTGTTGGTGTCCACGCGCTCGTACAAATCAAGCATCGCGGGCGAGTCGTCTTTGTTCTTCGCGCCATCGAAGAGCCCTTTCGTCGCACCTTCCTGCGCCCAGCGCCGCGGTTGGAGCGCGTCGATGTTCGCCGCAACCAGCGGCGGCCCGACCACGCGGCAGAGGTTGTCGAGAATCACGCCGAGGTTGTCGCCGGCATTCACGTTGATTTTGCTCGACGCATCGACGATGTTGAGCACAAAGCGTTCGCTCTGCGGACCCACCGCGTTTCCCACCGCGCGGCTGTACGACGCCTGCGCATCGCTTTTCGAGTTCGCCGCGTCGGCGGCTTTCGCCGGAAACGATACGCGCCGCCGCGCGTTATGCAGCCAGTCAATCGTGTACCATGGGTCGTTGGGATCTTCGGTTTTGTAAAACGCCTGCTCCTGCAAGCGCGCGATGGCGTCGTTCAGCCCCGCGCGCGCCATAAAATCCGCGCGCACGCTGTCACCGTAGCGCTGCGCGGTTTTGGATTGCGACAGCGAGATGCTGTAAAATCCCGCGCCCATCGCCGCAAGGATCGAGAGCACGCCGGCGACCATGATGAGCGTGACGCCGCGACTATTGCGATTCAAACCGCGCACGAAACCTCCCGCTTCAGTGGCGAGATGGAGTCAGACTAGTCTTTTTAATAATAGTAGCGGTCAACGCGATTTTCGGACACTCGAAAATGGCGAAAAGACAGCGAAGAATATGGCATATATCTCACGCGACTCGATGTAGCAATATAAATAAAGCGCACGTGCAGCGGATTTTTATTTTGCGTGCAAGGTTGCCAGTTGATTTGAGCGCCGCGGGGCTAGACTGAGGAAGTCATGAGAGTCGGCGATGTGATCTCGATCTGCGGCGCGGAGTGGACCGTCACGCAGTTGGACGAGCGGGGCCGCGCCATTGCGCTGCGCACAAGCGGCGACATGCAACTGCCGCAATTGGGCACGCGGATTGCCGAACTCCCCGCGGCGGTGTGCGCGCGAAAGTTCGAACGCGAGGAGTGGTACACGGAGATCAATCTGGTTTACACGGACAGCCGGCATTGAGGGCGGATGCTCATGCGGCGGCAATTTCCGGAACATGCTCGTCTTCGTATTCCTCGATCAGCACGCCGACGACCTCCATCAACGACGCGAGCGGGTGTTTTTCGTCCTCGCCCACCATGTCAATCAATGAATCGAGCACGGCGACAAGCCGGCTATAATCGTTTTCGGAATGCGGAACGTAAAGCAGCGGCGCGATACTCGGCCATGTTCGCTCCATCGCGTTGATTTCAGCGGCGCTCATTGGGTTACTCCTCCCGTGAACGCTATCACAACGCAGCTCACGTTCAACTCCGCCTGAAGCCTGTGCTGCAAACTCGCTTGAACCGCCTCCATTTCGGATAAGATGCCTTTTATGGCGACGATCAATTTCGAGCACGATTCCGTTGTCGATGAACCCGATGACAGCTTGACGCTGCTGCAAATCTCGCTGAAGCACAACATCCCGCACGTCCACGTCTGCGGCGGGATGGCGCGCTGCTCGACCTGCCGCGTGATGGTGCTCGAACATCCCGAAAACCTCTCGCCGCGCAACGCCGCCGAACGCGCGCTCGCCACGCGCCTGGGCTTCGAAGAAAACATCCGCCTCGCCTGCCAGTCCCACGCCACCGGCCCCGTCTCCGTGCGCCGCCTCACACTCGACGATCAGGACGCCGGCTTGTGCCTCGCCAGCGAGCAGCGCACGACCGGCCGCGAAGCGAAACTCGCGGTGCTCTTCAGCGACATCCGCGGCTTCACGAATTTCGCCGAGCACTCCCTGCCCTACGACATCACGCACATCCTCAACCGCTACTTTTTCCAGATGGGCGAAGCCGTCCTCGCGCATGGCGGCTACATCGACAAATACGTCGGCGACGGCATGATGGCGCTCTTCGGCATGAACAATTCCGACGGCGAACTCAACTGCCGCAACGCGGTCAACGCCGCCTTGCAGATGCTTTCGGAACTCGAAGGCTTCAACGCCTACATGCTGCGCAATTTCAATCACGAATTTAAAATCGGCATCGGCATCCATTACGGCGAAATGGTCATTGGCGAACTGGGCCATCCCGTCCGCAAGCAGGTCACGGTGATTGGCGACGCGGTGAACATGGCCAGCCGCATCGAGACTGCGACGAAGGAAGTCGGCGCGTCGCTGCTGATCTCCGACAGCGTCAAAGCGAACCTGCGCGGGCGCGTGGACATCGGCCGCACATTCGACGCGATGCTCAAAGGAAAAACCGGCTCGCACACGCTCCACGAAGTCTTGAACCTGCGCGAGGAGACCGTGAAGTTCAACCGCCTCGCGATGGTCGGCGCGTGGGTCAGTTCTGCGCTGCGAAGCGTCGTGACGCTGCGCAACGCGCCGCTGTTTTTGCGCGCGGCGTTTCACGAAGGCGGCAGCTACGACAACGTCACCAAAACCGGCGGCGCGCGCGGCACGCTGCGCTTGCCGGAAGTGTATTCGCTGCCCGAGCACAAAGGCATGGAGAAAGTCGTGGATCTGCTCAAGCCGGTCAAAGCGAGTTTCCCCGACGTCTCGTGGGCGGATTTGTTCGCGCTGGCCGGCGCTGTCGCTGTAAAGATCGCCGGCGGCCCGGTGATCAACGTGCCCCTTGGCCGCACCGACGGCGACACGCCGCCGCCGGTGGGCGTGATGGATTTGGTCCCGTTTAATTTCCAGCAGATCAAAGAGCGTTTCGTGCGCATGGGCCTGAACACGCAGGAACTGGTGGTCTTGAGCGGCGCGCACACGCTCGGCCACAACAAAGACGTGCCCTTCACGCAGGACTGGTTCAAGTTCAACAACAGCTTCTTTAAACTGCTGCTCAACGGCGGCGAAGGCGCGGCGGGCATGCTGCCCTCGGACATCGCGATGACGCAAGACCCGGAATGTTTCCAATGGGTCAAGAAGTACGCGCTGAGCGAAGAAGCGTTCTTCGAAGACTTCACGGCGGCGTACGTGAAGATGTCGAAGCTCGGCACGGAGTTGCCGTAGCGCCCTTCTCCGAGATTCTTCAGCATGCCCCCGCCTCCCCGCCGCGCGCGCTTTCAAATCCATCTCTCCACGGCCATCGTGCTGATGTTTGTCGCGGGCGGGTTGATTTGGGCGAACACTCGTTCAAAGCGCTTCTTTTGGGATGACGCAATGATTATCCGGTTTGGCTGGCCTGAGGCAGCAGTTCAACAAGAAATCTTGTTGGATGGATCAACGCCGATTTACATTAAGGATTACGAGTCTCTATTTATCGATTTAATGACCGCATTTATAATATTGACCGCCGTCTGGTTTCTCTGCGAATGGCTCATCCGCTGGCGCGCGGCGCGGAAGGGAGCGTGACGCTTGAATTCGCCTCCCCGCCGCGCGCGCTTTCAAATCCATCTCTCCACGGCCATCGTGCTGATGTTTGTCGCGGGGGTGTTGATTTGGGCGAATCTCGAAGTGCGTTACGTGCATCCCTATTCAAAGGAGTGCGGGTGGCCTTTACCATTTATGACTAAGTCCCCACCCCCGGGACCATGGGCGATTGGACCGACTGTTGAAACCGATACGCTCGGGTACGTCGTTGATTTTGCTTGTTCTATCGCAATTCTCGTCGCCGTCTACCTCCTCCTCGAATGGCTCATCCGCCGCGCGCGCTTTCAAATCCATCTCTCCACGGCCATCGTGCTGATGTTTGTCGCGGGCGCGTTGATGTGGGCGAATACACGGGCGCGCCTTGCCGGGTATTGGGAGACGAGTTGGTTTTATAATAAGGATCAGAAGGAACACGTTTACAAAATCTGGGTTTACGGATTTCCTCTGGCGGCGCGGAGAGAATTGGAAAAGGATTTTTCAGGCGAGCAACACAGCGAACTTCTGGGAACGGGGGAAGAGTGGAGGGAAACACCGATTGCAGTCGATCTTCTGGTTTGCGTCGTGCTACTTTTCGCCGTCTGGTTTTTCTGCGAATGGCTCATCAGCCGACCCGCAGTGCGGAAGGGAGCGTGACGCTTGAACTCGCCGCCCCGCCGCGCGCGCTTTCAAATCCATCTCTCCACGGCCATCGTGCTGATGTTTGTCGCGGGCGGGTTGATGTGGGCGAATGTGTACGGGCGGTGTGTTGAGCAGTGGAACGAGTGCTGTCAGTTTGAGCATGGTTGGCCTTTCGACGGCGCATTCCACACGGTAGAAATCATTAAGGGCGGGGAAACGTATCCGCCGGAATTTCGCACCTTACCGTTAATTTTCAACGCACTCATCGCCCTCTCAATTCTCTTCGCCGTGTGGTTTCTCTGCGAATGGCTCATCCGCCGCCGCGACGCGCGGAAGGGGCGTTGAGCTTTTTTGCGGCTTGCCGCTTTTGGCGCGGCGCGCTACGGTGGGGCGGCTTTCGCCAAAGAGATGGACGCCATCGTCAAGTCGTTCAAGCTGATTGAGGCGAAGTAGGGGCCAGCGCGATTGGTTTTTGCCGCGTTAGCGGCGGCACAACAATAGCCGTGGTCGAAGCGCGTACTCGCGCAAGGACACGGTAGGCGAGTCCGAGACGATTTAAGGCGCGTAGCGCCGACACCGAATTCGCGGCCGGTGGTGTCGCCGCTACGCGGCTTGCGATTCTTCTGCGCGCGAGACCGTGGCCTTGCGCGCAAGCGCGCTACGACCACGGTTATCGTTGTTGTGCCGCTACGCGGCAGAGGAGACAAATACGCCAAAGTCCTCCGCGAGAGAAAAATGAGCACCATCAAAGTCGAAGTTACCCACATCTCCGACGTGCGCCCGCACGGCAACGCTGACACGCTTGAACTGGCCACCGTTGGCGGCTGGCAGATGTGCGTGAAAAAAGGAGCGTACAAAAACGGCGATCCAGTCGTGTACATTGAAGCCGGCACGACGCTGCCGCGCGAAGTGGCCGACAAATTGGGCGTGACGAATTATCTGTCGGAGCGCACGGACATCGACGGCAACAAAGTGCTGGTCGTGCATCACGTCAAGCTGCGCGGGGAGCCGTCGTTTGGGCTGGTCCTTTCGCTAGAACCGGGCATGCAGGCCGGCCAGGACGTGGCGGCGTTTTATGGCGCGGCGAAATACAACCCGCCGCTGAAGGTCTCGCAGGGCGATTCGATCGGCGGCCACGCGCTCTTTCCGGCGTACACGGAAATTGAAAACATGCGCAGCTATCCGGACGTGATCGCGGACAGCGAGGAAGTCGTCGTCACTGAAAAAATCCACGGCACAAATTGCCGCGTCGGCTTCGTCGCGGAAATGAATGACGGACAGCGCGTGTATACGGCGATGGCGGGTTCGAAAGGCTTGCGGCGCAAGCAACCGGCGAGCGACGCTGAAATGCGTTCGAATTTGTATTGGTTCCCGACAACACTGCCGGGAGTGCAGGCGCTGCTGCGCGAAATTTCCGAGAGCGGCGCGCGGCAAGCGGTGCTGTACGGCGAGACTTACGGGCCGGGTGTGCAGACGTACCATTATGGCGTCAAATCGATCGCGTTTCGCGCGTTCGATTTGATGATCGACATGCGCTATTTGAATTACGATGAGTTTCTGGCACGATGCAAAAAGCATGGCATCGAAACGGTGCCGCTAATTTTTCGCGGCCCGTATGCGCTAAGCAAAATCAAAGAGCTGTCCGAAGGCAAGTCGCTGGTCGGCGGCGCGCAATGCCGCGAAGGCGTCGTCGCCAAGCCGACCGTCGAACGGACAGACGCGAGAATTGGCCGCGTGATCTTGAAATACATCAGCGACACGTATTTGTTCGGCAAAGCGGCGGAGCAGGATACGACGGACATGTGAGGTTTCATGTGTGGATTTATCCGGCTGTCACTATCGCAGTTTTCGGCGTAATCGCGCTGGCGTGGTTTGCCGACAAACCGCCCGCCGGTGCAAAACTGCTTGTCGTGATCGGCGAAAAGGGCATCGAAGCGCGGCGCGGGAATCTGAGTTCCATGGCATGGTCGCATCTGGCCGACATTGCGCGCGACGAGGAGATTAAAGCCGCGTGGATCGCCGTTGGCCACGACGGGCGCGTGAGGTTCTCGCGCACATTCCCTCAATCGTCCCGCCAGCGCGTGCGCAACATTCTGCTCAATTGATTTGAGGCTTGCAGAATTACCTCCGACGCCTATTGTTTTTACGCGACACCGCTGGAGGGCGAGCGCATGGAAACATTGTTGAATTTCTGCACCCGCTGCGGTACGCGAGCCGCTGAGTTTCACAGTTTCATAGTTTCAAGTTCTCAGTAACCAGCCGCGCATTTTGCCGTTCCGATCAATAACGCAAGCTAACGAGTCGAAAGGATGACACATGACGAAGCCCAAGCAGAATTTCGTTTTTCAGTGCCGCTCACTTGCGGTCGCGGTTCTTGCGCTGGCATTTGCGGCGCGCGCTGAGGACGAGCCGAAACTGGAAGAACTGTTTCCGGAGACGACGCTGGTTTCGATTGCGCTGCCGAATCTGGATGCGGCGCGCAAGGCGGCGGATGCGTCGCGCATCGGCGCGATGCTCAAAGAGCCGGAGATGCGCGAATTTCTCGATCCGCTGGTGTCGCGCATGAAGGAAGTCTACGCCGATGCGCGCGCGGCCAACCCCATGATCCCTGGACTCGACGAATTGGACGGCGCGCTGCTCAGCGGCGAAATCGGCATTTCGCTTTATTCGCGCGGCGTGGGCAACGAGCCGGGCGTGGTCGTGTCGATCAAGCCGAAGGACGAGAAGGCGTTCGACGCGATGCTCAACACAGCGTTCAAACCGCTTTTGCAGGGGCAGCCGTTCCCGAAAGACGCATTTCCACTGGGCAATGAGCCGGACGCGCCGGGCCTCGTGTACGCGCGCGGGCGTTTGATTTTTTGCAAACCGATGCAGGATTTGGCGGCGATTGCGGACCGCGTCGGCGACGCGAACAAACGCATGACCGGTTCGCTGGCGGGCTCGGCGTCCTTCAAGGAAGCGCACGCGGGCATGAAGGACCCCGCGGGCTGGATTTACCTGAATGCCGCGGCAATGCTGCAATTGGCTGACGAGGTCATGGCCGCGCGCGCCGATCCGGGCATGATGAAATTCAAAACGGTGTTGTCGGCGCTCGGAGTGGACAAACTTTCCGCAGTCATGGCCGGATTCACTTTCGCCGGCGGCGAAGCGGCGCTGGAAACGTACGTCGGAATGGCGGACGGCGGCGCGCCGAAAGGAATTTTTGCGCTGATCGGTTCGAAGCCGGTGAGCAGCGAGATGCTCCAGATTGCCGCGGCCGATACGCCATACGTCGCGGCGGGATCGGCGAATATTGCGCAGATCATGCCG
>DATGGK010000172.1:0-6750 GCA_035308565.1 Planctomycetota bacterium | reverse complement strand
GTCAACGCCGCCAAAGTAAACGTTGCAGAATGCGCATCCAGTCCTAGACTCTTCATCGCGGGCTCCTTTCGTTGGTGTAAGGCTCTCACTTGCTTAGCCACACTAACGTCTGGATGCCCGTTTTTCACATTACCACTGGCCCTGCCAGCGCGGTTCCAGTCCGACCATTAGCAATGAATTGCCGTATTGAATGCAGTTTGAGCGCAAAGCATTCTGACCCCTGACTTCTGATTCCTGACCCCAGACTCCTGCCTCCTGCGTTCACTCCCCCGCCACCTGCGCCGCCGCCGCCCGCCGCTTGCGCGAAAGCTCCTCCATGTCCAGCAGAAAGCGAATCCGCAGCGCCGCGAGCGTGCAGAACGTCGCCGCGATCACCAGCGGACAGGCCAGCTCGCTGTCGTTGCGCTGCAATTCATACAGCCCCGAAAGGTACGCCACGGGACTCACGCGCAGAACGTTTTCGATTTTTACCGCGTCGGTCGCCAGATTCGCAATCCAGACGGCCGTCGGCGGCAGAATGAAACCAAAAAACAAAAAGGCCATGCCCAGCTTGAAACAACCGCGCTCCGTGTACACCTGGATGTACAACAGCAGCGCCGCCGCCGTGATCCCCAGCGCCGCGTTCATCGCGGTCAGCAGCGCGGCGTGGAAGACCACGTCGCCGGCATTGGCCGCGGCAATTTTTACCAGAAACGTGAACGTGTACGCCGCCGACACCACGACGTAAATCGCGCATACTTCAAAAACCACGCGCAGCGCCGGCGAATCCTGCAAGCGGTTGCTGCGTTCGAAGACGATGCGCCATTGCTCGTCCCGCGCTCCGCGCATCACCCTCCCGCGCACCAGTTCCGCGCCTGGCGTCAGCGCAAACGCGAGCGCGATCAGCACGGGCATGTTCACCGCGTGATAGATCTGCAGCGCGTCGCCGGCGGTGTGCCAGCGCGATTCGAGGTCCGCGATCAGCAGCACTTGCAGAATCAGAAACGCGATAATCCCCTGCCTCGGCGTCATGAACGACAACTCCACTTCCGCAATCCGCCGCGCCGTGATCGTCGTGCACAGCGCAATGAAAAGCGAATTGAGCAGTATGAAGCCGAAAATAATCGGCACGTCCACGCCGCAGAAATGGAACGTGTTCGACCCCAGGCTGTACCCGCTCTCCATCAATTGTTTGAGCATGTAGACGGGATTCGCGGTGTCCCAGAGCGAATTCACATTCAAATTGAACGAGGCGGCCATCATGACGTAAATCGCAAATCCCGCGAGCACCAGCAGCCCCGTCGCGTGAGCCGTTTTTTCGACGATGCTCGAGCAGAGCAGCCCAAACGAACTGGCCGCGATTCCGAATAAAAACACCGTCAGTTCCGCCTGAAACACTCCGCTTGCCGGGATGCCGCCGCCCAAACCCGCAGCGAGTGCAAACGGCACGCCCACCAGCGCCATCAACAACGCTTCCGCCGGTGCGCCAAACAATTTCCCCGCCGTCAGCCGCCAAGGCCCCATCGCCACAAGCCGCTGAAAATCGAACGTGCCGCGCTCCTTCTCCAGCGTGACATTTTGCGACGCCAGCGCCGTGCCGAAGAGCGAAACCATCGCCAATTGAATGCCCGCCGCGACAAAAAAATAATCGCGCAGCACTTTGGCCAGCGAAAATGGACTCGACGAAAAGTGCTGGTTCTCCTTGGCCACAAAATACGCGAACGCCAGCACGCCGCCGAAAATCAGCAGCCCCGCCGCGCCGTACGAGATCAGCGCGCGCACGCGCAGCTTCGAGCGGACAAGCCGCTTCAATTCGGGATTGTCGATCAGGATCATTATTAATTCGTCGCTCCCGTCGAAAGCCGCAGAAATAAATCTTCGAGATTTTCGCTCTTCGGAAAAAACGCCACCACCGGCACGTTGCTCTCCACCAATTTTTTGTGCACGGCAGGCAGATCGTCGCGCGTGCCCGTGAAACCCATGACCAATTTCCCGCTCTCGATTTTGATTCCGCTGATCCCCGGCAGCGGCTCCAGCACCTTGATCGCGTCCTCCGGCTTGCCCAGCACTTCCAGAATCAAATGAATGTGCGTGCGCGTTTCGGCGAGGATTTTGTCGATCGATCCGCACACGATCAGCTTGCCCAATTCCATGATCCCGACCGTATCGCACATGTCGGAGAGTTCCGTGAGGATGTGCGAGCTGACGATGATCGTCGTGCCGCGGTCGCGCAGCGTCTTCAGCAAATCGCGCAGCGCGATGCGCGAAATCGGATCGAGTCCGTTGGCCGGCTCGTCGAGCAGAATCACTTTCGGCTCGTACACGAGCATGCGCGCGATCCCCAGCCGCTGGCGCATGCCGCGCGAAAGCGCGCCGACCATCGCCTCGCGCTTGTGCCCAAGCTGCACGAGTTCCAGCACGCTGTCTAGCTTGTCGTTCGTCGCTTCGACGTTGTACGCGCCAAAATAATAATCGAGGTACTCCCACACTTTCAGGTCGTCGTACAGTCCGAACGTATCGGAGAGATAGCCAATGCGCTGCCGCACGTCGCCCGGCCGCTCGGTGGCATTGACGCCGTCGATCGTAATTTCGCCGGAGCTTGGACGCAGCAGCGTCGCCAACATGCGCAGCGTCGTGGTTTTCCCAGCGCCGTTGGGCCCGATGAAGCCGAAAATGGTGCGCGCGGGCACTTCCAGCGCCACGCCAGTGACAGCGGTGAGTCTGCCGAAGCGGCGCGTCAAGCCTTTGGTGTGGATCAAAGGGTCCTCCAAAGCAGTTAAACGTTACACGTTACACGTTGTCCTGATTCCGCAGCGTTTACTAACTTTAACGTATAACGTTTAACGTGTAACGATTCATTTACGCAAACGGCGCCGAATACGCCATCCCATGCGCCTCCGCCACCGCCTGGCACGTGAGTTTTCCGTCCATCACGTTGATCCCGCCGCGCAGCGCCGGCTGCTTCTGGCAGGCTTCCGTCAAGCCGAGGTCGGCGAGCAATTCGATGTAGCGGTGCGTCACGTTGATCAGCGCCTGCGTCGCGGTGCGGGCGTACGCGCCGGGCATGTTTGCCACGCAATAATGCGTCACGCCTTCTTCGGTGAAAATCGGATTGTGATGCGTGGTGGGCCGTGTGGTCTCCGCGCAGCCGCCTTGATCCACCGCGATGTCCACCAGCACGCTGCCCGGCCGCATGCGGCGCAGCATCGCGCGATTGATCAGCTTCGGCGCTTTCGCACCCGGGACCAGCACCGCGCCGATCAGCAAATCCACATTCGGCAACAGTTCCATCAGATGCGTTTCGTTCGAATAAAGCGTGTGAGCCGTGTGCAGCGTGATGTCCAGAAAACGCATGCGTTCCAGATCGACTTCGAGAATCGTCACGTCCGCGCCCAGCCCCGTGGCCATGCGCGCGGCGTTGATCCCCGCGACGCCACCGCCGATGACGACGACGCGTCCCGGCAGCACACCCGGCACACCGCCCAACAGCGTGCCGCTTCCGCCCGCGTGCTTGGCCAGAAAATACGCGCCGACCACAATCGACATGCGGCCTGCGATTTCGCTCATCGGTTCGAGCAGCGGCAGGCGCTTGTTGACTTCGACCGTCTCGTACGCCAGCGCGGTCACGCCGGATTTCAGCAGCGCCTCGGTCAGCGTGCGGTTCGCGGCGAGATGCAGGTACGTGAACAGAATCTGACCGCGCCGCAGCAGCGGATACTCCGATGGCAGCGGCTCTTTGACCTTGACGATCAATTCGCCCTTTTCAAACAGCGCCGCGTGATCGGGAAGAACGGTCGCACCGGCATCGACGTAATCCGAATCCGGAAATCCCGCTCCGGCGCCGGCGCCAGTTTCGACGATGACGGTGTGCCCGCGTTTGACAAGCTGGTACGCCGCCGAGGGCAGCAGCGCGACACGGTTTTCCTGCTCTTTGATTTCTTTTGGGACGGCGATGATCATGATTAAATGAATTCCGGAGTGGCGTGACTATACTACGAAGGAACTAACAGGCAAGCGAGCCTGACTGTAACATTAGACTTGCGGCACAATCCCCTCTCCCGGAGGGAGAGGGCCGACGAGCGTACTCGCTCGCGGGGTGAGGGGGTGGCGCGAGTTCGCACCGGGCTCCGAATTCCCCTCACCCCGCGCATGAGTACATGCGTCGACCCTCTCCCGGAGGGAGAGGGCGTATCGACCGCGAAGTGCCCTTGGCGACATTTGCGTGAACCGGTATGCTGATTTCAATCGGTGAAGGGAACTTGTCATGCCGCATGACACGACAGACGTGGCGGTCGTCGGCGCGGGCGCGTGCGGCGCGCTGGTCGCGAAGGAATTGGCGGCGCGCGGGTTTTCCGTCACCATCGTCGAGGCAGGACAGCGCTTTGGCGCGAGCAATCCGCTGGGCAATTCTGAAGCGAATGCCGGCAAAATCATGTGGAGCGAGCCGCGCAATTTTGTCGGCCGCGATTTTGTCGTGCCCAAATGCGGCGTGGGTGTCGGTGGTGGAACGCTCACCTGGCTGGGCGTGATGCCGCGCTTTCACCGCGACGATTTTCGCACGCAATCGAGCGAAGGCGTCGGCGCGGATTGGCCCATCGGTTACGACGACCTGCGCCCGCATTACGAAAAAATCGAGCGCGAATTCGGGCTGGCGGGCGAGTGCGGGCCGTTCGCACCGGAACCGTATGCGCTGCCGATGCCGCCGCACCGTTTCAGTTGGCACGCGCAGGTTCTCGCGCGAGGCGCGCGCAAACTCGGCGCGCATCCGTTCGCGCCGCCGATTGCAATCAACTCCGAGGCGCGCGACGGGCGGCCTGCCTGCATCTATTGCGGCTGGTGCGCGTCGGGTTGTCCGACCGAAGCGAAGGCAACGTCGGCCAACACGTATCTGAATCGCGCGGAACAGATGGGCGTGCGCATCATCAGCGATTCATTTGTGCATCGCATTAATTACAGCGCGGCAAAAGGCCGCGCGACGGGCGTCGAGTACCTTGACGCGCGGCGCGGCGAGCACCGCATTAATTCGCGCGCGGTTATTCTGGCGGGACATGCGATTGAAACGCCGCGCCTGCTATTGCTTTCAGCGAACACGACGTTTCCGAATGGGCTTGCCAATTCCAGCGGCCTCGTCGGCAAAAATTTCATGAGCCATCCGACGTGGCAGGTCTTCGGCACGTTTGACGAACCGGTGAATGCGTTCAAAGGCATGCAGATGGGCCACATGATGGTCCAGGATTTTTACAAATCCGACGCGCGGCGCGGCTGCGCGCGCGGGTTCGTTTTGATGTCGTACATGATGACGCCGGCGACGTACGCGAACCTGAGCGGTCAATCGTTCGGCGCGGAACTCAAGGATTTTCTCTACGATTACCCGCGCACCGCAGCGTGGTGGGCGCACGCGGAAGGATTGCCGGACGAACGCAACACGATCACGCTCGACCCGGAGATGCGCGACGCGCGCGACATTCCTGCGGCGCGCGTCACGTATGAGTGGGGCGCCAACGACGTGAAACTCGCCGCCGCCGCGCGCGACAAAGCCTCCGAGTTGATGAGCGCATCCGGCGCGCGCAAAATTCGCATCGGCCTCAATTACGGCGCGCACGCGATGGGTTCATGCCGTATGGGCGGCGACGCGCGAAAATCAGTCGTGAACGAGCGCTGCCAATCGCACGACATTCCGAATCTTTTCGTCTGCGATACCAGCGTGTTCGTCACCGGCGCGGGCGTGAATCCGACGCTGACGGCGATGGCCATTGCCGATCGCGCCGTCGGTCACATCGCCGAATCCGCGCGCAAAGGAGAGTTGTAACACATGAGCGAAACGCCCGTTTCCCTCGCTGACATCGCCGCGCTCAGCGCGCTGGCCAACGGCATCGTTCCCGCCGATGCGCGGGACGCGGGCGCGGCGAGCATTCACGCCGGCGCTTCGATCGCCGAACGTATGAGGCGCGGCGTCAACGGGCCGATTTATGCGGATGGCCTCAATGACGCCGCGCTTATTGCGCGGAAGGAATTCGGCCGCGCCATCGACGCGCTCAACGCCGCTGAAATTCACAGCCTGCTCGCGGCGCTCGCCGAAAGTTCGCCGGCGTTTTTTCGCGTGCTGCGCGGGGATGTATGCGGGATGTACATGAGCGATCCTGGCGTGTGGGAGCGCATCGGCTTTCCCGGGCCGTCGAGCGACACGGGCGGCTATCCCGATTTCGATCAACCTCAATCTCATCGCGTGACGACCATGAACACGACTCAAGCGCAAAGCGGGACGGGCTTGGAAGCCCGTCCTACATCGGCCGTGCAAGCATTTCTCGCCAAACCCGCGCACATGCTCATCGGTGGCCAGTGGCGCGAAGCGGCCAGCGGCGAGCGGCTGGAATCGATCGATCCGGCGACCGGCAAAGCCATCGGTTCATTTCCCGCCGGCGACAAAGCTGACGCCAACGAAGCCGTGAGCGCCGCACGGCGCGCGTTCAACGGCGCGTGGCGCAAGATTTCGCCGTACGAACGCGGGCGGCTGCTGCAAAAGGCCGCGTCGCTGATCGAGAAATACGGCGAGGAACTCGCGCAACTCATTACGCTCGAAAATGGCAAGCCGCTGTGGGAAGCAAAGAAAGAAGTCGCGACGGCCGTGAGTTGGACGGATTACTACGCGGGCTGGACGACGATATTAACGGGCGAAACGATTCCGCTTTCGCTGCCGGGACAATTTTTGAATTACACGACGCGCGAACCGCTCGGCGTCGTTGCGGGCATCACGCCGCCGAATTATCCGCT
>DATGGK010000171.1:0-13020 GCA_035308565.1 Planctomycetota bacterium | reverse complement strand
AAGACAAGATCAAGCCGCGCGCGTTCAATTATCTCAAAGGCGACGCGCTCGAGCCGATTCGCGAATGTCTGCGTTACGAGGCGCTGCTCACGACCTCCGGCGTGGATATGGTCTGCATGGGCATCGGCGAGAACGGCCACTTGGCGTTCAACGATCCGCCGGTCGCGAATTTCAAAGACGACGAGATGGTCAAAATCGTGAAGCTTGACGAAGCCTGCCGCAAGCAGCAAGTCGGCGAAGGGCATTTCCCGTCGATCGAGGCCGTGCCGCAATACGCGATGACAATGACCGTTCCGGCGCTGCTGAAGTCGGACAAAATTATTTGCGTGGTGCCGGAGAAGCGCAAAGCAGCGGCGGTGAAGGCGGCGCTGACCGGCCCGATCGGCACGGAATGTCCGGCGTCGGTTTTGCGCCGTCAGAAGCATGCGACGCTCTTTCTCGACGACGATTCTTCGAGCTTGACCGATTTTACCGGGCTAATGAAATCGCCGCCGTCGTCGCTGATCGACCTCAAGGAAATTCGCGTGCAAACGCCGCCGTAAATCACGCTATTTTAGTTCCAAAATGACTTTCGTGATTTTACCTTCGAACGTGAACGGCGTTTCGTAGTCGCCCACAGCGGCATTTTTGTCGCTGCCCACTTGCAGGCCATCGGTGGGCGTGCGATTCAGCAGGCCGGGCGCTTTGCCTTCCGCGATTTTCTGGCCATCGATACTGAGCGTCATCGACCCATCGGCGGCAAGTTGTGCGTCGATTTTCGCGGCTTTCATCGCAATCGCATGTATCGCCGCAATATCCGAAATCTTTCCGCCGCGCCGCAGCGTGAAATGCAGTTTGGAATCCTTCATGTAAAGCGTGATGCCTTCGGCCGTCCCGCCCTGAGCGATGATCACGCCGTCCTTCGCCATCGTTTCGATTTCAGCGCCGATGCGGAACGGTTTTCCGCCTATCGCCGGCGCGGTTTCGCCATTGAGGTCGTCGCCTTGCTTGAGTTCAAATTTCGTCTCGGATGAAAATTTTCCGCGAACATTCTTTTTCGCGGGCTGAGCCGTGCCGTCGTCTTTGGCGCCATATTGCGGCTTCCAAATCCACGGAATGACATGCGCGCGCCTGGCCCATGCTTCCCATTTGGCGGTGAGTTCTTCGACTTTGCCCGGCTGCGACGAAGCGAGGTCCTGCGTTTCGGTGCGGTCGGCCTCCATGTCGTAAAGTTCCCACTTCCCGCCGGGGCCTTTGGCGACAAGCTTCCATTTTCCGTCGCGCACGGCGCGGTTGCCTTCGTGCTCCCAAAAAATCGCGTCGCGTTCGATCGGCTTGTTGTCGAACGCGGGGCGCAAGCTTTTGCCTTCGAGCGGCGTGATTTTGTTGCCATTGAATTCAGCCGGATACGCCGCGCCGGCGACATCGACGCAGGTGGCCATGATGTCGATCAGATGCCCGGGCTGAGCGCGCAATTCGCCGTGCGCTTTAATGCCGGCGGGCCAGTGAACAATTAATGGAGTGGAGATGCCGCCTTCGTGGACCCAATGTTTGTACTCGCGAAACGGCGTGTCGCTGACGTTGGCCCAATCGCGCCCATAAGACATGAACGTGTCGTCCGGTCCAGGCAAAACGGCGGTGCCGCCAAGCACCGGCCGGCCGTCGCGCGTTTGCTTCGGGTGAGTGTTCAGAAAAAACTCGCCGGGCTTCATCGGTTCGAACGTGGGTTTTCCCGGGCGTTCTTCTTTGCCGGAGCGGCTGATTATTTCGGCGCACGCGCCGTTGTCCTGCATGAAGAAAATCAGCGTATTCTGAAGCTGTCCGTTTTTTTCAAGCGCCGCGACAATGCGGCCGATGCCTTGATCCATGCGGTCGATCTGTGCGGCGTACACTTCCATGCAGCGCGCTTCCCACTCTTTGTTCGCAACCGCATTCCAATTTCCGACGGTCTCGTTCCAATTCCATTTCGGATCGATCACGCCGAGCTGCTTCATGCGTTCAAAGCGCGCTCTGCGGATGGCGTCGTAGCCGGCGTCGTATTTGCCTTTGTACTTCGCGATGTCTTCGTCGAGCGCGTGCAGCGGCCAATGCGCGGCTGTGTACGCCACGTAGAGGAAAAAGGGCTTATCGGCGTCATCGCGCTTGTGATCGTCGATGAAACGGATCGAATTATCGGTGATCGCGTCCGTGTAATAATACCGCGCGGGCTTGTAATCGGGATCGACCAGCGGCGTGATCGGCGTCGCGTCGCGCGTCAGCAGCGCCGGGTCGAAATAATTTCCGGCGCCCATGATCGTCCCATAATAGCGCTCGAATCCTCGTCCAATCGGCCACGACTCTTTCGAACCATTCGGATTCGTCTGCGCGGTAACGTGCCACTTTCCGGTCATGTAGGTGCGATACCCGGCGGGCTTCAGCACCTCAGCGATCGTCACGCAGGTCTTGTTGAGCGTGCCGCGGTAACCATCTTGATCGTTGTGATTCTCCGTCATGTGCCCCATGCCGGCTTGGTGCGAGTAGAGGCCCGTCATCAGCGCCGCGCGCGTGGGACAGCAGCGCGCGGTGTTGTAAAATTGCGTGAAGCGCAAACCGTTCGCTGCAAGTTTATCGAGATTGGGCGTTTGGATTTCGGAGCCGTAGCAGCCGATGTCGGAGAAGCCAACGTCGTCGGCGAGGATGAGGAGGATGTCGGGCTTTTCGGCGGCGGGAAGGGAGCTAATGAGACAAATAATTGCTGCGGTAATCCAGACGCAAATGGAACGCCGGCTTCCAGCCGGCCCGCACCACCCCAGACGCTCGCCTCGTTTTTCAATTCTACTCATGTTCATTTTTCCGCCCTTTCCAAGCGCTGCTCCTTCGCCACTCCTCGCGTGACGCAACCAGACCTGCCTTTACAGGGTTTTCTTCAATATAATTCAATGCATTTTGATAGTGAAATTCATTGCGAACAATCCGGTCAAAATAGTCGCGCATCCAGAACTCGCCGGTCCGGCTCAAAATCCGATTTGATTCCTTAGCGGAAAACGATTTCCAAGAGTGAATAACATCGGCGAGCGGAAATCCGTCTTTCGTTTCGATCATCGTATGGACATGGTTTGGCATTACACACCAAGCTAAAAGGACATACCGCTTCTCGTTGAAATAAAGCAAGGTGTTTTCAACTGTCTCCGCCACACTCCGATTGCTCAACCAGCATGACCCGTGGCCACGGTCGAGGAAGTTGGCGATGCGCATTGCTTTCTCAGCATTCCTTTGCGCCTTTGGCAGATGGCGAAGCTGACTCTCGCATTGATCCAGAAAGTTCGCAGGGAGTGAATCCGCTAACCGAAAGGTAACGGCTTGAACAATGTCAGGTTTGTCGAAATGCGGAAGATAGCCACGGGAATACCAGCCTTTAGGGCGAGTCTCTTTCGTGGATTCTTGCATCGGAAAGTTCCATCCTTAACTAACGTTTGTTCCGCGACCGATGCCGGCTGGAAGCCGGCGCTCCGATTTAACGCGCGTCCTACCACCGGGCCGGCTGGAAGCCGGCGCTCCACTTCAGCGTCGCTCTTCACTCTCCGTACGCATGCACTTTCTCACAAATAAACCGCAGCTTGCTCTCCAAATTACCGCCCGCGGTTTTGAACGAGTCCGCGTCGATCGCCAGCGGCGCGCCCAATACCACCAGCGGCGCGCCGTATTCCGGCGTGCGAATCGCCTGCTCGACGCTCAATCCGCCGACGGCCTGCACGGGCTTAGTGACGGCGGCGACGACTTCGCGCAATTGGT
Source organism: Planctomycetota bacterium (assembly GCA_035308565.1). Taxonomy (GTDB): domain Bacteria; phylum Planctomycetota; class SZUA-567; order H5-PLA8; family H5-PLA8; genus JANXLS01. Next base: position 9,270 of record DATGGK010000171.1, on the reverse strand, counting down.
CGAGCGGACTCGGACAGCGCCCGCCGGCGGCAACGATGCCGCGGCGTTCGTCGAAGCCAATGTGATGGATGATGAAATCGCAGCCCAAATCTTCGAGGCGCTTCGCCGCAGCTACCATATCGCACGCGCCGAGGTTATCGCCCATGACTTTAATGCCCAGATCGCGTCCGGCTTTGACCACGACTTTGATCGTTTCCGGATGCGCGCGTTCCATCACGACGACATGCGTCGCGCCGGCTTTGGCCATCAGTTCCGCTTCGAGGTAGCCGCCGTCCATCGTCTTTAGATCGGCGACAATCGGCGTGCCGGGAAATTTTTCGCGCAGCGCGCGCACGCCGTTCATGCCTTCGGCGATGATCAGCGGCGTGCCGGCTTCCAGCCAATCGACGCCCGCGCGCATGGCCAGCGCGGCAGTGTCGAGCGCTTCGGGGATGTTCACGATGTCGAGGGAGATTTGGACGATGGGTTTCATGCGAAGACCTCTTTGAGTTGCCGCACGGCGGCGCTAAAATGGGTTTCGTATCGCCGGAAGTGTACACAAAATTCATTGCACCGCGCATCAAAAAGATTTCTGAATGGACGACCTCACGCAATTCAACGGCACCATCGGCCCGGGCAATTTGTTGAGCCTCGTTCGAAATACAGCGCCGTTTTTTTTCAAAGAACCATTCTTAAGCTATGCCAAGTGGAGGCCCCTGGAACGCCGGCTTCCAGCCGGCCCGGACTCGCCAACGCCCGCAGGAATGGCAGCGCCGCCTGCCGGCAGGATGCCGGCACTCCATTCTGCCACGCGGCCGACGCGACTTGTTGACATGGCTGCTCATCCGTTCGGCTGGCTCGACATTCTGCTGCACGCGCACACGTTGCGGGCGAGCAACAACCCGACTCCGGAAGAGCGCCTGGATTATTTCGCGCTGTGTCTGGCGTGTCATCACGGAACGGTGGCGACGTTTATTCCGACGGATGTGGATTCGAAAATCCGCGGCGTGCTCTGGCAGGCGCGCGAGGAGCCTGCGCAGTATCGGCGCATGTTGGATTTGACGCTCCATGCAATGAAGTGGGACGTTTCAAAAATCTCGACGCGCGCGACGCAACTTTCCGGCGTCGGCCCGGTGAGCGGGCACAACGGCGAAATGCTCGGTGTGCTCGGCGGCGCGCTGGGCTGCTTCGTGAAGCACGACGATGCGGAATGCGCGGAGAAGGCGGCGGCGGCGATCGACGCGGAGTTCGCGCGCGAGGCGCATGAGTTTCGGCATGTGCTTGAAATGAAGGATCGCGAAATCGACCTGCTGCGCTTGTCGAGCAGCCTCACGCACAATTGCGGCGACATGGATCAGGGTATTTCGTTTTGGAGCCAGCACGAAAAATACGCGCCATACCGCGTGCGCTTCGGGCGGCTGGCGCACGAGAATACTGGACCCGTGGTGCAGCCGTCCTGGCTGCACGTGCAGGCGGGACGCTTGCACCACGAAAATAGCGCGCCGTACGGCGGCACATTTCAGATCGCCGCGCACCTTTATAAGCGCATCCTCTCGTCGGAAGGCCATCGCCATTATCCGCTGCGTGAAGTCCGCGCGCTGCGCTCGTCGCCGGACTTTCTGCTGCCGCTCGGCCCATTTTTCGACGAGTGGGGCGAGATCGTCGGCGCGCATCCGGCGTTGAAAATCGAGGAGCGCGCGGAAGTGCTGGCGGCGCTGCTCAGCGGCTGCAAAAAGATTGCGAATCAGCTCGGCTACTTTCGCGCGGTGTCGGGCATGGCGCGGGCGCTGGGCGGAAATTTGGACGCGGCAAGCAAACGAATGCCGGCGGCGTTGCGGCTGGAGCTGAAGGATGCGGAAGTGAAACGGCACATTGCGCTGAAACAGATTTCGTTTGAATCGTCGATGCGAAAGAAAGCGCAAGCGGCGCTGGCGGAAATCGGGCGATAAGATCTCCGCCGATCAATTGCCCGCTATGATTTATTCATACTTGCACAGCGCCGTCGCGGAGCAATCGGTATCGACGAGCACGCGCAGCCAATGCGCGCTGTAGCCCGCCGGGAATTCGTGCTCGATTGTTTTTCCGGCGGGCACTTTGATCTTCTGGTAACTGTGCCAGCCGCTGAAATCGAAATTCACTTCGATCGTGAACGTGACTTCTTTCTGAGCGTCGTGCGCGAGCGCGATTGATTTTTTGTCGTAGCCGGTCATCAAATAGGGATCGCTCGGCGCGCCGTCTTTGACGGCGGTGTTTTTCCAGGGCCCGCCGACACCGACAGGCTTGCCCATTTTCCAGAGGTCGTCGATGTCGCCGAACCAGAGGCCGGCGTTGTTGCCTGGCCAGGGGAAGTAATGCGCGTCGGGTTTCGCGTCCGCTTTGGTGCCGGAGATGCAGAGAAGCCCGCGCCACGAGCAGAAATCGAAGATGCGTTTGCCATGCGTGCAGATCGGCTTCATGGCTTCGACGCCGCCGGCCGTCGGGCGCGGGAGCATGTAGAAAGTACCGTGAGCGTTGAGCAGCGCGCGTTCGGTAACGACTTCGCGAATCTGCCGCGCGGGGATGAGTTCGAGACGATCGTAGGCTGCGTCTGACTTCGGCAGACGAAAGCGGCGCGTGGCCTTTTTTTCTTTCTCGGTGACGATCACGGATGCGTCGTCCGTTGAGATTTCGAAGCTTGGCGCGGGCATTGGCTGTTTGTTGAGGATCGATTCATCGGCCTGATGAAATGACAGCTCCGGAGATATCTCGAACACGCCGAGCGCTGCGATTTTGCCGGCGTCGAGCTTTTGCGCTTCGAACGCCAGCGTGCCTTTGTTTTCCCCGCGCGCCAAAACCAGTCCCCCCACAACCGCGCCGGGCGAGCCAGCATCGGCCAATGCATCAAAATCGCCGCGTGTGGTTTCCGCGCCGCCGCCGGGACCGTAATGGAATGACGCGTGGACGTTCGCTCCATTTTGAAGAGCAGAAACGCGCGCCCATTGGCCGGGCGTATCGTTTGGAAAAATATGAAATGCGTAGCCGTGCGCGGGAACGTCGATGCGATTGTAGAGATTCCATTTGCCTGTGCCGTCGGCGTCAATCTCAATCGCAAACGTCGCGCTTTGATCGGAATCGTGCGAGAGATGCAGCACGCGTCGAGTGAATCCGCCGAAGAGGTACGGATCGGAATGAACGCCGGCGGCGATCATGTCGCCTTGCCACACCCCGCCCCAGCCCGCCGAGCGTCCGCAACGCGACAGACCGTCCCAAGTCGAGAACCAAAGATTCGATTGCGATTGCGCGTCGAGAAACGCCGCGGAAGTTCCGCGAAATTCGGACGTGTCCAGATCGTCGCAGCCGAAGACGATCCTGTCCTTCCACGCGCAGAAATCGCCAGTGATCTTCAGATACGAACCGAGCGGTTTGAGTCCGCCGTAATTCGACGCGCTCATTGTTTTCGGAAATTCGAACCAGCCGCCGTGCATGTTCATCAGGAATTTTCCGCCCATCACTTCGCGGATGCGCGGCCATTCGGTGTACCAGCCGTGTTTCGCGTTATAGGAAAGATCCATTTTCGGCAAGCGGAATTTGTGCCACGCGCCGTCGCGGGCATCGCGAACTTCGAGCAAGATCGAGCGCTCGTCCCAGCCGATGGCCCACAGCGGCGCGTTCTCCGCGGGCGCGCCGTCGAGGCCGCCGGGGCCGGTGACGTCGGTGAACTGGCGGCGTTCGATCAAGCGCCAGTTCTTGCCGTCGAATTCGGCGAGCGCGCCGGCGTTCTCGGCATCCTTGGTTTCGGGTCCGGTGAGCGGCGTGAATTTCTTGTTGCCGACGGGCGTTTCGCCGTTGTTCGCGAACACGAGTCGCCCTTGCCCGCTGTATGCGCCTTTGCCGTGCCAGCCGGGAATGGGCTTTTCAAAGAGCTGTTTCGCGTCCAGCGTTTTGACATCGGCTTCCCAGAGCGATCCTTCCATCATGTAGAAATCGATTTTGTTCGCGGAATCGGTCAGCGAGCGAAAGGCGGCGGTGATGCGGCCGGGCATCGCCTTCGGCGAGATCGCGCGGACGTTGCGTTTTTCGTCGATGAAATACGGGCCGATGATCAGTTGATTCGATTCTCTGTGAATCATGCGGTCAGCGGGCGTGCCGCCGACGCTTTCGGAACGCGTGATGCGGTTGAGTTGCTCGTCGATTTCATAGAGCTTGTCGTCGCTGCCGTGTTCCATGTGCGGGCCGTAAGTGATGACCCACAATCGGTCGGCCCACACGGCCAGCGCTCCGGTACCACATTCGCCATTCTGATTAAACATGGCCAGATGAGGATAACGGCCGCTGATGCAGAGCGGAGGTTTTGTGTCCGGCTCGCCGCTGGAAACTCCAGCGAGAATAAAAACTAAGTTTGCGATGACAAACGGGCGCAGTCTCAACATAACAATTCCCCAGCAATAAAAAAGGCGCGCGAAGCGCGCCGCCGCCGTGACTCAGCACTCTGGACTCAGCACTCAGCACTCTACTTCATCCGCTTGCGCTGCCGGTCTTTTTCGCGCTGGCGTTCGGCGATGACCAATTGTTCGGCGTAGGCTTTGAAAAGTTCTGGGCTGGGCTCGGTTTCGTCCTTTTCGTCAATGTTGTTGCGGATGATGACACGCAGCACGATGCCGCAGAGCAGAAAGATCACGCCCAGCGCGCCGGAGGGTATGGACATGCTGCGCAGCGAACTGCTGAAACGGGCCTTGTAATCCTTGTGCGGCGGTGGCGCCGCGGCATCGCCGTCCGGATTCGCCGCTTCTTCGGGCATAGTGACTTTCGGCGGCGTCGGGCGCTTCTCGTCGCTGAAAAAAAATGCCGCGCCAAAACCGCCAATGCTCAGCCCTGCGCCGATGATGATCAGCGCGGACGCGAGCAGTTTGAGCGTGCGAAATTCCTTCTCCAGATCGATCATGGCGCCTTTTTTAATCGCTGGGCTTGTTGTTGACAAGTGGGAGAGTGTATGAGAGTGCGAGAGTCTGAAAGTACGAGAGTGTGAGCGTACAAGACCATGAGAGTGGAGAGTAAAGGAATTGGGTGCCACACATTGACTCGCAGACTCTCTGACTCTCAAACTCTCTGACTCTCATACTCTCGAACTCTCATACTCCCAGCGGATTTGGCGATTTGACGCGCCTGTCAATCGCCGTAGCATAGTGGCCACTCGCGGAGGCATTATTATCATGTGGGAACGCATCAAACGGGTGTTTCGGTCATTCATTGGCAATTTCATCAGCATGGCCGAAGACCCCAAGCTGATCCTGCAGCAGAACATCCGCGACATGCAGGACAAAGTGCCGGAGATGAACACGGGCATCGCCAAAGCGCGCGGCGGCATCGTGCGGCTGGAAGATGAAGTCAACAGCAACAAGCAGGACATCGCGCGGCTAACGGCGCGCGTGAAATCGGCGCTGTTGGCCGGCGAAGAAGGCCTTGCGGGGCAGTACGCGGTGCAGCTCAAACAAAAGCAGGATTCGATGGAGCGAACCAACGGGCAGCTCGCGTCCGCGCGCACGGGTTACGAAGGCCTGTTGAAGCTCAAAGAAAATTACATGCGCACGATGAAAGCCAAAACCGAAGAGGCGATGGCGGCAATCAAGGAAGCGGAATCGGCGAAATGGAAGAGCGAATTGGCCGACGTATTCCAATCGTTCGAAGTGGCCGGCGTGGACGCGACGCATCAGGAGATGATCGAGAAGCTCAAAGAAAAATCCGCCACGGCCGAAGGCAAAATTCAATCGGCTGTCGATAGCATGGACGTGAAGAGCATGGAAATCGAAGCCAAAGCGCAGCAGTTGGAAGGACAGGAACTGCTGAAGCAATTCAAAATGGAATTGGGCCTGGACAAAAAAGCCGAAGGCGCGGCGCCGGCGGCGACCGGAGAGAAGACGGAAGAGCAAAAGGCGCTGGAGGAGTTTAAGAAGACGATTGGGCCGGAGAAGACGAAGGTGCAGTGAGAATCTTCAGATTTCTATTTCACAGTAATGGCCTTCGCTGATGACCTTTCCATCGTGAGCGAATTGTAGAAAAATGCGGTATGTGCCGGAAGGCAGCGATTTTGGACGGCGAATAATCGTCGATCCTCCCCCTTGCCGGCCTTTGTGACCGAATTCGTAGCGACCGCGCAACGGAGCCGATGCAAGCACTTTCCCATTTGTGTCTGCGAACACTACTGAAGGCTCATCCAATTCTAGATTCGCTAAAGTGTGCGCTTCGTATGCAATTGTGATTTCTCCGGGAAACAATTCGCCAAAATTCTGACCTGCGCTCGGAAGACGCAGCTTTGTTATGATTGATCCACAGGAAGAGCCGAGCTTTTCGTAGGCGGCGGCATTGCCGCTGGTTGCCAATTCGATTTCATATTGAATTTCTTGTGACGGCTTTGCGTCGTAAAGCTTTTTTAGAATAACTAGCGCGGATTGGTAATCATTCGTTGTGACGGGCTCTTTTGTCTGAACGATGCTGGACGCAAAGATTTTGATCGAGTGAATGAGCGCACAGCACAGTTTCTCGTGAGATTGGTTGGCCAAAGCGAGCTCCGCAATTCGAGCTATATAGCGTGCATTCTCACCCTCGGCCTTTCCGGTCGGCTTCCACGAATTCGAAGCGATCTTTTCGTTAACTGAGCGGTACACATATCCGGCTTCGTACAACATTTGAGCGAAACGAATGCGGGTCTCAATGTTTTCCTGTTGGTTGCCGATTTTTTTCAGCATGTATTCGCGCCCTGCGGGAGTACCAAGGCCTCTTGCAAGGATGTCCGATCTAAATTCGGCCAAAATGCAAAGTGCATCGTTGATGGCGTCCGGATCGTGCAAATTTGCGATTCTCGCCTCCGCCATTTCCCGGATATGGTCCCTTGAAAAAAAAGCTTCCCGCTGCCACGTCGCGACTCGCTCCTTCAGCAGCGCAGTCAACCACGGGATATCTTTCGGCGACGGCTCCGCTTTAAACTGCGCTGCCCACCCATTAACTTTTTTGGCACTATTCGCAATTTGTAACCTGTATTCCTCGATCGTCGGCGCCTTGCCTTTCATTTCATACATCGCAACATACGGTCCCGGATTGTCGAATTGCGCAAAGCCCAGCACCTTGTTTTCATTGACTAATTTCAGGCCCGAGGGAGCGGTCCAATAAATTTCGGCGTCTGCCGGGATATCATAAAGGAATGTCTTGCCCGCTTTGGAAAGAAACATAAAAACATTGTCGCCACGTTCCAGCGCCGCAGATTTTCGAACCGATCCATCCGATTTGCGATAGAAATCCATCGCAGTGACAGCAATAGTCTGTCCTTCTTTGAAGGACCCCTTGTGAACTTTGGTTATATTGACGTCAACAAGAGACAGATTGTCCTTCTTATAATTTTCACCGAGCGTGGCTTCGACGATCTCAGCGCTCATGTAAACAAGAGAGTCGAGGTCATAGGAGTATAAGTTCATTGCATGAGACGCAGTATTGGGGAGAATCCAAAAGGACAGCGTTATGAGGGCGGCTGCCAATTCTTTCAGGCGTGCGCGCGGTTGCGACAGATGCATGGAGACTCTCCTGCAGATTTGAACGGCGATGTTAAGACGAAGCTATCAGGTAAATCCTGCAACGAATTTACAATCGCCGATAGCAATGGGATGCCAGATGCGTTTAAAACTCGTCATTCGCGGTGCAGCCACCATTCTTTTGAATTTTCTCGTCATCATCGCCTCCGCCGCCGACCCCTCTCACCCCTTCCCCGCTCACACCCCCTACGCCCCCGGCTCAATCCTTCCCAATCACCGCACGCAAGCCCAGCTCGATGACGACGTGCGCGCATTTTACGATTACTGGAAAAAGTACGTGATTGCGGCGGGTACCACAAGCGATGGGCGCACGATGTACCGCATTTCGTTTGGCTCGACGAATCCTGCTCGCACCGTTTCGGAGGGTCAGGGCTTTGGAATGGTGATCGTGCCGCTGATGGCGGGGTACGATGCGAATGCGCAGCAAATTTTTGACGGGCTGTACGAATTCGCGATGGCGCATCCCAGCCACATCGAGAACCGCTTGATGGCGTGGGAAGTGCCGGAAATTGAGAAGCACGGGATTGACAGCGCGTTCGACGGCGATGCGGACATTGCGTATGGATTAATGCTCGCCGATGCGCAGTGGGGCAGTTCGGGAACGGTCGATTACGCGGCGGCGGCGAATGCGCGCATCGCGGGGATTCTGGCGGCGACGATCGGCGCGCAGAGCCGGCTGCCGCTGCTGGGCGATTGGGTCAACGACACCAGCGGCAAACGCTACACGCAATTCACCACGCGCTCGTCGGATTTCATGCTCGGCCATTTTCGCGCGTACGGGCGCTTCACGTCCGATGCGGCGTGGACGGATGTTGTGAACAGAACTCAAACGGTCATCGATTCGATTCAAGCGACCTACAGCATCGAATCGGGATTGCTGCCGGATTTTATCGTGAAGGCTGGCAAGAAGCCAAAGCCGGCGCCGGGCGGATTTCTCGAAGGACCGCTCGATGGCGCGTACTATTACAATGCCGGGCGCGACCCGTGGCGCATCGGGACGGACGCACTGATCAACGGCGACGCAACGTCGAAAACGGAAGTGCTGAAGATGGCGGCGTTCTTCAAAAAAGTCAGCGGCGGCGATCCGATGAAAATCCGAGCGGGATACACGCTTGCCGGAAAGCCCGTGCGCAACAGCAATTTCTTCACCTCGTTTTTTGTGGCGCCGGCCGGCGTCGCGGCGATGCTCGATCCCGGCAGCCAGGATTTCTTGAATGCGGTTTACGACGCGGTGCGAAATGACCACGAGGATTATTACGAAGACAGCGTGACGATGCTGTGCATGATTGTGATGAGCGGAAATTTCTGGGATGCGACGAAATGAAGGAAGGCAACGATTCAAAAGCGGGCATCAATGGAGCTAACCGATGAAACTGGGACTGATGAGCGCGGCGCTGCCGCAGCTTTCGCTGGAAGCGCTTGCGGAATGGGCGAGCGCGAATCGTTTCGGCATGTTGGAGATCGCCTGCTGGCCGGTGGGCAAATCCGAACGGCGCTATTCGGGCGTGACGCACATCGACGTGGCGGCGCTGAATCAATCGCGCGCCGACGAAATCGCGCGCTTGCTCGAGCGCACGGGGCTTCAGATTTCGTCGCTGGGCTATTATCCGAATCCACTTCATGCTGACGCAGAGCACCGGCAGCAAGTGGCGGAGCATTTGAAGAAAGTCATCAGCGCGGCGGCGATGCTGCGCGTGCCGGTGGTGGGCACGTTCGTCGGACGCGACCGGCA